>CACKMK010000005.1 GCA_902601345.1 uncultured Candidatus Poseidoniales archaeon
TCGCAGGAAGGGCTGTACGCGAGGCTATGGGCAGTCCAGACCGGGGAGGCGTCCGAATGAGCGGTGAAGGTGTTGTGCCAAGGCTAACTAACCTCGCAGAGTCAATGGGGATGGAGATAACCGAATTCGTTGAGGGCTCGTGTGTTGTGGAGCTCACCGTCGGCCAGATGCACCTGAACTTGGGCGGCATGGCACATGGTGGGGTGCATGCAACCCTCCTGGACACGGCAATGGGTGGGACTCTGATATCCATGATGGCCAAGGAGGAGTGGTCCGCCACCGCGCAGCTGGACATATCCTACCTGAACGCTGCACACCCGGGTGACCACCTGGTCGCTACCGCAGAGGTCGTAAGGAGGGGGAGGAACCTCGCGCATATCGAGGGCAGACTAGCCACAGCAGAGGGCGAACTCGTAGCCACAGCGAAGGGCGTATGGGCCATCTGGGAGAAAAGACCGAAGAGCAGAGGCGGTTGATTCAGAGTCAGGCAGGGGTCATATTCAAGAGGGGGTTTCTCCTCAAACGAACATGGCACGAAGAGACTCTATCATGTGGTTCATGATGGGAATAGCGCAGCTACTGATTGGGAATGCCCTTCTGGCGGACGAGGGAACCTCCGACTGGATCGCGTACATGATTCAGGGGACAGGAGGAGGGACACTGGCGCTTGGATTGTACTTCCTGCTGTTCCTAGCCAGGAACGAGTCAGAGTTCTCGGAGCTATACAGCAAGGCAGAGAAGACAATCCTAACGACCGACCCTGCGACTGGGCGGAAGAGAATCGTTGATGACTCCTCCAAGCCAGTAAAAGCCGCTTGGTATTCAATCCCCGTCATTATCACGATCTTTGGGATGTTCCAATGGCTGGCGACACTTGGTTAGTAGTAATCCGAGTTGAACGTGATGTCCTCTGGGGATAAGGAAAATATCGTTGACAAGGCGATAGGAAACCCTGCCTTCGACCAACTCTTCGGCTACCACATCTTCTTCAGGAGGGCAGCGATCCCAGTAATGCTCTTCCTAATAGGAATTTTTTCATATAGCCTCATTGACGCATTATTCAACATCAGCTCCGACACTAACCTCACCATCTCGTTCGTTATTGTGGGACTCTCCCTTGGCCCCATCCTAAACCTGGAGCGCTACATGGGCTTCCTTCTATCAAAGAAATGAGGGCCCCTTTGGGCTATTTCCGCCGAACAAGTCAAAAATCAGACTTAACACGCCCCGCCAATGGTCAGCTTGTTTGATTTGGTAGGGCTGGGAGATGTTTCAGGTATTGACATGCTATTCGCGGCAAGTGCCTTGGTGGGGGGGATCTTGTTTGTGCTGTACTTCTTCCTCCTTATGATAGGAGGAATTGCCACGGACATATTCGACGGGCTTTTCGGAATAGACGTGGACATGGGTGCTGATGCGTCGTTCAAGGCTCTTACGTTCCAGGGGATAATGGCCTTTCTGATGTTCTTCGGACTAGCCGGACTATACGTGACCAAGTCTGGTGGCGGAGCTTCCCCAGCCATCCTGGCAGGAGGGATTGCGGGCGGGTCGTCGATGTACGCCACTGGCAAGCTTTTCGAACTGTTCGTCAACCTCCAACAAGATGGGACCATGGAACTCTCCGAGGCCATAGGGGCCAAGGGACAAGTATACCTCAGAATCTCAGAAGATGGCGTTGGGCAGGTCACCGTCGAAGTGAACGAGGCCCAAAGGACATTCAATGCTAAGTCCGAGGACGGGGCAGGGATTGGTACGGGCGATTTCATCGAGGTTGTCGACACAATCGGAGAGGTCCTGGTAGTCAAGAGGGTCTAGTCAGAAAAGTCATCCTCACGGCTGGCCCGTCAAGTCACGGCGGGTAAGCATTCATACGTGACTGCGCCCTCAAATAGAGCGAGTTGAGCCAATGGCAGAAGCAGATGAGATACTAGGAATAATGATTTTTGCAGTCGTTTTGATTCTTGTCGCGGCTGTGATGTTTTTCGCACAGCGCTACAAGCGATGCCCACCGGATCAGATAATGGTCATATACGGTAGGACAGAGAGGACCGCAGACGGACGCCCGAAACCATCCAAGACCCTCCACGGAGGCGCCTCATTGGTATGGCCTCTAATCCAGGACTATGCGTATATTTCTCTAAAGCCGATGACTATCAACATAGACCTCAGGGGCGCATTGTCTCTCCAGAATATCAGGATTAACGTTCCAAGTACATTCACCATAGGTGTCTCGACGGAGCCCTCGATAATGGCCAATGCAGCCGAGCGTCTCCTCGGTTTCAGGGTGGAGGACATAGAAGAGATGGCCAAGGAGATAATCTTCGGACAACTCCGTCTCACAGTAGCCACTCTGACAATCGAACAGATCAACCAGGACAGGGACTCCTTCCTAGAGCTAATTCAGAAGAACGTCGGACAGGAGATGAGGAAGGTCGGACTGTATCTGATCAACGTTAACATCGCTGACATCACAGACGAGTCAGATTATATCGAGAGCATCGGTAAGAAAGCTGCATCCACTGCAGTCGAGCAGGCTAGGATCGACGTCGCTAACGCTGAGAGGGACGGAGCCATCGGTAAGGCGGAGGCAGACAGAACCAGGGAGATCCAGGTCGCCCAGAACAACGCGGAGGCAGAGAAGGGAAGGAAGGCAGCACAGGCCGACCAGCGTGTCTTCGTCGAACAACAGGAGGCTATGGCAGTTGGCGGTGAGAACGCTGCTCAGGCAGAGATCGCCAAGGCAAACGCCGACCTCGCTGAGGCAGAGGCTTCAGCCAAGCAGAGGGCCGACGTGGCCACGGCCGTTGCAGAGGCCGAGATTGCAAAGGCGAAATACGACGAGGAAGAACAATCTCTCAGAGCGAGCGAGATCGCTAGGGAAACAATCGCCAAACAGCAGGTAGAGATAGCAGCTGAGGCCGAGGCAGAGAGGCAGAGGAGAATCGCCCGCGGTGAGGCAGACGCCATCCTCGCAAAGTATGAGGCAGAGGCTGAGGGTGTCCAGAAGGTTCTGGAAGCAAAGGCCCAGGGTTACAGCAACCTAGTTTCAAGCGCGTCAGGAGATCCGAAGGCTGCGGCAACCCTACTCATGGTAGAGAAGATCGAGGACATGGTGTCTGCTCAGACCGAGGCAATCCGAAACCTGAAGATAGACAAGATCACAGTATGGGACAGCGGGAACGACAAAGACGGAAACTCTGCAACTAGCAACTTCGTCAGCAGCCTAGTACAGAGTCTACCTCCGATACACGACGTCGCGAAGATGTCGGGCGTCGAACTACCAGACTACCTTGGCTCGATGACGGAAGAGTCAGACGAGTCCTGAAAGAAGGAAGTAGTCGTATGGCCGAGGGAGCGGTTGTTGTAGGCGGGGCGAGGACGCCCTTCTGCGAGTGGCTTGGGGGCAAGAGAGGAGATGGCGGACCAGGCGGCCGACTAGCATCAGTTTCAGCCGAGCAACTCGGAACAGTAGCAATCAAGGGAGCCATGGAGAAGACCGGAACAGACCCAACCAGTGTGGAACACGTGGTGATGGGGCACGCTCTGCAGACCTCCGGGCAAGCAATCTTCGGGGCGAGGCACGCAGGCCTCAGATCGGGGATCCCCGAGGAAGTCCCGATGCTCACACTGAACAGGCTCTGCGGGAGTGGAGCCCAGTCAATCATCAGCGCAACCCAGATGATAATGCTCGGGGAGGCCGATGTAGTGGTGGCCGGTGGAATGGAGAACCTCAGCCAGGCACCTCACGTCTTGAGGGGCATGAGGGATACGTACAAGCTCGGGAGGCCCCCTTCGGCAGGAGAGGAGCTAGCGCAGGACATGGAGGACTACCTGTTCACCAACCTCGTGGACGGGGTCAGTGGCATGTTCATGGCACAAACTAGCGATGAGCTCTGCAGAAGGAAGGGAGTAGAGCGCGAGCAAGCAGACGAGTACGCGGCGATGAGCCATCAGAGGACAGAGTCCAGTGTCTCATCAGGTACCTGGGAACAGGAGGTCGTACCGGTTGATACCGCAGACGGCACTGTCGATCACACGCATGAGGATCACGTAGTTCTTGGAACCACCCTGGAGACTCTATCAGGTCTGAGGACTCACTTCGGCCCACAATCCTTGGTCACGGCAGGGAATGCGTCTGGGGTCGTGGACGGTGCTGCTGCAGTGGTAGTCAAGTCAGCATCCAGGGCCGAGGATGATGGGGACGAGCCCCTATCGAGAATCGTCTCTTGGGGGGTCGTGGGCCTTGAGCCGAGCATCATGGCATACGGGCCGGTCCCATCCAGTCTAAAGGCGATAGAGAAGGCAGGCCTTTCTGTGTCCGACATCGATCTATGGGAGATAAACGAAGCCTTCGCAGGACAGGCAGTGGCTTGCATCAAGGACCTGGGGATATCGTATGACATCGTCAATGTCAACGGCGGTGCCGTGGGCATTGGTCATCCGCTTGCAGCTACTGGTACCAGATTAGTTCTCACGTTATCCCACCAACTCAAAGAAACGGGTTCAAGATACGGAGTGGCAACGGCCTGTATCGGCGGCGGACAAGGAATCGCAGTTGTGATTGAGTCCATCTGAGGGTGGTAAGTCGTTGTCCGGAGAGGTTATGAAAAATAACCTCTTGAACCAACTATGTCGACCGTAGCAGGCGGTGGCCACGCTAACAGGAAACGCAGTCTTGCGAAGACACTCCTCTGGAGGGTAATCGCCACCACAGATACAATTCTCATCTCCTTCTTGATTACGGGAAGCTTTGCAAAAGGCCTGGCAATCGGCTTTACCGAAGTCTTGACGAAGATGGTACTCTACTACTTCCATGAGAGGGCTTGGAGCGCATCTGATTGGGGCTTGGGTGAAGTCGATGGGAAGGATGACAAATTGCCGGGCGAAGGCCACGCCAATAGGAAGCGAAGCATAACAAAGACATTCTCCTGGAGGGGGATCGCCACTACCGATACGATACTCATCTCCAGGTACATTACAGGTAGCTGGACGGCGGGCTTCTCGATCGGAATCATCGAAATCTTCACGAAGATGCTACTCTACTACTTCCATGAGAGGGCATGGAGTTCCTCGGACTGGGGACTTGATGATCCGGACGCCCCAGACTTCAGTCCAGCCCACTGAGAATCGAACTGATCAGCAGCCTATTCGGCGAAATCCCAACCCTGCACTAATTGCAGTTTGACAGTCAGCCAATACCGTGCATGTTATTTGCTCTTAGATTAGACCGGCTTTCTATGGCGATGGGAATGTACACTAGAGAGAGAGTCCTTGCGAAGACATTCGCTTGGAGAATAATTGCAACTTTGACCGGTGCGGCGGTTGCAGGCCTCCTTACGGGAGAGATAGAGACGGCGGGATGGTTCATCGTAATCGAGTTCCCGTTGAAGATGGGATTCTATTACTTCCATGAGAGGGCTTGGGAAGCCGTCGAGTGGGGAGTCGCAGAAGAGACGCCGGCAGTGTGATATCAGCGGCAACTCCATCGATAGATCTCGAAATTCCTTTCAGAGGAACAAGTATATCGAAATTAGGCTGAAAAATATCATCGCCGCCGATGAGATAGCCCCGATTGCGAAGATTTTGGTACCTTCATTTCCAACTCCCCCAAAAGAGAGGAAAAATCCGATAGAAGCCATTATTGGTGCCAAACTAATTTTAGCAAGAATAGCCAATGGTTCAGAATAATCCTCTGGGATGAACCAGGTTGCTAGAATTGCGGCCAATATGAATCCAGGTAAGAAGTACGGTATTTTGGATACTGGGTTTTCCAACCGACCCTCTTCATCGGAACTGCCTCCGACTATTGCGCACAAAGGAATCACTAAGACAAGCAAAGCTACTCTGGAGAGTTTAATCGTAGTGGCCATGATTACCCCTTCATCTCCTATGGCTTCACCAGCAGAAATCGCTTGTGGGACCGCATGAATTGTCGATCCCGCCCAGATGCCCGCACTAGCCTCTTCCAAACCGAGTATTGTGGAGAATAACGGTATGGATATGAACGTCACAACCCCGAGGATATTTATGGTCGCGAGAATTATGGCAAGAACGTCTTGCCTGATTCTCAATGGGGAGGAAACGGCGACAACGGCGCTATTCCCACAAATTGCGCCTCCACAACCAATGGCCAACGATGACTCGGTTGCCATGCCGAGAGCCCTGCCGATGAAGACACTGGAAACAATGCAGAAAAAAGCCGATGTAACCCCAATCATCAGGCCCACCCTGCCTGCTGCGTCACCGAAGAGTAAGGTTAGATCAAGTCCGAAACCCAGGCAAATTATTGTAATTGGGAGTATTTTTTTTACGACCCAGTCGCCACCTGCCTTTACCCCAGTAATCAATTGTGCACAGATTGCTCCGAAAATAAACGCCAGTGTCCCCGATCCGAGACTGAATAAATCACTAGATCGCAGCCAATCATCCAGAAAATATGCAATCGCTCCTAAGATGACGCACAGGGCAACTCCTCGATTCAAATCTCCCCTCTCCAGAGAAATCTTTCCAGTCCCTCCCATATCCCTGCCTCAGTCAACTAATTAGCATGCCAAGAATCGAAGCCCCCGCCAGCCACGCTCCAGCCATCGAGCCAACATTGCCAAGTGCAGTTACCAGCAGCACCCTCCCCACTCTGTTCTTCCAGAATAGCGAGGTCTCGTCTAGCTTCAGGAAATCCTGGGCGTCCTTTCCCGTCGGGGAGGCTACCTTCAGCTGGGTGTAGCCCGCGAACCAGCCTGCTGCCAAGGTCGGATTGAGGGAGGTGATTGGTGAGGCTATCGCGCCGACCAGTACAGAGAGTGGGTGGCCCCTTGCAATTAGCACACCCAATCCAGCGAGTAGGGCATTGAGGGCGAGCCAAGTTTGGGCGGTCTGCTTGAGCTCCCCCATTTCCCCGTTGTAGGCCATCCACCCCACAGCCCCAAGAAGAAAGATGGGTACGGCCGCCATCAGTGCGATCGGCCAAACAGACTTGGGAGGCTCCTCGGATAGCTCCGCTAGCCTCGATGTAGTCTCAAACGCCGGTTCGCCGAGGTTTTGGACAACTCCTCTGAGATGCCCCGCTCCAATTACTGCCAGAACCTTCCCCTTTCCTCGAATCTGCTGTATCCTGCCAGCCAGGAATGAATCCCTCTCGTCGATGAGAACCTCGCCAGCTCTGGGGGCGACCTCTCTGGCCTCCTCCATCATGCTGCTCAGGAGATCGGAGTCGCCTAGTATCTCGTCTATTGAGACCTCTTCATCGTCCTCCTCCCAAAGTATTGCATTGAGTATCCTCCATTTCTCAACCATACCCATCTTCTTCCAGGCTCTTCTTAGCGTGATTACAACATCCCTGTCGATCATCTCCACCGGAATGTCCGACTCCTCAGCTGCGTTTACCGCGGCTAGGAGCTCAGCACCGGGCTTCTCTCCAGAGGAAATCCCCATCCTTCTTTGCTGAGCGGCTAGAGCTGACTGCAGGAGGATCATGGCCGACCTCCCCTCCTTGATTATCTTCAGGAGGTCCTCTGATTCTAGTGACTCGGGCTCTGTCAATGCAGCCATCCTGGAAGGGCACAGCTCCACTGCAACCAAGTCAGGCCCCCACTCTTCTATCTGATTTCGAACCAGTTCCACCGACTCGCTACTGACATGTGCGGTCCCTAGGATTCTCAGCTCGTCATCGATTTCGACGATATTGTTGACACTCATCGGATCACCACACTGCCTTCATCGCCTTGAACGAGTCCAAGTGCTCAGCCACATCGTGGACTCGGAGGATATCCACTTCCTTTTCTGGAGAGATCGCAGCGACGCCCAGAGTCCCCGCTAACCTTTCCTCACTGTCCTCCCTACCTAAGAGGTCCAGGAACATGCTCTTCCTGCTTACTCCCCACATCAGGCTCATCCTATCATCTGGGACTATTGATCTTCCTGAAGATAATAGGGCGATGTTGTGTTCCAGGGTTTTACCGAACCCAATTCCCGGATCTGCTACTATTTGGCTCGGTTTCACACCTTCATCCATGAGCAACCCAGCAACTTTCCCAAGGTATCCCCTAACCTCTCTGACCACGTCGTCGTAGCTCGGGTCATCCTGCATGTTCTCGGGTAAACCTTGCATGTGCATAATACAAACGGGGCAATCGTGCTCAGAAACGACACTCAGCATACCTGGATCGCTCATTGCAGAGACGTCATTCACCATATCAGCTCCTGCATTCAGAGACTGTATTGCCACCTCGGACCTCCTGGTATCTATTGATATGCAGACATCTGGAAGTTTAGACCTGATAGCTTCTATTGCTGGGATGACCCTGGACAGCTCGTCCTCAACTGTCACTGGACTGGCTCCGGGCCTTGTTGACTCCCCCCCTATATCGATCCAGTCCGCACCCTCCGATGCCATCATCATCGCGGTTTCTACTGCATGATTGATGTCAGAGGATCTGGAACGTGCATGGAAAGAGTCCGGAGTGACGTTCACCACGCCCATAATACGTGGAAAACCGTCTTCTCGGCGTTTTAGCATGGGTCGCCAGTCGGCCATATGAGCCTCGCAAACGACGATTGCTTTATGATGTGACGGAGGGGCAATCGAGCGATGGCTCTGGGAGAGGATGCTTCTCTAGAGGTCTCTGAGGCTCAGTCCGGGGTGGATCCAGGAGAATCCCACGATCCTGAGACGCTATTCATTCTTGACTCCATAGTCCAGAGGCTGAAGCCCCGCGACGCCCACCACGTCAGGGACATGATAACAGAACGGGCAAGGACTTCGGGCGCCCTATTCATATCAAGCGCATTGTGGTGGTGGATTGCTATTAGCGAGGGATCAGACCAAGTGGACGACTCTCTGATACCAAACTCAACGCTGGGGTCATTTGACTTCGGCACTGTCAGCCTGATAGTCCCTATTCTGATTATTGTGGCTACTCTTTTCACGGGGATAGGCAGGGAGAGGGGAAATGCCACAATGAACCTGATCGGTGGGGGGCTTGGCGTTCTAGCAGCATTCTACATACTCGAACCAGCAATGATGCACTTTGGAGACCTGGAGGGGGATGCGTTGTTCGCAACCGGAAGGGTCCTCGTCCTCGCTGTCATGGTTGGTTTTGCCTCACACATGATGTTTGATGCACTATTGCTTCAGTGGGTCAGAGCAAGCATGTTGAACATGGGCGTCGATGTTTTTCCCTCGGCCGGAGCCGACCCCATAGAGGGTCATGCTGATGAGTCACCTCCTTACGCATGAGCCATGGGTCGTGATACCCCTCCCAGACTATCCGTTCTTCGACTTGGCCATCGTAGAGACAGAGACAAGAGAATAACGTCCCATCTAGGGCTGACAGCCAGGGCATTCGGTGCCGACGAGGTAGTCCTCGCCGGAGACAGAGATCCGTCTGCTCTGGAAACATGGGATTCTGTTACCAAAAGATTTGGCGGGAACTTCGAGTGCAGATTCGAGGAAAGCCCACTTTCGTGGCTCAGACGCATCTCCAAGTCCGGTGAAGCAACTATTGTTCACCTGACTATGTATGGGGAGGCTTGGAGGAATGCTACCCGCTCAATCCCTAATGACAAGCCAGCTGTTGTTGTAGTGGGAGGTACGAAGGTTCCTTCAGAGGTATTCCATTTGTCGGATTACAACATCTCCGTGGGAAACCAACCTCACTCAGAAGTAGCCGCTCTAGCCGTGTTCTTGGACACCTGGCTGGGCCCCCTCGATTCAAAATCGATGTTCGAAGGGGCCCAGATCAAAGTCCTCCCGTCCGCTAGGGGCAAGGTCGTAGTCAATGATGATGAAGAGTGAAATTGCATAGCTAAATTCTCCACATCTCTGTCAACCATTAAGAATCGTACTTGGGCAGCGTTGCTGATGTCGGAGAGTTCATCGCACGGGGGCTTCTGCCCCGGGGACGGAATTCGTGGCGTTGAACACCCACCTACCTTCCCGGACGCCGCGGATCCGCTTCTCAACTCCCTTGGCTCAGAACAGCCCAGTGGTTCGAAGGGAGTACTTCTCCTAGCCGATGGAACCCGCTTCGAGGGGACTCTATTCGGCACAGAAGAAATAGCAGAGGGGGAATTAGTGTTCACAACTGGGATGTGCGGATACCAGGAGAGCCTCACAGACCCATCCTTCGCTGGCCAGGTTCTGACTTTCACTTACCCTCTCTTGGGAAATTATGGGGTCCATCCTGGCATCTCAGAGTCCTCCTCAGTTCATCCCAGAGGGGTCGTATGTAAACAGCATATGACTTTCCCCGATCATAGGGACTCCGTTGGGAGCGTGCATGATTTACTAGTGGCGCACAACATACCCGGGATAGAGGGAATTGATACCCGGGCACTAACTCGGAGAGTCAGGGAGCACGGCACATTACTATGCGTATTCGGCCCAGCCGAAAGGGCCGACGAAATGGAGACCATTCTGCGAGAGATGACTCCTCCGGATGCAGACGATCTGGTTGCCGACGTAACTTGTGATGAACCAAGATTACTGAATCCCGGAGCTACAGATGAAAAAGGGGAATCACTCCCTCGCCTTGCCGCTATAGATTGTGGAGTCAAGCATAATATCCTGAGGGAGTTGTGCCGAAGATTCGAGGTTGTCTGGTGTCCAGCCAGCATGACACTGGAGGAGATGAACAGGGACTGGTCCCCTGACGCATTATTCGCCTCAAACGGGCCTGGAGACCCGGCTCATCCGGGAGCAGCGACCGACGCCCGTAAGACTCTAGCAGCTGCGGTCCGACAAGGCATGCCTGTGATGGGGATTTGCTTGGGGCATCAACTGATGGGGTTGGCAGCTGGATTGAGAACTTACAAGCTACGATATGGGCACCGAGGATCCAATCAACCTGTAATGGACCTAGAAACCAGAAGGGTCCACATTACCAGCCAGAACCACGGATTTGCCGTAGAGGACCCTATCCAGGGAATGCTGGCACCACATCCCAGCGGCGCATGTTCAGAGGTTACTGACAATGTTCTTGGGGCTGAATTCAAAGTCAGACATGTCAACTCCAATGACGGGACCGTAGAAGGGCTTGATCTTCTGGACAAACCAGCGTTCACAATCCAGTTTCATCCTGAGGCCTGCCCTGGTCCTCATGACGCATCTCCACTTTTCGATAGGTTCCAGAACATGGTGGCTGAGCACCTGAATAGAGCAGGGACAGAGATCGTAACAAAGGAAGGCGGTGCCTGATGCCTCGTCGTGATGACCTGAAGAGAATCCTCATTCTCGGCAGTGGACCCATCAGGATAGGACAGGCAGCGGAGTTCGATTTCTCGGGTTCTCAGGCTTGTAGAGCTCTCCGCTCGGATGGTTACGAAGTAATTCTAGTCAACTCAAATCCGGCAACTATACAGAACGATCCTGAGATGGCAGATAGGATATACATCGAGCCATTGCTCCCTGAGGTAGTCAAGAGAATTATGGAATCAGAGAAGCCAGACGCCCTTCTTGCTGGGATGGGGGGGGCAGACCGCACTGAACATAGCATCTGCTCTTGCCAAGGACGGCACCCTCGATGAGTTGGGCGTCGAGCTAATCGGGTGCAATCTCGCAGCCATTGACGAGGCAGAAGACAGAGACTTGTTCAAGAAGGTCTGCGAGGAAATAGACCTTCCAGTTTGCAAGGCCCTTGCCTGTGACTCAATAGAAGAGGTTATTGCTGCAGCAGAAGAACTAGGATCCTTCCCCCTGCTCGTTAGACCCGCATTCACACTAGGTGGCCTGGGCGGTGGAACCGCTTTCAATATGGGTGAATTGGTGGAGATCGCAAGTCAGGGTATTCTACACTCTGCCATAGGTCAGGTGCTAATCGAAGAAAGCATACTTGGATGGCAGGAGCACGAGTATGAGGTGATGAGGGATGGCTCGGATAACGCGATAATCGTGTGCACAATGGAGAATATAGACCCAATGGGCGTTCACACCGGAGAATCAATTGTCGTCGCACCTCAGCAGACGCTGTCGGATAGTGACCACCAGGGCCTGAGGGATGCTGCATTGAAGTTAATCAGAAGACTGAACATTAAGGGGGGCTGTAATGTACAGTTCGCAGTTGAGCAATCAACTGGGGACTACAGAGTAATCGAGGTAAACCCCAGGGTATCCAGATCATCTGCTCTGGCATCTAAGGCTACTGGCTACCCAATAGCAAGGATGGCCGCACTAATCGCGGTAGGTTACACCTTGGATGAATTGCCAAACCCAATCACCGGCGAAGGTACCACGGCAGCCTTCGAACCCACGCTTGACTACTGTGTGGTCAAGATTCCCCGTTGGCCGTTCGATAAGTTCCGAACTGCGGATAGGAAGATTGGTACCTCTATGAAGTCGACAGGGGAGGTTATGGCTATCGGGCGCTCTTTCGAGGAGGCGTGTTTGAAGGCATGGGCCAGCCTAGAGTACGGAAAGCCCCATCCTCGGCCACTCACAATGTCCGATGCTTCTGATGGGGAGACTATGGATGAGAGGGCCTCTGAGAAGCTTCCTACTGCACTCCTAGAAGATTGGCTCAGAATCCCTACAGATAGAAGGATGGGTGCCCTAATCGAGGCATTCCGAAGGGGATATTCGATAGAGGACGTCAGGGACCTTACAGGGGGGATAACTCGTTGGTTCCTTAGGAGGTTCGAGAAAATCGCCGCAATAGAGACTGAGATTAGGGCCGCAGGAGAGATAGGAATGAGGCCAGCTGGAATACCGGGGTCAGAGATGCGGTCATGGAAGGGAGCAGGATTCACAGATCTACACATTGCTGACGCTCTGTGCGGCTTCCCAGAATCGGGATTCAAGAATCTTCCAACTGGTCAGGACGAGACTGCTCTGAGGATGAGGAGGCACGAATTACGAGTCCATCCACGGTACAGGATGGTCGACTCTTGTGCCGCAGAATTTGCTGCTGTCACCCCCTACTATTACTCGACTTACGAAGGCGGCTCTGCTGAGTCAGGAGTTGACTACGTTCCAGGTCTCTCCTCATCAGTAAAGCAGAAGATTGCAGTAGTCGGATCGGGTCCAATAAGAATCGGACAGGGCATTGAGTTCGATTATGGCTGCGTCCATGCTGCCGGGGCAATCCAGGATTTAGGTCATGAGGCCATCATAATCAACAACAACCCAGAGACAGTTTCTACAGACTTCGACACCAGTGATAGGCTGTACTTCGACCCGCTTACGCTTGAATCAGTATCTGAGATACTCCTTCGCGAGGATGCCAATGGGATCCTTCTCCAGTTCGGTGGCCAGACTGCCATAAATCTAGCACTCCCACTAGCAAACGAAATGCCACATCTTTCAACCATGGGTCTGGAGTTGATGATGGAGGGGACATCACCGGAGTCCATTGATGAAGCCAGCGATAGAGAGAGATTCGAGGAATTCGCACTTAGATGCGGATTGAGGATGCCCGATGGAGCGACGGCAACCACGCCGGAGGGAGTCAGGCACGCAGCAAACGAAATCGGCTACCCCGTCTTAGTTCGTCCCTCATACGTCTTGGGGGGAAGAGGGATGGAGATTCTAGCAAATTATAAGCAATTAGAGTCTTACATGAGGGACGCATATCTTTCCTCAGATCGACCTCTCCTGATTGACAAATACCTAGGTAACGCGATGGAGCTAGACGTTGACGCAGTGTGTGATGGTGAGGAGGTGCTAATAGGTGCGATAATGGAGCACCTAGAGGAGGCAGGGATTCATTCTGGGGACTCCACTTGTTTCATCCCACCACAAAATGTGCCCGATGAGATACTGGAACAGGTAGAGGAGTGGACTAGGGTAATCGGCCTGGAGCTGAGAGTTCGCGGTTGTTATAACATCCAGTTCGCAATTCATGACGGTCTACTGTACGTATTGGAGGTCAACCCCAGGGGATCCAGAACATTCCCATTCGTCGCAAAATCAACTGGAATCCCCTTGGCTAGGATCGCAGCTCGGGTCGCTCTCGGGGAGAGGCTGCGCGATCTCGATATACCCGATCCTCAAACTGATGCAGTGTGCGTGAAAGCTCCGGTTTTCCCGTTTATCAAACTAAGGGGTCTAGATCCAGCACCGGGTCCGGAGATGAAGTCGACAGGTGAGGTAATGGGCTCACACGTAAGGGCATCAGCTGCCTACCTAAAGGCCAGACTGGCCACTGAAATCCCGGTTCCAACTCAAGGTGGCGTGTACATCACAGTAAAGGACGAAGACAAATATTCGATGATTCCTCTAGCAGAGAAACTGAAAGGCATGGGATTCACCATATACGCAACAAGAGGGACATCCATAGTTCTCCGAAGCGAAGGCGAGCTTGAGGTCGAAACATGTTACAGAATTGCCGAGGGGAGGTCTCCAGACGCTCTAGACCTAATGAGGCAAGGTAAGATCCAACTTGTAATCAATACTCCAAGATCTACCGGAGGGGCAGTTCTAGACGGGAACATGATGAGGAGACTTGCAGTCGAGCTGAACATCCCGTTTGTGACGACTATGGCAGGCGCAAGGATGGAAGTCGAAGCGATCAAGGAAGCCTTGGATGGTATCCCTGAGCCAAGACTTCTGGAAATCAAATCACTGAATTAGCGTTGCACCCGTTTCGGTCCGGATGATTTTCCCATCTTTGATTGTGTGCACTGCCATTACTGCTTCTCGAGTTCCATCTGGGAAGTCCATCATTGAGTGTTCCACGAGAATCTCATCATTCTCATAGATGCACCTAGGCTCATCTATCACGACATCTGAATTTGCCATCATCCCCCTCATCATCTCACTTACTTGCTCCTTATCCATGGTTGTTCCAGATTGGTGTCGCACGAATTCGTAGTCATCGTGCAATGCCTCGATGTAATGTTCTGCGTTCCTCTCTTCCATTGACCTCATTAGTAGTTCGTAGACTGCCATATCTGCCCGTCAGGCAGTATCGATTTCATACTTTCCTATTCGATCTATGAACCTCCAAGAAGGGATACAATATCCCTCCTATCCATTTCGAACAGTAATGATGAGGCCTTAGGGCCATGTCTTTTGCCAATTATTGCCCAGTATATGGAAGCAAAACCCTCCTTCCTAGAAACTCCAGTGGAATCACACGCTTCCGATATTGACTCACTGATTCCTGCATCGGTCCACTCGCACTCGGAAAGTAGACCCGATAGGATTCGGAGGAAAGTTACTCCGTCCTTACCAATCTCAGCCCTTGCATCATCACCGATCTCGCTTCGAATCTCCAGCTTTGCGTCCTCAGGGAAGTGGGCCCCCCCTATCCAACTCCTCATCCGGGCAAGCCTCCCCCTTAGGGAATCGCTAGGATCTCCTTCAATATGCCCGGATCTATTCAGAGACGACCAAACATCTCCGTCTGACGACTTAATCTGGGCTAGCATGGATAGATGCCTGAAAGAAACCCCTCCAACGGAGTCACTAGGGTCCGACTCAGGGTTGACTTGGCTTAGTCTGATGGCTCCACGCTGGGTCTCGGCCGCTACCAATTGTCTCTTGGTCATTTCTTCCTCATCCCGAATGGGGTTGGCAACCAATCTCTCGTACTCGTCAGCAGTCTGGAAAAGCGCACTCCCGGTATCGAACTCAATGTGTCGGTTGATCTTACTTCTTGCAATGACGTAGCGGAGTATCTCCGGAGGAACCAGAGACAAGGCTTCCATCGGTCCGATCGTTAGGCCAGAGGAGCTTGACATGGGGCCCATCCCCTTCAGTTGGATCCACTCGTAGACAATTTTGTCCGGCGGGTTCCCACCAAGTAATCTGCATATCGGTATCCCGGTGTCATAACTCCCTCCAGCGGCCCCGTGGTCCTTGCCAGCAGGCTCACAGGTTATACCATGAATCGCCCATCTGGCAGCCCAGTCAACCCTCCAAGGCATCTTGCCATTTGCCCTTCTTATGTCCGATTTACCCTCATTTCCCGAGGAATCTCTCCAAATCACGTATGGCTTCTCGTATCCTGTTACGGTCACTCCGTCCATACTGCCACCAGATCCCATTGGATTGTAGGGAAACCAGTCATGGGGCAACTCTCGACCTGAGATTTGCTGAATTATCCTCCTTATCTCTTCCCTATTGGCGATAGCCGAGTCGATATATTCCGCGAATAGTCCCTTCTCGTAGGTCTCATGATTCATGATTACTTCCGGCCTGACTCCAATTTGTTCAAGTGAGTCAAGGAATGGAGAGAGGAAGTGATCGGCATAGGTAATGGCCCCATTTCCTGGGCTCCCGTCCTCTTCAGGAGCAGGGATGAATGCTAGGGGGCAACCGATGAACTCCTCGTATTCCGGAGAGAGGAAGTCGTAGACTCTCCTCAACGGGTCCATCGAGTCTACAATGAATATGTATTTCGAACTCATTCCTGCATCCAGGCAGGCCCTGTGGATCATTTCGGCCGAGAGAATCTCCCTCAGGTGACCGATATGGAATTCTCCAGAAGGAGTTATTCCGGAAGCAGAGACTTGCACATCACCTCGCTCCATGAGCCTTTGTGCGGTATAATCCGCCCAGTGCATATGACACCTCAGACCGTCGCTGCTCTGATCAAAGCCCTCAGTGGGACCCCGTCTATGTCATCGTCCCAAGATTTGTTGACAAGGACCATGCACAATTTGACGTCAGCGCCCGCAGCACTGAGATCGGAAGCAGTTTTCTTCATTGTTCTCCCGCTGGAGTATACGTCGTCTATGATGATCACCCTTTTTCCTTCAACGCTCGCGTAAACCTCAGACAGGTGCCCACCAATGTCCTCGTTGATGCTTCTAACGACTGACATCTCCAGGTCCAAGGCAGAAGATATGGCTTGTGCGAAAGCTATGCCATTAATGCTCACTCCAACAATCGTGTCAACATCATCTCCGACCATCTCCTCAATGATGTCGCAGAAAATATACGAAACGGTCTCTATTCTCTCTCCCTTGACGGCTATTGACCTCCATCCAACTTTCACATCCAGAGGCTTTTCATCCACTTCGTAGTCACTGGCAGATAGCCATTGCACAGTGGTCTGGGACAAGGATAGCTCATCCGCAATTTGTTGGGTGTTCAGTCCGCTTTCCCTGAACTGCTCGACCTTGCTTCGCAACTCATCTACACTTAGGTGCATCAATCGTTCCCAGCGTTGGAGCGATATGAATCCACCGGGACTAAACTATGGGAAATATTGAATTTCGTATGGTCAGAATCTTCCGGTACTACCGAAACCACCGTCCCCTCTCTTGGTTTCTCCTAGATCCCCCTCATCGACCTGGGTGAACTGAACATCCGGAATCGGGGCAATCACCAATTGGGCAATTCTTTCTCCAGATTTTACTTCGTACGACTCGCCCTCCCCGATCCATGTCATTAGGACGAACAGCTCACCCCTGTAGTCTGCATCAATCGTCCCGATGCTGTGAGGGAGGATGAGCCCCTTGGACCCAAGGGATGACCTAGCCCTAACTTGCCCTTCGAAACCCTCCGGAATGGCCACTCTCAAACCCGTTCTGAGCTTGACGCTAGAGCGGAAATTTACCACAGTATCCTCCAAGCAGTACAGGTCCCATCCAGCAGCATACTCGCTTCCTTTCGTTGGCATCCTGGCATTTTGATCGATCTTTGCAACCTTCACAACCGGAGATTCTCCCATGGCAGGCCCAGTAAGAACAGGTCCTTGACCGTTCGCAAAACTCCCGGTGGGGTGAAAAGGTGCACTATTCTCGCATGGCCGTGACCAACCACGACTACGAGGAACTATTGGAACGGGCTAGGGATAGAATCCCCAAGGACATCAGTGAGAGGTCTAGGTGGACAATGCCACAACCGGACATCATGATCGAGGGTAGCCAGACCATTCTCAGAAACTTCTCCGAGATCGTTGACTCCATGGACAGGGATGCGAATCACGTGTTCCAATATCTGCTTAACGAACTTGGTACGTCTGGTAGCAGAGAGAAATCCAGAATCATGTTGAAGGGGAAGGTACCCCCTAAGAGAATCAAGGAGAAGATTGTCTCGTACGTAAAGGCCTTCATTCTATGCGGGGAATGCAAGGCTCCTGACACACGGTTCGTCAGGGAGGACAGGACTACCCTTCTGAAGTGCCAAGCTTGTGGAGCAACACGTCCGGTCAGGCTTTAGTTACTGAGGGGAGAAGTCAAGCAGAACCTTCCCCTTGTTCTTCCTATCGTGCATATGCATCTGGGCATCGGCCACATCCTCGAATCTCCAAACTCCATCGATTACTGGATCAATTTCCCCGTCACTGAGCATCCTCGACAGATCATCTAGATGGCCCTTGAAAATTGACTCGTCCTCCAGCAATCCCATGTGGACCCCAAAAACTGCCTTGTTAGAGGTCATCAGCTTTAGTGGATCGAATCTTGGCATCCCCCACCACATCCTGAACTCAGAAATCCTTGATCTTCTGTTGCCCTTCACCGCAGCAGATGCCCCGAAGTAGTACAATTTACCTCCCTTCCTTATCGACTTGTATGATCGGAGTAGGTGTTTGCCACCTACCGGATCGATCGCATGATGGACTCCTCTTCCTTCTGTCATGCTCTTGCAGACATCAACAAAATCCTCCTCTTCCCTGTCCACGAATCTCATCCCTAACGACTCAACGAAATCCTTCTTCGGTGCCGAAGCAGTTCCGACTACTAGTGACGCACCCAGGGCATTGCAGATTTGTGCGACCGCAGTCCCAACTCCTCCAGCCGCATGGTGGATAAGCACGGTTTCACCCCGCACTATTCTTCCCAGATGAACTAACATGTGATATGAGGTTCCGTAGGTAACCGGGATAGCTGCCGCCTGATCGAAAGAAACAGAGTCGGGAATCTTTACCGCTCTTCCTGCATCTAGACAGACCTTCTCGGCATAACCCCCAAATCCAGTCATAGCGAGAACCCGGTCTCCCTTCTCCAGAGAATCAACCCCCTCTCCCAAGCCTATCACCTCGCCCGCTGTTTCGTATCCTGGGGTGAAAGGGTAGTCAGGACTTGACCCATACAAGCCCTGCCTCATCATCAGTTCAGCGAAGTTCACTCCCGCACGGTGAACTCTCACGCAAACCTCTCCCTTCGCGGGCGATGGGTCCTCTGCCTCTACTATCTGTATGGTTTCGACACCACCTGCTCTTGGATATACTACCTTCTTCAATTTACCAATCCCTTTTCCGAACTCGAACCATCCTAAGGCAGATAGGTCCTTATTTCCTCCACTGCCTTCTTGGCAATTGATGGAATCTTCTCCGGATATCCCGCCTTGATGAATCCAACAATCCGCTCCTTCTCCCTGGATACGTCGATTGCCGCATATGCAGCTTCGGATCGAGTTATCGCTCCTGTACTCCACTGAGAGCCGACCCCATTGCCCCATAGTGATAGGGCCATGTTCTGGATTGCACATGCCGTCGCAGCATAGTCCTCTTCTTCCCTGAATGGGTCCTGAGGACTTCTTGCGCTCGTCACACATATTAGCAGAGGAGGAGAGAAGATCTTCTCAACGGCCTTGGAGATTTTGGCCCCTAGCTTTTCTATATCTGTCGTTTTTTTCTCCGCCAGCTTCTCAACCTCAGGTATCAGCGATTCCCTGGTCTTGTCACCCATTACGTAGAATTTCCATGGATGCGTATTCTTGTGGCAGGGCGCATTACTGGCAGCTTCGAACGCACACTCGAGAATCCGATCAGGAACCTCCTCTCGCTTGTACCTGTAAACTGTGCGTCTGGAAGTCAATGCTTGCTGCACGCCACCCATCCTTCTCACCGTTGGATGGTGTCGAACTTGGCTGCCAGCACGAAGTCAGACTCAGTGAGGCCGTCAATCTTGTGGGTGTAGATAACGGAAACAATCCTCCCCCACCCTAATTCGAAGTCAGCATGATGATTCTGCTGCTCACATATTTCTCCCAACTGATTGGTAAATTCCAGAGCCGAAACGAAGTCTGGGAATGACCATGTACGAGTAAGGTGATGGTTCTCCACTACCTCCCAATCATCATGAATCTGAGATAGGAAAGCACTCGATTCCTCCTCACTTAGGGGCGGAACTCCGCCTTTACAGGGAATACACTCCATATCCGATAGATTATCCAAAAACTCACCCCCAAGAAAGATTGTTGCCGTGCCCTTCGCTGGTTTTCTCCGCCATCTCGTGAACCTCGGACCTTCTCTTCATGTCTTCCTTCTCGAACTTTAGTAACTCTTCATCCTCTATGTATGACTTTCTGAGATGTGTAACTAGCCTTACCTCCACGATGGCGTCTCGTGATATAGACCTGAAACCTCTGTCCTCGTCCAAGATATCGATAGAAGAACTTCTCCCCCCTACCATCATCCCCTTTATCCAGGGGTCCCTTCCTTCTGGAAGCATCCTACTATCCAGAAGAATCTCCACCAGGTCATCTTTCCTCAGGCCGTACTTCCTGTCAAGAAGAGGCCCATGAAAAACATCGCCCAACTCTCCAAGATCTGGTGAACCATATTCCTCGAAGAAACTCATGGCCCACTGTGGCAGGGTGACGTTGTCACCTTCGCCCGTCGCATCCGACATATGCCTACGTTCCGGAGGTCATAGAAAAACAAGCGGGTCAGAACATTTTGTTTTCTACTACCATCTTTGCTAATGATTGAAGTGCAATACCGTGGCGGAATCGACGGAGACAGTGCCATGGCATCAGTTGAATGGAGGTCAATTCCGACTGTACTCTATCCTCAAGAAATTCTTGACAAGGCATTCGGAAGGGCGAGTAGTCAGGCGGATTTAGTCGAGGATCCAGACAAATATCACAGAGTTAGGAAGCAGATGAACCGAATGGTCCAGTCTGCATGCGACGTGGCGACCAAGACTCTGAACTCGTACGTTGATAGGTGGCCTAGCCTGAATGCACTGACAGAATTCGATCGATCTCTTGTAGACGCAGCAGTAGGATGTGATGACTATAAGAGAAATCTGGCTTCCCTACAATGGGCTGCAGAGAGGTCTCAGAGAATTTCTGGAGAAGCTCAGGCAAAGATTCTGAGATTGAGGGACATTGACGGTTTTCACAAGGCAAGAAGACACGCATACGGGAGACTTTCCTCAGTAATTGATCAGATTTCGCCCCAAATCATTTGGCTAGGAGATGCCAGGAATATCCTAAGAAAACTGCCCTCAATCGATCCGAGCGAACCCTGTATCGTGGTAGCTGGCTCTCCCAATGTTGGAAAATCTGCTCTTATCGGGGCACTGTCTAGCGGAGAGCCACAAGTTGCGTCTTACCCATTCACCACCAAGCAGTTGCACGTTGGTCACTTCACGCATCGGAGGAGGGTATACCAAATGGTGGATACCCCGGGACTTCTAGACCGGCCAATGGATGAGAGGAACCAAATTGAGATGCAGGCCATTGCCGCCCTAGAGCACCTAGGAGACGTACTTCTCTTCTTGATAGACAGATCTTCCGAGTCTACTACCCATATCTCGGAGCAGGAAAGACTCCTGAGGGAGGTGAGAGGTCTTCTCTCCGATAGGCAAGTCCTACTAGTTTCATCCAAGTCCGATATAACCGAAGAAGAAAACTCTGCAGATGACCATAGGATTAGTTCAGTAACAGGGCACGGGCTGGAGTACCTTCGTTCTAATCTGATTGACATTATCGATGCTGACAGGGTGGAAGACCCACTGAAACTTCCAGAGAACTGGCCTAGAGAGGATGAAGGAAGTGGGGACTTCGACCTAGACGTGCCATGAGTGGCCGCAGATAACGCAATAGAAGTTGTGACCCCCGTATGAGGCGGATATCCCGGAAACGTCTACCTCCGAACCGCAATTTGGGCACTTCGTCACACGCATACTCACGCTAATCAGGAGGGGTTATTCAACGATACTGAATATGGCTTACACTTCGCGACTAAAGCGATTGAGTATGGTTCGAACGGGAAAAGCCATCTCTCCAGCCCCCAATAATAGAAGGGCAGAGGTCCCAGCTAGAACGATCTCGACGTAATTGTCCAAGTGGATACTCGCGTCCATGTCTACATCCTGCATGGAGAGTCCAGAGCCCTCGTATCCTCCCGTTACGAATCTGTATTCCCCGGGTTCCAACCTGAACGTCATCAAACCACCATTATCTGGTCCTCCTACTATGAGATACTTCCTTATCTCCTCCTCTGTACAAGGGGTAAGTCGTGTGGACGAATCTGGAGGACACTCTTCGGCTGCAGATGCTTCTACCACTCCCAACCATCCTCTTTCAGGCTCTTCCCATTCTATCTCCAATGTAATATCAAGTAGGGCGAATGCTGTTGGAACTTCCATGTCCTCCAGATTCATCGCCACATTGCACCCCTCATCTCCGTCGGAACAAGGAACAATTGGTGCCTCGCTACTTGTAGTCGGAGCTTGGTATCCAATTAGACTTAGAACCACGATCAAGGCGCACAATAATCCAAACAACATTGGCAGCAGAGAGAGGATTCTGACCATCATGGCAACTTGACTCCTAAATCTCCACTGTTCAACCTGATGCCCCCATGTATATCTGAACTACTAGCATTCCCACGAAAACAACAATGCCGAGATACATGATGAATGAGAAACGCTTCCTCGATTTCTCCCTCCTTTCATATATCCTAGCGCAGCCATCATCCCCACATATAGGGGGGTCGCTTTCCAAAGAAATTGGTTTCCAGCAAACTGAGCAATGTCTATGTGAATCCACGCTGACTCTGGATGATGACCGTTTCTTCCTCTGGGTCGCAGCAGAATGGGCCTGTTTCGCTGTCCTCTGTGCGGCTTTCAGTATTGTATCCTTTCTACTAGCCATTATGGAGTCACCATCGTCCCTTCGAAATATTCCCCATTTATGGAGGATGATATTCTTCGAGGTTCCCTTCCATCGAGGACATCTAGGGGGAGTCCATTTGCTCTAGCCTCCCCAACTCCAACAGGGTCAACAACCTTCGAAGAACCCGCATCTGCATGATCAGGCGGACCTACGATTTCTTGTAATTCATCCAGGGTCAACCTGTCAAACGATTCTGCATCCGGATTTTCCCTCGGGTCTTCAGAGTGAACCTTCGCAACATTCGTCGCAATTATGCACTTGTCGGCTCTGTATTGTATTGCCAATCTGATTGCTACTGCATCAGTGGTATGGCCTGGAACCGTCCCCCCCATTACAATTACTGGAAAGTCTGACAATTCATCAACTGCCTCATCGATGCTTTTCGGAATATTCTCTGAAACTTCGACCCCTCCTTCTGCAATAGCCTCTCTGACTATTGTTGCATTCAGCCTAGTAGCTGCAATTCCTATTCTATCAAGATGGGATAAGTCGTGGATTACCGGTCTAGCCAAATCTATGCCTTCCCGTGCAGGAGCCCCCCCTCCAACTACTAATGCTAGTTTAATGCCTGAACTTACGCTATTCTTCACCACTCCAACCATATCTTCCAGCCATTTGTGACGCTCCTCCACTTCCGGTCTCAAGAGACTCCCGCCAAGAGCAACAACAACCGTCGCCATCGTCCATAGGTTGGCACCTTGCCTTTCAATACGTATGCTCTTGTAGCGCTGAAGGGTTGAAATGCCGCCCTTCGCGGCTGAACACGGAGGAGGAGCATGTCCGAGGATCTGGAACTACAACAGCGCCGACTAAGGCTGAAGAAGAGCCTCAAGGAACTGTCTGATATGAAAGGCATGGGGACAGAACTAGTCACGGTAGTCATCCCTCCTGAGAAGATGATTAGCGATGTTCGGCATCAACTAGGAAACGAGATGGGCCAGGCTGCTAATATCAAGTCAAAATCAACGAAGAAACATGTCACGGACGCCTTGGAATCCGCTATTTCCTCACTCAACAGGTACAAAACCCCGGGCGAAGGGGGGATTGCAATTTTCGTTGGACACGTCATCGTGGGAAATAATAAGACAAAATTGACATCAACAGTAATCGACAATCCGCCTGAGCCTTTTTCATCATTCAGGTATAGATGCGACTCAACCTTCGAGATCAGCCAATTAGAAGAGATGCTAATCGATCGCACTTCCTACGGATTATTCGTAATTGACAGGTCCGAGGCCGCCTATGGGCTGGCATCCGGGAAAAGGCTGCATTTCCAGGAGCACATCACATCCCTAGTCCCATCAAAACACGGGAGAGGTGGCCAGTCTGCCCAGAGATTCGAGCGCCTTATCGAAGAAGCCGCTCATAACTTCTTCAAGAAAGCCACAGAGAGAGCATGCAATTACTGGCTTCCCATGGTAAATGACCTGAAGGGAATAATCATTGGTGGTCCGGGAGCAACAAAGGACTTCGTCGTGAAGAATGACTATTTCCACCACGAAATAAAGAAACTCATAGCAGAGCCTTTCTTCGATGTAGGTTACTCCAATGAAAGCGGATTGAGGGAATTGGTCCAACGCGCCGGCTCTACTATGGATCAGATCGAGTTAGATGTTGAGAGAACTATAGTTGATAGGTTCCTGCAAGAGGTGATGCAGGCAAATCCAAAGGCAACATATGGGGAAGTGATGATCCGCTCAGCACTAGACCAAGGAGCAGTAGAGACTCTTTTGATATCTGAGGCAGTTACAATGAGAAGGGTACAATGGATTTGTAAAGATTGCAAGAATACTTGGAAAACATCACATGACAAATCCTCCGCACCACCTAATTGCCCGGAATGTGGATCGGACAAGGTCTTCGAAGACGAGGAAAATTCGATGGAATTGATAGATGAACTTACAGTTTTGGCCGGTCACACCTCGGCAAAGGTGCGAATAATTTCCTTGGATACCGAAGAAGGGGCCACTCTGAATACTGCATTCGGAGGCATAGCGGCTCTTCTGAGGTATGCTATTTCTTGAGGTGGTTCGGATTAAGGAATTGATAAACCAACTAAAACCCTCATTCTCCAATGCCATGAATTCACTGGACGTACCAGAATCAACATGGCTGCCCCTTCTAGGAAAGGCAACTGTGGAGGATCATGGGGATGTGGCTCTTCCTTGCCACTCTTTGGCCGGAATTATGAAAAAGGCACCTCAGGAAATTGCTGAACAGATTTCCGAACTTGTAGCATCCGACTTGAAATCATTCGCCACCGTTTCATCTATGAGCGGATTTGTTAATATTACAGCCAAGCCAGAATGGCTGTCGAAGCGAATATCGATACTACTCGGGGATACTAGGCTCGGAGTTAGCGTTGATGAGAAGAAAACCTTCGTCGTGGACTACTCCGCTCCGAATGTCGCCAAAGAGATGCATGTGGGACATCTTAGATCAACTGTTATCGGAGACACGATTGTAAGGATGCTGGAATTCAAGGGGCATACTGTAATTAGAGAGAATCATGTTGGTGACTGGGGTACTCCATTCGGCATGTTGATTGAGCATCTCCTAGATTTAGGGGAAGACCGCGCTGCAAACGAATTAGGAGTAGGAGACCTGGATTCCTTCTACAAGCAGGCCAGATCAAAGTTCGTCTCCGATGAAGAATTCGCTAACCGTTCCAGGAGCCGTGTAGTAATGCTACAGGGAGGGGATGCAGAGACGCTCCGTTTGTGGCGCATTCTAGTGGACGAGTCAATGAGGTACTTCAACGAAGTTTACTCAATGCTCGGAGTAATGCTTACCGACGACGATATCAGAGGCGAGTCCAGCTATCAAAAACTGCTACCGGAGGTGGTTGAGAGACTCAGAGAATCCGGAGACCTCGAGAAGAGCGATGGTGCTGATGTCGTTTTCCCGGGCGGCTGGGTTAATCGAGACGGAGAACCCCTTCCAATGATAATTAGGAAGGCAGATGGTGGTTACAACTACAGTACTTCAGATCTGGCATGCATAATAGACAGAGTTGAGAGACTAGGCAGTGATGGATTCCTGTATGTTGTCGGGACTCCACAGAAACAGCATTTCGAGATGGTATTCCAAGTAGCAAAGAAAGCTGGTTTCATGAGTAACAATCACCAAGCAGTACACGTAAACTTCGGATCTGTTTTGGATACTGACGGAAAGGTTCTGAAGAGTAGAGAGGGCGAGGTGATAAAGCTCCACGACCTTCTCAAAGAAGCAATAAGGCGTGCCGAGCAGTCTATAGATGACAAGAATCCAGATTTAGCAGGCAAGGAAAGGGAAGAAGTCGCTAGAGCGGTGGGAATCGGCGCTGTGAAGTATGCCGACCTATCAACTGAGAGGACCAAAGATTACGTTTTCGACTGGGAGAAGATGCTATCATTCGAGGGAAATACTGCTCCATATCTTCAATACGCATACGCCAGAATATCCAGTATCTTCAGAAAGTGGGGGGGGCGATAGGGAATCTCTTACAACGAACTTCGAATCTCTGATGGAAAGCGAAATTAGCACCCTTAGGAGTGAAGAAATTTTACTTTCTAGAAGACTAGTGGAGTTCCCTTCGATTTTAGATGACTCGGTTTCAACTTTTAGCCCCCATAAGCTCTGCAAGCACCTGCACTCAATAGCATCCTCTTTTGCCTCCTTTTACGAGAATTGCGGAATACTCAAGGAGGATAATGAGATAATTTCTCAGAGACGTCTTGCTCTGTGTGAAGTCACCTCTAGAGAACTGAAACTGGGCTTGGAAATGATGGGAATCAATGTTCCAGAGAGAATGTGAATCCAGGCATGTTCAAATTATACACCCCATAGCCCCAACATGGTAAAAGTAGGCGATATGGCGCCCGATTTCACTCTGAAGAATACCTCTAAGGAAGCAGTAAGACTATCTGAACATCATGGAAAGACCGTGATTCTAGCATTTTATCCTGGAGCCTTTACCGGAGTTTGTGACCAAGAGATGTGTTCCTTCCAGGAAAATCTTGCCAAACTAAACGGTTGCAATGCGACTGTATTGGGGATAAGTGTCGACTCCCCATGGGCTAATGCGGAGTTCTCTAGAAGATACAACCTAGAATTCGAACTTCTATCGGATTTGGATAGAGTCGTTGTGGAGGCATATGATGCAAAATTCATCGGATTAGGAGGCATTGAGGGCTACGTCAGCGCCAATCGAGTGGTCATAATTATCGATAGTGAGGGGACGGTTCAGTATCGTTGGGTAGCTGAAAACCCAGGAGTTGAGCCTGATTACGAAGAGATTGTCTCTTTCTGCTCCGCTTAGCTCCACGCTAGATGCCTAACTAGTGACCCATAGATAATCCCAGACACAGCTAAGCTCTCTTCGTTGAATCTGTCCATGTTATCCAGGTAGGTGTGGTACTCCAACGATCCAGAACCATAGCAGAGCATCGCTTTCCCAAACTCGCCCTCCTCTTGATGCACTTCGTAAACGAATGGGGCATGATCTGAATTGTAGGGCATCTGCTCTGATTCTAGTTCTCTCACCGTAATGCCATACTTTTCGTAAAGCTCTGGGTAGGAAGATGAGAACTCCTCCACTAGGCCTTTGATATGACGAACATCAGTTTTGCTATTGCCTTGTAGGACAACCCCTGAGTTCCTCTCTGCATCAACGTGGTTCATATCGAGATTGATGTACAATCTGAGGTTTTTAGCGAGGTCATCCCTATGCTTGTCCACCCACTCCTTAGAACCCCACAGGCCTTCTTCTTCGCCACCCCAAGTGCAGAAATACACCGTCATCTTCGGGTCACCGAGTTCAGAATGAAGAATTCCGAATTGCCTGGCTATCTCCATCACAGTTGCTGTTCCTGCGGTGTTGTCCACTGCTCCCTGGCCATTATACACCGTGTCGTGATGAGCGCCGATTACAATCAATTGGTCAGTCTCCCCCTCTAGGATTCCGCAGGGAACATGTATGTTCCCATTGTTCTGGTTGTCCACGTCGACTTGGAATCCAAGCATGCCGCCAGAATTTACAACCTTCTCTGAAATCTGCTCCCCGACGCTTCTAGATACCATCACGAAGCCAATATCGTAGGGCCTCTCCTCGAACTGAGTAATATCCAGCGATTTCGAGTAGGGGATGCAATCTCCGGCAACCAAATCGTCGCAGTTCTGCCTAGAATTTACAGTGATCAATCCTCTGAGGCCGTTTTCCTGAGCTCTCTTCATCAAGACCGTGTTGCTTTCCGTTCCAGCCTGCCCGCCCTCCCCATCACGAAGCCATACTATGCCGACCCCATTGCTTGCGACGTCCCAGTCCTCAGATTCATTCCCCATTCCGAGATCTACGACCTCAACATTACTGCTGGCAGGAATATCTACGCTTCCGCTGTACCCCTGAACAACGAAGTCCACGGTATGCTGGAAGTTCGTCTCTTCTCGATTAATATCTGCAACCGTACAGGGAGTGGGCCCCCCGAAAACCCCTCCAAGGGTACCAGAGTTACAAATCATTAGTTCGAATGAATTTCCCATGTAGTACAACGGGACCTCAAACTCCTCAAGAGTGGAAGGAAGCCCGCTGTTTGAGAAGTTGGTCTTGATAGATTGAGCGGCGTTCTCCTCTTCGACAGTACCTGAAAGCCTCCCTCCCCAGACTGGATCTCCTAGATTCACGAGTCCCTGGGCATAGTCTCTGGTTTGGTTTGAGTCAAAGCCGATAAGTTCGTATTCAGTGTCCCCGGCAACCCAGTTCGAAATCTCTTCTCCATACAATAGCCCGCCTCCTGCGGTCCCGAGGACTAACATTCCAGCAACCAGGACTGTTGATGACGGCCTGTTGAAACTTCTCAGCCATTCGTTCATGATATCTGGTACTCAGTACTTTCCAACACTATTGAACCCATTCCAATATAGTACGTGGCAGGAGTCAGTCTTCCAACGGGACCTCTTCTCCCGACCATCTTCTACCGATGGAGTGATCAATATCCAATTGGTCTAGAATCCTAGCCACAACGAAGTCAACCAGATCATCGATACTTTCAGGAGAGTTGTAGAATCCAGGGCTAGCAGGCAAGATTACGGCCCCCCATTCAGACAGATTGAACATCGCCTTGAGATGAGGGGTTGAGTACGGCGCTTCTCTTGGGACAATTATCAATTTCCTCCTCTCCTTCATAGCCACCAGTGCGCTCCTGGTTGCAAGGTTATCACTAATCCCGGCCGCGATTTTACCTATTGTGGTGCCACTTGCAGGGCAGACGACATAGGCATCGAATCTAGCGGAACCAGAAGCGGATTTTGCGGCAAGATTGCCATTGTCCTCTAGTATGACTCCGTCCATAGATGCCAACTCACTAGGAGTCATAGAACACTCCAGATCGAGGTTAATTGCACCAGTGCCGGTCACAATTAGCCTCACGGACCACTTGTGTTCAACTAAGGCTTCTATGAGTCTCACGCAGTACTTCGCTCCGGACGCTCCGGTAAGTGCCACAACCACCTCGGGCATACACTCGGGTATGCCACCCTCCATTCAATGGTTTGCTTTCTATAATCAGAGAGATCTACTCAGACATTCTGCTAGGAACTCGTACTCTTCCAAGTGATTGTAAAGCTGTGCAGATATTCTGATGTACCTCTTGTTGTGATGCCTCCATGGGAAAACGGGAACTTGGATTCCGAATTCATCTAGCAGAAAGTTGTGATAAGGATCCCCCTCCAGACTCATTGGCCCCACATTCCCTTCACCCGGCATCTCAACGGCTGCAATGGAGGACACCATTGAGTCCGGTACAGGCGGACTAGTACCTAATGCTCCGCATAGAATCTTCCTCCCTTGTATGGCGAGTGCCCTGTTATTCTCCATTATTTCCTTCCAACCCCCATCTAATAGGCTCCCAAGGAATTCTATTGCGTGGGGAATGCAGAGCCAGGCAGTAGGATCTTGCGTTCCCGGCCATCCGAACTCATACTCGAATTTCTCCTGATCTGTGCCCTCGAAGCTGTGTCCATGGCTGATACTTAACGGCCTTACCAGACCTTTCCTATCTTCTCTTATGTGTAGAAATGCAGAGCCCTTTGGGGTGCATATCCATTTGTGGCAGTTTCCAGTGCAATATGCTGCATCCATTGCAATCAGATCAAGCGGGACTATGCCAGGACCGTGTGCAGCATCCAGGAGCACGTCAACGCCGGCTCCCTGTATATCCCGTACCAGTTTCTCGAATGGCATTCTAAGTCCAGTCGCGCTCGTTACCGTATCAATCATCGCGAGAACGGTCTTTCCGGTTACTTTGGCCATAATCAAATCGAGTACCTCTTCCTCGTCCCTTACTCTGAACGGAATATCCACCACGACGGTTTTTGCGTCCGACCTTTGAGTTACGAAGTCAACAGCATTCCAACAAGCTTGGTAGCTGTGATTGGTAACGATAATCTCGTCACCCGGCTTCAAATCCAGGCTCCTCAGGACTGTGTTTACACCTTCTGTCGTATTTTTTACGAATACAAGACCTCCCGGATCAGCGTTGATGAATTCCGATAGTTTACCCACGGCCCCCCTCATCAGTGGGATGTAATCTCTCTCAAAGAATCTAACCGGGTCACTCTCGATTAGGTTCCTAAGTCTGCTCTGCTCCTCTAGGACAGATACTGGAGTCGCTCCGAAAGAACCGTGGTTTAGGAAGCAGGTTTCGGGATCAAGAATCCAGTGTCTAGCTAAATCGCCCCTTTTGGGTCTGGTCAAATTACCATCTCCGGAGACCACTCAACAGGTTCCATGGGGGTCCTGCCGAGAATCTCTTCACAGGTCTCGATAAGACAACTCTCAATCTTGTTTATGTCTATGTCGTATCCTAACTTTGACAGACTAGTGTGCTTTCCTGCTGGAATCCCGCAGCATTCTATCCCCTCAACTCGATCCTCCGGGGTATCGATGTTTATTGACATTCCATGCCTGCTAACCCAGTGGAGGAAAGACAGCCCGATCGAGCAAACCTTGTGGCCGTCAACCCAGGCTCCCTGCATCTCTGGGTCTTTGTAGGAAGTTATCCCACACTCCTTTAGCGCCTCTATCGCCCAATCCTCTAGGCTTCCTATCACTCCTCTTACGCTCTGCTCTTGGACTTTCCACTTTATGATCGGATAAACGACTAGTTGCCCCGGTCCGTGCCAGGTCACCCCTCCCCCCCTATCGGTCTCAGTAGTTGGATAGCCTTCAATCGAGACCTCTTCTCTAACAGCCTTTGGGCCGATAGTAACTACTTCTGGATGCTGAACAAAGATCAGCGTGTCTTCTATTTCCCCTGCAATCCTCTTCTTTTGGAGGTCCTTCATCAACTCAAAAATTATGTGGTATTCCACGACTCCACACCTTAGTACGGCGACTCTTCCCATCAGAAACCTCAACTTATGTGGATAGCATGGCCTAATGTCTTGAGAACGCTCTCATGGAATGCCTCCGACAAGGTGGGATGAGCATGGACCGTCCCAGCCACGTCTTCCAGTAATGCGCCCATCTCTAGTGCGAGAACGAATTCCGAGTGTAACTCGGCTACGTGGCTGCCAACGGCCTGAACTCCCAGGATGACGTGGTCGGACTCCCTAGCAGTCACTCTGATGAATCCCCCAGTCTTTTCCGCTTCAAGACTCAAGGCTCTTCCGTTAGCAGCAAGAGGGAATTTTCCGACTATGATTTCCTCTCCCCTCTCTTTGGCTTCTTCGGGAGTCAGCCCTACTGAAACAATCTCAGGCTCAGTGAAAACTATTGCAGGAATTGCGACCTTGTCGAATTCCCTCTTGTGTCCAGCAATAATCTCTGCGACCATCTCTCCCTCAGCACTGGCCTTGTGAGCCAGCATGGGCTCCCCAGATACGTCCCCAATCGCGTAAACTCCTGGTACCGATGTTCTGCATTGTCTATCAGTTCTAATGAACGTACCTGAACCGTCCATCCTAGCTCCGATGTTCTCCAGACCCCAACCCTTCGTGTTGGGTTTCCTTCCAACAGTGACTAATACCTTGTCCACTTTCAAGGTCTCTTCAGAGCCATCTTTCTCGAATGTTACCTCGACCTTCCTGGATGCCCCTTTGCCTTTGATCTCAGCACCCCTGGCTAGAGATTCGGTATGAACCGTCACGTTGTTTTTCTTCAACCATAGATCCAATGGCCTGACTATTTCCTTATCCATTATTGCGAGAATAGCTTCCATGCCTTCAATAACTGTTACTTCGGTACCGAGTTTTGAAAGGGCGCAACCCAGTTCTAAACCTATGTAACCTCCTCCAATTATTGCAATGCTACTAGGTAGAGAATCCATATCTAGAGCTCCTGTAGATGATAGGATAAACTCCTCGTCACAATGCATGAAAGGGAGGTCGATGTGACTGGAGCCCGTCGCGATAATCACGTTTTCAGCTTCGATTTTTATTACTTCACCATCATTTTCTACGGTACAGGTCTTGGGGCCGTCGAACTTTGCCCAACCCTGAACTAACTCTGCACCGGCCGCCTTTAGGAGTCCTTCAACTCCTTTGTTCAGCCTATCTACGATGGAGTCCTTCCAAGATACCAGGGCCATCATATCAACTTCGGGCTCACCTGAAACAGAAAGACCCATGTGCCCTCCTTCTGAGTGAAGACGAAGATTCTCGAACCTCTCAGCAGCATGAATAATTGCCTTACTTGGGATACAACCCCGAATAAGGCAGGTACCACCTGCTTTGTCGCCCTCAACTATCACGGTATCAAGGCCCAACTGGGCAGCCCTGATCCCAGCCACATATCCTCCCGGACCGGCGCCTACCACCAAGACTTGGCATTTTTTTGATATGACCATAAGAACCTCACATGAATATTAGTGCCGGATTCTCCAGCATTCTCTTTAGGTGCTGAATAAGTGATGCACCATCCGCACCATCAACAACTCTATGGTCAAAGGCGCTTGATAGGTTCATTATCCGGCGAATCACTATTGCACCATTCCGGGCCACCGGCATCTCTCTAGCCTTGTGCACTCCAAGGATTGCAACTTCCGGATGGTTGATGATGGGGGTGGCCCCTAATCCCCCTTCCCTACCAAGACTTGTAATTGTAAATGTGGATCCTGTTAATTCGTCCAAGCTCGCACTTCCATCTCTTGCAGAGCCAGAGACTCTCTGCATTTCAGAAGCCGTCTTCCAGATATCCATGGACTCGACGTGCTTAACCACGGGGACATATAGCCCTCTATCCGTTTGCGTGGCTATTCCCAGATTTACTGCGGCATTCCTGTTTACCACTCCGGCCTCATCATCGAAGTGGGCATTGCACTCCGGGTGATCGGGCATTATTTTCGCCAATGCTATCATTATGAAAGGCAGATAGGTCAATTTAGGCTGGATTTCGTCTCTTGTGGAATTTAGAATCTGTCTCAGACTCTCTAATTCTGTTATATCCACTTCCTCGAAATATGAGAAATGAGGGATCCTGCTCTTTGAAAGGCTCATCTGCTCGGAGATCTTTCTTCTTAGACCCACAACTTTCACTTGCGTCACTTCTGTCCTCTTCAGAGAATATGCCATAGGCGGTGCACCAGAGACTGCTCCCCCAGCGGCAATAAATGCGTCAAGATCTGCATGCCTGATTCTGCCCGCTGGTCCTGAACCTCTCACGTTGGATAGGTCTACATCATTCTCGCGCGCTCTCTTTCTAACCGCAGGACTGGCGAGAACTCTTCCTATTTGGGTTTGGATTTCGGAATGGACAGGCTCGAGTGCCTTGGGGGCTGGAGCGGGCTCGGGTGCCTTGGGCGGATCAGGATCAGAAACCGGCTCTTGCTCTTCGGTATCTTCTGCCTCCGGACCCGCTCCCTCGCCTTCAGAATCTATTTCCATAAGGCTAGAACCAACGGCAATCATGTCTCCTACATCTCCGCTCAGGGAACTAATGATTCCACTAACTGGGGAGGGAATAGTCACAGTAGCCTTGTCTGTCATGACATCCACGATCGGATCATCCTCGGATACTGAGTCACCTACTGAGACGTGCCACTGGACAACCTCCCCTTCAACTACTCCTTCACCTATGTCTGGTAACTTGAAAACGAAACTTCCCATCTTAGTCCTCCTGTGTTTGCGCTATTGCCGCGGCAATCCTAGTCGGCCCGGGCATGTAATCCCATTCAGTAGTATGGGGGAAAGGTGTGTCCCATCCAGTTACTCTCACGATGGGACTCTCGAGGTGGTAGAAGCACCTCTCCTGAATCGATGCTGACATCTCCGCTCCGAACCCGCTAGTCTTGGGGGCCTCATGCACAATCACGCACCTGCCAGTCTTCTCAATCGAACCAACTACAGTTTCCTTGTCCCAAGGAACAAGAGTTTGCAAATCTATCAGATCACATGAGAATCCGCTGTCTTTGATTGCCTGCTCACACACATGTACCATGGCCCCCCAAGATATTACAGTGCATTCGCTCCCCTCCAAGGCCATTCTAGCCTGGCCAAGTGGGATTCTGTACTCTCCCTCTGGAACTTCTGCCTCCGGATGATCAGCCCAGGTTGGAACTTTGTGCGGATCCCCGTAGAATGGTCCTCTATAGCATCTTTTGGGCTCGAAGAATATTACTGGGTCGTTGCTCTCAACTGAGCTAATCAACAGGCCCTTGGCATTGTAGGGAGTCGAACAATAGACAACCTTGAGCCCTGGTGTGTGAGTAAATTGAGACTCAGGGGATTGGGAGTGATGGTGCCCCCCTCTAATTCCACCGCCAGCAGGGGTCCGCAGTGTGACTGGTGACCAGAATTCTCCGCCTGACCTATGTCTGATCTTGGCCATCTCATTCACAATCTGATCGTATGCTGGGAAGATATAGTCTGCAAATTGAATCTCCACAATCGGTCTAAGCCCATTCAGCCCCATGCCAAACGCGGTAGCGGCGATTCCGCCTTCTGACAGAGGCGTATCGAATACCCTATGGTCTCCGTGCTTCGATTGTAATCCGTCTGTGGTCCTGAAAACTCCTCCGAAGTAACCAACGTCCTCTCCGAAGATAATCACATCAGGATCCCTATCGAGCATAATGTCAAGAGCGCTGTTCAGCGACTGGATCATATTCATGTTCGTCACGATTAACCACCCATCATCTCATCATGTTGTTCTTGTAGATGCCATGGAACCTCTTCGTAAACTTCGGTGAAGATAGTATCTGCTGATGGGTACGGGCCGTTGGCCAGATCCCCGAACTTTACAGCCTCTTTGTATGCTTCCACAACCTCTGAATCTATCTTTTCCTCAAGCCCAGAATGACTCTCCTCGCTCCACTCTCCGATATTGATTAGATGCTCCTTGAGCCTTACCACGGGATCCCCCCCCGGCCACTTCGTATGTTCATCTCCGGGCCTATACCTGCTGGGATCATCGCTACTACTGTGGGCCCCCGTTCTGTAAGTGAGCACTTCGATATGAGTTGCACCTGCTCCGGAAGCAGCCCTTTCTCTGGCCCATTTGGTTACCGAATATAGTGCCAAGAAATCATTCCCGTCCACTCTAATGGAGGGCAGCCCATAGGGAAGGCCTCTAGAAGCGAAATCACCAATTCCAGTTGCGAAGTTAGCATGTGTGGAAATTGCCCACTGATTGTTCACGACATTCAGAATTACCGGGGCATTGAAAACACTGGCAAAATTCAGAGCATAGTGGTAATCGCCCTCTGCACTGGCTCCGTCACCTATCCACGTGATCGTCACCTCGTCAAGACCCTTGTAGCTGGAAGCTAGTGCCACTCCAACTGCCTGACTGAACTGAGTCCCGACTGGACTCGAAACAGAAATGAATCTCCCTTCCCTGTAGGAGTAGTGTACTGGCATCTGCCTGCCCTTGATGTTGTCTTCCTCATTACCGATGCAATGGCAAATCATGCTGACCATGTCCCTTCCTCGGACAAACTGAGCTCCTGGCTGTCTGTATGTGGGGAAAATCCAGTCTTGATCCTGGAGGGCCATTGTCTGTGCGATAGCCACTGCCTCCTCACCTAGTGACCTCATGTAGAATGAAAGCAACCCTGTCCTCTGCATCTTCATCATCCGATCATCGAATATCCTAAGCCTAACCATATGCTCCAAACCGTTTCGCAACTCCTCAGAGGAGAGTCCTGGGTCCCATTCCCCTGAAGCCAAACCATCGTCATCGAGAACCCTGACTAGACCATTTGCTAGCTCTGTGGTATCTTTGAATTCGCAAGTTTTTGGATCCGGCATGGAGAAGTCCCCTGGCTTCCATGGCCAACTATCGAAACTAGCCTCCTCTCCCGGTCTGAATGGTGCATCCGGGACTCGGATACTCCCCTTGCTACCGTCTGCCGCCATCACCGTACCCCCTATTCATGGATTCCCCGTCTTTGCCGAAGTGGCACTCTTTGCGGAAAAAATATGACTTACCGCAGAACCGGTTGAGTCTCTTGTGACAACAGGCTCGCCACCCATTGCCTCCTCCCACAAGAGACCGGCTCGATAGCTTGACCTAACAAGAGGGCCACTAGCCACGGCTCTGAAGCCTAGCTCCCTAGCAGTTCCATCCCAGTCGGCGAAGCTCTCGGGCTCAGGAAATCTGTCAATAGGGAGGTGCCTAATGCTTGGTTGCAAGTATTGTCCCAGAGTAATCATGTCCACTCCCGCTTCTCTCACCATTTCCATTGCCTCCGTAATCTCTTCATCAGTCTCTCCTAACCCTACCATGAGGCTGGTCTTCGTCATTAGATCAGGGCGGATCTCCTTAGCATACCTGAGTATTTTGAGTGATTGTTCAAATGAAGCACGCGGATCCCTAACAACGCCATCTAATCGAGGCACACACTCGACATTGTGAGCAAAAACCTTCAGAGGCAGCCCTTCGAGTAACATTTCGAGCGAATCTAGGTTCCCATCTAAGTCAGAGCATAGAAGCTCTAGACCAACCCCCGGGTTAGTTTCAGAAACTCTCAGAATGCAATCCTTGTAATGTGAAGCCCCCCCCATCAGAAAGATCGTCTCTGTTCACAACCGTAATCACCGCATAACTAAGCCCCATCCTTTTCACTGCAACCGCCAACTCTCTGGGCTCCTCAGGGTCCAGTTCAGGTGGCGTTCTGACCGTACCCACTGCACAGAATCTGCACCCTCTGGTGCAAACCTCCCCGGCAATCATGAAAGTAGCAGTCCCCCTTCCCCAGCAATCGTGTATGTTCGGACATCTAGCCTCCTCGCACACGGTGTTCAGGCCGTGTTCTATGACATTTCCCTTGGTGCCATTGAATCTAGCTTGTGCAACTCCTGTTGGGAGAGAGGTCTTGAACCAATCCGGTAGCCTCTTACGCATCGATTTCCGCTTTTCTAGGGGGCTCAATTCTTCGGAGACTCCACAGCCTCCCGACCCATCCACATCGAGGTCGATGATTGGCAACCGTCTCTCCATCGAAATAGGCGGATAGAAGAACGACATTAACCGTTCTCATCTGCAAGTCCCACTTCATCTGAGAAATTTGTAAAATAGACATCCCTTGCGCGTGCCATGAGCGACGTGGTTATAGTAACTGGAGGAGCAATTAGAATTGGACGAGAGATATGCTTGAAACTCTCCGAAGAGGGATACAAAATTGCCATCCACTACAGGAGTTCGGAAGATGATGCCAGAGACCTGCAAGAAGAAATCGAGTCCGCAGGCGGAAATGCATGTACTATCCAATGCGATTTGAACGATTCAGCCTCCGTAAAAAAACTAATCAAGAATGCTTCCGATTCGCTAGGGGCAGTTGTTGGAGTTGTGAACAATGCATCTCTATTCGTGCTAGACCGAATCGAGGATGTTTCCGAGGAAACCTGGGTAGAGCACATGAAAGTCAACGCCTTGGCGCCATTACTACTGATTCAAACCCTCTTTGAGTCATCTGTCGAAGGCTCATGGGTGGTCAATATTCTCGACTTTAAAGTGGAATCGCCCAACGCCGACTATCTTTCTTACACGGGTTCTAGATTCGCTTTGCACGGCCTGACTTCTGCTCTTGCACTCGATCTAGCGCCTAAGGTAAGAATAAACTCGGTAGCCCCGGGACACGTTCTTACCAGTGACATCCTAGATGCAGAATCCCTGAATAGAGTCCAATCAGAGTCCCCTCTTGGATACGGGCCATCTGCTAGGGACGTTGCGGATTCCGTTGCATTCCTAGCAAAGTCCCCAGCAATTACCGGACAAACGATTTTTGTCGACTCAGGCGAGAGATTCAGACAGATGAAGAAGGATCCCGCACTTGACAAGGGTGAGTAGAATTGAGTAAAACAACCCCTCACCTCACCTCGATAATCTCACGAATCGACACAAATGGGTGGACAACGGTTCTATTGGAGGATGTAGTTATGCAGTTGGATATCGGAGCCCATGATTTCGAGAAAGGAGTAAAGCAGCCAATCAGGTTTGACATAGAAGTCTTGGTAGAAGGGGCAGAATCACCAATTAGGGATGATATCGGTGAAGTACTCAACTATGAGTATCTCCATGGTTCGATAGTATCTGCAATTTCAACGAGGCATTCTCTGTTGGAAAACTTGGCTGCTTCGATACTGGAGGAGATTTTACTGCCCGAGAAAGCAGTAGCGGGAGTTGTCTGCCTGACCAAACTATCCCCCACTGGATTCGATGGCAAGTTCGGATGCTCCATGGTCAAGGTAAAACCGGGCCGAATGACTTGATGGTGCAGGGGATGGGATTCGAACCCATGAAGCACTAAGCACCGGAGCTTAAGTCCGGCCCCTTTGACCAACTCGGGTACCCCTGCAGTTCAACCAGCACCGACTTTGAATTTCAACCGAGCGGACGATTACCGTCCTATAACCGATGCATTTAGTACTCCAATCTCCCGAACTCTTTAACATCTCGAATGCGGCGCGTATTTGTGCGAAATAGGAACCCAGCCCCGTGTGTTGATCGAAGTGCCCTTGTTTCCCTGGCTCTTGTCATATTGATGGTATCACCCACTGGGATAAATCTGCAGGCAAAAGAGCTAACGAATTTCTACAGATCTGACTCATCCGAAAGCGATCCAGCAGCAAACCTATACAAGCTCTACTTCGTAGAACCCGGACAGAACCAGACGGCAGGTATGGACGGACTCATCAGCACTCAACCCCCGGCGTCAAATGCCGATCAGGTAACTGCTAGCGCTCTGGATGACGACGTGCAGTTCATGTCAATATCGATGATGTCGACTTTGGAATTATTCGGAAGAAAATTCTTTGCCAATGAAACACACTACGTTCCCGTCGAACTGTTCCTCAAGTCAGAGGGCCCTCAGAATTCTAATGTGGATTGGACAGTATCCATCATGACAACAGAAAGGACTCTTGGCTCTACTACTTACTCCGGATCAGTTTGTACTGCTTCATTTGGTAGCAGTTGCGACTTTGATCACGAAATAATCGATGTCGGCATCGGCTCATCAGAGTCCTTTGATGTGAGGAAAGGTGAGAGGCTGATAGTCAAAGTTAGGGCTAGTATGTCTGGATGCGATGGGGGTGATAGTCCATTCGGCGGTTCCGACTGCTCTGCTGACGTTGCATTCAATAGGATAGACAATGAGCCAAATAAATTCTCCAAGATGGAGGCCAACGGCAATGCTCTGATGAATAGTATCATTGTTGTACAGAGGGAAGGAGCCAATATTGCGGAGGGCTCCGAATTAGATTGGTATCCTAACGATGTGATTGAAGACAGGAAGATGCAGTTCTCAATGGACGCAATCAGTGCTTTCGGGAGGAGCGATATATCACGGGTCGATATCCTGATGAGGGGTCCGAATGGTAATTACGAGGTCGATGAAAGAATCACTGGGGATATGGAAGAAATAGAGGACTCGAGCACGGGGATATTCGGCAAGTATGTCCATACTTACAACAGCGGACTAACCCCTGGTGAATACACAGTCATCCTCAAGGTAAGAGACGTTGGAGGTAATGAGATTGAGATAGAGCACGAGCCAATCGAAATGCACCAATTTGGCGTCTCATTGAAGCATAGATTCGATCGTTCAGTTGAGTATTTCGCACCGGGAAAGGTAACGCCAGTTCCAATGGTTCTAGTGCACAGGGGGGACTCGACAAAATCGATGACCGTAGAGTTGGAAGTCCTAACAAATCTAGGGAGCTCGTGGTTGGTAGAGTTCGATTCTCCAGCCGGGTACGAGATGAGTTCGGGCGGTTCTGTTCTCAATCCAACAGTCACACTCACAGCTCCAGATGACCTCACAGGAATGCCCAAGAAGATAGAGATTAGAGCCATAGCCGAGGCAGATGTTGATGGGGTTATCTCCGTTGTACATCAGGATACTTTGGTCCTAAACGTCGAGAAGATCGATGTCTACCAACCACCAGTAGTGTCTATTTGGTCGGAGGATCACAAGATTCCAATTGCTAACTCATCTAGAGGAGACGCACTAGACTCAACGATACCAAGATTCGCTGAGTATGGAGAGTTCAACCCATTCATACTCGAGATTTTCAACTCTGGCTTCGATGCTGATACCTTCAGGATCGACATTCTAAAGAGGTCAAAGTCAATATTCCAACTACACGACAATCTAACCGGTCAACGGATACTCCAGGACGAGGGAGATGGTACATTCCATACCTCTCTTCTTGAGAGGCACAATACCCAAGTTTTGATTCTAGGAATTAAGCCGAGCCTCGATAGAGATGACGATGACATCGGAGAAATCGAGATTGAGGTAATCAGCGGCGGAAACGCATCTACGACCACTAAGGTCTCATTCACCATTCAGAGAACTTATGGGATTAGAGGTGAGATTTCTCAGGACTGCGACGGCACCCCACTTGGTCACATGGAGGTCGCTCTGTGTGCTCCCGGACAGGATAGGCCGGTACTGGAATTCAGAGCAAGGATCACAAATAGCGATACTGAACTAGGCCCCGCCTCATGGTGGTTGCTGAAGAATCCGGCCAGCCTTCAGGAAAATTTGGAAAGAGATACGAAATATGGAAATTGGGAATATAGAATCACTAACTCGGGCGGCGAGGCAGTTCCCCGTGTTTCCCTCGGCCCAGGAGACTTCACTGAAGTATTCCTCAGCGTCACTATGACCAATCAGGTGGATGCGGGCAATCACACAGTTTTCCTTAGAATCGTGGAGGATGTGGACGAAGATAATCCTCGCTATTTCGACCTCCCTATGACATTCGAAGTCGATGCAGTAGATCCCATGCTGGAGATAGTTCAGGAATCCCCTAACAAGAAGTTCTCGCCTGGTAACGATTACTCGATTACAATGATTGTCAAAAACGAAGGGAACAGCCCCATGACAGTTCTTCTTGAGGCTGATGCCGATGCAAGCGGTTGGGAAGTCTCAATCGGTGGGCTATCCGGATCTCCTTTGATAGAGATAGATCAATTCGATCAGGCTACTTTTACAGTAGAGGTTTCTGTACCGAGCTCGGCGAATAACGGACAGTCGGTTCCGATTTCGATTACTGCGACCCCCCTTGATACCGAGCAGAGCTTTGCCGACTCATTGAAGGCCCAGTTCACTCTGGTTGCGATAGTCGAAATCTCATCAATCTCCAAGATAGTGGTCAACGAGATCGTTCATCCCAGGCCAATTTCTATGGTTCTCTTCGCAGTCAGCGTTCTACTCTTGTTTGCAGGAGTCCAGAGCAGACTCAACAGAAGGAGATGGGCAGCACAAATGCGGATGCTAGAATCCCTATCGGAACCAGAAGAGGATATACCGTCTGAGGTACCTGACATACCAGCACCAGTAGTGGTAGAAGATCCACCGAGAGCAGTGGACAGATACGATGATGACGACGTTGAACTTATCTGAGCAGCCTAGATGTACGAACGACGCTCCATTCTGCTTAAGACCCCGAGTTATCGCCAAAGAACTGTGACACATATCATGAGGTTCGTAATTGCGAATTACGAAGGTAACCTCGAATCATCAAAGAAGAGATCAGCCACTCTTCTGGCATTGCTGTTCCTGATATCAAGTACAGCTTCTATCCATTTTTCTGCAGTCGAGGTTTCGGCTACAAACAATGACCAGGATGCGGACGGCCTTCCATACGGTATTGAGTTCATCATCAACACACAACCCCAGGATTGGGATTCCGACAATGATGGCCTCCCCGATGGGTGGGAGTGGCAGTACGGCCTGGATCCACTATCTTCATTGGGAGATAATGGATCTACTGGCGATCCAGATTCCGATGGCCTGACAAATCTCAACGAGTACCTCTTCGGAATACCCTCTGGCTGGGACGAACCCTCGACTACCAATGTCCTCGACAATGGTGTTTGGTGGAACGGGACCATCCCAGTTTCAAACTGGGACGAGGAGAGCGCGATGCAAGTTATTCAAGGCTCAGGATCCGATGGTGCTGATGAGGATCCGGTAGGAAACATCTGCACCGACACCTTCGACAATGACCATGATGGGATGGTCGACTCAAATGACAATGACTTCGACGGCGATGCAGATTGTAGCTCGGATGATGACGATGGGGACGGAGAAATCGATGAGGACCCCAACGGCTGGGATACCGATGGAGATGGTATGCCAGATGGTTGGGAGGTAGCAAACGGTTTGGATCCTACTTCAAATTCCAACCAGGACGGAACATACGGGGATCCGGACTTCGATGGCTTGGCTAACATCTACGAGTACGTCAATCCTGCATGGGGGACCAGGAACGGCTCAACATTCCCTCCTACCCAGTATTTTAGACCAGGTCCGATAAACATGACAATCACTGAGTCGCCATGCAACCCAGTCCTCTCTCTAGGGCCAGGAGGATGTGCGATATTCACCGCAGAGGTCGATGGCATAACGCAGACAGATCCTCAGAACAACGATACTGACGGCGACGGCCTCAATGACTCATTCGAGGGACTGGTGTTGCTTACCGATCCAACCTCCCCTGACACTGATGGTGATGGGATTTTGGATGGAATCGAGTATAACGGCTCTTACGGAGACCCCGCACAAGGCTCAGATCCACGTGATAATAACACCGATGGCGACCATCTTGATGATGGGGATGAGGACCTTAACGGAAACGGGGTGATTGACACTGGAGAGACCGATCCGACCAGGATAAACGACGAAGGGGACTTCGATGGCGACGGTCTTCAGAATTGGGAGGAGAACAACTCATGCACCCTCTGGAACGTCGCTGATACGGATGGAGGGGGCATAAACGATGGAGACGAAGGCTTCCCCGGACAGACCGATCCCTGCACCTCGACATTTGATCTAGTCTTCACGGTAATAGCGTGGGACGGAGAGGCGGACACACTTACTCTAAACTCTACAGAGGGAATCGACCCGGATCCCGTAGACTGGAGGGGAAGCCCCCCAATGGCTTACTATATCTCTCCCAATGGTACGCAAACACCGTTCGTCTACTCCTCCCTAGAGTCACTATTCATGAGGGGCGTAGACGTCGAACCCCCGGCGGGTTCCAATACCATACTAATTACAAACGGATCTTGGTGCTGGGATGCTTCTCCAAACGCATCCAATGACCCATGGTGTGATGACGACTACAAGGACACCGATGGTGACGGACTGGCCGACTGGGAGGAACTGACCGCAACTTGGGGGTACCTATCAGACCCCACTCTATTCGATACCGATGGAGACGGCGTGAACGACCTCTCGGAGATACTGAACGATACAGACCCAAGGGAGCCCTGCGACAATCTTCTCGATTCAGATGGAGATGGCCTCAATAACTACTTCGAGAACTCTACGGGCTGCTCTATGATTTTCGGTATCGGTGGCAACCTTACTAGCGATGTCTGGTTCACGATTTGGAACATAGCCGACTCCGACTCCGGAGGAGTTGATGACGGTCAAGAATACCTTGACGGTACAAACCCCCAGAATAATCCCGATGATGACATTAATCCCCTAGATACGGACGGGGATGGGATTCCCGATTCCATAGAGTTGGACCTCGGTACTGATTGGTTGGATCCAGACTCAGATGGAGGGGGGGTGCCTGACGGCGAAGAATGCCCAGAGGATTTCTGGGAGCTAGACTGCATCGGCTCTCCAAGCGACCCCTTCGACCCTTCTGACGATATCGAGGAAAACTCCCTGATGTTCACAGCAACAAACACCTCAGACGGTCTTGACCCATCTTTGAGGCACTACTGGAGATGGCACACTTACGACTACTACACTGGAGTCTCGTGGGGGGTAAACAGCACTCTTGTCGGGAACACTCAGGTTATGCCAGAATTCTCTGTTGAACAGGGAGTTGCAGACCAATCCTTCTGGAATCACTCAGGACCTCTATCATGGGAGATTATCTTCGATGAAGCGGGATACATCGGGCCTGGCCGGGAACTAATTCAACCATTCAATGTAGTCAACTACACGACTTGGGCAGACTTTACCGCTGGACTTAATTTCTCCAACTACACCAGGGATGTGATCGTCGACAGCGCTGTGATTGAGGCGCTTTACGTAAATGCTCCAGAGGTGATTCTTACTACTGAAATCACAGATAACTCCACCGCATTCGATGATTCGGAATACGGTAAAGACCTCCCTCAAGACTTCTTGGATAACGGAGATTTTGTGATCAATCTGACACAGGACATACTGGATCAGTCCGGAGCAATTTCAGCATGGGACAAAATCAATGCAATTCAGGACTTCCTCGTCAATGGCAATGAGACCATATCCTTCCTGAGGAACCATTATGGCTCGGGAAGACCCGATGGGATGGGCAGTGATAGTGACATTTCTCACTGGATTCTGAACTCTTCTCGAGAAGGAAACTGTGACGAATTCACCTCCGTCTTCGTTACGATGTTGAGAATAGCGGGGATGCCTGCCAGGAAGGTAACAGGATTCGCAGGAGGGACCTGGGATGGCAAGGCCTTCAACGTGTATGGGAAGGACTTCACGAGATGGGCAGAAGTCCATCTTCAGACAAATCAGAACCAAGGAGAACTGGATATGGGTTGGATCCCGTTCGAGGCTTGTCCCCCGATGTCGGAAGTAACAGTCAATGTGGAATCTTGGGGGCCAAACTCAATAGAAAGGAACGTATCTATTTCAGAAGAAATATGGGTACAAGGGACCCTAGCATTCTCAGAAAATCAGACACTGGTAGAAAACGTCTCGTTGTCTCTTTACTTAGTGGAGCCAGAATCATCTGACAACGTCCCAGGCAGCGCAGCAATTCCTGAGCATGTCGTTGCCAGCGTCTCGACAGATTCCAATGGATCGTTCAACCTAACAGGGCTGCCCCAGGAAGTAATCCAGCCAGGGTTCGGATCATTGGTCATTCTGACCTCCGAGAAGGGTTATGTCGGAGTTCAGGGAATAACGATGGCATGGTTACTGAATGTCTCAGACAACGTTTCTCTCTCCATCACAAATCCAATCCCCGTGAATCAGCCTATGCTCGGGATAGGTGTGAACTCGTCAATCACTGGGCAACTATCGTGGGCTAGCTCCCCATTCCTCGATCCATCGATAAGGGACGATATGCAGGTCGTTCTGAACTACTCATCCCAAGTTGATGGGGAGGTATCAGTCACATCAGGAGTCTCTAGCGGTGGTTACTATGAGTTCTTGGTCCCGATAGACGAGACCGAGCCCCTCGGGCTCATGGATGCGGCAATTTCATTCTATGGATGGCACTTTGATGACCTCAACAACGAAACACCGCCATCTTACCATGCCAGACCTAGTAACTATTCTTTCAAACTCAACATCACTCTATCTCCTAACCTGACCGTTGACTTAGAGGCGCAGTCAACGAACAACTCAATTTTGGAGATAGGAAGCAACGTATACCTGAATGGAACTGTCCTGAGCAGGGGTCCGTCTCCCTCGCCACTGAACGGGACACTTATCTTGGAAATGAGGAGGGCCGACATTTCCGGGCCATTCGTGGAACTTTCCTCTTGGTACCTGAACAACTCTTCTTGGGGACCTAATCCCGGTGAGTTCTCCATCACTTGGCCTTTCTCTGCAGCTGAGGTTCCGATACCGGCAGGTCCCGTCGACGTCAGATTCCAGTTCGATTCCGATGACCTAAATGCAAATGATCAGGAACAGTTCTCCGATACGTTCGGGATTCGTAGCTTCGTGGTATTCGACTACGAACTCCCATTCGCGATCAGGGGTAGAGAGTACTCTGTGGACGTCTTGCTGGAAGATCATACAGGCTCATCTTTCGCATCTTTCGAAGGGGAATACACTCTGCTCTTCGACGGAGTACTAGAATGGAATCAGACAGACCCAGACGCAGGCAGGGTGACTCCAACGTTCACCCCGACATGGAACATGGCTCCTGGTGACTATGACTGGAACCTTAGCTATGCAGGATCCACATGGCTTAGCGCGAATTCGACTTCGGGAGTCCTAAGAGTTAGAGGATTAGCCAACGCCACTGCAAACCTATCAAGCGATTGGTCTGTCAGGGGGTCCACGAACTGGATTTCTGGAATCGCAAAGGACATGATTCTCCAGAATGCGGTCACCCAGAACAACTCCTCTGTGCTAGTACAGCTCCTTGTCCCATCCGACCTCCCCACAACCCCTGGTGGTTTCCCTGCGGCACCCGCCATATACAACATCGCCAACGGATGGGTCGACAACCTAACTGGCTCTTACAACCTATCATTCGAAATCCCATCAGGAATACCCTCTGGTGTCTACGAGATTTCGGTCACTCTGGGATTCTCTTCGAATCCCCCTGATGGAGGGGCATACTACAATGCTGCAGATCCGACCACAATTCCTATTGGAGTCCAGACAGAGTTCGTCGTTCAAACAGATCAAACTTCTATGATAGTTACTGCAGGGGAGCAGTTGGAACTCCAAGCCACTGTTACTGACGTCGAGGATCCGAGTGCGACGCTATCCGGAGTAGAACTTGAGTTGTACTTTGACTGGGGGGGCCCTCTACAAACCATTCTCCAGTCTTCTACCACGAGCTCCGAGGGAATAGCATCCTTCGATGCTACGATACCATCGTCCACCCCTCCCGGATTCTATAACATTAGGATACACGCCCCAGATGATGTGACCGACACCCTGGAGTCCCCAGGGGCAGGAAGGTGGCTAGGCAACCAGAGCTTCGCAAATTTAACAGTCCAGGTGGGTAGCACTGTCGAAATCACGTTTATCCCAAACCAGGTAACAGCCCTCCAATCATTCAACCTAGTTGGGACTGTTATGGACTCGGCGGATGCAAACAGGACAGTAGACGGACCAGTTGGAATCAACGTCTTCTTCTTGGACGAGCCCGATGAGCTACTGGTAGAAAACCACACTACTGATGCATCGGGAGGTTTCAACGTCTCGGTACCCACAGATGTACTAGGAAACGGAGTAACCAGAGGAGATAGAACCGTAGTAGTTAGCGTGGTCAACGGCTCGACACCGTTCTACCTAACTGGAAACGGGAATGCGTCTATTCTCGTCATGGGAGTTCCCCAGTTCACTGATACTAATCCATTCATTAACACAATCATCGACCGAGGCGACTCAGCCATCATGACCACTAGGCTTATCGAGTTCAGCAACAACGAGGCACCCCTTTCTGGATTCGAGGTTCTAGTACTCTTTCACGACACTTGGCTCGACCCTTCGGTCACCGCTGCCGATGGCAGCGCCTCCTTCGAATTCGAGATACCTCACGACCATCCACTGGGACTCGTTAACGTAACCTTCGTGTTCAATGGTTCTGGTGACCTCAACCCTGCCGTCCAGATTCTGAACACGATCACCGTAAGGTCTCCCGTTAGCATGTTGATCGACCCGATCCAAGCTAACCCCCTGCCAGGAGAGCCCTTCAACGTGACAGGTTCGCTCACCTCCAGCAACGGGACGGGTTTGTCAGACACCAATGGAAACCCACTAAATCCCACTCTGATTTTCTCGATAGACGGAGAATCTGCGAACTTTACCGTCCCATCAGTTGTATTCAACTCCGACGGCACATGGTCGGCCCAGATACGTCTGGATCTGTCGTTCCCTCGTGGCCCTCACGGTATCGATATTTCATTCACGCCTCAAGTAACCTACTTCTCTGCCGCCTCTGCCTTCACCACTTTCAACAGCAGAGGCTACACCGTCCTAACAATTGAGAGTCCAGACGACCTCGATCCCGACAATAGGACAATCCGAGGTGACACCTTCGACATGTCCCTGTCAATCATCGACAATTCAGGATCCCCAGTCTCCTCCGCAACCGTTGTTGTCGAGGTAGACAACATCACCGTATGGGGCGGGCTCACCGACTCCAACGGAACCGCTTCGGCATCAATCTTAGTCAAGCCAGACAGAGATCCAGGGCCGATGAGGGTCACTGCAACTTTCTCCGGAATCAGCGGACCCACTGGCCTCCTAGGGGACCAGACATGGACCAGGGTTGTCGTCCTCGCACCTACGCAACTAGTTCTGAAAGAGGCAACATCTCCCTCAATCGCAGGGTCCTCAGTAACCTTCACCGGCTCCCTCCAAGACGAGAGGGGACAGATGCTGAAAGAAGAGGGCAACCTCAGTGGTGGCCTAATTCATTTGCACATTGATGGGGTTGACGTAGGACCAGCATACACCGTATTCTCGAACTCTACCACGGGACAGTGGTCGATAACATACCAGATCCCATCAGACATGGATTTCGGACAACACCAAGCCAGAGTCGAGTTCCTAGGAGGATTCTCATGGGTCGATCCAATGGGCCAGGGAGACTCGGTTAATCCTGAGTACTACCTTGGCTCAACAGACTCCCTGGCATTCAATGTGACACAGCCTTCACAAGTAGTGATTTCCACTTCTCCTTCTGAGATAGACAGGACCGAGGTCGCCACTGTTGAGGGGATGCTCACAGACGGTGTGGGGAGGGCCATTCCCGATAGGGACCTTGTCCTTTCAGTGGACGGACAAGAAATAACCTCGATATCAGTAAACTCCAACGGATCCTTCGTAGGTTTAGTTCCAATTCCACCCGATATGCCACTAGGTCCCGTAATCATCGGGGTTGAGTTCCTTGGTGAGGACTTCATCCTCCCATCCAACTCCACCGTAGTATTCACCGTCTTCGCACCCGTCTCGGTCACCATTGATGATCTCGGACCAGTTGCTGTAGGGGATGAAATGACCGTATCCGGTACCGTCAAGGACAATCTCGAGAACGGTTGGCTGGACAGCCATACCATCGAGGTCTTCGTGGATGGGGTCCTCATTGGCATTACAAGCAGTCAGCAGGATGGCAACTGGAGCCTGAAATGGCTGGTCCCGGAATCTGTGGAAATAGGTAACCACTCCATTTCCGCGATCGCACCTGCTCAAGGATTCTACAGACAGGGCTCTACAGACTCCAACTTCACCGTATCGTACCATACCGAGATATCCCTGCAGGCTGAGGGCAGCTATGCAACACGTGGCGGATATTGGAACCTCAGTGGCAGACTCTTCGAGTCCGACACAGGTTTCGAGCAAGGCCTGGAAGGAAGGGAAATCACTGTTCTTCTTGACGGCTCCGATGTGGAAACCATAACTACAGAAGAGGGAGGGCTGTTCTCTCTGAGTCACAGGGTGCAGTACTCCCTAGACAGGGGTTCTCACAACTTCACGTTCCTATTCCAAGGTGAGTTCCTTTACCTTCCTGCTGAATCACAAATGGAGGTATTCGCCCTGTCTGACGTCGTTATAGAGATGCAGCCGATCACAAACACAATAGTGAGAGGAGACCCTTCCCCTTCACGATCGATAATGCTCCAGGGCCTGATAAGGGAGGTCGGCGGAGACTCGGAAATTTTCGATAATCTCTCCATGTCTCTTGCTTGGGGAGAAACCGAACTCCCCATGACTTCGGGACCTTGGGGCAACCCCGACACTATGAACTTCCAGATTAGAGCCAAGGCGCAAGAGTTCATGACCCCGGGAAACAATATGATTACGATTATCGTGGAGTCGAATCAGGCAAGCTTCCTGAATGGGGGATCCAAGGAAATCGATATCCTTGTCATGGTCGAGGTCGATTTCGAGTACTCGGAAATAGAACTCTCCAACGGACAGAGAATAATCAGGGGTTCAGTGAACGCCACGGCAAGGGACACCGGAGCTCCCCTGGAAGGACTCTCTCTGAGTGCTAGCCTCGCCAACGGCAGCGTCACCCACTTCTCCGTATCCAAACTGACAGGGGCGGATGGGGTCTTCGAATACGAGTTCAAATCAATGGCACCTCTGCCTCCACTGTCCTCACAATCCCCTCCTCCCGAGGGATGGGGGGTACTCGCGGTCCTGCTGATGTCCGACTCGGACTTCATCGAACCAGGTAGCTTGGCCCTGCTCCCGTCATCAGGCGTCCAAATCGCCTATGAGAAGCCAGAGGAGGCATCCTTCCTGGATAGGGCAGCAGTAGCCATTGTGGCCATCGTTGTAGGTGCCATTCTAGTAGCGATAGGTGCCATGGCCATCAACACTAGGAGGAAATCCACCATCAAGGAGCTGGCCAACATTTTCGGACAGACGGTTGAGATGCTAGCCTCCGGCGACGAGTACAGGAGAGCCATCTTCCTATGCTATGAAAACCTGTGCTCAGTCCTCACCCGACGCGGGTTCCTGCGTCGCAACTTCGAGACCGTCAGGGAGTTCGAGATGGCTATCCGAGGCGCACTGCCCATCAGCGAGGCATCATTGGTTTCGCTGGACAGGATTTTCGAGGAAGCACGGTACTCCAGTCACGTCCTAGGAGATGCCCACAGAGACAATGCCCAACTGGCCCTGTCCTCAGTAGTTGAGGAGATTAAGGCGATGCAGGACATCCCGAAGAGAGGTCCGCTCGAGTTCGAGCTGGAAGAGTGACTCAGTCCAACCTGATGGAGACGATATCCCCTTCCCACTTGGCTCCCTCTATTCTCATTCCTTCCGGTAGGCGGAATGACCTGATCATCCCTCCGAAACTCCCAGCTGACATTATTCTGACTAGCTGAGCATCTCCGTCTTCTCTCGTGCCAATGGAGAATCCATCCCTCTGAACAGAGGGGAGGGGGATTCGGATATCATTGCCAGACCACTCGCCACCTATTTCCGATACGAACTCCCCTAGTGATGAGACTTCATCATTCAATGCTCTAGACTCTATTTCCGAAACTACGGATGAGTGCATCTCTTGAACATCAGATAGGTGAGGCAGGCCCCTCATGAACTCCCGGTGCATGGACTCAGCATCGGTGTCAAGACCGACCTTGAGATCCGCCAATCCACCGACCTCCTCTCTGATATCTTTGTCTGACTCGACATCTATGCTCGTCCACTCCATGCAATGCCCAGATATCCGACCCGAATGAACCCATTGATGTTCACATCTGGAAGAACGAGTTTACTCTCTCAGCTGTCCTGGAAGGATTTGAAGTCTGCATCTTCTGCATTACTGGCATGCACCTGCTGACTCTGTTTTCTAGAAGTCTTTTCTCCAGGAGGACTATTATCGCCCTATCCTCCTTCTTGCGAATGGGTCTTCCAAGTGCTTGCAATATGCTATTCACTGCAGGTTGGAGGCTTGCGTATTTCCAAGCCCTGTCCCTGTCGAATTTCTTAGTGTAGTATTCCAATAGGGCATCCTGTCTGGCACTTGGGGGCGGAAGCGGCAGTCCTACACAGACCAATGCACTCAGGACATTGTCAGAGTAATCAACCCCTTCGGACAACTTCCCGCTTAGAACCCCGAAGAGAGCAGAACCTCCCATGTCCTTGTACTGGTATAGCCTAGAGATTAAACCCTCAACCCCTCTTTTACTCATCCTCTGCTCTTCCTTAATTAGTCGACCTGTTTTTGAGTTCCAGTTATCTTTGAAGTGATCATAGATTGTATCTAGCATAGAATAACTCGGTGCAAAAATTGCTACATTTCCCTCTGTATTATCTATTACTGATTTGATGTGCTCAAGTATGGAACTCATACTCCTTTCCCGTTCGGAATATTTCGTAGTTACATCGCTGGCAATCATCACAGGCCTATTGCCCAAGGGGAAACCAGATGGATAATTCTTGCAAATTGATCGATTTTCTGGAACTCTCAGAATATCAACGTACATTTCTGGAGGGAACAGAGTTCCTGACATTAGTATTGAACCCGGACTCTGCTCAAAGATTGGCCCAGATACAACCCCAGGGTCGAGTAAGTGCGTTGTTACTCTTGGTTCTCCTATGATTTCGTCGAATACCAATGCCAATGCCGAGTCATTTCTATATCTAACACATATCTCGAGAATCTCTGCCAGTTTGGTGCATTGATTCTCATTCGCCTCCTCCTCCAAATCCTCATCTTCTGCGACCACCACTGCCAATAATCGTGAAATCATCGTAAGAACTCTTGAAATTGGATCTTCAGAATCATCTTCTATTATTCCTTGAACAGCGGATGAGACAACATCCAGGAAATCTTGCGTATCTATCCTTATGTCATCTCCCTTTGACTTATTATTCTCTAGCTGTTTTACCTCGAACCACTTTCTTAGTCCTGGATCACTTTTCAATGCTGAAATCTGCTTCTCCAGTTTTCTGGCCTCACCTAGTGCCCTGGACTCTGGAATATCGAGAGCATCCTCTTTCTTCTCTAGCTCCTCCTTATACTCCTGACAGTCAGCATGGGCCCTTTGGAAGACCTTTTGTGTTATTCTTCTTTCGAGTCCACTCCTAATCCGATCTGGTAGATTATGCGCTTCGTCTACAACAAGTATTGTATTTCCCAGGTCCACTCCCATTACGGGTAGCGAAGCCTCCCTGACTCCTTCTACGAAAACATGGTTGTAGTCGCAAACGATAATGTTCGTCGATCTGGCTACATCTCTGGCCGTAGCCCAAGCACAAACGCCATTCCTTTCAGCGTATTTCAGGATTTGATCTACGTGCCTAGGCTCTGAGTGGATATAATCTTCTAAGTCCGATCTAAGAGACCTTCTTTCAGACTCTGTTACCCCAGGTTCACAATTGCACTTCCCTGTAGATTTGTCAATAATCTTGCACATTCCTTCTCTTCCAATAATGTCGACTAACCTCATTTTCGAGAATTCCTGCGACATCCTTCTGTTGATCTCCCTGATTGTATCCACTACAATCCTATGCTGCGACTGTCGTCCTGTGAGGAAAAGTATCTTCGGTGTCTCAGAACCAGTGCTGTAAAGGTTAGCCACCTTGAGCGCGGACGCTAGTGCTGCAGCCGTCTTCCCAATCCCCGTTGGGGCCGCAGCAAGTAGGAAATGACCGTCTTTCAGTGCGTTTATTCCGTCTGCTATCATCTCTTTCTGCGATTCTCTTGGAGACTCATGCGCGAAGAACAGGTCGTCATTCTCCAACTCTCCCTCCGACATGGAATTCTTCTGGAGAATTGACCGTCCATAAGTTTGCATCCCCAATCAGCATTTCATCTGGGCAGAGTGGGGTTGCCCCGCACGAGGCGTGCGGGACGGTGTGTGTGTTGAGTTCTATCTTTGTTCTGCTTTCCTTTGCGTTCGAGGGGCATCTTTGGAGTCATATCCGACTGCGTTGCTTAGCCTCCTGGCCCTATCTCTGATCCTCCTCAGACCGGTCTCGAACCTACCGGTTCCGTTTGATTTGTGGTTGGGGGAGCGGACGTGCCGCTCCCCCGATTTCTGTACGTGCATCCCAACATCGTCCATATCTCTCTCACTCCTAAATGTTTGAATCTTCATCATGTCTGGAGCGCAACTCATCCATGCGTCTCCTCAATAGGTCCACAACAGTGGCCCCCTCGACCATCTCCTTTCGGATCATTTCCCTAGCAGATTGCCTCAGGACTACATCCGCTGACTCCCCGATTATCTTGCAGTAGTCTCTGAGCCTGATAGTAAGATCCGGACCTAAGTCGACCTCTATCCTATCTCCCTTGCCAGGAAGTGGATTGGAAAGCATCCTCCGGACAGCCTCTCGGATTACATCAGACCTGTTCCTCATGCCATCGAAACCAACCAGCCTGTCTAACTCCAGGAGGTGATCCTCTGGTATCCTTAGCGAGACCATTGGACTGTTGCCGGCCACCTACTTGCCCCTCCTGAAACTGTGAGAGGAGCGTACAGGATATAATTGTATTGCAATTGAAATGCAATTGAATTACAATTAGACTTTATTGAAATGTCCCGTTTCAATCCGGCAACGTGCGATTCAAGACACATGACTGCTGGGCATTCTCTGTGATACTGTGAAAGTCATCAACGATGCAATCCACGGCCAATTCAAATTGGATGGTGTGACAAAGGATCTTCTTTCAACGCCGGAGATGAATAAACTCAGTCACATCAAGCAGTTGGGGCTCGCTCATTTGGTATTCCCGGGCGCGCATCACACTCGGTTTGAACACTCGTTGGGAGCCTCTCACATTGCGGGAAGGATGGCAGAATCCCTTTCAATGGACGATTTAAACAAGGATACCCTACAAGTTGCAGCCATGTTGCACGATGTCGGGCATGGCCCGTACTCGCACACTCTGGAACATATCCTCGCGGATAGAGGGGGCCTTGATCACATGGAGGTCACCAAGGGCATAATCCTCGGCGAATATGATGTCATAGTCGAGGGTGAAGGGGAATCCCTAGATGATAGGAAATCGATTCCTGAGATATTGGAGGATAGAGGTCTAGATCCAAAAATCGTTTCTTCGCTGATCACTGGTCCCGATGCGTCCGGAACCGAGAGGTCCTTGCTGAGCTGGTCAGAGGGGCAATCCGATTTCTCTGGAGAGGATAGGACCCTTGCCCTCCTCATACATGGTCCTGTGGATTGCGATCAACTGGACTATCTTCTCAGAGATTCCCACTTTACTGGAGTCAAGCATGGAGTAGTGGACCATAATCGGCTCATAGAGTGCCTGAGAAGTCAGAGCGGCGACATTGTTGTAGAACAAGGGGGACTATCTTCTCTGGAAGGGATGCTTGTTGCCAGAGGGCTGATGTACAGTGCTGTTTACTTCCACAGAGTCACCAGAGTTACAGAAGTGATGCTTTCAAGAGCGGTCGAGCGAGCGGGAGATAATCTCCCTGACTCCTTGGACCTCCAGAGGAGAGTGGATGCCGAGATATGGGCAGAATTGGACAAGGTCGGGGGATTCTCGAGAGATATGGTTACTAGACTCAAGTACAGGAATCTTCTGAAAGTCTGCCTAAGCAGGAGGAAGGAAGATATGACCCAAGAGCAGGTAGAAAGGCTGGCAAAGGCGGCAGATAACCTGGCAGAAAGAAGGGAGTTGGAGGACGATATTGCATACCGGGCTGGTCTAGAGCCTGGATATGTGGCGATTGACGTTCCTAGCGTGAAACTCTTACTCTCCGAGCCACGAATGGCCCAAGTGGATGTTAAGATCCTAGGGGATGACGGAAAAACAAGGTGGCTCAAGGAGGTAACTCCTATGGCCGAGGCTCTCAGGAGGAGGCAGGTAAGCCAAGAGGCAGTATATGTGATGACAACATCTGGAAACGAGCGCAGAGTATCGGAAATCGCTCAAAAGATACTGTTCGAATAACCTCTCCATCCCTGTTAAGCTACTTGGAACATTGAAAAGGGGAACATACGCAGGGGCGCACGCCCGACATCAGGGTCAACATAATCGTTGGTGACCAAATGGACAATGCGATAAAGACAGTTTACGAGACAGTGATAACGAGAGACCCAGACCAGCCTGAGTTCCATCAGGCAGTGGAAGAAGTCCTGGAAAGCCTTGGACCCGTGATATCTGAGAACCCAGAATACATGGATGTCGTACATAGCATGGTAGAGGCCGAGCGAGTAATTCAGTTCAGAGTACCATGGTACGATGATGAGGGGTCCCTACAGGTGAACAGGGGCTACCGGGTCCAGTTCAACAGTGCAATAGGGCCCTACAAAGGCGGGCTTAGGTTTCACCCAAGCGTCAATCTATCCATATTGAAGTTCCTGGGATTTGAGCAGGTGTTCAAGAATAGCCTAACAGGGCTGCCATTGGGTGGTGGAAAAGGGGGTTCAGACTTCAATCCCAAAGGGAGATCAGACTCCGAGGTCAAGAGATTCTGCCAGTCCTACATGAGTGAACTTTGGAGGCATATTGGTGCTGATCTCGATGTGCCTGCGGGAGATATCGGAGTTGGAGGCAGAGAGATAGGGTACATGTTCGGGATGTTCCGGAAATTAGCAAATGAGTTCACCGCCGGCGTGCTAACAGGAAAAGGACTCTCCTACGGTGGTTCGCTTATCAGGCCAGAAGCAACTGGCTACGGTTTGGTATACTTTGCAAGAGAAATGCTGTCAACGAAGGGCAAGTCATTCGAAGGTGCCAGAGTAGCAATTAGCGGCTCCGGAAACGTAGCGCAGTTCGCCTGTGAGAAGGTCTTGGATCTCGGAGGCAAGCCTGTTACAATGTCGGATAGTGGCGGCTACATATACGATGAATCTGGAATAGATAGGGAAAAGCTTGCATGGATCAAGGATCTCAAGAATAACAAGAGAGGCAGGATCAAGGAGTACGCTGATCATTTCGATGGAGTTGAGTACACCGAATCGAAGCCTGAGCCAAATCATAACGAACTGTGGGCGACTGAAGTCGATGTTGCCCTCCCTTGTGCTACTCAGAATGAGGTTAACGAGGCAGAAGCTAGGATGCTGGTTGAGGGTGGGGTGATTTCTGTAGCGGAGGGTGCGAACATGCCATGTACTCCCGAAGCAATCGAGGTATTCCACGAAAACGGGATTCTATTCGGACCAGGTAAGGCCAGCAATGCGGGAGGGGTGGCAACCTCGGGTCTCGAGATGAGTCAGAACAGCCTAAGGATGAGTTGGAACAGGGAAGAAGTAGACCAGAAGCTAGAGAGCATAATGGTCAACATTCACAAGAACGCCTTCGAGACAGCGGAGAAGTATGGCATGCCTGGAAACTATGTGGCCGGGGCAAACATCGCCGGATTCCTGAAAATCGCAGAGGCTACAATCGCTCAGGGAGTTCTTTGATAGTCTTCGTTTTCGACTTCCTCTTCGGTGTTTGTGTAGATCGATAGAAGGAAGTAACCCCCTATGCCTGCTGCCACGATCAATGCGATTAGAGCTGGCATCATGGTCGAAACCCCCTCCTCCTCAGCTTCAGTCCACTCTATGCTATTGCTGGAAAACTGGCCCCCTCCGAAAGAGAGCTCTTCCACAAGTTGAGTGGGAGTTAGAATCCTGCAACTAAGGGAGTCAGTGCCTTCGACCGTTACTCTCCAGCTGAATGGAATAATGACTTGTTCTCCCGGGCTAACGAGGGCATTGGGGAAGGATGGTGAAATCTGTGCCGTCGATCCAGTGCTGACATCCTCGCAGTTTATTGCCAGAGATGCGGCAGCCGAGCCGGTGTTTTCTATCACAGCAAGCATATTCGCGGAATTGCCGACCGAGATATTTTCAGTAGGGTTACCACTATCATCAACCGCACCCAAAGAAACCCACCCAATACTTGGGGTTCCACTGTCTACAACAACTTGATTCTCCCATCCGAGAGGGAATTGCCCACCTCCGTAGTCCCCGATTCCTGACTCTTCAGGATTCCATGCAGTTCTGTAATCTGTAATTGTGACTATCGCTTGCTCGCTCCAAATCCTTTCAGACTCCCATGAATTGTCATCTGACCATGAAATTTCTACGACCCTCTCCCTTCCCCCATCAATGAACGAAATCCCCATCTCGTTACTGAAGTTGGAATAGCTTGGGAACCTATGCATTCCTGTGATCTCGTAGGTAACGTACATGGCATCAAATGAAAGGCTCTGGCCAGTCAATCTCCTTTCCCACTTGTCTGTTAATCCACCAGAGCCGATGACATCATCCCCCCACCCAATGGTTGAGAAACTTCTAGCTCTAACATCGTGGTCGTCGGTGCTGTTAGTGAACTCAGTGTTACCTCCCAAGATGATTGCAGAATCGTCTTCCTCCAGAATTATCGGACCAACCCTGTCAAGTGTGGTATCGTTTATCCTCAGTGTTCCCGAGGCACTAATCGTTCCACCGAAAATGGATGACCCGATCGACTCCATGTGCCCATTAATCTCGATGGTAAAGCCAGTATCTCCATACACCATCATATTTCGATGCTGGAAATCTGCAGCACTGCGCCAAATCCTTTCCTGCCCAACCCTCTCGATGCTAATCTCACTCAGAGAAACTGGGTGACATAGGGGGCCAGTCAGACCCACCCAAACGTCAACAGGGCCACTACCTAATGGTATGAAATCCTCATCTCCACTAAGCTCCTTAGTCTCGTTTCCAAAATGTGCCGTGGCTCCGTCTAGGGAAAATCCCTGTATTGGTCGGATGTACATCCTTACATTTTGCTCCGATGCAGTTGTCGCTCTGACTGCCGACATGTTCGCTTCGTCACAATAACCGAATCCTGCTAGTCCACCAGGAGGGCTTTCGGAAGCAATATCCGAGTCTACTAGCCTCAGAGAAGAAGAGGAATCGACGAATATTTGCACATTACTACTAACACTCAAGTGTGAGCCTACCAAGCTCAGGGACCCCCCATTCAACACCCTCACATTTTGCGAGAGGGACATATCGTCCGACCAGGTCATATCTGATTCTATGACTATGTCGTCTCCTTCTGCTGACGCATTTATCGAAAATACTGAAACCGAGAGTAACAGAACTACGGCCAAAAGTTTGGCTTCCATCTTCTTCATTATAGTCCCGTTCAGAATAAGGAACATGAACATCACCCCTAATGGTTTGAACAATCCATTGTTTGAAAAGCGCCGAAGTAAGTGCGAAGGTTCATTCTCCTGATTTACCTGCCACCCACATGTCCTCCGACTCATTGCCTTGGGATGATCCCTTAATCGCCCCTCTTCTTGTCCTGTGGCTATACCTCCCTGGATATCTCTCTAACACCGCTGCAATGCTTGGGGGAAAATGGATTCCAGATATGACTGGATTTCCAGTTTACAGGATAGATGGGGGTAGAGTTCTCTCAGACGGAAATAGGATGCTAGGCGATGGGAAAACCTGGAATGGACTACTGGGGGGGACTATTGGAGGGGGCATCATTGGAGTCCTAATTCACTCATTTGCCAAAGACAACCTTGTGACATCTGCTCCGTTCCTGGACCCTATTTCTTCTTACGGAACCAGCTCTGCAGAGATTTCAGATGCATGGTTCTACATGGGAGGAGGGCCATTGACCGCCTTCGTAATGGGCTGTGTTCTAGGGCTAGGATGTATGGTCGGCGACTCAGTAGGATCATTTGTCAAGAGAAGAAGGGGCCAAAAGAGAGAGGGAGATGTCAGCTCCGAAGCACCGCTTCTAGACACCCTTCCATTCGCAGCCTCTGCATTTATATTCGGACAACTATTCCTTTCTCCCTCATTGATTGGAAGCTCCGAACTTCTGATGGGCATGGTGATACTACTGGTTTTCACTCCAATCATACACAGATCCTTCAATATCTTAGGACACAGGCTTGGACTTAAGTCAGTACCTTACTAGCCAAACCTCGTAGTGCAATCCATTATGACTGGAATGGCCAGCGCGATGCATGGCTGGCATCGAAGTGCTCGTAGTCGGTAGTGGGGGGAGAGAGCACGCGCTTGCTCTGGGCCTTTCAAAGAGCGACTCCGTTTCCAAGGTGCACTGTACACCAGGAAACGCCGGCACTTCCATGGTGGCAGTGAACCATCAAGTCCCCGATACCGATATCGAAGGGATAGTAGATCTAGCGATCCAACTCTCGGTCTCTCTGGTTGTTGTAGGTCCAGAAGCTCCACTGGTGCATGGCCTTTCTGATAGACTCAGAGCAAATTCTATTCCTAGTTTCGGACCACATTCGGAAGGTGCTCTTCTCGAAGGATCGAAAATCCATGCAAAGATGCTAATGCAGTCATTGGGAGTCCCGACAGGATCATTTCAAAGGGTTGAGAAGGCGGATGAAATAGAGGGCTCATTGGATTCTTTCGAACCTCCTTGGGTAATCAAGAGAGACGTTCTAGCGGGTGGGAAGGGGGTTACCGTAACCACATCTAGAGAAGAAGCCAGTGAGGCTCTAAAGTATGGAATAGAAGAAGACGGCTATGTGCTTATTGAAGAGCATCTCTCAGGGGAGGAGGCATCGATTCTAGTAATTATGGACGAGTCTGGATATGTCATGTTGCCACCTAGTCAAGACCACAAGAGAGTGGGGAATAACGATACTGGGCCAAATACTGGTGGAATGGGAGCATATGCGCCCGCCCCCATTGTCACACCCTCTGTGCTTGCAAGGGCGAGGGAGGAGATTATCGAACCAATGCACCATTATCTAAGAAACTCGAATACTCCCTATCGGGGATGCCTCTATGTTGGGCTAATGATTGACTCGCAGGGCTCTCCAAGCGTCGTAGAGTTCAACGTCAGACTAGGGGATCCAGAAGCTCAGGTCACTATTCCTCTAGTTCAGTCGGATCTAGGAGAATTGCTTCTAGCAGCAGCAGAGGGCAGTGTCTCGGAAACTCAGGTAGAATTCAAGAATCTCCATGCTTCTACAGTCGTCCTTGCTTCAGAGGGATATCCTGGGTCTGTTGTCACTGGAAGGGAAATATGCGGTTGGAAAGCTGAAATTGATGAGGGCCTAGTTAGGGGTTTTGTCCATCTTGCAGGAGCATCCATGGATGAGGGAGGCAAGCTAATTTCCAATGGAGGAAGAGTTCTTTCCGCGACTGGTTTAGCTCCATCTCTTAGCGAGTCACTAGAGGCGTCCTACCAGATAATTGGGAGCATCACTCTTGATGGCTCCCACTACCGCGAAGATATCGGTTTCAGGGCACTTTAGGGTTAGTCATACTCATTCTTCTAGAGGTCCCAATCTCCTACCGTTCTACGAACGGTTAAAACAACCGTTTAGGTCGGCGCGATGCTTAATCATTGGCAGATAGGTCCGTGGATAGTATGGAATCGAAGAAAGATGACTCTAAGGTTGCCCAATTTGGCAACCTGATCTCCCCTGTAGCAATCGCATCATCTTTGTTATTCTTGTTCCTGGCCACAACGTCACTCGATGGCAGGGATTTGGGTAATGAACTAAATTCTGCTACACTCGTTGCACTATCTGTTTTGGTGCCGGCATGCATCGGCAGATCTTCTGGATTGATTCCTCTGGAGAATAGCGCTTCACGGATCGGCTCCCTTACAGTTGCTCTTCTTGTAGTCGGGACGGCGGCAAATTATCTCAACCCTGACTCTTTCAATCACATGTTCGTTACTACCTTTTTCTTCGTAGGCTTGGTTACGGCTCTATTGAATGAAACCGATAGGACAGAGGAATCCTCGCTATTCATCAGTATGATCCTAGGGATGAGGTTAGCCGCGGTTTACGCATCCGGTCTTGCAATCGCACAAAATGACTCAGAGGCAGTAGTGGATTGGGTCCGAGAGTCAATAGGTAGTGCATTCTTCTCATTCTGGCTGGCCTCAATTTCTCTCGGCTTCTTAGTAATGGTTCTAAACAGGGGGACTGTCGAGAAAAAGGGCTCAGGAAGCTTTTTCCGAATGCTCCCCACAATCAGAGAAAGTCCAGATGCTGCTGCGTACTCTACATTGATATTCGCCTCTTTCATGATTCCTCTCGTTTGGTTAGGACAATTAGACAGTCTGGCTGAGTTCTCCGAGGGAAGCCATCTCGGAGTGGCATGGGCTTCATTCACTGCATTAGTAATATTCACTCATGCCTTCTTCAGGTCTGAGGGATGGCATGTTTTGGCCTCTCTTCTGACTGTCAACTGGATTCTTTACTCCATCGGTCACCTTCATGAGATCGGAAACGAACTTCCTTCCCTATTCTCGCAAGGTGGATTCATCGAGTCCTTCACATGGTTCTTTTTGGGTTTCTGGTTGAACTTCTTTGCATTCTTCTTTTCATCAAGAGGGGTATTCGGTGACGTTGCCCCACGGAGGGACAAAAGTTCTTTCAGAGTCTGGTGGAATGAGAACTCATACTTCCTGATGGTATCTCTGGCATTTATCACTGCCCTAGTTGTCAGAGTCGCGTGGAATATAATTCCCGCCATGAACGCCAGTGGGACTGGACTTTGGGATATGTCTGGAGGTTCTGATCCATGGTACATGAAGCGGGTAGTAGACTACGTAATCGCTGAGAGGAGCCACCTGATATACGATCACGACAGAGCTTATCCAACCGGCGGGATTAATCCGAGACCACCCCTATTCTCCTGGTCCTTAGCGCTCGGTGGCATCGCCCTATCTTGGTTACTCGAAATGCCTTCAGAACAGGCAGTATGGTGGGCTATGTCTTCACTCCCAGCAATATATGGGGCACTTATTGTCGTCCCAGTGGCTGGAATCGCCTCGCGTGCACACAGTAGAAGTGCGGGAATAATTTCAGCTTGGCTCATCGCACTAATGCCAGGACATCTGAGCAGATCCACGTTCGCTTATGCCGACCACGACTCATTTGCCATGCTTTTCCTGGCAATCGCTCTTTACTTCTGGATTAGAGGGCTCGAGCAGATTCAATACAAGAAGGTGTTCAAGTCTACAAGCGCAAATCCTCTGTATATTATCGCTGGAATAAGAGAAACCTGGAAGAGTAATCCAGTGCTAATGGCAAATGCAACAATGTCAGGAATCGCATTCTCAATCATGGCACTCGGCTGGAAGGGTTTCGTATACGGCCCGGGGATTCTTTTCCTAGCATATTCATTCCAGGTAGTGATAAACATCTTCAAGGGAAGGGACAGCCTACAATTTACCTCTGCATCTCTTCAGATGATGTTTACTTCGATGATAATCCCTGCACCATTCTACGCTTGGCCTGGAATGAATCTACTCTTCGCTCCCAGCGGTATGCAACCCATGTTCTACATAATCGGCTTCACTTTCGCTATGGGTTGGATTTCCAGCTCATTCAGGGACAAGCCATGGCTTCTGATAGTAATGGGCGGTAGTGTACTATTCGGCTCGATTCTTTCAATTCTCTTCATACTTCAGGAAGCTCAGTTGTACAGCGGCTGGGACATCCTTTTCACCGGGGGATTCTACTTCTCTAAGAATAAAATCTTCCTAACAATCGGAGAGGCTCAGGCTCCAGAACGCGGAAGACTATTCGCTTCTTATGGGCCTATAGTAGCAGTTATCGCAATAGGATGCGCAGTAATACTGCTATGGAGGGGCAGCAGGAAGAACCAATCAGAACTTACTCTACTAGGGCTATGGACCCTTATCGCATCTTACATGTCATGGTCTGCCGGTCGATTCATCATCAACGCTACACCTGCCATGGCAGTAGTAGGGGGAATCGGAATCTCAATGCTGTGGAGTGCAGCAAACCTGCCAACATTTTCCAAGGTTTGGAGGAACTCGGGAATAGGCACTCCCAGGACTCGTTTCAAGTCTCTGTGGCCTGCAACTAAGGCTCGTCCAGGCATACCCGCTATGATCATGGTGATCCTTCTTATCTCGTCACAGCACGCTACTTACGGCATCGACTCTGGTATACCAGGAAATGACAGGTCGGCAAATGAGGTCGATCAGAGCATCTACGACTTGGCACCTGATATCCTGAGGCAGGATCTTCTAGGCTTGTTCTCAGTAATGAACAGCGAACAGTACGACCCCAGCGAATCAGGGCTTTGGTATCTGGGGACCTTCGGACCGAGCTTCGGAGGACAAGGATGGAATGAGGCATATGATTGGCTTTCTGAGCAGGACAGCGACGTTCCATTCAGCGAAAGACCAGCCTTCGTATCTTGGTGGGACTACGGTTTCCAGGCTCTTGCTTCCGGAGATCACCCTACCGTGGCAGACAACTTCCAGTCAGGAATCCCCAACAGCGGGGCAATGCTCCTATCTTCAGGACAGGAAGACACTCTATCTTTGTTCATCTCAACACTTGCCTTCGGTGACAGGAAGTTGAATGATATGGATCTTGGAGCAGACTTCCTAGCTGCATTGGAACCAGAATTGTCCGGAGAACAGATCCAGGAGTTCCAAAATATACTATCGAACGAGGACCTCGAGTTCCTGAAAACACGATCGATGGCAGTAGTTGCAGAGTACGGCGAAGTACAGATGCTCAAGGGCAATCCGTTGGATGATGATGGGATGCCCTTGTCCGATGCAGGTCACCTGTTCATCATCATAAAGGAAGGCGAGCAATTCGAAGAACCCACGGCCAATGAATCAGAGGCTAGGACCCTTTTCAACAATGCACGTGGATCGGGATTGAATTCAGAGTACGAAATTCTTGATTTCGAAGACGCCAATCACTACAACGTTGGCGGCTATCTTTACACCCGAGACATAATTGATGACTACTACGACGTATCTACTGCAATTCACCGCACTAATGCGAAGTTCGGCATGGCAAGAGCGTTCCTTACAGCAGCTTTGGACCTGGAACAACTCGTAAGCGTCTATCACAAGATTTCCTCCATAGACAACTACGAGGTGTCCGACTTCGAGGAATCTCATGGAAGCACAACAGAAAGGAATCATGAAATCAGATACTTCGCAGTAGACAACCGCCTATACCCATTGGGCGGAAAGGCATATCAAGATTTCCAGTCTTACCACAGGGGGGCATATTCAGGAATTTTCCACGCACCTACGGGGCTATCTGGCTTAGATATGGATACGTACATCACAACTACCTACGAGACCAACCAGGGGCCAAAGACCCTCCAGGAATTCTTGGACCAGCAGATGTCGGACCTCAGGGCACAGGCATCAGGTGCATCCACCGGGGAGGACATGATCCAACTAACCGACAGAAGCTATCAGCATCAGGCTGGATTCTTTGATACAATGATTGCAAGGACCTACGTGGGCTATGGTACGTCCACCCTTGGATTGCCCTCGATCAGTGGACAGTTAGGAGATGCTGACACCCCATCAACTTGGATCCTCCCCAACTCACTCACAGGGACTCCCGGGAGTTACCTACAGGGCTCTATGGCACTCCCAGGAGCAATGATGAATCACTTCGTTCTATCCAATTGGTATGATCCGACTAATGGTTCACATTGCCAGGAAATCCAGATTTCCGGAACAGCTTCCACGGTAGCAGGCTCAACCAAGCTGACAGACGTCACCCTCTCAACAGACGCTACACTCTCAACCGGTTGGTCCGCAATTCAGTCAGGCGGTCCCTGGGAAGTAACACAGATCGAAGATGGAGTTATTCCCACTGGATCCTCGATTCCCACCTACAGCAGCGCCATCTCATTCGAGTCCAAGACCTTAGACATCAGCAACAGTGCCACCAACACAAGTAATGGGACAGATTTCATTCTAACCGGGAAGGTTGACAAGTACTGCGGCTCAATCTACGACTCCAATAGAAATGTGAAGATTCTGAAGTACTACAGCGGTGCCACTCTGGAGGGAACAGTGTCTCTAGACGGGATTGGCCCAGTCCCTAATGCCAGGATACTGATTGAGAGAGACGCATTCAGTGGGGAGGAGATGGAAGTCGACGGTCATGTCGTTGACAGAGATTCGAGAACATACTGGATCCCCATCGGTAGCACTCAGGCGAACGAAGATGGACTCTTCACCTTCAAGGTACCAGCAGGAAAGATCCGAGTATCTGCCTTCTCGGGAGAACCAGATTTAGAATCAGCCAGAACATCACTGATGACGGGATCAGGGTCTTCCATGCAAGAACTATTCGTAGAAAGCTCCCAGAATAGGAATGTGAATGCGATAACGGGAATTCTCGGGAACGTTTACGGCTCCACATGGCTATCCGAAACAATCGTCAACATATCCGGAACAGATGGACACAGTAACGGCCAAGAGATAATTCAGGCTCCTATCTCGGTGTCCCCATCTTCCGCTGCAGGAATCCTGGAATGGTCTGGGGAACTGGAATTCGACGGGGAACCCGTACTTTCAGCTCAAGTTATCCTCACTCCATCCTCAGAAGAGGTTTCCATTCAACCTTATGTTGCCATGACCTCCAACGGAACTATGGAAGGCGAAGACCTGAAGTTCACTGGAACCGGAGAAGCGACATTCATGGGCGAAGGATCCGTAGAGAGCATGGGTTCTGTTTCAGTTCGGGAATTCACCGGTTCTCACACCCAGATGATCTACGACAACCACAGTATCACGGGACAGGGGCAGTTCTCCGGTATGGGTACCTTCGATGGCTCAATCACAGGCGACTTCCCCGGTTGTTCAGGAGATTCCGTCCCGGATGGCTCGGAAGCATGCTTAGTTAGCGAGAACACCTACATACTGAACGGAACAATAAACGGCTCTGGAAAGTTCACTTCATTCGGGATTAGCGAATTCACAAGAGATCTGTTCCAGGCCACATTCATAGGATCCGGCACATTCATCACAGACTCAAACCAGGATCTACCCTCGTACGGGACCATAAACGGGACGGGCACCTTCTCGGGACACGCTATGTTCAGCGGACCTATGGTCAGTCCTGGATCGTTCCACATTGTAGACGCTCTACCTGGAGAATACGCGTTATCCGTAGACTTCGGGGACGGGGACGCGGTGGAGTTAACAGCACCATTCAGAATTCCACTATCCTCAACAGATATCCAGTCCCCAGTTTCGATTTACGGAGGCGCAATAAAGGGCCAGGTATCCCTTTATTCTGGTAAATCAGTTTCCGAGGAAAAAGTATCCATATTCTCAATAAACGGATCGAGCGAAGACTCTGTATTACAGTGCCAAGGAGTAATTACGCATCCATGCTACGTATCTACAGATGAAACTGGCTCTTTCGAAGTAGGCCCGATTGTGCCAGGAACCTACATTGCCGAAATAGACCTTGACGAGGACGGATTCCCAGAATTGTCACAGATTTTCACCTTTGAATCGGATCAAGGTACCTTAGTCTCATTCCCGTCCGAGATACCTAGAACTTCTGATATCACATTCACCCTCTCAGACGAAGGAACGAGCGTAGACGACTTAGAGTTGCAGTTCTTGCCCGAGGATCAGAATCGAGCACCAGTATCTGCGATTTTCGACAATGAAACCAAAACCTACCACGCAGAATTACTTCACGGAGATTGGGTTGTCAACTACACTCTGGGTGATAATAAGCAACTATGGCAAAGGGTGAAGATAGCCGAATCAGACATCTCTGAATCATTCCAATTCCTTGTCAGTCAATCCGTTAATGGAATAGTGTTGAACAAACCAGACAAGGACGCTTCAGCCCCGCAGATTGAATCAAGGGTGAACAATCAACAGGTCGTATTCCAGTGGGAGGGATTCACCCTAACCGCGACCACTGACTCATTCGGGGAGTTCAGTGTCCTTCTACCACGTGGGGCATTTGTACAGGCAACCGTTGAGAGGATGATCGGTGCTGGTGGCTTCTATTCTAACGGTACCAGCTTCCAGGTAGAAGAAGGGATGGAAAACGTCACTATAGAACTAACAGATTCCATGATGGTGCTAGGCGAAGTAAGCCTGAATCGCGAAGGTAATACGTACAACCAAGGATTCTCTGGTTGGTACCCCGTCCATGCCCAAGCAAACAACCTCGATGGTGAAACAACTGCTGTATGGAGGGAGGAAGTTGATGACTTGGGGCGCTTCGATATGCTCCTACCAGTAGGAAACTGGTCATTCACACTAGACGCAGGGGGGATGTCCTCTAATTCCGTCACAAAGGAAGTCAACACCTCCATGGAAGGAGTAGTAGAATTGTTGGCTTTACCATTGGAAAACAGTACCGTCCGCATTGACTTCTTCATTGATCACGAGGGAGACAACAACGCATCAAACGGCACTCCTGTTAACTACCCCTTCGAGATAAAGCCGCTTTCTCCCAACGGTGCTGGTTACACTGTCGATTCCGATGGTGACGAGTGGATTAACCCTGGAACTGCCGAAGTATCGCTAGAACCGGGAAGATACCGAATCGTCGTTGAGAGGGCTAACTCTTCTGCCGACGAGCCGTTCGATACGCTCTATGACACGAACGAAATATTCGATGTGGAAATAGACGGTCCGACGATTGAGCGTTCGGTTGGTTTCGAACCAAGATGGCTGACTAACATCACATTGAGAAACGAGAGCGGGGAAGTACTCCCCAATCACGAGGTAAAACTTCAATCAGTGGACAATGGATGGATTCAGACATTCCTCACTGATGAGGAAGGAATGCTTGTAGAGTACCTCAATGAAGGGGATTGGATTGTGATCGTTGAAGATTTCGAGACCAACTCGGATGTCTTTGAGGGTCTTAGAATGGACATTTCTGTGAACCAGGATTCAGCGGGAACGAGATACAACTTCCAAACCCAAGAGCTAGCACAAGTCACCCTTACTCTGCAATCATCCTCCGAAGTGGCCAATGCTGAGGAAATAGAAATCACGGTCACGTCACAAGAAGGGCTAGGCTCATTCCAAACTTCGGTTGATGGCCTTGATCAGGCCATAGAAATCAGACTCGTCCCAGGGTTGTGGAACGTAGAGGTAAATCAAACTAGTCAAGATGGAGTTAGAATTCTATTGGCCAACTCCACTCTGATCGAGTCAGGAGTCACCGTGGGTCCCGATCACCAGGTTTACATGACCGTGCAGAAGCTAGTCAGGCTCAGTGGCAAGGTATTCTGGGATCTCGATGCGGATGGTGCTCCTGGATTCTCAGAGGGCCTGGCAAATGCAACCGTTAACCTTGCAGGAAACGACGATAGTCAACAAATCACCACTAGCGATAGCGGTGAATGGTCCACCTACCTGCCCTCATTGAGCACCTGGAACATTACAGTCGAGAAGACAGGATTCGGCACGCAGAACACAACGATAGAACTCGGAGAAACATCACTCATCGAGGATATCGAGATTTCTGCAGGAGAGGTAGAGGTCTCAGGCACAATCTCCTACTTGGATCAGGACTGCGTTTCCGGTGGCGACTGGTCTGTTTCCATAATTCCATCTCACGGAATTGCCAGAGATCGCGTACTAGTCTCAGGAAACAGTGCAGGAGAGTGGACAACGCTTCTACAGCCGGGAAGCTGGGTTGCTTACTCCACAACATCTGACGCAACACCAGGTTGTCAGGGGCTAGTGTCAATCGACCCCCTCGTTGTCGGAGTTGAAGGGGGTACAGTCGACTCCGAACTCACGATAGGAGGAATCCTGAACCTAGATACAAGTTGGCTTGATTTCGAGGGAGGAGAGCACGAACTAATCGAGATCGAAGACTACGACTTAGTGATCAATTTCAACTCAATGTCCTGGGACGAGGAGCTAGACGAGGACGGAACTCTATCGCTACTGCTTCTCCCTGGAACTATTCAGACATCCAGTGACTTCGAATTGAATGAGGATGGCAGGAACGTTTCCTACTCTGGAGGAAAAGGAGTTACAATCAGGGCCGGTCAGGAAAGTCCGCAGAGTACTCTCAGCATAGAGAGGGTTTCCAAACAAGATGTGACCCTCTCCGTTCAGGGCCCCGAAACTGTCCAGGTCCAGGAATTAAATGAGGCTTGTACAAACGACGACGATGGAGACGGTGTGATCAACGGTGAGGACGCATTCCCACTGGACTCCAGCGAATGGAGCGACAACGACGGTGACGGTATCGGCGATAACGAAGACCCAGACGACGACGAAGACGGGACTATCGACACCGACGATGACTTCCCATTAGGGCAGGGGCTCTTCGAGAACCAAGACCTTGGTTGCAAGTACAATGATGCTTACTTCAATGTCACAGTGGATTACCAAGGTCACAATTCATTCGATGAATACACTGTAGTAGGTACTGTCCCTGGAGCAGATGGAGCGCAGTGGAGTGTGGAGTTCCAGAACTCTACGGGCTCTTGGTCGAACACCCACTCTTTCGACTTGGGCCTCGGAAACTCTGACTTATCTGATCAAATCAAACTTAGAGTAGTTCCTGCGTTTGTGGGCTCTGCACACCACTTCCCCTCGGGGCACATGGTCCTAGTCAAACTCTCAACAAACCAGGGATACTCCACCCAACTCGAACTGACAGTGGAAGTGCCTCCCACCAGAGGATTAGAGATATATGAGCCAGACAACGTGTACTTTGACGTGGAAGAAAGAGCCGTGACCATGGAGATACCGTTCAAGAACACTGGAAACTCGGACGAACTATTCTTCTTCGAATTCGAACAGAGCGATTGGTGGGAGGTTGCCGGACCCAGTACACAACCAGCATCACCATTCTCGGATGGTACTGCAACCTTCACTTTCGTTAGATCTAGCGAGGCAGATCTCCCAGGCCAATACACCGAAGAGATATCATTCACGGTCACTGATCAGAATAACAACTCATACCCGGGAGAAACCATACTAGTAATGGACGCCCCGTCTTTGTCCATAGATGGGGCCACTGTCGACCTTCTTGGAAGCGACTTCGCGACATTTGGTGAAATTGAGACGTATTCCCTGAATATCACCAATTCCGGTAATGTAGACGCAGACAGCGTTACTCTGTCTGCAGCGCTATGCTCGGATATAAGGTGTGAAAATTTCGTTGGAGTCAACGCAACATCTAGCGGTTCAGTTCCAGCAGTGGGCGAGTCCACATTCTTGATAAATATGGATTTCACTCAGTTCGAGGAGTCAAAGAAGTACTTCATCAAATTCTACATCGAGGGGGAACTCACAGATGAGATATCTGAACCATGTAATGATATCCTACCCGACGGCGAGACATCTTGTGTATTCGAAGCGCAACTCTGGACTAGCTCCGAAGAGAACGACAGTCTCCAGTACCTATCCTATGCATTCCTAGTTATGCTAATCGCCGCACTCCTGTACTTCACTAGGAGGCCAACCAGACGAGTTAGCGCCCCGTTCTAATACTACGACCTCGGAGACAGGGTTGGACAAACATGCGTGGAATCTCGCATCTCGAACTCATGCCAGAGCCCGAGGACCCAAGCCTACTTACCGCAGTAGATACAGATGCACCAGGTTATCCTGGAAAGGCATATGGCCTCACTGATGAGGAAGCAAGGAAGCTAAGATGGCCAATGGGCCCAATTATCAACTTCCTTTGGCCATGGGGAGCAGTAGGATTCTCAGCCATAGTAGTCTCAATCATGCTCGTGTATCCTTCAATTTATTCTGTACTTGGTAACGTTCTGGACTCGGAATGGGCATTCGAGGACTCTGGTATTAGAGAGCTCCAGCGTTCTGGAACAATGGGTGAAGGAGTCAATGTCTGCATCGTGGACACGGGAATAGACATTAACCATCCCGACTTCTATGACTTGTCTTTGGAAGGCTTTCGAGACTTCTACACTGAGGTCAACGAACCGGTTCGAGACATCGGCCAAGCTAGTCATGGAACCCTGATGGCAGGGCTATTAGTCGCAAACGGTTCATTTGTCGGTGCAGCACCAGAAGTCTCCCTATCTGTAGCTATAGCGCTTGGACCCGATGGCAAGTCTGCGAATGAGAGAATGGTCTCTCAAGCGATAAGATGGTGCAGAATTTCACAGGATGCAGATATCATTTCACTCAGCCTAGGATCTGAGCCGGGATCCATTTTCGCCTCTTCATCAGATACCACTGAAGCAGTAAAAGAAGCCCTTGGAGAGGGTATTTTCATAGTCGCAGCAGCAGGAAATATTGATCCAGAGCAGAATTCCTCGGACGTTTCATCCCCTGCAAGTCTCCCAGGAGTTATCGCTGTAGGGGCGCATGGAAAATCAGGAGATCCATGGAAAGATAGTGCCAAGGGAGCATTAGCCGACCCAGAAACAGGACAAAATAGGACTTTCCCGAATCAGAAACCTGAGATTTTAGCCCCAGGAGTTGATCTCTGGTCGTGCATAGACAGCGAAAGAGACCCTCCCTACGCCTTCTCAACAGGAACTAGTGACTCTACCGTGATGGTTACGGGTGCACTGGCCCTAATTATTGCAATTCACGGAGAGCAAATTGCAGGTGATGATGGAGAGATCGACGAGCAAGAGATGCGACTGGTCAAGGTTGCACTGGCTAACTCGGCCAAGAAAACAGCAGGTCAAGCTCAGATACATGACCAGAAAAGCGGGTACGGCCTACTTAATGCAATTGAGTGGTCTACACAGGTCCAGAAGGAGTTCGGAATAGGCACTGAGACTACCGATTCACCTGATGCAAAGTGACGCCGGCGTAACGTATGGTTATATTGGCCAGTTGTCGTCCGTGGGACAATGGCCCGAGACAAAAAGATGCGGTCTTTCTCCCTTACGGGATTGTTCCTGTTCAGCATTCTACTTTCTCTAGCTTTGCCGGCTGGCACAGTTTCAGCCTCCAACGAGACTACTTCGGGGACAATTACCGGGACCGAGACATGGGCAGGAGTGCACACTCTCACTGGTGATGTGACGATAGCTCCCGGTGCCAAACTCATCATCAATCCAGGAGCAACGATCGAGTTTCCAAACGGAACCCACCTTGATGTCAGGGGTAGTCTATGCGCTGGAGTGGCTTCATGCGGAGCATCGTCCAATGCAGGTCCCGCTATGCGAATCAACCTAAGATGGAGCGAACCGGTTAACGCAAGCGCAACCGGAGAGTGCTACGGGATGAGCTACGGCAACCAAGAGATTTGGATAGACGATCCGTCTTGCAGTGAAGGAGTTCTGATGAGGAGCTCCATAGATCTGGCTGAGACTGGCCTGAGATACGTCACTTTCGATAGTGCTTGGGGAATTCCACAATACATCTCGGCAGTGGGAGAGTTTCGGTATGGGGCCCTAGTCCTGGATGGTGCCAGCCCTACCCTCACTGAACTGTCTTTCAATCAAATCAACACATCCAGCGTTCTAACCACCAACCTAGCCCAACCGTCATTCAATGGGGGGGACTTTGCAGTTGGTATAGATGCAAATACCGGAATAGTCGGCGCTGCTCTCCAGATTTACTCCTCGGGCTCGTCTGTTAGCCCATTCTCGTTGTCCGACATTTCATTGACTGGAACAAACAACGGTTGCGGTAATAGGGATAATGGCCGGCATACTATCTGGGCCGAGAACTCATTCATCGAAATCGACAATGCTGACATCCAATCTGGGGATTTCGGAATCGGACTATGGACTTCTGCCGGCAGTGTAACAAATTCCATCATCAATGTGAATTGCAATGGAATTGACTTGAACGGGAAGAAGGCAGTTGGGGGGACATCATTCAACTTCGATATTTCGAACAATGAAATAACAACGGTTAACGGGCCAGGGATTACTTCCGCCGCGGGCGCACTTGTGGATATCACGGACAATGATATCGGGGGTGCTGCTTCCGGATCAGGAGTGCTCGTTTACAATAGCGAGGCCCACATCCATCGGAACGAGATTGGACCAATAGGGGGATACTTTGGATTATGGCTGGGCGGTTCTTATGACGTGATTGCCGAGAACAATTCAATTTTCGAAACTTCTCTGACTCCAGTAGTCGCAGGAATGTACTCATATTCTATCCAGGCTGCATCAAGACTCTATCTGGCAAACAATTCGATCTCGTATGACGGAACCGGAACCTGTAGTAGTGATACTAATTGGGGGGGCCAATTCTCCTGTCCAGTTTTACATGCATACTTGACGGGTGTGACAATGTATGACAACATAATCACTGCTAGCGGGACAGCCGATGGAATTAGGGCCGTGGGCTCGCTCTTGGATATCCAGAGGAACTCCTTCGATGTCCAGAAGACCGGCGCAGTGATCAAGAACTACGACAGCGGGTATGCTGACTCACAACAATATGGATCCCTGGCCTACTTCTCTGAGAACGATTGGAACCAAGCCGAATCAGTATACAACGTAACCAAGAGCTCAGTAACTGCCCAGTCTGAGTATATTCCATCCCCACCCAGTGGAGAATATCCAGTCAAACTATCATGGCCAGATCAGGAGGCATGGCCCGACAACCAATTCCAGGGCGCAATTATCCCAACTCCTGTCAAGGATTGCAATAATTGTCAGAATATGACTCCTAGGAACTTCCCATTGGGAGTGAGCATGGATAACAACTCCACCGTCTTCACTTTTGCAGACCTCACAAACTTAGACCTGTCAAAAGTGCAGATTGCAACGCAGCCAACACACTTCGCAGTCCAGGTAAGTAGGGCAGAGTTGGTCAGGTTCCAGACTCTGATTGGGGGGGAGAAGGTCAGTGATGCTCTAGTCATAGTAGAGGATGCAGTTGGCAACGATCTCTACAGAGTCAACTCTGGCGGTGATGGATTCACACCTTGGATAGCACTTCCTTCTAACTTCCACCTAGACTTCAGAGGACTAGGTGGGGGGGACAACCCGGATGGCTTCGCTGATGACGAGTACGAGGACTCATGTTCCGATGGAATTGACAATGACGGTGACCTGATAATTGACACAGATGATCCCAGTTGCGACTATAATGCAGGAACAAGGGAGCTATCTTTGTACAGATATACCGCCTATAGATTCGGATATGGATACTATTCAGGAGAATTCACACTCGAAGAGAACTCCCTGCAAGAGACAGCCAATCTGGAGAATCAGGCACCGACGGTAATTGTCACACAGGAAGAGGGCCACTCCTTCCGAAGAATAGTCAATATTACAGGTAGCGCACACGACGGGACTCTGGCCAACAGCTATCCCACAGATGAGAGGGCACAATGGGATCAAGGCGGATACGTTCACGAAGTTCAGGTCAGAAATCCATTTACAGGATCATGGGAGAGTGCAGAATATGCTATTGATACTAGCGGGGTTGACGAGGGCAAAGTGACCCGGTTCAACAGACCCTTCAGTTCATGGTACTACAGCATTGACATGACGGGTTTGGCAGGAGAGGGCGATTATACCTTCGAATTCCGAGCCTTCGATGGGATAGACTACAGCACAGTGGTATCTAGGACCGTCAAACTAAACACACAACCCCCCACTGTATTCGTCTCATCGCCTAGCTCATTTTCGTCACATGACGAAGGCTCAGTAGTTTTCGACGGATATGCCCAGGACCCATACGGGTGTCCAGATGCCTGTAACATCGACATCGGTCTGGTGTACATGGACATATCTGGGCCCAATTACCAGGTCACAAGCCCAGTCCAGACAAATGAAGACGGGACCTGGGATTGGGAATGGGACTTCAGCACTAGACCCAGAGAACTAACAACCTACACCTTCACAATCTGGGCATCGGACTCCGACTTCTGTATCGGTGAAGTTGACGAGTGCCAGCCCGTAACACTTACTCTAACAATAGACAACAGAAACAGCCAGCCTACGATTAGCGTAAACCAACCCGTGTCAGGGACACGTGTCTCTTCTTCAGCGGACACCTTGCTTAGTGGAGTGGCTAGAGACTTCGATGGAGGGGTTACCAGAGTCGATTTGGAGGTAAAGGATGTCTCAAACGACTATGTCACCGTGCATGAAACAAGCACAGGCGAGTTCTCTGAAGAAGGCGAGTGGGAGATAAATTGGGATACTACCCAACTTAGACATGACGCCGAGTATCAACTGAGGTTCCGCTCATATGACGGCATAGACTACAGCAGTTGGGTCGATGTGATAATCACTGCCGACAACCCCCCTAACGTAGGCAATAATCAACCGGAGTTCGACCAAACTGGTTGGCAAAGCGAGATTATCCTCTATTGCGATACCGAATCGATTTCAGTCGACAAGTGCACAACCGCAGAGATTGACTTGAAAGAATACTTCTCAGATATTGACAATGACATCCAGTTCATGTCAGTTTACAATGATCCATCCACTGACTCTGATGACATTTTCCCGCTCGTTGTGGGTGTAGGAACTGACGGGATAGCCCGGTATGATCCGGCTGATATGCTATTCTATGAGGAGAATATGGATTCATGGACACTGAATAATGTTATTTTCATCGCTACAGATGCTTGGGACTCTAAGGCAAACTCACTACCGGTCACGTTCCGGGTCCTTCCTCTAGAATTTAGTATTCAAGAGCCTAACCAGACTTGGGTAGATTTGGATGGAATTGCGATTTATTCAGGAATCGGACTGCCAGGAAAGCAAGTCTCAGTATCAATAGGGGGAAATCCAGTAAACACCACAGTTGTCCAGGATGATGGAACTTGGGAACTCGGAGTCCCCGCCTCGAGAATCAAAGGAGAATCCTCTATTCCCGAATTCTCATATGCCGGCCAGAATACTGAAGTGACCCCTATCTCCAAGGGTGAGCCGACAGCAGACTCTACTAATATGGCGTTGATGTTAGGAATGGCCGGATTGATACTTGTAGCTCTGGTGGTGCTGGCATTCTTCAGCGGATTCATTGGAATAGAGGTCGAAGAAGATGAGGAGCCAAAGCAACCTGCTCAGATTCCAGAAGGAGAAGAATGGTGGTCCGGAGAATCGAATGAAAATACCGATGAAGAAAGGGGACTAGAAAGGTATGACGACCATCCCGGGTGGCTTTGGGATCCCGATTCAGAGGAATGGGTCCCGGACCCAGATTTTCAGGAATAATCGGAGTCACAGGTTCTCCTAACATTATTGAGTGAGTCTAAGAGTTGGGTACCATGACAGCGGGCACTTCTTCACGACCTGGGGTACAGGAAAGGATATTCCTGCATCTAAGTGACTATGTAGATCATACGGATAAAGTCGAAGTCCCATTCGCACTATCCCAGATGGGCATTGCGAACGCGGTCTCCATTGCTAGATCTAATGTTCCCAGGGCAATATCTGGGATGAAAGAGGCCGGCCATCTTGTGGAACGCCAGGCGCATGTCACCGGCGTTTCTAGGAAGAGGAAAGCCTACTTCCTAACCGACGAAGGTGCCAAGGTTGCAGATGAAATTTGGTCTAGGATATCCGAGAACAAGGTACGAGTTATTCATTCAGATGGCCGCTCCGAATCTTCAACTCTTGCACAGGCAATCGAGTCATCTGAACTCCCACTTAGACATGTGGATATGCTTCGATACATGGACGATTCAGGGACAATTGACCTGTCAGGACTTTCATCCGAATTGGTTGAGAGGGACCTATCCAAACACATCGAGAAACAACTTGTTTCCTACCTAAACGACCTTCCTAGAACGAGGAGATTCTATGGTAGGGAGAAAGAATTGGACGTAATGGCCAAGCTCCTCGAAGCCAAGTCGGCATCAATCTTGGTCCCGGGGATTGCAGGAATTGGGAAGACCTCACTTTCTACCAAGATTCTAGACCGATTTACACACCGGAGAAACCTCCTTTACCATAGGTGTCAGGACTGGGAGGGTTCTAGGGCCTTCCTTGAGGCATGTGCCGAGTGGCTCTCGGCAGTCGGACATAACGATCTGTCTGACTATCTGGCTTCAACCCCAGTTCCTCAGACTAATATGGCTGTGAATCTAATCTCTGCAGGTTTATCCGAATCTCCCTCATTGATTGTAATAGATGATCTGCACAAAGTTGGCGATGAGACGCTATACTCGATTCTAAAGGAACTAACTCTAAGAATTCACTCCTTGAATGAAGTGGGACTCGTGATGTTCTCTAGATCATTCAGGATGGTAGTCCCCGAATCCGACCAATCTGGTAATATCGTAACCCTGGTCATGCCTCTACAGGGACTAGATGAGGAATCCAGCAGACAGATTCTCACGGCCATGCCAAAGATGGATTCTGATCAATTCATGCACATTTACTCGTTGTCGAGGGGGCACCCACTAATTCTTGAACTAATCAATAGGGGCAATGTTGCTGAGACCTTTCACGCCACACTAGAGGCATTTGTAGAGAAGGAGATTTTCAGTAGGCTTTCAGGATCTGAGAAACGGGTATTAGGAGCAATTGCGGTCTTCAGAGAGCCAGTTCCTATCCAAGCAATCCATCAAATCGAGGGAAGCGTCGACCTAATTGATGAATTGGTAGAGAAGGGACTAGCTAGACAGTCAGATGCAGAAAATTTCGATGTTCACGATCTAGTAAGGGAGTTCTTACTCAGATCCATGGACCATGAAATGAAAACAGATCTCCATGCTGCAGCAGTGAAATGGTACCGAGGGAAAATGGACGATGCTGCAGATCGAATAGAGTTCATTCACCACTTGAGTCAGACTGGAGATGAAGAGGGCCTAGCAGAGGTTTTGCTTACCGAAGGACACGGTCTAGTAAGTTCTGGACACACAGAGCTTCTCTCAATTCTCAACTCTCTGGAAAGTAGTGATTATGACTCAAAGAGTCGGGGACTAATCAGAGAACTGAAGGGAGATATACTGACTATTCAGGGAAGATGGGACGAAGCAGAGGAGCAATATGACGCTGCGACAAAGCACATTGGCGCTAACATGCCAAGCTCCGAGTTAGCCCGTCTCCTATCAGCCAGAGCAGACATAGCCGTAAAGAGGGGTGCAATGGACGACGCTCTCGAGTTGCATAGGAACGCACTCAAGATTCAGATCGAGATTAGAGACGCAGTAGGTGCTGCTAGGACTTACAACAACATGGGCCATATTTTCCGTAGGAGGAGGGATTCTCGTCGCGCACTCGAGGTCTATGGGAATGTCGAGGACCTTCTGGACAAAGAAAAGGATCCAGAACTAAATGAGGCTAGAATTAGATTGGCCTCTGCATTTATTGAGATGGGTGAGCTAGATAGGGCAAGGGAACATGCTCTTTTTGCCTATGAGAATACCAAGGACTCCAATCAGGATTTCCTACACGCTAGATCAAGAGCGGTTCTTGGCAGATACTACGCTAAAATTTCAGATAATGACCTAGCGCTTCTACACTACTCAGGGGCACTCGACACCCTATCCGATCAGAATGATCCACAAAGTACAGTGGAAGTAGAGATGCTACTCGGTCAGGTTTTGATCGATGCAGGTAGAAGGGAGGAAGCAGCCGAGCACTACCTAAACGGTCTAGCCGTAGCCGAGTCAAATGACTTTAGAATGCTGCAGGGAGAGTTACTAGCGAGACTGGGCGAAGTCGAATCCGATCGATCTCAGAGGATGAATTATCTCCAGAGATCGCTGTCTCTATTCAGAGAGCTCGGAGCCGTTGGAAGGATGAAGGAAGTCCAGAACTCAGTCCATAGGGCTGTAATGGGAAGATAGTCAAGAAGCCAGAATTTTGCTGGGCTCTGCCTGGCCAGTCCAGTAGCTGAACTCTGGGCCCAATTGTTTTGAGATCGAGATATTTCCTTCGAACTCGTCCCCTATCGCTAGAAGGACCTCACTCTCAGCAAGGTGGGGTGCGTTATTACTCTCCGAGAGGTGACAAAGAACAATGCTCCTCAGGTCCTTATTCATTGAACGAAGGAGTACTTCTCCAGCTTGGCTATTGGAAAGGTGTCCCCCTCTTCCCGAGATTCTCCTCTTCAGGGAATCAGGATATGGGCCAGACATGAGCCTCTCATGATCATAGTTAGCCTCTATGGAAATATGGTTACAACTCGAAAGATGCTTGACTAAGTCATCTGGAGCCTCGCCTAAATCGGTTACAATCGCGGCTCTATCTCCTTTCCCATCGCTAGCAACCAATGCTACGTTGTCTGCATCATCGTGAGGTACAGGTATGGCTAGCATACTCAAATTGGATGAAAACTGAATTCTTTCCAGACTCCCGAATTCTGCGAACTCACCTTCTACCAGTCCCATCCTTGAGGCGGTTCCGCCATTACAGTGCAGAACAGAAGACCATTTTTTCGATGCATTTAGTGCAGACCCTGAATGATCCTTGTGATGATGAGTTACGACAATCGAATCTATTGATTCCGGATCAAATCCAGCTATCCTGAGCCTTTTCTCAGTCTGCCTTAGGCTGAACCCGCAATCAACCAGGACATTGTAATCTCCTGAGGAAATTAAGGTGGCATTTCCACGACTTCCTGAACCTAGGTGAGTAATGCCAATTCCCATAATTAACTTCCTGCCTCGAGGCGCTCTTTGAACAAATCCGTTCTCATCAGAAAATAATCTCGATTTCCCCCTACTGCACTTTTCTCCACGCCTCCCATCGTGATATGTCCGAACGACGCTCCATCACCATGATAAATCTCTGAAGTTGGGATTTACATAGAGGTGTGCGAATGCGTAGGAAGCAGACTGCATTACTAGTATCCCTTCTGATTTTTTCTAGCCTTGCTTTTGTTTCACAAACAAGGCCACAATCTCCGGTTTCATCCACGGATCCCAATGAGGCCGAGGGTACAGAATCGCCCGTTACAGACCAGGACGGCGACCTAGTACCCGATCTTTACGAGGTTATCTTCGGTGAACCGGTTGAGATTGACTTGTCTGGAATGAAGATGGCCATATCTGGTCTTAATCCCTCAGACTCTACAGACAACTCAACTGATCACGATAGAGATGGTCTGACCGCGTTACAAGAATACTGCTGGCCCTACACCTTGGATAACTGCTTCGAGGAGAGAAGTACGCTAACAGGAAAACCACCCGAAGAAACCGAATCCGGGCTAAGGGAATACTTGGATCCACGCGTGTCTGATACCGATGGTGATGGACTTCCTGACGGTTATGAAGTCCACATGTGTACATTAGGGGGACTCTACAAAAAGGACCCAAACGATCCACTTAATCCGAATAATTTCTGGGAATGCCGGTATTTCGACCCTCTAGACCCAAGTGACGTGAACATAGATTTCGATAGATGCGAGGCCGACTTCAGTTGGGGTTGTGGAGATGGATTCGATTTCAATAGTGACGGGGAAATAGATGTGGGAGAAATGTTCACCAATGTAGAGGAATACTTGTTTGGAACTCCTGATGACTGGGTTACTGAAAGAGACGGCTTGTGGTGCTGGGGGCAGATTGCGGGTCTTACTGAGGACTCTTGTCAGGACCAGATCGAGAGGCCAACGGGCGAATCTGGTTGGATGGGGAGCGATCCGAGATTCTCAGACTCTGACTATTTCTTCTGGGATGAACTAGCTCCATCCCAATTGGACATAATTGGAGATGGTATTCCTGACGGCTGGGAGGCTCAATATGGGCTAGACCCATTGAATGCTAGTGATGCTACGATAGACTCGGACTTTGACGGATGGGACATTGACGGAGATGGTTTTGTTACACAGGATGTTACAATTGATACCTCCCAGTGGGGTGAGGCATTCAGTAACTACCAAGAGTATATGGTGGATTTCGATGATAGGGCTAGCGTAGTCCCGGGAGTCAGAGGCTTCGAGATATTTGCCGATCATGGCAACATGCTTAATTTCGATCACTCTACTGCAATTAGACTCACTGACTCTTCCGTTCACAGCATCATAGCCGATCAACCAAGAGAGAGGCTTGTAATTGGCAGCAAATACGGAATTACAGTTCTTGATCCATTTAGAGGGACCTCATCATCATTTGGAATTCCAGCCGGACTCGAGATCAATGTCATGGAGAGAAATACAGTAGGAGGTCTCGATTTTCTATTACTAGGTTCAAACATCGGTTTTCACTCAATAATCATGGAAAACGGAATACCGATGATGGAGTCAATGACTACTGATGAGATTGGTGAAATCTCAGTAATTTACCCGATAGAATCAGAGTCTATTGACTTAGGGATTCTACTAATTGGCGAAGAAGTCTGGAAGGTTACGTTCTCCGCGGAACAGTCAACGCTTATTCAATCTGAGATTTCAGCGATAGAACCTCTCTTTACTCTTCTTGAAGATGCAAAGGCAACCGTAAAATCAATCGCTCAGGCTAAAATTTTCGGTAGAACCCCGATTCTCCTAGTAGGGACAGACTTCGGATTAATTGCCTGGAACTCAACAGATGCCTCTGAGGATATCGGTAGCCCCTGGTGGGTCTTTACGTCCAACAATGCTGATGAATTCGTTAATCCTGATATACTTGACTCGAGAAAGACCGCAGTCGTCAACAGTATAGTTGTTGAAGAGTCAAACAGTGGCTCAGATAATGTTTGGCTGGGCATGGGTGGAGGGCTTCATCAGATTACCATGGACCTATTTATCTCTCAACCAAGAGAGTCCATCAACAATGAAAGGATGCTCAATCTGGACGGCCTTCTATCCGGTTCAAACGACGTCAGAGCAATATTGCCCCTAGACGGGACGATAGTTCTTGGATCAATGGACGGAACCTGGTGCTTGGAGGGTGATTCGGACGGAATACTCGGAACTATGCAGAATCAGACTGACATACCTGGCCTTGTCACAACACTGACATCACTGCAGAGAGATGGGGAGATGTGGATTTTCGCTGGAATATCCCCGGGGAGATTCATGAATATCGCACCAATGGACCCACACTCTCATGACTCTGATCTAGATGGGATGCCCGATGGTTGGGAGTTTGCCTACGGGCTGGATCCAACAGACCCATTCGATGGCTCAAGGGATAATGACGCAGATGGAGTGGCCATTGGCGTCGGAATCGGTTTCGGATTTGACAGATACTGGAGTAATTTGGAAGAATATCGCTTCACAGCTCCCTCTGAATACGGACACAATGGCACAGATCCCAGAGTTTCAGACACTGATGGAGACGGTCTAACCGATGGCGAGGAATACTGGGGATGGTTCCTAGAGCCCACCAATTTTGAGTGTCATTATCTCAATCAACAATATCTCTGCGATTCCACGCTGGGCCAATCTGCATCAGATGTCCACATGGGGGGTTGGACTGGGACCGGATCCAGTGGTGGGAGTGATTTGCCCACCGATCCGACCAATCCAGACTCGGATGGCGATGGGATGCCTGACGGATGGGAAATAAAGCATAGGAGATGGATAGGGGACGTTTATACCGGGGGAAACGACTGGACTCTGGACCCGAATAACCCGGATGATGCGAACGAAGACGCTGATGGGGATGGTCTGACAAATCTTTGCGAGTATGAGTGGGAAAGGCTGCGAGAAAGATCGATACTTACCGGAATACAATCTCATGGGGAGTCTCCCGATTCAGTATTAAATTGGACTCCTACTAACCCCAACCAAGTCGACTCAGACGGAGACTCACTACCAGATGGTTGGGAGGCAAGATACTCCTGCAACTGGCCTTCGTCCAGTTCAGGAATAAATCCAATGAACGGCTCTGACGCTCTAAAGAATCCAGATGGCGATGGTTTCGACATAAACAAAAACGGACTCATCGATCAAGAAGAGGCCTTTGTCAACTGGTTAGAATATCACATGAAATCAGAAATCCTTCTAGAGGACTCAACTCACTCTGGAATGGAATATCCTGATAATTTCACCTCCAACTTGCCCCATCAATCATGGCAGGGTCTGGCAAATGAGGCATTCGGCGAGAGAACCGGTGAATACTACTTGTCACTGTGGGTTGGACTGCCTACAGAGGATATCGGTTCAGCAGATCCTCTAAATTCAGACTCAGACAACGACGGGATGCCCGATGGTTGGGAGATTTTCCATGCCAGGTGGAGTTTGTTTGATGATGACTGGACCCTAAACCCAGTTAACGGAGGCGACGGGCTAGGAGACCCAGATTTGGATGGAATGTCAAATTGGGAAGAGTATAATTCAATTGATAGCGAAATAAGTGAGTCAGACTCCTCCATCTCATCTCCTCAGTTCTACCTGACCGACGCGGCCGGAGCTCTTGTCGAAACTCCTTGGATTGGTGCCGAATCGTCACTATCATTTGGGCATTTTCTGACTGCAGAACAGGCTAGCTTAACAGGTACTTCATCAGACCCCAACAACCCTGATACTGACGGGGACGGCCTTTTAGATGGGATAGAAGTTATTTTCACCACCTGGAACTCTACTGACTCGGTGTGGACACTAAACCCCCTAGTTCCAAATCAGGGTGGGTATGACTCGGATGGCGATGGGGTCGGAGACTTGGTGGAATTGAATCTGACATCCAATTTACCGATTAACGGGGAAACCTATCCACTGGGCGTGCCAACCTTCGGTGATGAAGCCCGGGAAATCGATAACTTAGCTTTCGAAAATAGAGTTTTTAGGATTTTATTCAGTAAAGAGGGAAGGGCTGACTTAGGAATGGATCAGTACCTCGAATGGAAGTCGGGGATGCCAGCAAAGCCGATGCTACAAGCAATATTCGGAGTAACTGACCCCAAGGATCCAGATACTGACCGGGATGGAATGGTTGATGGGTATGAGTACTGGTTCTCTGAATGGGATCTCGAGGAGAACAAATGGACAATGAATCCTCTCACCGACACTGATGTAGATTTTGATTCAGATGAGGATTCTTTCGACTGCAATGGGGACGGAGAAATTTCTGACTCTGAGTCATTCGACAATCTAGCCGAGTTCGACTCTAGGTGGTATGGAAAGAGGCTAGAGATCGGGAACGTTCCAAACGGAACTACTGCGGTATCATACGGAAGAGACACTGTAAATGCGCTAATGGAGGAGGAGGGACTTTCCAATGCAGCAGCATGGGATCGGCTTTACTCAATATTCTCTACAAAGAGCTTGAAATCGTCTGAGAAGATGGGGCTGATTAACCAGGAAGACCCCAATAATTTCAACAAATCTCTGATTGGAATCAGTGATCCCACAGACGGCGACTCCGATGGAGATGGGATGCCAGATGGATGGGAATACTGCTATTCAGTATATTCAGAGATTCTACCTGTAAACTCACTACGTTGGTCGCTAAACCCATTAAATCCTCTAGATGTCGATTATGATCCAGATGCAGACGGTTGGTTGGATAGGGATATTCTAGATACTCCTGCAATTCAGGGTGTCTGGGAGGATAGGTCCTTTTCTCCATTTTCAGCTGATCAGCAGATTGGAAACGGGGCCAACTCCCTGTATTTCACTAATATTATGGAATACAGAAATGGGACAGGGCCGCTGGATCCGGATTCTGACTCAGACTCTGTAATGATGTCGCCCGTTATTGCCGATGGAGTAGTCGTAGATTATCGCCAAGACATGAGCCTCTCAGATGGCAGAGAGATGTTCAAGTATGGAACAAATCCATTGGATAATGACACAGATGGAGACATGATGCCAGATTTCTATGAGCTCCACAGGGGTTGGAACGAAACAAACGATAATTGGTCTTCTTACTTGAAAATTCAGGTTCAGTGGATAGAAGTGACGCCCCAGAATTGGAAACCTGTACAGTTCTCCGATGGACAGATTACCAGGCCTCAATTAGATTGGACATGGTTCACCCATGATGCTACAGACCCTAGCGATGCTATTCAGGATGCGGATAATGATGGAGAATG
>CACKMK010000006.1 GCA_902601345.1 uncultured Candidatus Poseidoniales archaeon
CATCGTGATGTCACTTTTGGACGACATGAACTCACAGAACCATATTCATACCCTGCGGATGCACGTCGCCGAACACCTCCACAGAGAGAGGAACGAGCGTCTCGGGGAGATAAACGAGGCCAGGATGCTTCGAGAAAGGCTAATGCGCAACCGAATTGGGATCGTGGCCAGGAGGAACACAGAACTGCTTCCTCGGTTGTGGAGTGCCCTCCTGAGGAGGCCCCTTGGAGAGAGGCTGACGTTCACTGCAATGAATCGAAGGAGGCCCAACATATGGTTGGACGGTTGCGAAACCCGGTTCGAGACCACTTCCCAGACCGAAAGGCAAGTGCTCTACTCCATGCTGCACGCATCCGGTTGGGTAAGGGACCAAGATGAGGAGAGGCTCAGAGGAAACACTAGGATCTACATCAGGACAGGCACGGGACAGAGGGATCTCGGTCAGCATGTCGAGTCTTTCTGCGAAATGATGGAGGGAGCGGTGGAACTGGGAGAAGGGGCGAGGTTCATCCCAGACCCTATATCCACATTCTACGAGAGGGAGAATCCCGGCATCGCCGAACTGCTTCCCGGTACAGACCAATTGATTGGATGAGTGCCTAATTCTCCCTGAACAGGTGTGCGCTCCTCTCGACGAAGTTGGACCCACCTGGAACGGGATTGAGTGCGTACAGCTGCCTCACCGCCTTCCTTTCCACCTTGACGATGGCCATCGCCTCTATTGTCGCGATCAAAGCTGCCTTCCTAGGTGGTTGGTTGGTGAATTTGCCGACCCCGATAACGTCATCGTCATCAAGTAGCTCCAGGTGCTCTCTCAGTATCGCTATGGATGCGTTCCTTACTCGGTTTGCCGAGTCCCTACCGATTATCTGTGCTAGGAAGTCCGTGTTGGTTGCAATCTCCTGATTGATGATTCTCGTCCTTGGGACTCTGGAAGCCTGCTCGCAGGAGATTCTCCTCCTGTGGGTATTGATGAACCTCTTGGCGCCTGTGAAGTCGGAGTAGTTCAGGCCCCAGTCTCTGGATATCTGCCTGGAACGGTTTGCCCGGCCATCAGAGTTCAGGACGTCCGCTGCTGCTGCTGCGTATACCCTGGCCCTGTAGTCTCTCCCATCTTCATCTGACATCTTCTTGTCTCCGATCATCTTCTTTCTCCTTGTCCCGAACGGGCTGACCGAGTTGACTCGGTCTAGGAGAGCTACTGCCATTGAAGTTGTCTGGGTATTTCCACACGTGTGGAGTAAGTGTCCGATAATCTGCTCCAGGAACTGTACATCCTCGCTGGTTGTCCTCTTTTGGAGATTGGAGAGTCGGTCGAACTTCCGGTCGTATCTGAGTGGGATGTCGGAACCCGTGGACGGTTTCCCGGTCACCCTGTCGATTAACCTATCCGGGTCAGAGCTGCTTGGGGCGAATCCGGGGTCCATGCCCCCCGAGCCTTTGGACAGTCCGCATGTCACGCAGTGTAACTCGGACCTGTGGACTTCGAATTCTATCGAATCGCAGCTCGGGTCTATGCACGACTGGTCATCAGTTCGTGAATTCGTTATCGGTTCTTCTTTGCTCAAATGTGTCCCTCCCAATGCGTCTCGCATGGGCAAAATGACGCCCTCCCGAAGGGGGACTTTGAACTGCGGGATGAGCGGCGCTTAACCATTACTGGATTCGACGAGATGATGGAGGAGTTTTCGTCACCTTTGGAGTCTCCCGTCAGACCCACACCTCTCTCCATTTCTTGACTGCCAGAATCCCTATTGCCATCTGACTGAGGGATAGAGGTTCGCTGCTGCTCTGGAAAGCGGACCTTACAAGTGACTCCAGTTCCCTGTCCGATTCGGCTTCTTCCCCGAGGACAGCATTTACGATTTCGTCTATTTCCATCCGGGAGTCAGACGCTTCCGCCAGCTCAGAGAGCCTCTTCAGAGAGTCGGTGAGACTTCTGAGGCGTTTCACCGCTTCATCCTCGTCAATCATTAGTTTCGCTCCTTCCGTCTTCATAGTGTACGCAGGGCTCTGATGACCAGGTGGACAGCGGTCCCGATGGCTCGATCGTTTGCATGTCCGATCCATTCCTAGACCACTTCATTCTGTCGTGACCGAGGACTAGTGCCGATTCCAAGATCATGGAGTACGCAGCTAGTGTGTCCTTGTCGGTTTGGCTCCAGTAGGGGTCCCATGGATGGGTGTGGACCCATAGCCTGAATGGAATGGTCGCGCCGAGTGGGGGCTCCAGAGAAACGTGCCCAGTAGTCCCTATGTCGACCCATATCCTACCGTCTGCATCGAACAGGACGCTGACCTCCCTGGACATTGAGTCGGCTATTTGCCACAGCTCCGACCAGGACTCTCCCTGTGCCAGGGCGGCGATTGTCTCCTTCACCCTGGAGGAGCTGACCCTGCCTGAGACGATGTCCTTAGAGACCTCTCCATTGGAGTGGATTCGTGGTAGCACCGATGTGGTCATCCCTCAACCCCCTGGACCGTTTCCAACCTACCCAGAGTTCCGAAGGTTATGCTTGCGGACTGCGGCATGGGTGGCAACGTGCTCTCCTCTCCGGACAGCTCCCTCAACGACTGTATGACCCATTGGGCTCCGTGAGCAGCGGCTGACAGGAATCCGAATTGGATGTTCCCTGATTCTATTGAGCCTTCCAACTGGCATGACATGGGCGGCTGTTCGGTGGTCAATGAGGAAACCCGGTCCCCTCCTACCCTGTGGTCAATGGCAATGAATCCGTCTCCTGAGCACCTGAGGTCTAGCCATCTTCCTGGGGATTTGTGAGCTACCCTGCGGGCTTCGGATGAGTCTACAGCCACTACGATGATGTCTGATCCCGATATATCGGAGGTGCTCCTGACATCACTAGGGATGGCTTGTATTTCCAGGTTCTCCGACTCGAACTCCGCCAGAGAGCCCTTCAGAGCTCTTACCTTTGAACTCCCAACCTGGGAGGGAAGGAACCTCTGATGCGCGAGGTTCTCCGCACTAATCGTGTCCGAGTCGTGGACCCTGAATACTATCCCGCCCAGAGACTCGGAGAGTGCCCCCCTGTGAGCCGCGGGCACTAGTGTGGCCAACAGGTGGGAGCCTATGCCGCCTGCACCGACTATGGTCACGGTAGTGGGCATCACTCCTCCCCCAACACTTGAAGCATCATGCTGTCGAATGTCCTTTCCCTCGCTTCATGGGCCTCTCGGAGCATCGATATTTCCTGTTCGTAATTGGCATTCAGGCCTTCTAAATCCTCCTCACATCTCGCACAATCGATGTCGACTAGGTGGTTGATGTACGATGAGACCTCTTCTACCGGAAGTCGGGGGTCTGTTTCGCCCATGAACCACGAGAGAGGGTAAGAGGCAAGGACAGCCTTTCTCAAGGTGTTCATGTGGGGTAGCATTGCGGTCTCGAGGTCCTCGTAGAGCGCGTACATGAGGGAGACAATGTTGTCAAATGGCCAGACCCACGGCTCATGAGATAAGCGGCTGGGTTCTACGCAGACTCTTTCCCAGTCCCCCCTTCTGTGGTCGTACCAGCGAGTGTCGGTTTCGATCATCTTATCGAATGGGTACATCATCGCTGGCCACAATATGGCGTCTTCATCGACACTGTGGCTAGCTTTGATCTGCTCGTCTAGCTGTCCTATTCTCCTACTGATTATACGACCGAAACTGGGCTTGTAAGACACCTTGATGCCGTACTTCACGCCAGAGAATCGGCCTCTGAGACGGATATCGAAGCACATTGAGTCGTACCTGTGTTCGCCAGGCTCCATGTCGATTTCCACACCGATACTCTCGGAGGTTTCCAGTAGCCAGTTCAGGGACTTGTTGTGTCCTTCTGCACCATCTATGTGAAATTCCTCAAAGAGTCGTTCATTCTTTGTTCTAATTTTCTCTATATTTTCAATTTCTTGTTTCATTTTGATTTCCTCTGATTTGTTTTTCACCCATCTGGAGGTCCATACCCCCAGACGGGCTTACGTAATTCCGTGCTCCCTAGGGAGCTGATTGCCGCTCACCGGTCACAGACCGCCTTGCAGGCCGGGCACTATCCTGACGGTCCCCACAGTGTTCCAGTCAGCCTGAGCCAATTGCTCTGGCTGAACCATCTGGTTACCTGCGAAGACCCAGGAGCCACTGCTCTCCGACAGACGGGAGAGAGTCTCTCCCTTCGTCAGCTGCAGGGTGGTGTGTCCGGTCCGGTCGGCGATCTCGACGGTTGTCGTTATCTCTTCCATTCCTTTACCTCCTTGTCTTGCTTGAATTCCTTAGTTGCTCTGAAAGTATATGAAGGCCCGAAGCCGTGTTGACGGGTTACTTGCCATAGGTGTGAGCTCATGCGTTCTATTCGCTCACCCCCACGAGTATTGAGGTCCTGATTCCACGCGCAATCACGGACTCTAGAGTGTCCTCTCCGGTGTCTTCCTTATGCTCCTGCATGATGTCTCGCCATCCGAGTCGCTCGAGGCGCCATTCCTGAAGTTCTCGAGTGGATTTCAAGTCCCGTTCACGGGAGATGGCTTCGTCCCTCTCATACATTTCCAGAATCCTCTGGCGCCTTCTGTCTTCGTAACTCTCCTCCAGCTCTCGCAGACCCTCGGGGTCCTTGCAGTACTCGACAGCGTCAATCAAGGTCATAGGCGGGTCTCTGAATCCGTCATTGGCCCACAGGACGAATGCGACGCACTTGTCTGTGGCGGGGGTCTCCTGCTGGTATGAATCACTGGAGGTAATGCAAACCCTCTTTGAGATTCCAGAGTCAACGGACCTGGCGTAGACTACCAGGTGGTCCATGTAGGTCGAGTTCCTTTCGAAGACCCTGGAGAGGGACTCCTTCCTCATCACGGTCTCCCTGACATCGAGGCCCACTTCGACCTCATCATCGAATCCCACGATGATGGATCCTCTCTCGGTAACCCTGCACCTGGGCGAGTCCTCGAGTGCCCGCACAAGAAGAGTGAGTCCCTTCCATTCCTCGTCAGATACCTTGAAGATCAGCTCTCCCAGTAGCCTGTCCTCAAGCATCCTTCTCCTAGTTTCGACAGAGTCTTCGGTTTCGTTTGTTGTTGTATTCATACCCAATGGCAAGTAATTCCTCTCTCCCTTGACTAGGGCTCCAGATACTTCGATTTGCGTTCGATTCATACACCCGGCAAGTAAACCGAATCATCGGATATGGAGACGTCCACCCCTCCACTCCCAGGGAGAGAATATCCTCCTTCTTCCCCTACCCAGAGTCCATCTCCTAGATGGGGAAATCCAGACCTCCTCTGACCGTTCCACTCGAACGTCCCCCACTATCGAATGTCTCACCGCCATGTCGAGAGTCTCCAAGCAAGGAGTATAGTGGTCACAATCGCCGAAATCCGATTCTGCCAGTAGTATGAACGAGGCTACGTAGTCTGTTATCGGGAGTTTCCGATTGACTTCTGACGGAACTATGATTGCTGTGCAGTAGTCATAGCAGTGCGCCTCAAGAACCAGAAATGCCGTCTTACTATGGCGATTCATGACTATGGTACGCTCTACCATCAGCAATACGTTCACCCACTCGTGATAGTTTGGAATCCTGACCACCCCTGGTGCAGATAGCTCGCATTTCTCAGCCTCTGAAAGAACGCTTCTCAGGAATCCCAGTCCCCTGGTCTCGGGCTCGGAGAGGGTGTCGATCGAGGAATCCGAGAGCAGCCTGAGCTTTGGCGGACCCCTCTCAGGAGACTCCATTGCTCATCTCTTCTGAAGCCGTCTGGTATCTATGCATCTCGGACCATACCCTGACTAGAGCTCGGAGGTATCCCTCATCCTTGCATGAGTTCTTGAAGCTCGTATATTCGATTGCCGATAACTCCCCGATTAGTACTGGGAGTACCTCCTCCTTCCTGATGGATATGCGGTACCGGTAGTCCGCCCACCCTATTACCTGGACAGGGTGACTTGGCCAGAGTTCTTCGAGGGGCCCACGAGTCCTTGCCCTTACCTGGAAGTGGCCTGGCATGTCCTTGTGTTGGACTATGCTCAGGAAGCCCTTGTTCGTGAAGATCCACATCTCAGCACATCTCCCGCTGGAACGAGGTCCAAGCCTTCTCCTTCGCCTCCGCCTCCCTCATCGTCCTCTCGCAGGCCGACGGGTTGCCACATCGGTGGGATAGGTCTGACCTCCTGTGGAAGTTGCAGGCCTTGTACCAGAGTCTCTTCGCCTCTTCCGATGTGTGAGGGCAGCTCATGCGCACACCTCAGCCATCACGACTCGTAGCATGTCCGTTCCGTCTATTCTAGATACATAGGTGGAGGGTCCCGATTCGACCCACACCGCGTTGTTCGTCACCATATCCACGTACATATGGTAAAGTTCGGGCTGGAGTAGCTCCAAGTCACGCCTTTTCATCCACTTTGGCTGCTCCTTCGTTTCCGTCAACCTCCACCTCAGTTTATTGACCAGGCTCCAAACTGCTTTCCTCCTGGCATTGGCCAAGGACATACATCCTTCGGGCTTCCTTGAGCCGTCCTTCGCGAACCCGGCTTTACCTAGAGAGCTCAGCGTTCCTATTCCTTCTATGTATGTCTCAGCCATTGCTGCGTAGCCACTGGGCATCATACGACCCCCATGTCATCGGGTGCTTCTCTGCCCCTCCTAGGGTCGCCAGTCACTGGGGCCACTTCGTCGCTGTACTCAGCGAGTATCGTGTTCTCGTCGATGACGAGCCTCATTCCCACGTTATCTAGGGTGGCCACTAGCAAGGCGGCCATCTTCAAGCAGTGGGGGTGGTCGACCACTGTTAGCAGCCTCAGGGCGTCACCAGATATCGTCTGAAGAGCTAGGCCGTTTTGAGGGTCGTTCCATACCAGTCCTAGCCCCAGGTGCTTGGTCGAGTTAGCCCATGAAGCGCTGTGCTCGTCTGTTGCAAACTCGATGTCTTCCTCGGACAGCTTAGGTAGCAGTATTGTGCTCTGTTCCTTACCCTGCAGGGTCTGCGGACCCCTTTCATTTTTATTTTGGTCCAAGACGGAGCTATTCTCTTCCTGCTTCGTCTGTGTAGTGCTTTTTATCGGGTCACCATTGGACTTCTCCCCGTTTCTTTCATTGCTATTTCCATTATTCATTCTATCAACTCCTATTGATCGGTGCGTTCGTTATTGTGCTACATTTTCCTTCAAAAAATACGATTTCTTTCTCTTATTTCTCCCGCACTTTTCTTCGAAAAGTGCATATTCTATATTGGCAAGTATTTTTTTTGATTCTCAGGAAATTTCAAACGGCCTGTTGATGACAGGTAGGCAATGCCCGGACGCACTGAGTTGACCCCAAAACAGTCCGAGAAAGTGGGGAGTTACTTCTCCAGGAATTATATCCCCGGTGAGAAAATAATCATCCCTGATCGAAAAGGCGAAGACTGGATTGCATGGATGAGGAGTAGGCTGAAAGAAATCCGATTCTATGACGAATACGGCATGAGAGTAGGAAATACACACGAAGTCCCTCCAAGGATTTTCCTTCGTGGGGATGCCACTAAGGGTGAATTAGAGAAGTACAAAATAGAGTCTGACAAACTCAGTGATGGGCACTACGAGTTCAAGGTCTGGCTCCAGCATAAGGTCGAAGATGCGAGACATGGAAATGGGTCAATTCGCTTTCTAGCTAGCGAGAGGCCCGGTAATGAGTACGTTGAGTATGAGGAAGCCTTCAATAGGCTAACTGACCATTTTGAGGACCTTTTCGAGAAAGGAATGGACTGGGAATGTGCTGATGGGAGGCATCTAGCTATTCTTCGGAAAATTATTGGAAGGAAAGAGCCAGATGTCGGAGCCAGAAGATACGATTCGAAGTGGCATCGTAAGAGGGGGACTTTCGAATACAAAACAGATGAATTCGCGGCGATGGGGGAGCATAGGAGAAGAAGTAGCCTGACCAGAAAGATATGCCAGGCCGTTGTTAGATCGCTAATCTCGAAATCAAAAACAAAGCTAATCGAAGAAAGTGCGGTTCTTCGCAAACGTGGAGAAGAAGAAAGAGAGGCTTTCTTTGAATGGTCAGCCGATAGGGGCGTAACCGTAACATCAAAGGAAGTTGAGGAGGAGATTAAGAGGAGGTTTACGAGAAACGGACAATTCGGAGAACAATACGCAAAATCGTTTCAAAGGCGAGTTTTGCGAAGGAAACGGATGACCATTGCGGAGTATCAGAAGTCTACTGAGTTGGATTTGACTGTAAGGAGGTTGATTGAGGAAGGACATAGCCCAGACGATGAATGGAAAGAGGCTAGGATCTCAAGTGCAGCTATGGTCCTGGTACCTGACATATCGAGCAAGATTGAGAGGATAATCTCGGAATCAAGGGAGAAATTGAAGAAAATTGCCCTTGATTGTGGCCTTGATTTCGATAAAGAAGACTCTGAAATTTCTGAAATTGACTATTTCGAGGGTATGGAAGAGCACCTCGGAAGTAGTGAAGATTCTGTGAAAGATGCGATAAAAAAAATCGTCAATGAGGGTTTTGGCGGCAGTCAGGGAGGAGGAGTGACCAGCGAGGGAGCAGAGCAACGTGACCGACACAACTCTAGGAAGTTGGCTTACAATTTCCTGACTATATTGCAAAACAATGGCATGTTGTCGACGATGGAGATGGATCGGGAAGAGTACATCCAGTACTTCCTAGACGGTGACGAGGACAAACTCAGTCCTAGGGGGACAAAAAGATGGCCAAATATGTACATCTTTACGCCTGAATTGTTGAATTCAATAGGCCAAAAGGTGAGTCCTATTCACTTCCTCGAGGGTAGGGAGAATGCGATTTTCAGATACCTCAGAGGAGAAAGTTCCAGGTGGATGTATTGCCAACCAGAAAAGCACATTCTGGGAGAAAAAACGCGTAATGGGGGTTACTTGAAAGACGTTCAGGATGGAAGGTGTACTGAGAGGTACAAATTCAAAGAAGACTACGAGGGTTTCACTTCGAAGGTAATTGTGGATGGCAAAGAGGAAGTACAGCCTAATCGAAAGTGCGTACCGGACCCAGACATAGCCTCTTCGCTCAACTCTCTCCAAGAGGTCCAATGGGAGATAAATCTAGACCTGCTGGCTCGCTTCTTTGATGTCGAATTCGCAGATGGGAAGAAATTATCACGCCTGGAAGGTGAAAGGGTCGTCAAGCCTGGCTTACCAGGACACGAGTCTATCTGTGAGTACGGTCACCTCATTTACAAAATCAAACCAAAGGAGGAATTCGGTGGTTATTTCCCGGAGAAGACCGAGGATATGGAAGATGCTAATCGGTCTATGGACTGGGCCAGGAAGATTATCAATCACAACGCAAATGTGTTTTGGCACGCATGGTACTGCGATTTCCGAGGAAGGATGTACCCCCGTTGCAATAACCTCAGTCCCACAGGCTCGGACCTAAACAAGGCTCTAATCAGATTCAAGCATTGGAAGAAGTTGGGCGAGAGTCCAGATGACGAATCAGGTTTCAGGTGGATGAAAATACATGTACACAACCTAATGGAAGGCGTCTCTGGAAAATGGGGTGATGACAAAGCAAAGAAGGGAATGAAATTCGATGAGAGGGAGGCATGGGTCACAAGAAATGAAAAACACATCAGGGAAATGGCAAGGAGTCCGATCGACTTTGCCGAAGCCTTGGGACTCACTAAACACAAGTTTGGGAAGAGGGAAGATCTCCAGAGGCTCGCTGCAATCATAGAATTTGACAGAGTCAAGAGCTGCTTCGAAGAACAAGTCGAACAAGGGGGAGTAGGGGATTGGAGCAAGATCACCAGTGGCCTACAGATACACCTAGATGCATCATGTAATGGTTATCAGCACATATCAACTATTTTCCAGAATGAAAAACTCGCAAAGAAAGTAAACGTCCTCCCAAGTGATGATGGTCCCCAGGACCTATACACAGAAGTCGCACATATTGCAAGGACGGCTCTTGGCAAGGACGGTGTTAGGCTCTCTGGGGAAATTGAGAGTTTCCTGAACGAAAACCTGGACCCAAGTCTTTCGAAGATTGCTTTCGAACGGATTTTCGACAGGAAGCTAGCGAAAAATCCGACGATGACCAGAGCATATGGCTCGACTAGATTCACAAAAAGTATGTCAGGAAGGAGCGGCAAAGGCCAATCATTTCGTTCTGAGCCTCAGATGAGAGAGTGGACCCCCGCACAATTGAAGAGAATCAATAGACTAAGAAAACTCCACAAGACCTTCCTGAAAGCGAGAGAGGAATTCAAAGATAATCCAGAATTAGGGAGGAAGCATTACCAGAAGCATGCTTTGGTTTACAAGAAAAAACCCGAATTAATAGAAATACTAGAGGATAACGGATATCGGAGCCCAAGGAACAAACCACAGGATGGGAGGGTTCTGAGGAAGGCATCGAAGAGACATGAATTAATTGATTTGATAGATGGCGATGAAACAATCACCGAGAGTACCATCGCACATCGTTGGAACAATAAAAAAGGCTCAGACAATAAAGAGGTGATAAGTAAGGCTGAATCATGGATGAGGCTACTGGAAGATGAGGAGCATTACCATTTATGGGCGAGAGGGTCTGGACTCTTTTGGGCAATCCTCGAACATCCTGAGCTCAAGAAGCAATTCTGGTACGATAGAGAGAATGAGGGGCAATGCGGTCCTCTTTGGAAAAGACAACCCGATTTGACGAAAATGACGGTTAAGTGCTACAAGGAAGCAATAGAACATGTCTGTGGTAGTGTCTATGGTGAATTCGAGAGTGTGATGAAAGGCGCAGTAGAGAAAAGTAAAGGCAAGTATCCCGGAGTTAGGTGGAAATCCTCCAGTAGGAAAAAAGGAGAGAGTGGGTTTGAGGTGTCCAACTACTACATGAAACACAAAGAGGGAGGGGGCAAGGGAGGATGGCCCACCAAGGTAGACTCTTGTTATTCTGGACTTGTCGGACTACCACCATGGTACACTGAGTCAAACATAAAATATGGATGGACCGAAGATCCGAAGACTAGGAAGAGATATGAAGAGAAGCTTGATAGATTCATCTCTGAATTAGGAGCACCGGTACCAAGAAAAATAAGTGGATGGAATAGTAGAGGGGACCGAGGCATCAATGAGGTCCTCTCATGGATGCTGCGTCCCGATGCAGGTGATGACTCGAAACTCCTCGCAGAACAGATACTGCAACTTCGCGACCTCGTTAGCATTAGAATAGAAACCTTCTCTCAAAAAGAAGAAGAAAGAATCGATCTGGACAAGATGAGTAGTAGCATTTGTCCTAACTTCATCCACTCTTTGGATGCATGCCATATGAGGACCGTGATCAATAGAATGAGTCAGGAAATTGAAGATTTAAGCTTCTGGGCTGTACATGATTCTTTTGGGACACATGCCGTTTCAATAGGAAAGATGCAGAAGATGATAATCGAATCGTTCTGGAAAATGCACGAAGGAAGGGATATCAATTGGTGGCTAGCAAATTTGGAAGGTCCGGAAGGAAGTTTGGAATTCAATAAGTTGAAAATAGAACAAACAAGCAAGCATAGATTCATCAGAACGGGGGAATCTGGGGAATCTGAATACTTGGTCAGTTAACTCAGATTACTTGCCGAGTGTAATGTTTGTAAGAACAATAATCGGAATGACCGTGGGTGGCATCGTGGGTGGGCCCCTAGGAGCGGTCGCTGGAGCAGTAATAGCGAACGATACGGCTGGAGGGGAGTTCCAGCATGACGAGTGAGGTGAGAAGATGGGTCTACTGAGGAGCTTAGCATGGATAACAGCGGCAGCAGCCACTGGCGGTCTGGCCCTGGCCCTACTGCCGAGCGACATGGACGGGATAGACGGTTACGACGGTGGGTCAGACGAGTAGGAGCGTCCTACTGATCTTCAACGATAGTTAGGTCGATTTTCTTTCTCCCCTTTATACTGTCGATTCTGACCCGGATTTGCTTTCCCACCGCGTAGAAGAATTTGATCATCTCAGGACTGGTATCCAGTTCCCTTGTTGAGGCGATCCCGTTTACCTGATTCGATACAAGCTCTACCAGAATACCAGTGACCATATCCGAGTCCTTGGGAAAATGGGCGAGGACCGTCCCTGTCACTAATTGGCCTTTCTTGAATCTAGAAAGGGGACTCTCGCCCCTGGATTCGCCGGACGGGACCTTTGCGCCAGACAGTGCTCTTGACCAATCAACCGGACTATTGTATCCGAACTCTACTCTAGATAGGTTCTCCAAAGGGATCGATGTAGGTTTATTGTTTCCTGCCTTGTAAAATCCAATCTCGTGACCTTCTTCGTAGGTGGTGGAATCATAAGACCCGTCACGTTTGTTTTTAATTACGCTAATCTTTGGGCCACGAATCAGAGTCATGAGCCTCCCACCAATTACCTCAATGTCTACTGACTCAACATCGAATCTATCCCACTCTTGTGGTATTCTCGAGAAATCTCCGACCTCCTTGCCACCTCCGTCGAAGTGTATAGAGTCCCATGTTCCGAAGGATTTTAGCATTTGGACCATCCTCTCAATGTGATTGTTCTCTGCGGGTTCCAGCCCCTCTAGAAGGGAGTCTATTGCCTTGTGCAATTCCTTTCCAGATCTATTTGGTTTCCCATGGAGACTGCAAACAGAGGTCATGCTGTTTATTTTCTGATTGGGCTCTCCTCCTTTATTGGCTAGGACGACCAAGGGAAATACCTCTCCCGCGAAGTCGGAGAATCGAGAAGCTGCCATGCGCTTCAGGACCTCGCACTTCCCCCTTATGAGAGATAAGACTGGTTTTGGATTTCTTTGGGCCTGGTAAATGTCCGTCTCCCCGTTTTCGTCCTCATACGTTTCGATTTTACCTTTCCAGTTCTTTACCTCGATTAGCACTATCGCACTTTTTGTTACCAGAACAACGTCCACCTCCTTCTTTCCCCTCTTTGTGCTAGGATCTGGGATTCTGATGTTTTCGAGTGTTGAGTACTCTAGGGAGTGGGATTTTACCGCCTGGAAGATTCGTTCCTCTGCGTCCCAAGAAGTCCGCTGTAGCCTAGTCATTGGAGTGCGCCTCTTCTCCGTAGTCCTATCGAACCACTGTAGTCTCCTTCTGGCCTCTTTGAATGGTTTCAGTAATACCATCCCATCACGAATTGCCGATGTGTTCTGGGACATTTGAACTATTCTAGCGCCTCCTGTCGAGAAATCCGGAGGGTTTGTTGCTTGGTCCTGGCAGGGGTATCTGCTCCTTCTGGGGGGCGAATGTTTCCGGAATGGAATCGCTCTCTTGGATTGTAATCCAGTGGTCTAGCTTCATCTGTCTTGCGTGTTGAGATTTGAAGACTTCATTATCCATGGCCCAGAACACAACGGACTCCTGTAGCGGGGCGGCTCTGATGAAAATCCTCCCCGGCATCTCCCTCGTCGGCGATGAGCAAGTAAGTATCTGAATTACCTCGACTGAGGATCCGGACGACGACGTGTAAAGGGTCCTTGGTGACCTCCAGGGTACGTCTGGAAAGATCGTTGCTGTCGACCAGAACTCCTTCCACTCCGGCAGAGACCTATCGATAGTAGACAACTCTACGGCAAACCCAGTTTCAAGTGCCTGCTCCTCCAGATTTGCCTCCCTGACCAACTCTACCAAACCAGATGACAGACTAGTTGCATCCTGTTCTGGGTCCGAGAGTTCTCGTTTATGTCTCCCGAATCTGAATTGGGCGTCCTCCAGATCGGATGAAAAATCATCCGATCCAATCCTCAGTATTGTCAATGTCCACTTTTCTCTATTTTCCATTCTTCTCAAATTAAATCACCTTCTGGTGGCGAGTTGCCCGCACACCAAACTGGCAAGTAAATTTCAGACTACAAAAAGCCCCGATAATTGGATAGTCATTCGTCGGTCGAGTAGCATTCCAAGCAGATTAGGTAATGTCCTGGCATCTGCTTGTACTCCATGCCGCACCAGATTTGGCCGTCCTTGTCTGCCAACTGGAAATGATCCTTAGAATATTGGATGACTGCTCCGCACCCTCCGCTAATCTTGCTTACGCGGGCCAGGCTACTCTGGGAGAGTTTCACCTGGTTGCCAGACACGTTGTCCAAACTAATGAGTTTGCATTTGGGGTTTTCTGTGTCAGTCTCTGGCTATGCAGTCATCCAACCTTGCAGCAACTGTCCTGATTCTGCGAAGCGTTCTCTCTGTGTTCCTCATCACCCTATTGGAGACCGAAGCGCCGTCAGCCCCTGACATTCGAAATCCGTATGGCATCCTTCCTCCGAGCAGGTTTAGGAGAATTCGCTGCTCCTCCAGAGGGACTTGGGAGAGTATCTCCCTAACTCCCTCTATGTCTAGAGAGGCTTTGCTAGCACCGCCAATCAAGGCCTTCGAAACCGATTCTTCCAGCCTACCCAGACCTCCTCGGGAGATGAGCCATTCCTCCCCCCTTGCATCGAACTGCCTGACAAGGCCCGCGAAGATATCCTGCGGGATCCTATCTACCATCGGAGCTCGTTCGACAAGTCCAGCAGACCTCATCCTGTCAATGGCGGTACTGATCCTCCCCCTACTCTCGGATAGTCTCTCGGACAGGGCCATCAAGGTAACTGGATGATGGCTGCTACAAAGTTCGACCAGGAGATTCCTGGTTAGAGCCCTCCCGGCTCTCCGTCCCTCCCCCGCGAGCCCCAAATCGTGGACCAGTTCCATGGATGGATCAGCATCTTCGGGCCTCGGTCCGGGCTCGGAGATCCTGATCGAGAAAGAGTCCGGACTTTCCTCAGCCTCGACATTCATTCTTGTCTCGGATCGCTCGACCATCTGGGCCAGTTCGGAAAGTCTCAGATCTAGTATAGATATGGCTTGAGCCTCGACAATGCTGGTAGCGGCTGACATCGAGCCTCCTCGAAGTACGTGCCTGTGCCATTTCCCATCCAGTTGCGATGCGACGAGTCCGCAATCTCGTAGCTTGACCATCTGATGGTGGATTCCCGTGTTTGACAGGCCCGTGTGATTGCCTATCTGCTTGGAGTCCCAACCCCTTAGGGGGTCGGTAAGAATTGCATCGTTGAATATTCTATGTAGAGCGCCTTCCTGTCCATCCCCTCCAGATTGATCGGGTCTCCTTCTGACCAAGCACATGGATTCCAAAATCCAATCCAGGAGGACTGCGGCGTCCTTGCTTCCAGTTGGCATGGGACGATTGGCCAGCCTGAGTGAGAACACATCGTCAGCGCGGATTCCGAGGCTCAAGAGCCTTGGCTCTGATGAGGGGGTCAATCAGACGTATTCCTGACGTATCTCCAGCCACGGGTAGTCGACTTTGGACATTCCCAGTGAGTCCAAGTGTGGTGCTAGTGAGAGGCTTCCCTGATTTACGATTCCTCTCTTCCTTAGTATCCCTATTGCGCTGTTCACCGTTGTCCTCGACTTCCCGAGGTCCCTGGCTAGCTGTGCTTGGGAAGGGGGGTTCGGGGAGTCGGACAACCTGGTCACGATCTTTCGCTGGACTCCAGACAGACCCACAGGTAGCATCGCTGCCGCGGTAGCCTGGTCCGTCACTCCCGTGCCCTCGAGAATCTCTACTTGTGCGGGAGCACCCGCGTAGTAGCATGTCCTCCCGTTGACAGGCACGACAGTTACCGACCTCTCGCTGATTAGCACTCTCAGGTGGTGCCTGAGTGTCCCGTTCGCAGCATCCAACTGCCTCTGAAGCTCCCTGAAGTGTATTCCTGGAGATCTCTCCAGGGTACGGAGGATGCTGCCCCTCAATGGGTGCTCCCATGCATTCTCCCTAGGTGCTGAGAGAGTCCCACGGGCCAGCGGGGCGAATGGAATCAGTGCCGCGAGGCCAGTGGTCCCGGCCATGAAAGCGGTCAACGAGTCGGCAATCCAGGGGTAGGACTCGCGGAGTTGCCTCACAATTGCCATGTCCCGGGTTTACAAATGCAGGCTTTAACCTTGCAGGGTCAGTTGAGTCGCGGATGCTCGTTCAGACGCTGTGCCTGATGACGCGTCCCCTGTGGATCTTCATGTAGGCCACCAGCGGTCCGAGGAGACGGCCGGCGTCCTTGCCGTGATCCGTCAGACGGTAGGTCACCTTCACTGGACTGGTGGTCTCTACGACTCTGTCAACTAAGCCCGTCTCAACGCACTTAGTCAGCTTGTCCGAAAGCGTCCTGGACGAGATTCCTCGGAGGAGCTTCCTGAGCTCGTTGAACCTACGCGGACCGGCCACGTACAGGCAGCAGAGTATCTCAGTGGTCCATCTTGAGCTGAAGATGTCGAAGCTCTCGACAGCAGCGTCGACCTCCCACTCTATGTCGGGGTCACCGTCGTAGTACGACTCAAAGATAGACCGGATCTGTTTTCCGTCATCCATCACGGCCGAAATCGCTTCGTTCACTTTCTTGTAGTCTTCATCTGAGATCGACATCGGCTTTTTCGACATGGTGTTATCAAGTAGTTAGAATGGTATCTAGTGTATAAACCACACCGTAATGTGATCGCGGATACTTGTGCATTAATATGGTTCAGTCTGCTGGTTTTGTTTAGTAGGTGTAAAAAAAGCACTAACTTTAAAGAGGAAAGCATAGATGGACAAATGGTTGGAACAATGGATGAACGAAGTGATGAATGCCTGGGAAGAAAAGGAGGATCTCTGAATGAGCCTATTCGAGATAGTGGTGAGAGCCATGGCAGACTGCCGGGCGCCCCCTTGGTCGGAGTATCCGCGAAGGAAGTGAGCGCATGGTGATGTCTGGTCTGCAGGGCGTGGCTGCATGCCCTAGCTGCGGATCGCCCTGCCTGGTGTACCGGGAGTACCTGACCCCGGAGCTTAGGACCACTTCATGCATGACTTGCGGGGTGGTATCACTAACTGTGAACTAGGAGCCCACGTACTCCGGGCGGCGACCCTCGATCAGGGCAGAGAGGCCCTCGCGCGCATCCTGTGTAGCGAAGATCTCGTCTAGCGCGTCCAGCTCCAGTTGGAGGCCTGCATCGAGGTCGGTTGAGAGTGCCTCGTTAAGAAGATCGCTTGCGATCCTGACGGCCACTGGGGCAGCCTTGGACAGCGACTTTAGCTGTCTTGCGACGTTCTTGTCCTCCGGGTCAAATCCCTCTGGGACCTCCCCAGAGAGGATCGCGCCCATGTTGGCGTCGGAGTAGAACGCCTTAGACATGAATGATACCGGGTGGCTCGGGTCTGATGGCCTGCCAGGGTACTTGTCGTCTGGCTTGCCTAAGGAAGCTATGGTGCTGACCGTGTGCGAGACCTCTGAAGGATCGACAAGATGGGTGATGAAGCCCAGGGCTGTTGCTATGGTCGCATCAATGAAATTGCCAGCGAGGACAGCGAAGCGCGCTGCCTCTATCCCGCAGACTCGTGTGGCACGCTGAGTGCCTCCGAGGCCGGGGTAAATCCCTATCGAGGTCTCTGGGAACCTGAGCATTGTCTTCTCTGTGCCTACCCTGTAGTCGCAGGACAGCGCCAGCTCCAGACCCCCACCCAACGCGAGGCCCGTGGTCAGGGCGATCGTGGTGTGCGGGGAGTCCTCGATCATGTTCAGGACCCTGTGACCGTCCTTGGTGAACTCCTCGATCTTGTCGAAGGAGTCCTCTCCGATCATGTCGACGAAGAACTTCACGTCCGCACCCGCGACGAATGCCTTCCCCGCTCCCTCGAACACGATTGTGTTGACGTCTGACCTCGCATTGAGTTCCTCCATCACCCGGCCCAGCTGGCCTACCACTTTGACGTTGAGCGCGTTCATCGCCTCTGGCCTATTGATCAGGACCGTGGCGATACCAGCTTCGTCGACGTCGACGTCGACGTAGCTGAACTCGAAGGGCTCGGACCTCCCGGAGAACCATCCGGGTATTTCCAGTCCCGCCATGTCTGCGTATTCCATGGCCATCCTGGATGCCTCCGTGACTCCGATCCTGTTGGCGAGCTCGAATGGGCCCATTGTCCATCGCAGCCCGACCTTGGCTCCCCTGTCGACGTCCTCCATACTGCAGATTCCTTCCTCGACTATCTGGGAACAGATCGCGAAGGCCTGACCCATCAGCCTCTCCTTGATTATTCTGGATGCTTCCTCGTCGCATTCTCCGTCCTCGTCGATCTCCCACATCTCTCCCTTATCCACGAGGGCGCGCATGTTGTCGGCACCAGCGAAGCGGGGTACGGAGAGCTGCTCGGACAGGTAGTCGCTGCTGTGTAGCGCGATAGTGGGCCCGGTGAGGTTCATCAGTCCGAATGGGCCTAATCCGATTCTGAACTCCTTGCAGGCCACTGCGTCGATCTGCGCTGCCGTCGCGACTCCCTCCTCCAGGAGCCTGCAGGCCTCGTTGATCCAGGGGACGAAGAATCGGTTCACCACGAATCCGGGTCTGTCCTTGCAGACAATGATGACCTTGCCCATCGTTTTGCAATACTGCTCGACGGCGTCCATCGTCTCCTGGGAGGTGGTCTCGGCTGGGATGATCTCCACGAGGCGGTTCTTGGCAGGATGGTAGAACCAGTGCATCCCCACGAACCTGTCCTTCCTATCTACCTGCTGAGCGAGCTCGTTAACGGAGAGCGAGGATGTGTTGGTAGCCAGAATCGTGTTCTCCCCACATGTGCTGTCAAGGCTGGCGAAGATCTCCTTCTTCAGCTCGAAGTCCTCGAAGACGGCCTCGATCACTAGGTCGGTTTCAGGGGAGGCGTTCTCGTGTCCTACAACTCCCGTAATTCTTGACTTGATGCCTTCCGCCTGTTCGGGTCGGAAGATCCTCCTCTCCAGTGCCTCCTGGAGGAACTTGTCTATGGTGGCCTTGCCCTTGTCCACCCATTGCTGCTCCCTGTCAACCATCTGGACGGAGAATCCCTCTGTAGCGCTCTTCTGGGCGATGCCCGAGCCCATGTTCCCCGCTCCGATAATAGCTACCGATTGTACCATGACTCGCGGGATTACGTTCAGGACATAACTGCAACGGAAGGACGCTCTATCAGTCGCTCAGAAGATCTCTGATCCTCCGAGCATGGGCCTCGGGACCCAGGTCGAGCTCCGATATCCTCTCCCGACCCCTAGCTGCCCACTCCTCTCGGGTCTCCTGGTCTGAGGCCTGCTCCAGCGCGGAGTGCCATCCCTCGATGTCGGAACGGTCGATCAGGCGCCCGTTCTCCCCGTCCACGATCGTGTCCCTGAAGCCTCCCTCGTCCACGAACAGCGCGGGGGTTCCGACGGAGAAAGACTCAATGGGCGTGAGTCCGAACGACTCGTTGTGGGCCATGCTTACCATCGCCCTGGCCCCCCTCATCACACTTACCAGGTCGGGTGAGCTGAGTCTGGGGGCGAACCAGACGTCCACGCCCATTGACTCTGCATGGGACCTGAGCATCTCTATCGATTCCCCGTCCCCTCCCCCGACTTGCGCGAGAGAGAGTCCCGACCCAGATAGCATGGAAATCGTCTCCCAGGTCCCCTTGACGAAGGACGCCTTGCCAACAGTCACGACGTAGCCCTCCGATCCTGGGAAGGGGTTCTCGGGATCCCCGGATGGGTCCTCTGGGAACTCTTGGACGTCTACGCAGGGCCATAGCACTCCGGCCTCTATCCCGTACACTTCCCTTGCACGCTTTGCGATGAAGCTGGAGTTCCCACTCACTGCAGAGCCTTCCCTGGAGATCAGGTCCCTCATGAGGGACTTGTCCCTGGATCTGGCCCTGGAGAGGACGGCCTTGGTCAACGAGAGGTTTCTCCGGGGGGATCCGTCCACGCGTCTGTGGAGCACCTCCTCGTACAGCCCCCTGTGAGGCTCTAGAAGATGGAGGTGGACCCTCAGGCCGGGAGGGACGTGGTCCAGGATTGGCAGGCTGCCGTCACCGCTGACAAGATGAATCGCTATTGCGGAGGACATGGCCCCATCGAGGCCCTCGCATGATCGCCAGGCTCTGGATGCCGAGCCCCTGCCGGAGTCTAGGATGGTTGACAGGGAGTCTCTTGGGACCTCCCAGTCTCTCTCCGGGGTGATGAGTGCGATGCCGTTGGAGGAGCAAACCTCGACAAGCTCGGGCGATGGCTGGATAGTGGCCATTGAGACGCTGAAGAGCTCATTTAGTGACGGGAGGATCCTGATCAGGTCTCTCTCGGCCCCTCCCATCGGACCAAGCACGCCCTTGGCTACCAGCAGGTTATCCCTGGAGGACGCCCCCATCTACACCCCCTCCCTAGCGTACAATGCGGATGCGTAGGCTCGGGAGAGGGCGGCTCCCTGTGCCTTTGGGCTGAGTTCCTCCCTGATGAGGTCGATCAGAAATTGGTCTGGGCTTCTCGGCTCCCCTCCCCTCGCCTTCCAGTCGGAGTGTACTTCGGCAATTGCATCTACCCAAGATGAGGCATTGGAGTCGAGCAGACACCTGTCGGGGATCAGCTCGTTGTGTGCTGGGAAGTCAGCGGCCAACACCGGGCATCCCGAGGCCATGGCCTCGAATGGCGGGTAGCCGAACCCCTCGGAGACGCTTGGGAACAGAAGGGCCTCTGCTCCTTGGTATGCCGCAACAATCTGGTCCTCGTCCATAGCGGTCCTGGAGCCTATGTGCAGAATCTCGATGTCCTCCGAGATCTCGCTGGGCAGGGACGATTCCACCTCGTCGATGAAGCCCAGCCTCTTCCTGGGGTCATCGCTCCCCACCGTGATCAGCAGGCACTTGGAAGGATCGTGTTCCTCCGAGATTGCGTCAATTGGAACTGGATTCGAGCTCGGGTCCCAATGGTCGACGTCTATCTTGTGTCTGACCAGCGCGGTGGGCTTCCCTGGGAATACTAGGTTGACTTCCGACTGGGTCATCTCTGAGATACAGATTATCAGATCGGCCCTTTTGAGGCCCGCCCGAAGCCTCCTGAGGTCCATCCTCCTGATCATTCCCGGGCTGCGTTCCCCGATGGGTACTCCCTCGATGACCTTAGGCTCCAGGTGGAACATGTCATGCACGGTCACGACAACGGGGACCTTCGAGTCGCTTGGGACCAGATGGGCCTGTTCCTGGTCGGTGATGTGAAGCAAGTCGGCTTCGGATGCTTCCGAACCTGACGATACCGTCGATGCGTGTCTGATCCGCTTCAGAATCCTCCCAACTGCCGAGGAGGGTGCCGCGTGCTCGATCGTTCCCGTCATTTGCCACCCATCGGCCAGAGAGTCTCGAAGAGTCCCGACCAACGCATGATGGGCTCGTCCTAGTCCTGAATCTGTAGAGAGAGCGGTCCCTCTGGCCAGGATTACGCGCTTGCCCACGTTGCCACCGAAGAGTGAGTGCATAATAACGGAGTTGGGAATCTGATGGCCCGAAACCCGTTGACATCCCCCTAATGAGGCAGTGGAGCCAGTTGTAGGCATCCTCGTTTATTATCTTAAGAGCTGCTCGGTTCTCGTGTTCAGGCGGGTTGTGCTTGCCAGGGGCTCCGTGGGAGACTCTGGGTATGGTGCCAATCACTCCGTGGTAGAGTGGTTGCTGGACAGGGCCAAGACCCCAGGGTGGACGAGGGCGAGCACGGTCAGCACTGAGTCGAGTTCGCGCTCGCACGCGAAGAACATCGCGAGCTCAGTTGAGGAGACTGGTGCAGATTTGCTGCACATAACCAACCAGCTGGACGCGGGGATGGTCCCGACGAAGGGAATCGGCGTCCCAGTGGTGGTTTCGGTTCACGACCTGTACGACCATCGTCCGAGGGCCATCGACGCAGGGGACGTTCCTGTTCCCCTTGGCGACCGCTTCCCGTCATCTGCGAAATCCAGGCTCCTGAAATCCTGCAAGGAGGGGATGTCAAGAGCGGATCTTCTGATGTGCGCATCTAGAAGGACACTGGAGGAGGCACGCGAGATGTTCCCGGGAACCAGGTGCGAGTTGGTCAGGGACTCTCTGGACGAGGACTTCTGGGACCCGAACAGGAATCTAAGGGATCGGGAGATACTGGGCGAGACGGGGGACGAGGGGAAGTGCCTCCTGGTGTCAGTGGGCGAGAAGGACCCCCGATGGAGGTCGCAGTTCGTCAGCGAGGTGATGTCCATGCTCCCGGAGGAGGTTAGGGGTGACATACTCCTGGCCCGTATAGGCTCGGGCAGGGTCGACTGGGAGAAGATAGCCGCCTATTTCCAGCATGCGGAGGCAGTTCTCTACCCCGGTGTCTCCGTCGGATTCCGCAGCCCGCCGCTTGAGGCAATGGCATCGGGTTGCCCGGTGCTAGCCTCCGACCTCCCCCTCCATGACGAGGTTCTCCCAGCCAGGTGCCTTCTCCCAGCGACAGAGCCTGATCACTGGGTATCGGCGATTTTGGAGATACACGCCGATTGGGTCCGATCCGGAGGGGTCCCCCGGCACTCCGATGAAGAGTTGCTAGCCACAGCCAAGTCGTCGCTCGGGAGGGCCGCGCACGGACACTCGCTCTCCGAGGCGTACCAGGTTGCATTGGAAAGCGTAGAAAGGTGAGCAGAGCAGGGTATACACATGGCGGAGGATGCTACCCAAACGGTTCGCCGCCATGACATCGACTGGCTCAGAGTAATCCTGTTCGGCCTACTGATACCCTTCCACGTGGCCATCGGGATCTACTGGTCGACCTACGGGGCAGACGTGAATCCGAACATTGACGAGATTTCCGCAGTCGACAGCAGGGAGTTCGCGGAGGAGAGTGACGACTACTCCGCCGAGTCGGTCGACTCCACCAGCATGGTCCTACACTGGATGCACCAGTGGAGGCTCGCGGCCCTGTTCATGATCTCGGGGATGGGGACTGCCTTTGCATTCAAGAGGAGGACGTGGCAAATCTTCCTGCAAGAGAGAGTAAAGAGGCTGCTCATACCCATGTTCTTTGGGGCGTGGACGATGGGTTTCGCTGGGACAGTCATCCTCGGGGGGGAGGAGATGACGGCGTCGGGTCTCACCTTCTCTTTCTTGTTCGGGATAGTCTGGAGGAGCCTGATCTTCTGGGTCCCGGTATTCGGGAAGCTGTGGGCGCTGGGGCATCTGTGGTTCCTGTGGAACCTATTCCAGTACTCGCTGATCCTTACCCCGTTATTTCACTACGTCAGGAAGAACCCGGATGGCGGACTCTCTAGGATGATCAGGAGCTCCCTATCCATGCCGATGGGGATAGGTTCGTTGGTGCTGATGCCACTGGCCCTCACCGTCACAGAGGTACTGTTCAAGCCCTGGTTCCCCGGGTACATTGGGGTAGCCTACGAGTGGTTCTGGTTCCTGCTGTTCTTCCTATTCGGGTACATGTTCATTACTGCGAAGGAAGAGTACTACAGGTTCATCGAGAGCAAGAGGGTGCTGATCACCGCTCTAGCAGGAGCATGGACACTGGCGTTTGTTTGGATACGCCTGGAGCAGCACGATTCCGGCATCCCGTACGTGGACGGCGGTTGGCTCGAGCAAGGTGTCCTCCACGACTGGAGAACCCTGTTGGCATGCCTCATCCACAGCTTTCATGCATGGTTCTGGTGCCTGACTCTCTTCTCCTGGGGCGCTTACCTGCTGAACAGGCCGAGCGGTAGCCTCGCATACCTCAACCAGGCGGTATACCCGTTCTACATCGTCCACATGCCCCTGACCTTCCTCGGGCTGAGGGTGTCCTCCGACCTCGGGATTAGAGGCTATCCCGCAGTCCTGCTAGCGACTGCCTTGGTCGTCTCTCTGTGCTGGGCGTTCTTCGAGGTTGTCAGGAGGACCAGGGCAACGAGCTTCCTCTTCGGGATAAAGGCCCAGAAGGTCTGAGCTTATCGGGCGATTCCGTGCCGAGAATTGAAATGCATTGCGAATCCCCACATTAGCTGTTAGAAGGACTCTCTGGCAGTGAAGTGATGAGATGCGCAACCAGTTTGACAGAGCGACTGAAATCAGCATAAGACACCCGAAAATTGTACTCTCGGTGGGTCTCGTCGTGACCCTCATGCTTTCCTCGATGGCAATGTTCCTGGAGTTCGATAACTCCGAGGATGCCTTCTTCCCCGACAACGAAACAGTGAGGTTGCTTGACGAGGTTGAGAGCGAGTACCAGGCTAGCATAGACTTCGTGCGAGTAATCGTCAGGAGCGACGCGAGCCTCAGCGATTCCAGCACTTGGTCCCATTTGGGAGCCGTGGAATCCCTCCTCCTCGGTAACGAAAACCTGTCCTCCCACTCATACCCACTGTTCGGTGGTCAGCCGAACAACGGCCCGGCGAGCTCAGCGATATCCTGGATGAAGTACCAGAGCATGGATAGCAATCAAGATTGGATCGAGATGATGAAGTCAGGAATAGAGTTCCTGGTCAACAGCGACGATGCCAACTACACCTCGGCGAAGTCAGAGCTGCAATCCTCCATCCTGATGGTTCCCTCTCCGGACCACGTGACCCCACAAGAGCTAGGGGTCTGGGACTTCGAGGACGCGGAGGAGTGGTTTCCCAGACTCCTCGAGGGAGAGGACATAGCCCAGGAGATATCCGAATTAATGCTCGCATCGCAGGCAATGACGAGCGAGAACAAGACGAGATCGGCGGACATGCAGATGCTGAATGGGCAGATAGTGGGCTCTCTGGCGCCCTTGCTGGGCTACCAGTCAGTCGACCTCTCCTCGGCCATCAAGGGTTCGATTCCGAGCGACCACGATGACCCCGAATCCAGCAAGGGCCCCTTCCTAGTGTCCATGGCGATAACGACGGATTCGGAAGACCATGATGGGCTGGCCTTCGACGAGATACAGGCAGAGATCGTTGGCTGGGCCGAGGAGGTCGAGGACGGCGTAAGAGAGAGTGGGGACGACTCCTCGACGGTATTCTCGTTCTCGCAGTTCCAACAAGGCCAGAACGCGAATCTTGGTCTGGAGCTGGCGATACTGAACTCAGCCTCCCTGCTCATCCTGGGATCCATCCTCTACTTCACGTTCAGGAGCCTCAGGGATACCGCTTTCGTGCTCGGGCTCACTGTCTTCGGGATCCTAGCGACGTACGGGACCTCCGGGCTGCTGACGAAGCTCGGGGTTGACATGACCTTCAACGCGGCCATGAACTCGATACCCGTTCTACTGCTCGCGATCGGCGTGGACTATGGGCTCCACGTGGTCAAGAGGGTCAGGGAGGAGTACCTGAAGGAGTCAGGGGACTCCGAGAGCAGGGTGATGGAACTCAGCAATGAAGCCAGGAGGAAGGCGATCAGGTCTGGGACCACCCTGACATCGATAGCGCTACTGATCGCGATCTTCACGGACATGGTCGGATTCCTCTCCTTCCGACTATCGAGCCAGCAGTTCCTCGTGGTCTTCGGAACGGTGATCGCAATCGGGCTATTCTACGTGTACTTGTTCAGCATCACTGCACTTCCAGCGCTAATGACCATCGTTCCCCCAAAGAACATGGTCCTCAGCAAGTCGGTGAAGGTCGAGAGTAGCCCCCTGATGGAGAGGATTGGCTCACTGTCCGACACCCCCATGGTCGCGGTCATCGCGGCCTTGGCCCTGACCGCACCGATGGCAATCGGCGTCAGCCAGCTGGAGGTCGGATTCGACACGAGGGACAACTTCGACGACTCTGTCCCTGTGGTGGCCGACTTCATACTGATATCCGACGAGTTCCAGAGCAGTCCTGCTCCGATCTACGTGGTGGTTGAGGGGGATGTGGTGTCAGAGGGAGGGAGGGAGGCTGTCCGAGACGTCATAGGCGTGCTCGGGCAGGACGAGCGAATCACGGTCGTCATCTCCGACCTATGGTCTACGCTCGACTCCACCAGGGGGTCCGATTCCGAGCTCTCCTCGCTGATGCTCTCCGTTGAGAGTGGCGAGGATGGGTCCTGGTCCGATCTCAGGGAATGGCTTACCGGTACGGACGCGGGCAGAGACGTCTCATCCGGTCTGCTGTCCGGAGACGGTCAGCAGACTCTTGTGTCCTTCCAGGCGGCCACCCTGGACTGGTCCGACACCAATTCGTTCGAGAGCGAGCTGTCCTCCATGCTATCGGCATCCGTTTCCGAATCAGGCTTCACCGCCGACCTGAGTGGCAGGTCCCTGATACTCGCCCAGATAACCTCGGACGTGGCGGAGGCCGCGGTCCTGTCCACCGTGATAGTCGCGGGGGTCATCCTCCTCATGCTGGTCACGATACACACATTCCGAACCCGGAACCTTGGCCTGGGCATTGCGAGGGGTGTCGTGACATGGATACCGCTCCTAGCCGTGGTGGCTTGGGTATACGGGATAATGGGCTTCACTGGCTTCCAGCTGAACTCCCAGACGGTGACGATCGGAGCACTCACCCTCGGTCTGGGGGTCGACTACGCCGTCCACCTGTCTACGAGGATCGAGGAGGAGGTCGAGAAGAATCCGGATGGACTGCCATCGGAATGGGCAACGGCCTCGATATCTACCACCGGCCGAGCCATGGCAGGAGCGGCTGTAACGACCGCAGGTGGTTTCTCAGTTCTGAACCTCTCCTCACTGGTCCCGCTGCAGCTGTTCGGCCAGGCTTTCGTCGTGGCCATCACCCTCGCGCTTCTGGCCAGCGTGCTGCTGCTACCATCGATCTACACCAACCTGATGAAGTGGGAGCAGGGGAGGCTCAGTAGCACTTCCTAAGCTCTGGCAATAACAACCACTTAAAGTGAAAGTAAACGGCATGGGCGCTATGCTCCAAGTTAACGACCTCAAGAAAGGGTTCGGCTCAGGTAGCAGAAGATTGGAGGTGCTCAAGGGCATCAACATGGAGGTCAAGGCGGGGGAGCTCGTCAGCCTAATGGGACCGAGCGGGTGTGGGAAGAGCACACTGCTGAACATTATCGGGGGATTACTAGAGGCGGATTCCGGAGAGATAACACTGGACTCCTTCAATTACGGAACCAAATCCCCCAACAGGGTCGTTGACGTTAGAAGGAGCGGAGTGGGCTGGATCTTCCAAGACTTCCACCTCGTCGATAGACTCGACGCACTGGACAATGTCGCCTTCAGTCTGGAGCTATCTGGGATGTCCTCATCGGAGGCCGAGGGCAGGGCGATGGACGCGCTGATGAGGGTGGGCCTTGCGGATAGGATGAATTTCATTCCCGATCAACTCTCGGGGGGGCAGCAGCAGAGGGTCGCTGTCGCGAGGGCGATATCCGGTTCCAGACCACTAATCCTAGCCGATGAGCCAACGGGGAACCTGGACGTCAAGAGCGGCCAGGAGGTCATCAACCTGTTCAGGGACCTGTGCGCTAACGACGGCCTATCAGTCCTGATGGTCACCCACGACCCGATGCTCGCATCCATGGCTGACAGGATGCTCCTGCTGAAAGACGGGGTGACCGCGGCTTCGGACATCCGTTCAGCCTGGGGGATAGAGGAGGAGTGAAGATGGTCGAGCAGGATGAAGACTCAAGGGACAGGATAGACCCAGTCACCGGCATCAGGACTGGTGAGGTCTCGGATGTCGGATCAGATGAAACAGCATCTGATGCTAACCAGGTCGTTCCTGTCTTGGACCGGATAGGGACTTTTCTCAACACCGGCTACAACATCGTCATACTCATCGCACTGGGGTTGTCGATGTTGTTCCTGCAGACTGCCGGGTCGGAGCTAGCACCCAACAGCTCTCTCATCTCGGAGATAATCCCAACCATGATACAAGCCTGGGCGATGCTAGCCATACTGATAGTTCTCGTAATCTCCTTGAGGAGGTTCGGAGGACTACTCTACAAGGCGATAGAGCCGATAATAGTCCCTGGAAAGGTGCAGAAGAAGGACAAGGAGCCATTTTCCCCATCTGAGATGGCTTCCGACTGGTACAAGTCCTTCCGATCAAGGTGGCTGGCCGCCCCGAACAACATCTCCATGGCGATGAGCAGCGCCTGGAGGGGTAGGGAGAGAGGGCTGGCGATTTTCGCAGGCGTATTCCTCTCCTCTCTGGTAATAACCACTGTGCTAGCCTACGCAGTGGGGCTGAACCAGGCCTTCTTCGCATTCTCACTGGAAGGTGACGAGTTCGATGCTAAGGTCGACTTCCAGTCAGACCCAGACGGCTCCTGGGCAGGCAGGACGAACGACTCCGCGGCTTGGGAGTCACTCTGCGATGAGTTGGTCGAGATGGAGGAGTTCGCGGATTGCGGACTCGTGTTTGGGAGGCAGGGCCTTCGCCTATCGGGATTCTTCGATGAAGGGTTCGCCACTCCTCAGCCGTTGAACGTCATGGCAGTGAGCAGCCAGTCCGGAGAATGGTCGAACGTGAGCTGGGACTTCCCAGAGGCGTCCGAGAACGGACCACCAATCAACTCTGACAGAATCATCAGGTTCTACGGAGACGGGGTCTGGGACGGCGAACTGGGGGACAGGCACGCCAAGTCGGTAATCTTCGGCCAGTGGCCCTCCACAGCAGAGGACGCAGCCGCCAATAGGACTGTGGTACTACCCTCCAAGATAGCCAGCCAGGCGGGGGTCGTCGTCAACGACACGATCGACTCCCTGACCTTCTCATACGTCACCGCCACCTACATTGGAGAAGACGTCGCCCAGGGGGCTTTGGAGTGCCAGACCGACTTTGACCTCTCCTTCGAAACGGAATTCCCCCTGCTGTTCTGCAAGGAAAACATCACGGTCACCGACCTGACCATATCCGCGATCTATGAGGAGGGGGACTTCGGGAACCCCACTCTCCTCTTCCATCCGCTGATGGTATCCGACTCGGTTCTGAGCCCCGCGCAGAAGACCACGCTCATGCAAAGCGACCATGGATACCTGGGAATGGCCGTCGACAGGACGGAGATACCCACGGCCTCGACCAGGGCCGCCACGGGCTGGCTGACAGAGCTGAAGAGCTCCCTCGAGAGCGTCAGGGTCTCCGTCGACGTGATCGACCCGTCCACGGGGGAGCCCACTGGGGAGACCGAGAGGGTCTCGCTTCCTCGGGAGTTCACCGTCATGGAGGGATCGAGCGCGATCGCGGTTTCCATAGAGTACAATGACATCATCTCCGGCACCATAACGTTCCTCAACATATTCCTCGGAATCATCCAGGTCTTCGACTACATACTCGTGATACCAATTGTAGCGCTCTCCTTCGTGGTCCTGATATACGGACTCGTACTATCTCTTGAGCAGCGCCGGAGGGAGGTCGCCATCCACAGGGTGATCGGTGGCACCGAGGCCACTCTGTCCAGGATGATGGTCCTCGAGATTTACGCCATCGGGACCGTCGCGTGGCTGCTGGGCTTCTCCCTGGCCTCAGGAGCGGTGGAAGTCGTGCTGAGGGCCGTTGGATTCCTCAGGTTCACCGATGCCGGGGACATAGACGTGGACCCGGTCCTGAGCTTCGGCTCAACCTTCGTGGTAACACTACTCACAGTCGGCCTGTCCTACTACTACGGCAAGAACAGGACCAATGACTTCCTGAGCCTAGAGATAGACGAGGGAGTACGTAGGGTGAGGAAGGAGAAGGAGCCAAACTACCTGCTACACTGGATTCTCTTCGCGGTGGGAGTGCTCGCATATGTAGAGAGCTGGATACAGAACAGAGGCGGATTCTGGATATGGGACGGCGGGAGGGGAGGGGGAATCATCGAGCCGTTCATACCAAACGCGATAATCCAACTCCTCGGACCCTTCTTCCTCTGGATAGGCGGAGCTCTGGTCCTCTCTAGGCTCGGCGCCGCAGGTCCACAGATACTCAACAGGATAGTGGGGTGGTCACCAGCGATCTCGGACATAAGGAGGGGACTGAGTGGCTCAGGCTCCAGTCAGTCAGTCAGCAGACTGTCCCTGATCATGATGCTGACCCTGTCAATCGTCACCCTAGCTGCAGTCCAGGGGCATACCGGGACGATGGTCGACGAGCGTACGACGGACGCGCAAAACGGCGCTGACCTGAGGGTCCAGTTCGACACGAGCTACACTGAACAGGAGGCGATGGCTCTAGTAATTAGCTCGATAACCAACGTCGGCGACTCAGACATAGAGCAGATTAACTCGATGACATCGGTGGGGAATATCCTGGTCACCAACAAGGATGGCGGGGGGAACTACCCCGTCTGGGTGGTATTCGACGGTCACGAGGACACGCTGCTCTGGGACGAGCAGGCGTTACAGGGAGACGACCCCAGCGAGATAGCGGAGGTCCTCAGTCAGGGCGGATACCTAGCAGGTGATGGAGCAAGGAACCAGCTGGAGAGGCCCTCGACGGGCAGCGCCCTAACGCTGCAGTACAGCTACTTCACAGAGGGCGCATTCGGCCTCCCAGAGAGGGTCGGACCTTCCGAGTCCGTGGTGAACTACGCCGGAAGAGCGGATTGGGTCCCAGGAATCTCCGCAGCGGAGGTGGACAACAGCCTGGTGATTGGCGAGAGAACCTACAACGAGCTGGTCGTCAACCTGACCTCGGAGGCCTACAAGTCGACATCATGGATGTTCGATCTTTGCGACCAGTCAACCAAGGGCTGTGCCGACGCCCTTGAGCTCCTGAGCGCGGACCTGAGGAGCGTGGAGGGAGTCATCTCGGCACAAGACTGGTCGAGCGCTCATGAGGGCAACGAGAGGAATGGGGGGCTGATATTCGGGACTCCAGGGCTGCTGAGTATGATGTTCGTCGTCGCCGCGCTCGCTTCCGTATCTTCCGCGTTCGTGTTCCTTTCGCTCGTCCTCAGCCAGAGGAAGAGGGAGCTGGCCATACTCCAGGCAATCGGGGCGAGCCCCAACCAAGTCGTGAGACTGGTGTTATTCGAGATTATGTCCATCCTGCTCGTCAGCATGGTCCTGGGGGTCTCACTGGGACTAGCGGTCGCGGAGTCATTCAACGGTTTCTTCGGGGTGTTTGGATTCATATTCCAGCTCTTCCTAGGACAAAGCGCACCCATAGACAGAGACCTGGTATGGCCCTGGGCCGAGCTCGTGCTGGTCAACGGCATGGTTCTGGCAGCCGTGGTCATGTCCCTGCTGGTTACGACGAGGAGGGCACTGGGAGCGGATCTAGCCACTGTGCTGAAGGGGGAGTGAGCCATGGAAGAAATACTCAGAGCGGACTCACTGTACCACATCTACGAGTCGAACGCCGAAGATGGGAACGTGGTCGCTCTGAGGGGGCTCAGCGTCTCCATTCGAAACGGCGAGGCAGTGGCAGTAGTCGGCCCGAGCGGGTCTGGAAAGTCCACACTCCTGAAGTGCCTGGGTGCGCTGATGAAGCCCTCTGCCGGGTCAGTGGAGCTCGCTGGCCGCAGAGTCACTAGGCTCACGGGCTCCGAGCTGGTATCCCTCAGACAGCAGACCGTGTCCTTCATCTTCCAGGACTCGAACCTGCTCCCCCACCTCAACGCGCTGAACAACGTCGCACAGCCGCTGCTCCACCAAGGAGAGCTAGCGAGGCCCTCACGGAAGAAGGCGCAAGCACTGCTCGACAGGCTGGGTGTGGGAGACAGGGCGCTAGGCATGCCAGAGCAGCTCTCCGGCGGGGAGCAGCAGAGAGTGGCCATCGCAAGGGCCTTGATCACGAATCCCAAGCTGATTCTGGCTGACGAGCCCACCGGAGCCCTCGACCCGATAACGAGCAGGGAGGTGCTCGCTCTGTTCAAGCAACTCCACAAGGAGGATGGCGTCGCGTTCCTCCTAGTCACCCACAGCAAGGAGGTCGCTTCCTTCTGTCAGAGGTCCCTCGAACTAAGAGAGGGCCGTTTCATCGCCCAGCACGGTGGAGATGTGGACATAGCGGATCTCTCGGACTCCAGGGAGCTGATAGTCGACGACTCCGGAACCGTGACCCTGCCCCCCGACGTGCTGCTGGAGATAGGGGGCCCTGGGAGGTTCGAGCTGCCCGAGGTTTCGAGGGACCTGCTCCACCTGGAGAGGGTGGAGGACGACCGCATCCACGTCGGCGGCGCGGGCACGATGAAGCTCTCAAGCACCTGCCCCGCATGCTTCCACCAGTACGGGGACAGCGACGAACAACTTTGTCCGGAATGCGGTAGCAGCAGGCCGATGATTCAGGCCTGAGGAAGCGAGAATCTCTGCGGCTTGGCTATCCCGAGGTCGTCTGGTAAGTCACGAGTCTTCTCCGGTAGAGTGACTGGGATCATCTCCCTTCCGATCAAAGCGACCCTGCTCTCCCTCCTGTCCGATAGGACCTCCCGGCCGACCATGGGGGCCAGCTCGTGTGAGAAATCCATGACCTCGGTGTGGCTGGGCATGTTATCGATCGAGAGGTTATTCCTGCTGTTCCCAACGAAGACGTAGCCCTTCGCCTCGATGAAGTCCGGGTCAGCGAGATTATCCAGTCTCGCGAAGTCCTCGTGGTAGCCCATTGACTCGTTCTTTATCAGGGTGTGCCGGCATACGGTTCTCGTATCCAGGCTGGGAAGCAGCTCGAGGGTCTGCTCCAGCTTGTGGAAGGCCCCCTGATCGAACTTCGGCTTGCATATCCTGTCGAATATCTCCTTGTTGGGTGCGTCGACACTGACGTACAGCTGGGTCGGAAGCGGGTCTAGGTTCTCGATCACCTTTGGTAGGCTGCCGTTTGTGACAAGGAACGTGCTGGTGCCATGCTGGTGGCAGATGTCTAGGAACTCGCCGAGCCTCGAGTAGAGCGTCGGCTCCCCGTTCAGGGAGATAGCGACATGCTTCGGGTTCTGGGCCTCCAGCCACTTACTCCGATCGGCCCTCGGGTTACCTCCGTAACCGGTCAGAAGCCTCCTGTGCCCGCGCACGGACTCCAGGTAGAGCTCGTACGGGTCGTCATCGATCTTGTTCAGCGTGTCTGAGTGAGGCTCTCTCCAGCAGTAGGTGCAACCGAGGTTGCAGGTGTCCACGTTGGGCGCCATCTGCATGCATCCATGGCTCTCGATTCCGTAGAACGTGCCCTTGTAGCACGAGCGGTCGGCGATCAATGACTGCTTCGTCCAATGGCAGACCTTCACCCCACCGTGCTCTCCGACTAGCTGGTACCTCTGCTTCGATAGCTTGCTTGCTATGCTTGGGTCGATCTTTGTCACCGGGCTCTGGACCATGTTCTACGGGTCCCTTGGGTCGATTGTTTGCCTTGAATGATTCCTAACCGAACTTGATGCCCGTTCCGTATGCGAATATCTCGACGGCCTTGGTCCCCTTCGGATTGGAGGGGGGCGTCATTTCTGCAGTATCTATCCGCACGTTCAGCACGTCCTGCCAACCGGCTGCCCGAGCCTGCTCCCTCAGCCTCTGCTTCGCCTCTGCCCGGCCGACAGAGATGACCCTGTGCATGACGTCTACCCTCCCTCCGAACAACTGGTTTATCCATGCGATTAGCAACTGCCAGTGGCTCGGAGAGTACACGAAACTGGCGTAAACTAGGCCAGAGTCGGATATCCCGCCTACAATGTTGGTCCCCTTGAGGGTGGATAGGGGGTCCTTCCCGAAGTGTTCAATCGAGGCACTCTCCCTTAGTACAACGCTGTCCATGCGCTTGCGCATGTTCCTTTCACTGAACAGCACCCCATAGAGGAACATGATGGGTCCGACTATCGTCCACACAATCCCGAAAACGACGAATGGGAGGCTGAAGAGCAAAATCGGGCCAAGGCAGAGGAGTGCTATGGCAGGGGAATCCTCGCTCTTTACCTCCTCTGCCTGGGCCAGAGCGAAGCCAGAGAACATCAATACCGCCATCATTACCGATGCGGTAATCGTCCCCACTTTGGCATCTATTGATCGCATTCGACCACCTGACTACTCGACCAGTACCGCGGTGCCGTATGCGAATAGCTCTGAAGCCCCAGCAGTGACAGCGCTGGTTGCGAAACGAACGTTGACAATCGCATTGGCTCCACGTGCTTGGGCGTCCGCGACCATTCTTGCGATCGCCTCGTTCCTGGACTCCTCCAGTAGTTCGGTGTAAGCCCTGAGCTCACCACCACCGATGTTCTTGAAGAGAGCCCCGATATCCTTCCCAATGTGCTTGGCCCTCACCGTAGAGCCGCCAACGACTCCTAGGTTCTGAGTGATGACCTTGCCTGCTATGGTCTCGGTGTTGACGACCATTATTCCGTCTCTTATGTGCTGCATGACACTCGCTAGCAGCGGAGGAACTTGAAGTTCACTCCTCGCCCAAGTGAAAGGCAGACGGCACCTCGATTTTGGTCAGGGGTCTTGTCTTGTAGGATATCAGGACGAGCCCAGCCACCAGGGTTAGCTCGCACATGAGCACGCCGGCGTAGGAGGCTACTTGGTTGAACAGAGAAATGAAACCCAGGTCAACGCCATCGGATGGCATCTCGGTGTAGAAATCACTCGTCCATGAGACGAGGACGTGTGTCGCGTACAACTGGGATATGGCGTGAATCCCTACCCATCCCCATGCTAGTTTGAGGGCAGTATCCCGATCATCGGAGCTCCACATCAACAACGCAGTCGGAATGGATAGCAGGAAGAGCAGTGCTGAGGATGCAGCGCCAACGTCCCAGACCCTGGAGTCGCCAAGCGAGACGAGTTCCTCTATGAGGCCCTCGCAGGCTTCTCGATCATCGTCTTCTGCGCATATCTCCTCCGGATTAATCTCGGCAACGACGCCGCCCATCACAATTCCAGTGACTCCGAGGATAAGCGCATTGAGGAGAGATGCCAGTCCCAGGACTCCGATGAAAATAGCCCCACCCTTAAGCCACCATGGAGATGCTGGTTGTATTCCCGCCTCGGATACGCGGATGCTATCGATCACGCTATTCGGAAGGGGCCGTCCCCCAAAAGGGCTCACTCCATGGAGCCCATCTCAACCCTGTCATCTGACCTGATCATTGTGTGAATGCACTGCCTCGAGGGGTTTACTATGAAGCCGAGCCTGAGGAAGTTCCTGCCCAGGATCATCCTGTGTTTGAGCTGCGACCTGTCTGCAAGGCACATCTCCACGTCGAAGTCCCTAGACGCGATCTCGATGGTTGTCCTGATCACGGGACGCAGTGTCTCGTGTCCTCCCGTGTCCCTGATCCTCCTCCACTTATCGATTGGCCTCTCGAACCACTTACCTTTTTCCTCGAGCTTGAACCTTATCCTGCTCTCCGGTACCGACTCGATAATCTCGATGTCCGCTGCGTGAAGCGTGTTGGACCACGCGCCGGTGTCAATCTTCGCGAGTATGGGGGCCCTCTGGATCTCCGGGAGCCCGACCCACTCCCTCCATCCTACTACTGCCGGCCTAATCACGTGCTCACCGAACCCCGGGCAAAAGGGCCATTCTTGAATCAAACGGTAGGCAATATGGCTGTCAAGGGCCAGGCGGGTTTTTTCTTTAGCGTCAGAAAGCTTTGGATAGGCATGACAAACTGTTAAACCCGGCTAATGGATAATCACTCCATGGAAATAAGGTGCAGTGTTTGTGGTGACGGATATGATGTGAGGGACTACAATGGCGGTCTCAGCTCAGCGGCAGTCCAGAAGGCCAGAAGCCCGGGAATAAGGAATAAGGTCAGACTGTGCCCGGATTGTTATGAGAGAAGATTAATCGAGGTTCAGACAAACTACTGGAAAGAACACATCGCCGAGGAAAAACTCAGGAATGGTGCCTAATATCCTGAGTTACAGAAGTCGCTCAGTAGACCTTCTCAGAACCCTATGACACGCGGGAGCACCAGTGGCTAGCGTATGAGCGGTATCGCAGTCAGAAGGTATCTGTGATTCGTACTGTGGTCAGAGGAATTTCTCTAGCAACCCATCGAGACCTCATCATTGTCAGAGCGGTGGTCGCCTAGTCCCTCTCATCGCTACTGAGGTCAGCGGGCTCCCATTCCCATTTCTCTATCTTCATTGCTCCAATCTTAACCATGCCAAAAAGGAATGACTCAGCATCGACGTAAACGAATGTTTCCTCATACCCAATGGGCAACCTAGAATGTACTCCCTCCATCCATTTCTTACTATCATCTCTCTCTTCATCAATCCAACTTCTTCCTCTGAAGAAATCTATTACCTCCTCAGGGGTATCGCCACACCCAAACTCATCCGTCGGCTCGCCATTTGGTTCGAGGGACCAAACCACAATCTTGTGTTGCTCCCACCATCGGTCTTCTTCGGGCCATTCTGTTGGGTGTTTTCTTCCGGACATGTTCAACAAAACCCGCCCTAGAGCATTGGTTCTCCACATTCCGGACACTCGATACCAGGTAGCCACGCCCCGGGCATATGCCCGCAGTTGGGGCAGATGGAAAGGAACTCGTAGTCCATGATTATCAAATTACCAGTGGGGGTACCCCTCTATGACGTATGCGGCTCAATGGGTACGGATAAGACTGGGAGGTGCAAGGATAGGGACTACCAAGGGAATTTGGCAGACCACAAAAACAGGTCATTGATGATGACTTGTATGCCGAGTAGTACAGAACCAGTCAGCATGAATCCAGAGCCTTCGATGTCATCTTGCCATGCTCCGTAGGCTATCATAATGAGCAGAATATTCCCAACGGAAGCTAGAGCCAAAATGCCCACTACCAAGAACGGCGTCCAAAAGTAAGAGTTGTTCATGTGGAAGATAGTGCTGTCAATCCAGAGCATGGACGGGATCAAAAAAAGTGCGTACGCCAATAGAAGCCTGGAAGCACCGTTCCCATCGGATTCCCCCCAAGGCCATCTAAAGGAGCCTACTAATGTGGCATCGAGTTGGAACAATGCTACCCACCAGTACATCAGAAACCCCACCGCTGCTAGTAGCATGAATGGGACAATGTATGTAATCCAAGAATCTGGGATTCCACCCCAAAGAGAGGCGCCATCATCAATTCGAGAGAGTGCAAAACCATATGAGAACAAAACTAATGGTCCTGAGATAAAAGTGAAGATTCGAACAAAATCACGATTGACTTTCACATTTTAAAACTAGGACTCTGCCTCTTAATGACTTGTATGAGCCGTATGTATGGAAGCGGTAGTCTGAGGTGTCGGAGGTGGGGGCCCCTCAGACTTGCCCATCGCTGGTAGATTGGAGAAAACGTAGCATACCTAGAGTCGGACCTCGACTGAGTTCGCTGCCTTCTCGGCCTTTTCCCTGGCTTCGTCAATACTGGCCCCTAAGGACAGGCATACTCCCAATCTCCTCTCCCCCTTGACTTCGGGTTTTCCGAACAGCCGCAAATCCGTGTCATCCTCTTCGAGAGCTGATTCCAAATTCCCGAACGAGGGGGATTTGGATGATCCCTTGCCCATTACGACGTGGGAGGCGGATGGCCCATATTGTCTGATGTTCGGAATGGGGAGACCGAGGATTGCCCTTGCGTGCAATGCAAACTGAGAAAGATTCTGGGAAATCATCGTAACCATGCCAGTATCGTGAGGCCTCGGTGAGAGTTCGCTGAAGATCACTTCCTCCCCCTTGATGAAGAGCTCGACTCCGAAAATACCGTGCCCACCGAGGCCTTCAGTGACGGTCTTAGCCATCCTCTGAGCTTCGGTGAGAGTAGCCTTTGTCATCGGTTGTGGCTGCCATGATTCCTGGTAGTCTCCATCCTCCTGTCTGTGTCCGATAGGATCAACAAAAGTAGTCCCATCTCTGTGCCTTAGGGTCAACAGCGTTATTTCGTAATCGAAGTCAACGAATCCCTCGACAATTACCCTCCCAGCCCCCGTCCGTCCTCCGTCCTGAGCGATTGACCAAGCCGGACCCATGCTCGACTCGTCATGGACAGTACTCTGCCCCTTCCCCGAAGAGCTCATGATGGGCTTTACAACGCAAGGGAATCCTATCTGAAGACAGGCTTCTTCGAAATCCTCCTTTGTGTCTGCAAAGGCGTATTCGGAGGTTTTTATGCCCAAATCATTTGATACGAATTTCCTTATTCCCTCCCTGTCCATAGTCAACTTAGCAGCCCTTGCCGTAGGTGTGACGCTATATCCCTCCGCCTCCAATTCGACGAGCGTATCGGTCGAGATAGCCTCTATCTCGGGGACTATATGATCGGGCCTCTCAGACTCTACCAGGGCCCTTAGGGCGCCCCCATCCTGCATAGGTATCGTGTAACTCTTGTGGGCTACTTGCATGGCGGGAGCGTTCTCGTACCTGTCGACGGCTATGACCTCGACACCGAGTCTCTGGGCGGCTATGGCGACCTCTTTGCCAAGTTCGCCCGAGCCAAGGAGCATCAGCTTAGTTTGGCTTGTGGTATTTGGGGTTCCTATTGTGGTCATGAGAACACATCGAGCCCGGGCATTTGAAACTAGCGTAACCCCTTTTTTTCTACCCCAAATCGGGAATATACTGGAGTATAATTCTCGCGAATTGTTTCGAAGTCGGTTCTGAGAATGGTTCAACTGTTCGATCTTGAGGTACTTGGGAATTGGTCAAATCATCTTCCTATTGTATAAGGAGGAGACTGCGACCAACCCAACGATGAAGACCAAGCCGATTAGAGCTGCACAACCCATGTATTAGAGAGTGGGATTCTCATTATGAATGTTGGTGCAGCAGCCCACCGCAGTTGCGGGATTGAATTTGAGGAAGTAATATTCTAGAAGTTGGTATAACGAGAGGCTTCGATACCGCTGAAAGGCTACCGATTGGCTCGTTTACGTATCTAAGGGGCATTGGTTATCCCTCTGACTCACGAATAGGAAGTAAGCAATCGTTGAAGTACAGGTCTCCACGCGTATCCCTAATGGCGCAGATTGAGACCGCACTAAGTTACGACGACGTTCTCCTTCTCCCAGCAGAGTCAGCAGTACTTCCTGCAGAGGTGGATTTGTCTACAAGACTGACCACCGGGATATCTCTCAACGCACCGATAGTATCAGCAGCCATGGACACAGTCACAGAGGCCGAGATGGCGATAGCCATGGCACAAAGCGGAGGCATAGGCGTGATACACAGGAACATGCCGATAGAGGAACAGGCTGTGGAGGTTGACAAAGTAAAGAGGTTCGAGTCCGGACTTGTCCTGGAGCCTGTCACTGTGGATCCCAAGATGACTGTGGGAGAACTGCGCTCACTGAAGGACCAGTACGGCTTCTCCGGCTTCCCAGTCATCAACGGGGATGGGGGTATCGTGGGAATGGTAACCAACAGGGACATCAGGTTCGTCGAGGATCCAAACACCGAGGTCTCACAGGTGATGACTACCGACCTGATTACGGTCCCAGAGCACGTAGACATGGAGGAAGCCAAGAGGCTACTCCACCATCACAGGATAGAGAAGCTGGTTGTGGTGAACGAGGGAGGAGGTTTCTCCGGCCTAATCACCGTCAGAGACATCAACAGATCCAGGGACAACCCATTGTCCTGCAAGGACGAGATGGGAAGGCTCCGCGTGGTTGCGGCCACTGGGACAGGCGAGAAGGGGATACTGAGGGCATTGGCAATGTTCGAGGCCGGGGCCGATGCAGTCGCTGTCGACACCGCGCACGGTCACTCTCACGGTGTTCTCGATACTGTTCGTACTATCAGAGAACAGGCCGGTCCCGATGCCCAGATTATCGCGGGTAACGTAGGGACCCCAGATGCAGCTGGTGCTCTGATAGACAGTGGGGCCAACGCAGTCAAAGTAGGAATCGGCCCTGGCTCGATATGCACTACCAGGATAGTGACGGGAGTCGGAGTCCCCCAGTTCACCGCAGTGATGAGCGCTGTCGAGTCATGCGCCGAGAGAGGAGTGCCCGTGATAGCGGATGGGGGAATAAAGTACAGCGGAGACATAGCCAAGGCAATCGCATCGGGAGCCGATTGCGTAATGGTAGGGTCGCTCCTAGCTGGAACAGACGAGTCCCCAGGGGAGACTATACTCTACCAAGGCAGGGCCTACAAGCAGTACAGGGGGATGGGGTCCCTGGGTGCTATGAGCAAGGGCTCATCTGACAGGTACTTCCAGTCCTCGCAGGGAGACACGAGGAAGTACGTACCCGAGGGAATCGAGGGTAGGGTCCCGTCCAGGGGCCCGGTCGACCAGGTCCTGTACCAATTGATGGGGGGCCTGAGGAGCTCGATGGGGTACACAGGAAATTCAAGCGTTGATGAGATGAAGAGCAAGTGCAAGTTCGTCCGCATCACCAACGCAGGACTCTCCGAAAGCCACGTCCACGATGTGGAGATTACCAGAGAGGCTCCCAACTACAGGAGGTAGATGATGGAGCAATTGGTTCTCGGAGGGGGTTGCTTCTGGTGCACAGAGGGTGGTCTGTTAGGCCTCAAGGGTGTTCACGAGGTAGTCCCCGGTTACAGCGGTGGCCATGTAGACAATCCCACTTACGAGCAGGTATGCGGGAAGAAGACAGGTCACGCAGAGGTCGTTAGAGTCACCTTCGACCCCGAAGTCATCCCCAGGATGACGCTTCTAAGGGTTTTCCACACGCTCTTCGACCCCACTCAACTGAATCGCCAGGGGAATGACATCGGCCCCCATTACCGCAGCATCGTCCTGTACGCGGACGAGGGCCAGAAGCAGGATGCCGAGGCGTCCATAGAGGAGATCTCCCAGTACTACGACGCCCCTGTGGTCACGGAAGTGGTCCCACTGGAGAAGTTCTGGCTGGCGGAGGACTACCACCACGACTACTTCGCCCGAAACGGGTCCTCCAATCCGTACTGCGTGGCAGTCGTGGCACCGAAAATTGCTAAGGCCAGAGCCCGACACGCGGATCTATATGAGTGAGGTCGAGCCGACCCCGGAGCCCTGGGCGTTCCACCTTCTGGGGCTAATCACGCCGCTGCTAGCGATCTCAGGGAACATCCTCGGCGTCCTTGAAAGCCAGGTCTTCGCTGCTATGGGCGTCGTCTTCGTCTGGGGAGTGGGGCCCGTCCTCGACATCGTGATGGGTGAGTCGAAGGTAGCTCGCCCACCGAGGGAGTCCGGCACTCCGTTCGAGGTCCTGCTATGGGCTCATGGAATCCTGCAGCTCGTGGTAGTGGGGACTTTCTTCTGGTTCGCTGCCAATGAGGGGCTGACCTGGTGGCTTGTCGTTGGTGGTCTCTCTTCGGGACTGAGTGCTGCCTCATCGGCCATAGTGACCGCACACGAGCTCGGGCACAAGAAGAGGGGGAGCCCGGGATGGAGGCTCGCCCGGGTCCTTCTCTTCTCGGTCAACTACACACACTTCACCTACGAGCACAACCACGTCCATCACAAGTGGGTCAGCACGGACAAGGACTCCGCATCCGCGAGGGCCGACCAGGGGCTGTGGTCGTTCTGGCTGAGCACCATCCCAGGCCAGTTCGTGTCATCGGCAAATGTCCATAACAAGAGGGGGAGGACGGGCCTCAGCAACCCCACTTACCGTGGCCTGATCCTCCAAATCGCCACTCTGCTTTCGATCGCCCTCGTACCCGGTTGGATGGGGTGGTTCGACGGCATCCCTGTTGCCGTGGGGTGGCTGGTCCTTTCCGGGATAAGTATCCTGACCCTGGAGTACGTGAACTACATCCGGCACTGGGGCCTCAGGAGGTCGGAGGACGAGAGGTTCGCAAAGGAGCACTCATGGAACACCGAGGCCCGCTGGTCCAGGTGGAGCCTGCTGGAGCTTACTCGCCACTCCGACCACCACCTACGCGCCAGCGTGCCGTTCTGGAAGTTACGAACTTACGAGGGTACGCCCACACTCAGGTGGGGCTACTACGCCTCCTGGTGGCCATGCCTGGTGCCTCCCATCTGGAATAGGGCGATGCGCGACAGGCTGCCGGAAAACCAGCAACTGTCAGGGTGAATCCACAGCAATTCTCAATAATGCCCCGATTGGGAACTTGGTCGTGGTGCCAGAGTCCCCAGAGCCTGCCTCACCGAGCACGACGTCCGCGCTGATTCACACCGGCCTCCTGTCCGTGGGGCTGAGCAACCTGTTCTGGAAGGGCAGCGAGATCAGCGCCAACCCGGACGACAGGGTCCTGATACTGGCGATGGGCCTATTCTGCCTGGCAATCCCCTTCCAAGGCCTGTACATCCTCCTTTCCAGGATGATCAGGGAGTACGACTCGTCCGCGAAGCTGATCGTGCCGGACTCAATACTCAGGCTGGCATCAATTTGCGAGATGGTGAGCTACGCCTGCGGAATCACCGGGTTCTGCCTGATGCTGATGAGGACCTCGACCATCCTGGGAGTGGTTCTGCTATCTTCCGCTGTCCTGGTGATAATCATGGCCAGAACTGCCATGATGAAAGCCTACGAGGCCAACCAGACCGCCTACTAGAAGGATATTCAAACTAGATTCCGTCGGGGGATTATGCTCGAGGATCCGATGGGTTACGGAGATAGGGACAAGGGTCCCGACACTGCGATACTGACGCTGCTGTTCCTGCTGCTCTCCCTTCTCTTCATCTCAAACTCAGGGGCACTGGAGACACCCCAGTCGCAGGATCAGGTCTCCACATCAGAGATTGTTCCTGATGCAGCCCTACTGGCCTTCAGGTTCGCTTGTTGCGTCCTGGTAATCGTCACCCTGGGCTGGGTAGCACTGAATCCCAAGGGCAGCTCGGACTTCCCCCTGTACTTCAAGGAAAGAGAGGTGAGGCCGAGGGATGTGGTGGGCCCGACCCGGCTGGCCGCGTTCACGATGTGGCACTTCGCGTTGATCGGTGTCAGTTTCGCGGTCTCGGGTACAGCCACCTGGATCCATTCCTCGGGTGGTACCGTACCGGAGTGGATCCTGATATCATCCCCCATCCTGTTCTCCACTTCCTTCGCGTCCGCGATTCTGGTCACATGCGTCATAACCTTCCAAATCATTCCGAATAACCTGGCGAAGGGCCTCCCTGTCGACCGTCTCTTCACTTGGTACGAGTTAGTGATGCACAACGGAAACGTCGCTCTGATGGGACTCTCCCTCCTGATCAACGGAATGCAAGTTGAGTGGATCTTCATAGCATTCCCGACGGTGTTCGGGATAGCCTACGTCGCATGGGCTGCCATCTATGCCAACTTCATCGAAGGGGTGTTCATCTACGAGTTCATGGATTACAGGAAGAGAGGGGCCCCTCTGATCTACCTGGGCCTTCTTTCGCTGCAAGCCTGCTTCTTCGTGGTTGTTCTGGCTCTGGACAGGGTTGCCGAGTGGAGCACTCCGGCTGGGGTGCTGCTGGTAATCGCGTTAACCTGGCGAATCAGTGAGGTCAGGGAGCCCAGTCAGGGGTAGAGTCGCCTCTGAGACCATTCTTCGCCGTGCCTCTCGAGTACGATTCTTTCGTGAAGCCTGCTCGGCCTTCCCGACCAGTACTCAATCCGGTTGACCGTGATTCTGAATCCCCCCCAGTGCGGTGGGAGAGGGACCTCGTCCCCCTCGAACCTCGACTCGAACTCCTCGAACCTCTTTCTCAGGTCGTCCTTAGAGTCCATCTCCCGGCTCTGTGAGGAGGCCCATGCTCCGATCCTGCTCTTCCTGGACCTGCTGTGGTGGTAATCCTCGACCTGCGATCTCTCCATATGGTACGCGTTGCCCTCCATCCTGACCTGCCTCTCCATCTCGGGCCACCACATCGTGACCGCGACGGAATCGCAACCCGCGATTTCGAGTGACTTGTCACTCTCGAGATTCGTGAAAAACCCAATCTCGTCCCCCTCCACCATCTTGAGCAGGACCATCCTGCTCCTGGGGGATCCCGAGGGGCTGACTGTCGAGATGCTCATCGCGTTCGGCTCCACGAGGCCCCTCTCCTTGGCCTCCGATATCCAGGAGTCGAGAAGGGAGAGGGGTTTGCCGAGGTCATCAATCTTGATTTCGCCCCCGTCCCTGTAGTCGACGCCCTTGCTGTAGTCTCCCATGGACCCTGAAGCAGGGGGTAGCATATGTATTGGTGTCTATGTCATTTCCTGGAGTGAATTGTCTAAATGTCGGGTTCCGAGCGGAGAGCATGGGATGGGCGTTCGATGCAGGCAAGATCGCTCTGACTGCCCTGATCATCTTCTCCATCGCCCAGATCTCCGAGAGGAGCACTTTGATGGCCGCGGTCCTGGCATCAATCCCCATTGTGACCGTCCTCTCGATGATGATGATGCACCATGAGGGTCAGTCGGCCATGGAGATATCCGGTTTCGCCAAGGACATAGTCTGGCTCCTCATCCCTTCGCTACTGATGTTCATCGTCATGCCTTGGCTCATAGAGTCCAGAAGCTGGGAATTCTATCCAGCGCTAGCGGCTGGGCTGGCATGCACGGTCTCCGGTTACTTCCTGATGATCCAGATGATGGATAGGTTCGGACTCTCAACATAGGTGAAGGGATGTCGGTCCTCAACGTCGCTCTGATCGGTTCGGATGAGTTCGCGAGGAGTCTTGGGAAGAAGGGAGACTCCCGGGACATCGATTCCTACGTCCACAAGGGGAGCAAGGATGGAGTGGTCAGGGTCTTGTCCCTCCTCAGACCACTGAAGCACCCAGAGAGCATCAGGCCGCTACTCAGCGTACTCGATGTTGCCAAGGCCGGATTGCTCGAGATTGGGGCATTGGACGCTCCGGTGGGAGAGGCGATGGTAGCACTTGGATGCAGTGGGATTTCGACGGGCAGAGCGATAATCGCTCCTAGAGACGGAAATTGGATCGACCCGGGACAGGTGAGAGTGATGCTGGATCAGGCGGGCCTCTCAGAGTGGGAAATAATGGAAGGGGATATCGACGAGCATGAGACTAGGGAGTGGCTGTTCGGAGTCCAAGACGAGTTGTCAAAGACCACCCCAGATGCCTCATCCTCATCCCTAATTCTCCCCGTCGACCAGCACTTCAACGTCAAGGGAGTGGGTCTCGTGGCAATTGGTTACGTCCAATCAGGAAGCCTGTCCAAGCATGACGAGGTCGAGGTGTTACCCGCCTCCGATGTGGGTATGGTTAGATCCCTCCAGGTTATGGATGACGATGTGGAGGTGGCTCATTCCGGAGACAGGGTGGGAGTGGCTCTAAGGAATCTGAGAGAGCAGTCCCTGCACAGGGGTTGCATGATCTGCGTTCCGGGAGATGGCGCCCTTATCGGCCATGAGTCATCCTCGTTCGACTTGGAGTTGGCTCCCTTCCAGAGGAAGGAGCTCTCAGTCGGGGATGTGGTTCATGCTGCCTCCGACCTCCAGTTCACGGTCGGGAGGGTCTCTGGACTCGAAGGAGCTTCAGTGGTTGTTGACTGGGACTCCCCCCTTTGGATAAGAGGGGATGGGAGCTCGAGGGTCCTCATCGTACAGTTGGACGCTGTACCGATGAGGGTGATGGGCAGGGCGAGTAACGTCCAGAAGACCGGTTAGGCCGCCGTGGCCTCATTGAGCGAAGCCAATCCCTCCAGATACTCGGATACCATCCTTCCAAGTTTCCTCTGATTCCCCTCCCCGTGAAGATCGACCCGCATCGCGGAGGCGCCAGGGAGGCCCTTGGTGAACGAGACTGCATGCCTCTTCAGGTTCTTGTTCCTACTATCCGCATAGATGTCCTCGCACAGCTCTAGGTACCTGTTCCAGCACCAGGCCCTGGCAATCGCATCTCCTCCTTCTCCCCATGGGGGTGGGTCGGTTATCCACCCTAGGTCTCGCTTGATCTCGTTGAAGATGGTCGGTCGCCCGATTGCCCCTCTACCGATCATTAGTCCGCTGGCTCCGGTTGCCTCAAGGCATTCGGATGCGGTAGATGAGTCGATGACGTCGCCATTGGCGATCACTGGAATCGAGACGGCCTCAGATATCTCTCTTATCTGATCCCAGTCTGCCTCGCCCGAGTATCTCTGCCTCAGGGTCCTGCCATGGACGCAGACCCTTTCGACACCCTCTGCCTCCAGCCTCTCGCAAATCTCCAGAGCGGTGTTTTCCCCGCTTCCCGTCCCCAGTCTCATCTTGACCGTGATAGGGACCTCGGTCGCTTCTATGCATGCCCTGACCATGCTCACGACCCTGTCCGGGTCCCTGAGGAGAGCTGCTCCGGCATCGTTCTTGCATACCTTGGGAGCAGGGCACCCGAAGTTGATGTCTATTACATCTGCGCGGTCCTGAAGCATCTCCACGGTCTGGACCATCTCTTCGATGATTCCTCCGAATATCTGCGGGATGAAGGGGGACTCCCGCGGATCGCTCTCCACCTTGAGCCATGAGTACGTGTTCCTCCTGGTCAGGCCGGATGCTGCAGTGAACTCCGTCACCGTCACGTCCGCCCCGCACTCCCTGGCCAGGATCCTGTAGGCCAGATCGGTCACTCCTGCCATCGGGGCCAGGAAAAGCGGCGGAAGCTGGTCTCCCATTGGAAGCCCGAGACGATTATTGCCTTTGAGCCCGTCGAACTCAGAAGGTTGATTCCCAGTCGTCTACGTTCTCAGCGAGCTCGAACTCCAAATCCGTCTTCAGAGTCCCCTTGATCTTTAGCATCTCTCTCGCTAGAAGCCAGTAGACGAGAGCGAGGGATCTGCGACCCTTGTTGTTGGCGGGAAGGGCCAGGTCCACATTCCTCAATCTGTTGTTCGCATCGCAAATGGCGACCACCGGGAGTCCGGACTTGACCGCCTCGGATAGGGCCTGGGAGTCTGCTGCAGGATCGGTGACCATGATTACCTCCGGCTCCATGTATGTCCTCAGTCGTGGGTTAGTCAGAGTTCCAGGGATGAATCGGCCTACGATCTGCTTAGCGCCGATCGCCTGCGCGAACTTCCTCGCCGGCCTCTGTCCGTACTGCCTGGCGCTGACGACTAGGATCCTGCTTGGCTCGTAGTGGGAGAGGAATTTGGAGACAACGCGAATCCTCTCGTCCGTCTTGTTGACGTCGATGATGTGCAGGCCGCTGCTGTCCTGGTGCATGGTGTCCAGGAACTGCTTCATGTCCGCAGACTTCTGGTTTGTACCGATGTGTACCGCGTGCCTCTCGTAAACATCTGGCGACACGAGTGGTGTTGCGGTTTCCGTCATTCGGTTTCCTCAGCAGCGCGGCCACCTGCCTTTGGTTGATAAGCGCTGCGCACGGCGATTAGCCCGCAGAATCTCAGTCCTCGAGCTCTGAGAGGAACGTGCACTCCTTCTCGCCGTCCTCATAGACCTCGTGGGAGCTCGGGAAGTGGACGCAGGGCTTCGTGATGGTCGCGTACAGCTCGAATGAGTCGTGGAAGGACAACTGCTCCACCGGGGTGGTGATTCCCCAGCCCCTCGCCTCTACCTCCAGTATCCATGTCCCCTCGATGAAGTCGATCTGCCAGTCGTAGGGCGCCTGGAAGTCCTGTGTCGCCCTGACCTCCCAGAATGGGTTGCCCCCCGATTCCTTGGCTCCGGGCTCCCACAGCTTGGCCTCCACGTACCTGACCTGGTTGGTCTCGTTCCCGATCAGGTCCTCAAGGGTGCTGGAGTAGGGGAACTGGGCCCTGAAGTTGATGCTGAGCGATATGACAGTCTCGTCGAAGACGATGGTGGTCTCGTTCTGGTAGAGCACCGAGTCGAGCTCGGTACCTGTCTCGAACATCTCGGTCCAACCCACCGTGAAATCCTGGTTGATGTGCTCCGGTGGATCCCTCCAGCTCTCCATCACCTCACGCTGAACGGACAGCGCCAAACAGCCGCTGGTCATCATCGAGAGCGTCAGCAGAGCACATAGGGAGAGGGCTGTACGGGACCCGGCCATTGGATTTCGGAGACACTACTCCGTATTCAACTCGTGTGTTCCATGGTGCCTCTCGGTACTCATAGGGTACGTCAACGCCGTAGCTCGGTCACCCTTTGTCGTCATTGAGGCGACTGTTCGTGTCGGGGTTCGGAAATGAATCTTCTAGTCGTGACTAGAAGCCCATGCCGCCCATGCCGCCCATTCCGCCGCCCATGTCGGGCATCGCTGGGGCTGCTTCCTTCAACTCTGGATCGTCCGCGATCAGCGTCTCCGTGGTCAGCACCAGTCCTGCGATGGAACCGGCTGACTCGAGGGCGTTCCTGGTCACCTTGGCGGGATCCAGGATTCCGGACTCGATCATGTCGACATACTCGCCTGAGCGAGCGTTGTACCCGAAGTTCTCATCATCGTTCTCCAGTATCTTGGAAATGACTTCGTCGCCATCTGCCCCGGCATTGGCTGAGATTTGCCTTGTGGGGGCTGCAAGCGCGTCGTAGACTAGGTTGATTCCGATTGCGCGGTCTCCCTCTGATGATGCTGCTAGATCCTTGAGGACCTCTCTGGCCCTGAGTAGGGTGACTCCTCCACCGGCTACCACTCCCTCTGCCATTGCAGCTCTAGTGGCATTCAGCGCATCGTCGACCCTGGCCTTGGTCTCTTTGACCTCGGTCTCTGTCGCTGCTCCGATCTTGAGGACCGCGACTCCACCGGTCAGCTTGCCGACCCTCTTCTCGATCTTCTCCCTGTCCCACTTGCTAGTGGAGAGTTTCGCCTGGCCTCGCAGGAGTTCCGCTCTCTCTTCGGTGTCCTTCTTGTCTCCACCGCCGCCGACTACGGTCGTCTTGTTCTTGGCGACGATGATTCGGTCAGCGCTGCCGAGGCTGGATGGGCCTTGTTCCTTCAGGTCTGCGCCTTGGTCCTTGAACAGGGGCTTGGCCCCGGTCAGGACGGCTATGTCCTCCAGTTGCTCCCCTATCTCGTCCCCGAAACCAGGTGCCTTCACGGCTACGGCCTTGACCACCTTGCTTACAACGTTCAGGACGAGGGTGGCCAGAGCCTCTCCCTCGATGTCCTTGGCCACTATCAGAAGGGGCCTCTTTTGCTGTACGCTGGCCTCCAGGGAAGGAAGTAGGTCCTGTGCGGAGTTGATGGTGTGGTCAGTCAGGAGAACAAGCGGGCTCTCGTGGATTGCCTCTCTCTTCTCCTTGTCAGTGATCATGTACGGGCTCATGTACCCCTTGTTGAATTCCATTCCTTCCACGACGTCCAAGGATGTCTCGATTGACTTGGCCTCCTCGACAGTGATTACCCCGTCCCTGCCCACGGCATCAACAGCCTCGGCGATGAGTGATCCTATCGACTCATCGTTATTCGAGGCGATTGTCGCGACCTGCTGTATCGTCTCGCCGGTCTCGACTGGCACGGCCCTGTCCTTCAGCGTGTCAACCACTGTTGAGATGGCCTGATCGAAACCCGCCTTCAACTCGACCGGGCTCGAGCCGGACTTCATGTTCTTGAGACCGTGATGGCAGAGGCTCTGCGCCAGGATAGATGCGGTGGAAGTACCATCCCCTGCGTTGTCCTGTGTCTTGCTCGCGACCTCCTGGATGAGTTTTGCGCCCATGTTTGCGAAGGGCTCTCCCAACTCGATGTCCTTCGCTATCGTCACGCCGTCATTGATGATCGATGGGCTTCCCCACGACTTCTCCAGTACGACTGTCCTTGCTGCTGGTCCCAGAGTGACCTTGATCGCGTTAGCGACAGTGTCGATTCCCTCTAATAGTCTCTCTCTTGCTTCCTCTCCGTATACTATTTTCTTTGCACCCATTTATTCACCCCATTACCTTTGCTTGAATGTCTTCTTGATTGATCAGGAGGTAGTCGTTGTCCATCCATTCCATCTTCGTACCACTGTATTGTCTGAAGATGACCCGGTCGCCAACGGCGACGCTCTTGGCGTCGGGACCGACGGCCTGGACCCTGCCTATGTTCATCTTCTCCCTTGCTTCCTCCGGTAGTAGAAGACCTGATGCGGTCTTCTCCGGGGCGTTCTCCATTGCTAAAAGCACCATTTCTCCGATTGGTTCTATTCCTACTTCCATGAAGTTCATCTCCAATTTGTGGCACTTCCGAATTTTCGGACCGTTTTAAACTAAACGAATTAGTCACTTGGCGTTTTAGGGAGCGATTGCCGACTACTCTTCCTCTTCAGAGCGGGAGATTCGATCCTGGAACCGTTCGATGGCGGCTGGTAGGCCGAGGATCAGGAGGATCAGCAGGGTTAGCGAGTACCATGACCGTGGAGTGACCTCCTCCCAGTTCCCGGAAGTGATTAGCTTGATTGAACCGATCCAGGGTACCTCTGATGATGCGATTCCGACTATCCATTCGTCCTTCACTGCCTCCACCGGCTCGTTGCTCGAGTCCCTCATCCCTGAGGCTGGGCCGTTGGAGCTAACCCCGGACTGGTCGATCATGCAGCCATCGGCATTGTTGTCCCCGGATGTCAGGAAGCCCGAGTGACTTGGCTCCCAATCCTCTATCCTGAGGTTGTAGTTACCATGGAATGAGGAACATTGGATGTCAAGCGTCCAAGTTATTGTCTGAACATTACGAAGAGTGGTTCCTGGGACGTCCCAACCAGAGCCATTCTGAACGACCTCCAGGAGGGCTCTATGTATCACGGGCGTGTCCGGTCCCCCGTTCTTGCTGAAGATGATGACGTCTCCGGGAGACCCATGGGACTCATGTCCGAAGTTCTCGTTTCCCGCTTCGGTGGCCTCGACGAGAGTGACGACATCCGCCCTGTTCTTATTCATGACTAGAATCAGATCGCCAGGGTCAATCGCTCCTACTGAGCCGTCTTCGTTATGCATCATCGATCCTGACTCGACCACCACCATTGGCGGGAAGGAGCCTGTGGAAATCCACATCGAACCCAATAGGAGGACCACCAGTCCTAGTGCTAGCGACCCCTCTCTGACTAATGGACTGACTGTCAGAGTGTCCGAACTATCAGGGTCTGAGTCCGGGGCTTCCTCCGACACCTCATTCCTCCTCGGAACTTCCTACGGGTTGTACTTCTGAGGATGTGAGTGCGGCGTACTTCCTCGGGACCTTGATTCCCAAGCTCTCGTAGTGCCCCTTTAGGCTCGACTGGAAGCCCTTTCCCAGCAGGTCCGCCGCGATCTCCGCCTCCCTGGTCCTCCTCATCACCTCTGCCCGTGAGTCTAGGGACAGGATCTCGCTCAGGGTCTGCTTCTTCTCGTAGAAGTAGAAGAACTCTGGAGCGACGAAGAAGAGGGCTATCGCACCGCCGATGAGTCCGACCCATGTCAGGGTGATCATGCTCTCCGAGGCCTCGCTCGCGTAGTCCATGAAGAACAGCAGTATGAATGAGTAGAGGGACGCGGCAAGGCAGAATAGCGTCATGAATGTGTAGGCCTGGTAGTGGTACTCGCTCTGCGAGCGCCACCACCTCTTCAGCGGGCCGGGGCTCTTGGTCTTGCGTTGTGCCATGCTAACCCCCGCGAAACACTCCCCTTGTTAGTCCCTTTCGTAGTTTGGAGTCCGATCCGGGGGGCAATCAATATCCGCGTTCCCCCGTTGGGAGTGGCATGCTTGTTGGTCTGACCGGTCGCAATGCATCAGGCAAATCGACCTTCGTCGAGTGGTTCTCGGCCAAGGGCCTAAGGAGCGTCTCGTGCTCCGACTCGATCCGTGCATGGCTCGCGGAGCAGGGGATAGAGTCGACGAGGGAGGCGCTGATCGAGGGCGGTCGTGAGCTCAGGAGGCAGGGTGGAGGAGGAGTACTCGCAGAGATGCTGCTCGAGATCCTGAGCGGTGAGGACGCAGTGGTCGACTCCATCAGGACAACAGCCGAGGTGGAGGCCCTCAGGGAGAGGGGGGACTTCTTCCTGATCGAGGTGAGAGCGGACCAGGAGGCTCGCTGGGAGAGGATGAACCAGCGTGGTAGGTCGGGCGACCCTCTCGACAAGGAGGTCTTCCTCAGGCAGGAGGAGGCCGAGGCAAGCTCGAAGGACGAGGCGGGCCAGGCCCTGGATGCCACGGCGGAGATGGCGGATATCACCATAGATAACGACGGGACTCTGGAGGAACTGGAGAGGAAGCTCGAGAAAGTGTGGTCGAATCTGTCTCGGGCGCAGTGATTCAGACTGATTCCGATGACACAAGTCCAAATATCGCCTTCAGTTACTTAGAAGCGAGTTCGTCCCATGAGCACTGCGATCGTCTGGCTGAGGAGCGCCCTGAGGGTGCATGACAACCCCCTCCTCGACTGGGCCCACAGGTCGGAAGAGACCGACTCGGTGATCCCAGTCTTCGTGTTGGACACTGGCCGGGGCATGGGCGAGAAAGGCCATATCGGCCCCAATAGGATGAGGTTCCTGTACGACTCGCTCACTGACCTGGATGACAGGCTGCGTAGGGAGTACTCCGCCAGACTGTTGGTACTTGAGGGCAGGCCGGAAGAGGCCATCCCACTGCTTGCCGAGGAACTGGGATCAACGGGATGGCTGCTGTGCGACTACCAGGCCGACCCGAGGAGCAGGGAGCAGATTGGGGAGATCAAGGCGTCCGTCTCGCAAATGGGCGTGCGGACCAAGGTTTTCCCCTCCGTGAGCACAATCCTCGACGTAGAGGTGGCGATCGCGAGGCCAGGCTTCCGAGATCCCAAGTCATCGAGCGACATCGGTGCGATCATGGGGCGGAATCTGGGCGAGGGTCCCGACGGGTATCTTGTTCCCCCGCCACTGGACCCCGCAGCGGAGGTAAAATTCGAAACAGAGGAGTATGACTCCCTGAGGGGTTCCGAGTCGCTATCGGGCCTTGTTGTGACCAGGGGGGAAATCTCCCGGAGAGTGAACGATCTGGACACGGGCGAGCCCTACTTCCCGGGCGGTGAGGGCGAGGCGCTGGACAGGCTGAGGCGCAAGGTGAGCGACAGGCCCGACTTCGTCAACGGGTTCAGAAAGCCGGCCACCATGTCCACCAACGAGGCGGGCAACCCCCTCGAGCCATCGACCACCGGCCTGTCCCCGTACCTCAGCACCGGTTGCCTGTCGGTCAGGAAGGTGTGGGAGGAGTGTCAAAAGGCCAATCTCGGGACCGATCACACAAAGCCCCCTCAGTCGCTCATCGGGCAGCTGATGTTCAGGGAGATGTTCTACGTTCTATCGAGGTCCGTCGAGAACTGGGACGACGACGTGGGCAACTCGAACTGCAAGCCGATTGAGTGGGGAGGGCACGACGGGGAGCTCGTGAGCGCTTGGGAGCGGGGAATGACCGGATACCCGTACATCGACGCCATGATGCGCCAGCTGGAGGCGACGGGTTGGATGCACCACTTAGGCAGGCACGCTGTCTCCTGCTTCCTCACCAGAGGACAGCTCTGGCAGAACTGGAAGCACGGAAGGGACGTGTTCGACCGGAAGCTGGTGGACTCCGACTGGGCCGTGAACAACGGCAACTGGCTGTGGCTGGCGGGCGTGGCCCCCTTCTCGATGCCCTACTACAGGGTGTACAACCCCTGCCCCGACTCGAAGTCGAGCCTGAATGTTGAGGCAAAGGAGGCCTCGTTCATCAGGCACTGGGTTCCGGAGCTAGCCTCTTTCCCATCGAAGTACATCTTCGAGCCCCACCTGGCACCCGAGCACGTCCAGGAGGATGCTGGGTGCGTCATCGGTACGGACTACCCCAGTCCGATCGTGGATAGGAAGGAGAGCAGGCGGGTCAATCTGGGTCTGTTCAAGGAGAGCCTAGCTAGGATCGCCTAGGCAGATCTGACTGTGATTCCCGCCTCCTCCATCATGGCGGTAGACATTGCGAAGTCCTTTTGCCACCTCTCTGGGATGTCTATATCCTTCGGGTAGACCACTTCCACGATTCCAGCCTGGATTAGGGATCTGGAGCAGCCGGTGCATGGCGGCCAGGTCACGTAGGCGACGCAGCCCTTCAGGGAGACCCCTATCCTGGCTGCATGCATTATCGCGTTCTCCTCGGCGTGGCAGATCAGCGGGTACTTTTGCTCCCTGTCCTCGAGCCTTTCCGAGTCATCGGCAATGCCCCTGGGGAACCCGTTGAACCCGGTTGAGCGAATCTCGCGATCCTCCCCAATGACGACGCAGCCTACCTTGGTCGATGGGTCCTTGCTCCACTGGGATATGTGCCTTGCCAGGTCTATGAAACGGACGTCCCACTTCTCGCTCATAGCCTTCCTACTCTGATGCCGGGTAATCATTCTTCGGTTCGAGAACTAATATGCCCACTCTAGTAACCACAACGAGACCATGCCAAAGCAAATTGTCGCGATGACCGAGCGAGTAGTGAGTGCTACAAGCACTGCAATGCCGGCGGCGACAATTCGATAGTTCCCGTAAAAACTCAGATTGCCGCTCTCTGCGATCATGATCTCGGGGACTAAAATCGCCGTGAGCACGGCAATTGGGACGAAGCGCAGGGAGTGCTCCATTCTTCTTGGAAGCTCATTCGGGGCCACTTCAGAAATCATTGAATATCTAGTAGCGAAGGTAAATAATCCACACACAACCATCAACTCCCAAATCAATTTGTTCCGCCCCCTTTCAGATAAATACTGGAGGCGTACCCAAGGATGATTCCGGTGAGGGCACCCAGTATGATCCACATCTTCCAAGGCAATTCCTGTGCTATTACCGACACGAAGGCCGCCGACAGGCAAGCAATGAGCTCGGGCTTCCCTTTCAGGAGGGGAGTTACCAGTGCGATGAATGTCAAAGGGATGACAAAACCCAGAGACCAACTATCCGGAATCGTGGTACCGAAGTACACCCCAATAACCGTTGAGACCTGCCAGCTCGCCCAAAGTGTAATGCCCGTACCGAGCAAGTGGTAGTGCTGATTTGGCGAAGGATCGCCGTTTTGGAACCGATTTATCGAGACAGCGTAGGCTTCATCCGTGAGCAAATAGGCCAACAGGACTCGCCATCTCGTCGGTAGGCGCCTCAGATAGCTGGCCACAGACGCGCTGTACAAAGAGTGCCTGAGGTTCACGACAGAAACCGACGTTCCAACGATCAGTGAGGGAACGCCATTTGCCAATAATTGGACAAAAACGACTTGACTGGCCCCCGCGAACAGAATCGAGGAGAGGAGGATCGTCTGTAACTCGGTGAGGCCGCTAGCAATGCCTAGGACCCCGTAAACGAGGCCGAATGGCGCGACACCCACGATCAGAGGGAGCTCTTGTCTGACACCGGACCAGAACTCCTCGCTCTTGCTGGAATACTGCATAGTGCCATTCCTCAAGGTAGATTCCCCGGAATGGGGCTTGCTTATCGTCCTGACGTGAGTCGGTCTGTCGGCGAGTTGCCTGGAGCACAATACATTCTCAGCCATCCAAAAAGGTGTTAGTCGTCCGGCACCCCAGGACGGAACAGAATGGAGATACTGGTGACGGGAGCCAACCGAGGAATAGGGGCCGCCCTGTTGGACGGATACGCGGCCTTGGGGATTCCCGCGATGGGGACCTCGAGGGACGGGGCAGTCGGGCTGAAGCTCGATGTGACCGACCCAGGCAGCATCTCCGAACTGGGCCGACACTACGCCGAGCATCGCCTCGACCTTCTAGTCTGCAACGCTGCGGTCTTCCTCGACAGAGGGAGGTCGCTCGAGGAGCTGGTTGCGGAGGACTGGGCTCGGACCATGGCTGTGAACGTCACCGGGGTGGCGGAGACCGTCAGGGTCCTCCTGCCCGCGCTCCGCCGTGGCAGCGGGTCTAAGATAGCCATCATCTCCTCCCAGATGGCGTCCCAAGAGCGCGCCCGTGGGGGTAGCTACGTGTACCGGGCTTCGAAGGCCGCGGTGCTGAATTTCGGGCGGAACCTCGCCCAGGATCTACGTGGTGAGGGGATTGCCGTGGGCACCTACCATCCCGGCTGGGTACGAACCGAGATGGGGGGTCCCGACGCCGAGCTTTCGGGGTCCGAGGCGGCCGAGGGGCTAATCGCCCGATTCGAGGCATTGGACATGAGCCTGACAGGGTGCTTCGAGACCTGGGACGGGCGAGACCATCCTCTCTAGGATTCGGCGCTTACCTCCCGGTGTATCCTCCTAGTACTGACTGAACTTGGCACTGATCAGGAGCGAGAGGGGTGCGCCTCGAGGTAATCCCAAAGGTCCCCTCCCTCCCTCGAGGCCAGCTCACCGACAACCCGACCGACCAGGTAGACGCTCCCGGTCACGTACACGATGCAGCCCTCCTCAATCGCCAGCCTCGAAGCGCCATCGACCGCCTCGATTGGCTCCTCGATGATCATTGGAGCCACCTCTGAATGGCCTGAGAGGATCTTCGAGAGTTCGCTTGCGGGGACGGAGGGGGTCCTACCGCCATGCACCTCGGTCACGACCGTCTGGATTCTGCAGTCAGATCGCAGAAGGGGCTCTGTGGTCTCAGAGAGGTCCTGCTTTTGGGTCATCCCTACCACCAACACGTGCCTTTCTTTTCCGAGCCTCCCCAGGTCGTGTGAGAGGCTCTCCGAATTGTGGGCAGCACTCAGGATCAAATCCACTCCGTTCCAATTGATTCTGTCGGATGACCTCCCCGGCCATGCTACCGTCGTCTCCCTGTCCTTCCATCCTATCCTGCTCCCAATCACGGACGCCATATTTCGAGCGACCTCCTGGGCGTCTTTGCTCGCACGCGGGACCCAGATCACGTCCTCCCCGGCTACTCCTTCTATCGCAGCCCTGACTCGCTCGTCCTTGTGGTCAAGGCACAACAGTGGGACCCCTGGCCTGTGTATTCCGGCCTTCTCGGTCGCTATCTTGGGCAGGGTGTCCCCGAGAACCTCCGAGTGGTCCATCGAGATCGTTGTGATCGCGCAGATGTCCGCTTCCACCAGCCTGGTTGAATCAAGCCTCCCACCCAGGCCAGTCTCGATGACCGCCCTGTCGACCTTGTTTCGTGAGAAGGCCAGCATCGAGGCCAGGAAGGTGGTCTCGAAATAGGTCGGCCGTATCTCCGGTTCCATCCTCCCTGCGACCCGGACCTCCTCCAGGCAAGCGTCGAACTCCTCGGGACTGACTGGCCTGCCGTCTATCCTGGCCCTCTCCTCGATCGTGACCAGGTGAGGGGAGGTGAAGAGCCCGATCAGCTCACCGTTCATCGAGCCCAGTGCCGAGAGGTGGGCGCAGAGCGAGCCCTTGCCGTTGGTCCCCGCGACGTGTATGCTGGGGAAGTCGGACTGGGGGTTGCCGAGCCTCTCCAGCATCTCAGCGCAGGTGGACAGCCCCAACCGGACGCCTGCACCGATTCTGGACTCCAGCCAGGCCCTGATGTCGGCGACGCCGCTGGTGGGCATGGCTGGGTCAAGGTGAAATGTGCCTTGAATGTCGTGGCACCATGGACGATTCCGAGCTCGCGGACATCAAGGCCGCGATAATGGACCAATGGAGGTCCATGGCGGGGATGGGGGCGATGTTCGTCACCTCCATCCTGTTCGGCGTCTTCATCCAGCCCTTCTACAACTTCGAGCAGATGAGGGCCTTCGGGGAGGAGGGTACCACGGAGGCGGGGAACATCCTCTTCGAGCTGTTCATGATATTCCTGTTCACCATAGCGGTGATATGGCTGGCGAGGAAGGGCAAGGAGGTCGTCATCAAGGTGATAGTGTTCCTCGCTCTGGGTTACAGCCTGCTCCTGGCGATAATGCCGGTCCTCGCGATCCTGGATTACCTGCTGGGGCTCGATAGCGGGCCGGCCCTCTTCTCGCTGATCTGCCTCGGAGTGGCGGGCGGTATGATGTACACCCTCCACAGGTACCCGGAGTGGTACGTCGTCAACACCGTCGGGGTCCTCGTGGGATCGGGGGTCATCGTTATGCTGGGGATTGCCTTCGTCCCGGTGCTGATCATCCTGTTCATGGTGCTGGCGGCGATCTACGACCACTGGGCCGTCAACGGAAGCAAGCACATGCTCGAACTGGCTGACACGATGATCGACCTGAAGCTGCCAGTGCTGCTCGTCGCCCCGAAGGACACCAGCTACACCTTCCTGAAGCAGGACGGGGACATCAGGGAGGGCACGGAGCCGAGGCCGCAGGCGCCTCCGGCGGGTTCAGACATGGGGATGACGAAGCCCAAGAGCAGGGACGCGCTCTTCATGGGCCTGGGGGACGTCATATTCCCGGGCATGCTGGTTATCTCCTCGATCACGTTCCTGCCCGAGATCGGCCCGGTCGTGTTCGACTTCTGGGGGGACCCGTCCAAGCCGGTCCACCTGGGCCCGATGATGGTCGGCATGGGGACCCTGTTAGGGGGCCTGGTCGGATACGCAGCGCTGATGACCCAGGTCGCGAGGGGAAAGCCCCAGGCGGGGCTCCCGCTCCTGAACGGGGGGAGCATACTGGGCTACCTCCTCTCCGGCGCCCTAGCCATCGGACTGGAGAACCTATGGCAGGACATAACGTTCTGAGCGATGCCCTCCCAATGATTTGAAGTCAGGGGGCGGGGCCAAGAGGCCGGTCACGATGCTAGACATGGCGATGTTCAGGGAGAACGCCGACGCGATCAGGGCCGATCACGACAGGAGGGGGATCCCCCACGACAGCATCGACGAGGTCATCAGGTTGGACGAGGAGTGGAGGAAGGCCCAGTACGACGTGGACCAGCTCCGGCGGAAGAGGAACGAGGCCGCCAGGGGCATAGCCGATGCGAAGAAGTCGGGGGACGAGGACGCTGCCAAGGCGATAATGGAGGAGGTCTCGACCATAGGGTCGCAGATAGACGAGCTCACGGCGCACTCCGAGGAGTGCCTGGCCACCAGGGACACGCTCAGGATGAGCATCCCGAACATCCTGCACGAGGATGTGCCGGTGGGGGAGGACGACCAGAAGAACACACTCCACAGCCTGCACGGCGAGAAGGCTGAGCTTGCCTTCGAGCCCAGGAACCACAACGAGCTAATCGAGATGAACGGCTGGGTCGACCAGGCCAGGGGGGCCAAGGTCGCAGGCAGTCGGTTCTACTTCCTGCAGGGCGACCTCGCCCGCATGGAAATGGCCCTGCAGCAGTACGGCGCGGACTTCCTGATGGAGCGGGGGTACACCCTGGTCCAGCCCCCCCTGATGATGAACAGGGAGGCGTACGAGGGGGTGACCGACCTGAGCGACTTCGAGACCGTGATGTACGGCATAGAGCCGGACAAGTATTACCTGATCGCGACCAGCGAGCACCCGCTGACCGCGATGAGGATGGACGAGGTCATCGAGCCCTCGGAGCTGCCGATCAAGATGGTCGGGGTGTCACCGTGCTTCAGGAGGGAGGTCGGCGCGCACGGGCTCTCGGACAGGGGCATCTGGAGGGTCCACCAGTTCACCAAGGTCGAGCAGATAGTGATCTGCGATCCCGAGGACTCCTGGGAGCACCACGAGGACCTGCTCACGAACGCTGTCGACATGTGGGACAGCCTCGGACTGCACTACAGGGTGGTGAACATCTGCACAGGCGACATGGGCACGGTGGCTGCGAGGAAGTACGACCTGGAGGCATGGCTGCCCGGCGCGGGCGCGTACAAGGAGGTCGTCTCCTGCTCCAACTGCACGGACTACCAGGCGAACAGGCTCAGGATGAGGTACAGGACCTCGGATGGCAACTCGGCGGTGCACACGCTGAACTCCACCGCGATCGCGACCAGCAGGGCGCTCGTGGCGATCATGGAGCAGAACCAGCTCGAAGATGGTACCGTGTCAGTCCCAGAGGTTCTGAGATCTTACATGGGTGACAAATCCATCTTGGAACCTATTGTGTGAGATTTGCACAGATTGTAGTGTCTGTTTCGTCATTAAGGCCGAAAACCCTTAGTTATGCAAGAATATTATTATTAAAATAAATAAAATAAAAGTTATTTTATCATAAATTACATATATTTTTTACATAATATGACAAAAAAACAATATGTTTAATAGCGGAGACGCGAGAGTCCCCTTCCCAAGGAGTCAGACAATGGAGAAGCAGGCGGTGATGATTGAGGTGGACCCAGAGATACTCGTTTCGGCGTTGGAGGAATCCAACAGAAGAGGCCTGACTCTTTCGGAGTTCACCGCTTTGTCATGGAGCAAAACAATGGGGGCGGAGTCACTAGAGGTGGCTACTTCGGATGGTCCCTCGCACATACTTGGGGGCATCGAGGATTTCGAGACGTTCCAGTCACGGATTGAAGGATACGAGACCGGAGAGATGGATCACATCTCAGAGGGATTCCTCTGGGGGCAATTCTCCAAGTTCCTCCCCGCGAAGTTCACACTTCGCATCCTCGCACAGGAAGGAGGTGGATCGACCATCGCCCAGTGGCAGGACATAGTCAGGGAGCACGCTTACGATGCTAGGGATGCTCTGAGGAAAAAGGATGTCAGACTTAGGATTCCACGGGGGAATCAACTAGCAGCGGGATTCCCAAGAGGGGATGGCAAGAACAGAGTCAAGTCGATGGAGCGGTTCCTCAACCACTTCACAGTAGTAGTCCAGGGCGGCGGGAAGGGGAGAGTCGTCGGGATGTGCGCAGAGATGGGTATGATCTGCGTAGACAAGGACTCGAAGACCGTTCGACTAACCGATGCGGGGCTGGACTTTGCCAAACTCATCAACCCCCAGTTGGACGAGAGCGGGGACAGCTACTCCTCTATTTCAGAGGATGAAGCCTCCATGCTCATAGGCCACATGAAGGCAAACCTACCCAAGGACTGGGAGTTCTGCAGACAGGTCATGATGACGATCAACGACGGGACGGATACGTCCGAAGCACTCGAACAGGCTGTCATGGACCGGTTGGAAGTTAACAAGGACCTCGACTGGAGGGAGCTCGAGAACAGCGGCTTCGGCACCTACGTCAGGGGGGCGCTCGGGCGAGTCGGTGCGCTAGGTCTGCTTGACCGATCATGGGAGGGGCGCCTGGTGAGCTACTCTCTTACCGAGAGCGGTCTAAGGGAGATTGGTGAGGATGAATGATTAAACAATGGCCGAAATGGCACTTCAGGCCAATTCACCAGAAGTCGGAAAAGAACACAGATCCCGGAGAAGATCTCTTCTTCCAAGAGATTGGGCCTGTAGTTGCATTAGTTAGAGAATCTATACAGAATTCTCTTGATGCAAAAATCAATCCTGAAAGTAATGATGAACCGGTAGTTTTCCGAATTTCATTAAATGGAAAGGGAGGACCCATGGGGCCTGAGAAATATACCCAGTACATACAAGACCTACCTGCTCATCTTGCCACCAAAGAGGAAACAAAACAAAAATTACCAGATTTAGAAAAGCCAATGAATTACCTTGTAATCGAAGATTTTGGAACTAAAGGATTGACAGGTGACACTCATATTTTCTCCCATGACGATGATACAAAAGAAGTTCAGAACAATAATTTTTACTGGTTCCATCGTAATGTAAATCGAACACCGTCGCGGCATAAAAGAGGGGGATCTTTTGGATATGGAAAACAAGCTTTCGCATCTGCATCTAATCTTAACGCGTTCTTCACAGTGAGTTCGACCCCAAGTAAAGAGTGGCGAATGTTTGGGACTTGCGTCTTTAAGGGCCATTTCTTAGAAAACCAAAGATATGCAGCTTATGCGGATTGGGGTATTGAAGGTGAGCTTGATCATAGATTGGATCATGCCATTGTTCCAAATGAGACTGAAGAATTAGCATTGAAGATGATTCAGGATTTTGATTTAGATAGAAACCAAGGACCCGGACTATCTGTAGTAGTCCCTTTTCCAGTAAGAGAATTAACGCCCGAAGAGATAGCCATGAGCGTGATTAGGAATTATTTCGTTCCTGTTTGCAGAGGAGAGTTAGAGGTCCAAATTTGCGAAAATGGCGAAAAAATCTTCCATTTATCTAAAGACACAATCCTATCATGCGCCGAACAAATAGATTGGGAAGGAGCAATCCCAGGGACATTTAGTTCTGCAAAAAAGGAGCAAATGACCGGTTTGATATCCTTGGTCTTATGGTGGACAAACGAAGGACAAGGATCAGAGATAGAGTTGCTTGAACCTTCAGCATCTAGAGAGCCACATTGGTCTAAAGATCTGATTCCTCATGCAGAATTAGACCAAATTAGAAAGAACCTAGAAAACGGGGGAAGAATTGCACTGAAATCCAAATTAGAGGTCAAAAAAAATAGACTGAGGGAAGGGGAAATTACGGAATTTTACATATTGATACACAAAGATGAATCATATACAGATTCAGAAAACACGGTTTGGATACGACGATTTCTGGATGTTCCAAAAATACAATACCACGTCCCTGTGGGGTATATTGCTGCGATTATCTCACTAGATGGTGAATTAGAAGAGCTACTCAGGGATTCTGAGGAACCTGCTCACATTAAACACAGAGATCAAGGTACAAAGGCGCATGAAAAATGGGGCTATGCGCGAGGAATAATACGATTCTTCAGGAGGTCGGGACAAGATATCATCAGACATCTAGAGCACAAAGAAAATCAATTAGTTGAGAATTGGATCGACGAATGGTTTTCCTTACCCGATGAAAGCAAGGGAACGAGTAGAAAAAAGAAGCGAAAGGCGAAAAAAGAATCCAAGGAAGAGGCAGAAGTTCTCTATTTTGAAGACGATCCACCACCTGTTGATTTAGAAAAGCCAGAACTTTTCCATGATATTAGTTATATTCCAGGCGGCTTCGAGATTTCCGGTAGCCTTGATTTGGCAGCAGAGTTCTCATTTTCCGTCAAGCTTGGATATTCTAGAGACGATGGTAAAGATCCGTTCAAGAAATGGAAACCGTTTGATTTTGTAATAGGGGAAGCAGGCATTATTGTTGAGTCATCGGGGATTAACAATTTGTTACCTGAAGGGAATTTGATTAGATTTTCAGTTTCGGGGCCAACCGAGAATTTCTCCATCCGTGTAACAGGTTTTGATATTGATAGAGATTTATCAATCAATTATCGGCCTAGAATAATACAAAACGAGGGGGCCGATCAATGACGAGTCGAACATTCAACTATTCTGGCCGAATGAAGATACCAAATGAATGTGTTAATGCCTCATTGGTCAGAATGAAAGGCCCCCCTCAATTAGATTGTCAAATCGACCTGTCTGCAGCTACCCATTTAGATGGCTTGCCTGCAAAAGCATCAGTTTATGTCGATGCAACTTTTAGAAGCAGTTTCATGCGTCTGTACTTTGGTACTGTTGACTCTATTTCTCCTCCAAAAAATACTATCTTGGATGATTTAGACTCAACAACGGTAGCAAAAATTGTAGTTCGAATTGTAGAACATGGCAACCTAATAGCACAAAGTAATAGGTTCACACTTACAAATCAGAATCCTCACTCAGGAGGCAGTAAATCGATAATCAAGGTCGAATATAGACAGCTAAATGGGCGACCTTGGAAATTAGAAATATATTCTGATGATACAATGCCAGCAATGGTGTTGGATGAAGATTGGGCGAGCACGTGCCTCAAAAAATCAATTCCAATACAAGACGATTTGCAAATTATGGGAGTGCTGATGCCTCAAATTTTTGAGGCTATATTAGAGAGGATTTTGTTGGTTGAGAGAAGAAATGCCTACGAATTATACGATGGTGACGAGACGTGGAGGAAGAATTGGATTGTATTTGCATCTCAATTTAGTGACGGTAAATTACCACAAGCTATTGATGAAGAAGATTCAGACATCGATACTTCCCACGTTCTTCAATGGGTTGATTCTGTAGTTAACAAGTATTGTGAATCTCGCGAAATATCAACTTCATTGATTGATTTACTGGAGGGATTAGAATGAAATTTAGTAGGATATTAAATGATGAAGGGGTTAACAAATTTAGGGCCTTCTTGGATGATGGAGCGGTTACTGGCGAACCAGTCCCAACAGAATTATTGACTAAACAGGAAACATCTCAAATTTTTAGTAAACCCTTGGATTTAGACCAGAATATTGTATTTTGTTCGAAATTAGAATTAGGCAGATATCTCGATAATGCATTTGAGAAAGCTGATTTGCGTAGACAGAACGTAATCCGGAACAGAAATCTGTGGGCTTCCATAGTTCTTCATTGGTTTGATCAATTCTGTCCAATCGGAAGTGATGGGAAGAGGGCAGTCTCCAAGGTATCCTACTCCCCGGAGAAATATCAAAAATATATCCCTCAAGAAGTTACAGAATATGGATCCAAAAATCTGCATTACCGGCATTTGGCATTAACGCCGTATCGGATTTTCGAGAGAAATAAGCTTTCACAAAATGAAGGCCGATGTATTTTGGCTGGCCCCATCCATATTTTCGGAAGAGATATAGAAGCTGTTTCAGGCAGAGCTGAAGTATTCTCAAATTCTCAGCTTATTGAAGCGATACACATTTTATATTGGGATGAAACAAAAGGCAAACTCAGGCCAGGATACTCAACTGAAACTAGAGCAGGAAATATTCATCGCTTACTTGCAGATGTTAGAAACCAACGTAAGAAAACACAAGATTGGTACTCAATGACAGCTAGACAAATTGTAGAGTCATTACCCGAGGAATTTGATGGATGGAAGAATAGATCCCGGTAATATTGTCAATTAAAACAAATCAATGCTTTGAATAGGTGAAAGCACATTGATTAATTGCATAACTCAATGGGTGGCGTGTGAGCGGTATCGCGGTCAGTCGGTATCTGTGATTCTTATTGTGGTCAGTGGGTTTTCCCTAGCGACCCATTGAGTGTAGGTTATGGTCAGAGGGGTGCTTGCTTAGTCCCTCTGTTCCTCATAATGGTCAGAGGGGCCCCTTTGCCTCAGTATTGAAAACACACAACACCATCCCAGTTTAATGGAAATCCCTCTAACAAAAGGATCCGGGGAGTTCTACAAGGTTGGTTGTGAATACAGAGACACGGGTAAACCAAAGAACGATGATGACCAACTATTAGGGTGGATAAATCTGCCAAAAAGCGGATTGAAAAATACTGGAGGCATTAGGGGTTTGCGCACATTATCAAAATCTCGAAAGGGCATTGATGGACTTGTACTAACTTCAAGCCATCACCCAGGAGATACTCACAACCCTTGGGACGATATTGTTGACCATCATATGGGGATGATTCGTTATTGGGGAGATGCGAAATGGCATGATACAAAGAGAATTGATGATTGGTTTGGAAATAAGTATCTTAGAAATACGATAGATATCCCAGATGATCAACTGTTTTCTCGTCCGTTTATTTTGCACTTCACTAGAAAAAGGAAAGGTTATGTTCAATTTAATGGATTGTGTGTCCTTGAATCGTTAGATTTAGCTTGGTTTCAAGATGGTGATGTTCCAGTTCAGAATTACAGGGCAACACTCAGAATATTGGATTGCAGCGAAGTACACATCGATTGGTTAATTCGTTGGAGAGTGTGTACAGATAAATCAGAGAGGCTAATTGGTGCACCCAAGGAATGGGTTGCATATGTCAATGGGAAGAGCCCCAAAACGATGCGTTCTTGGGCTAGTAAGGTGAAGAAAAAGAACGAGCAGCTACCTAAAGAAGGGACTCCTGAAGCGAAAGCATTGGATCAATTATCCAATGTTGACCCGTACAATTTTGAGAAAATGCTAGTGAGTCTGATGAAAAGAACTGGAAAGGAAATAATTCAGGATATAGAAAAGACGCGAGATAGAGGAGATGGCGGATTCGATTTCTTTGGTTCATTCATTCTTCCTGAGCCATTTAGTTATGAAATTATGTTCAAGGGGGAAGTAAAACGGCATAGGTCGGCAATTTCGCCAGAATATGTTTCACGATTGGTTGCTAGACTGGACCGTGGAGAATACGGGATATTCATGACTACTTCTTATTTCTCGAAACAAGCACAAGAAGAAGTTTATGAGATGAGATATCCGGTTCACCTGGTCGATGGCGCCCAGCTAATTTCTATGTTCAAGCGTAGTAGAATATGGAAAGACGAGCAAATTGATCCAGATTGGATAAATTCTTTTTCTTGAATCCATTCAAGAAGGGTATCCGAAGGTAGTGCCCCTCTGAGAACAATGGCATAATATCGCAATTATGTTTCATGTTCGATTTTTCGTTGAGAGATTATTCTTCCAGAGTTCAATTCTATGGCAGTAACACGCGGATTCTGGTCGCTATGAAGCTTAATGCCTGAGTCAATACCAATCGCAGAATCCCTGCCATCTTCGAGTAATATTTCACTTCTCCAAACGGAGTTGTCCTCCGTCAAACCAAAGTTCTGAATTGTTGTGTGTCCAACGATTACTGTTCTTTTTTGATCAAATGGGTATCTGACTGTGAATATGTCCCTTGACCAAAGTCTGTCTTCATCCGACTGCTCATCCAGACACGAAGAATATGGGAAATCTCGATACCCTGCGTGTACTAATCTGAATTTTTCCAGAACTATTTCGGTGGGTAGTCTTGAGAGATATTCAACAATCGTTGATTTCCTGTTTCTATCTAGAGGGTTCTTTGAAGCCCAAAATCCATCTGATCTTAGGTTGATGAGGTCAAATTTTGATTTCTTGTTCCAATAATCAAGAAGCATCTGTTCATGATTACCGAGGATGGCGAGGAAATGATCGTTTTCGATGAACAGATCGACCACACCAACGCTCTCGGGCCCACCATCAATCATATCCCCTATGCTAACTACCACATCTCCATCATCTAAATCTAATTTCGATACGAGCTTTACAAAACTATCATAGTAGCCATGAATATCCCCTACTACCCATAGATTGCCACCGTGATCCATCAGATCCTGCAACTCCCCTTCCAGATCGTGATCTCTCATTTTCAACACCAATCCGGCCGAAAAAGGTACGGTATTACTCTCCCCAGATCCGACGGAAAAATATGCAGGCTAACGTACTTAATTTCATCGAGGTTTTGTTCCTTATCTCTATTATCGGAATTTTCCAGCTCATCCGTAACTGACTCCCAACTCGGGCCAGGGGCACTCAAAGCATAGTGACCAGTCGCAATATTGAGCGCGTAGGCCATTGGAGTATGAGACGATCACGTCCCAACGTCCTGACAATGTCAGCGTCCTGAAGTTCTCGCTTTCGAACCGGACCCGGACGCCCCACTCGTCCGTGGTGATGTGCGCTTTCCCTCGGAACTGCAGCATCCTCTCCTGGTACCACATTTCTCTGCCGTTGAAAGTTGCTACATGTGGTTCTATTCTCTTTCTAATCTCGCTCAATCTCGCTATCGTTTCTTCATTCAGTCCTGCAATCTCGGGTGCAATTGCGGGGTTTTCTTCATCGGTTTTACTTCCATTCGGAGCCATATATTTGTAATGATTTTCAGGCAATATAAACCTCCAGAATGTATGATCCCAGCTGCCTCTTCGGTGTTTTTTTACGGCGTTATTTGGGGCTTGCTGAGCGTTGGTTGGACCACTCAGGCAGACTTGTGAGTAGTGTAGTCTGGAACATGGCCGTCATCGACACATGGTAACCGCGCACTCCGGACACTACATCCACTCGAGCTTGAACTCCCTTTCATACTCCATCTCATCGCCGTATTCGCATGGGTACTGCTCCTTCCTCATCCTTCTCTCCTCTCTATGCATCTCATCATATTCCGCTCTTATTTTGGCCTCTCTGGCCATTATCGAGGCTTCATTTGAGAGCCCTATGAGGTACACTCGGAGTTGTTTCAGGCACTGGCCGAGCAACTCCCGGTTTTGCATATCCTGCTTTCTCAGGTCTCGGTTATGCCTCTCTTCCCTCGCTTTCTTTATCCTCTCTTCTATGTCTATCTTATCATCTTTCATAATGATCTAGGAGGCTCTATGTAGGTAGTTTCGGAGTCCACCATCGGCGATTCAGTACAACGTTTTCTGTCATAACAACAACCTGTTTTTAATGAGAGGCTCCGACTAGATAAAGCTTGTTTCAGCGTGATTGTATGGCACATAGGATGCAGGCGGATTGTTCTAGTCGGATTCATAAAGGCCTCTTTGGGATTGGTTTACGATGGGAAAGTGGGACAAATGGCAGAAGTCCCATATTGGTGCAGTGTTGGGTGCGGAAAGAGGGCGGAAGAAGTACGATATCGCGAAGAAAGTACTCCTGGCCGCGAAGATGGATCCCGATTACCTGGTCGGGATACACAAACATTCTGACATCGACAGAGTCAGAGATATACTCGGAGATAAGGAGGAGTGGGGAGTCACCAGACACTTGATGTCCACAATCCTGTGTGAGAATGCGGATCCGAACGACAGAGATGTAATCGTCGAATACAACCTAACGAAGAGGCGCCAATCGGAGGGGAGGGAGAATATATCCACGGACCTATTCAGGGTCCCATTTGAGAGATTCTACCTCTATCTAAAGGAGATAGACGTGGAAATAACCGACCTTCTGGAGCTTCCATCAGATCTCGCCATAAAGGAATTCAGGGACATGGTGAGGGATCGGCAGGATCTGGCAATGTATGTCATTTCGGAGTTCGAAAAGTGCTTCACTTCACTGGCTCTAGGGGATTGGGACATGGAACGGGAGCTGGAAGCCAAGTGTGACGAGTATTGGGAGATAATCCCAGAGCTGTTGGGGGAGCTGGAGTGTTTCAAGCTCATTACGGGACTGGTGGAGAGTAACAGGGAAAGAGAGGTGACAAACCGGTGGTTCAGGATCGTGCGAAATCAGGATTGGTCCAATGAGGAGGTCAGGTCCAGACTATTGGAAATCGTTAGCGAGGCAACTCGCAAATGCGAGAGGTCGGATTCCCAATATGGCGTCGACGGGTATGACGTTGAGTATCTCCTGTATGGAGCAATCGAGGCATTGGATTCCTTCCCGGACGATCATTCTGTATCGTTGGTGCTAGAAAGCCTGCTTCGATTGGAAGAAAACATATTCGCCTCATCCAGCCTTGCCAGACAAATACACCTCTCCCATGGGCCATTAAAGTCGGTATTGGATGACGCTATAGACGCTATAGAAGAGTCAGGAGATGACGAAGGGAGAATAGACAAGGTTGCTGGAGTCATTGACAGGCTTCACAGGAATCGCTCCGTAGTCCAGGATGTCTCCGCGGAAGTAAGAGGTCTGTTCAGGGACACTCTGCCGCTGTGCAGTGAGGAGAATTTCCGCAGGTTGGTCGAATATGCCTCAACTGCCATATTCGACGGTTCAAATGTGGATGGTCTTGTCGAAGCTGTGGCGATGAGGGTTAGGGGCGACACATGCAAGTTGACCACCGACGAATGCCTGGAGGAAATCAGGGATTCAGGGATTGACCTCGGTTTTCTAATCCGTGCACTGGAACGGATCGGCGGAGCTCACTCCAGAAGGTACGTCAAAGATCTAACATCGAATCTGATTGCCGATCTAGATGCCATGATAACCGGGTGCATCAATAACGAGAAGGCGAATGTCTCAGACGAGGGGGACGTTAGCGATTGGATGCGCTCTCCACCGAATTTGAGAGCCCTGCTTGGGAACTCAGGGAAGTTCGACGAAGGGATATCGGGGATAGTAAGCATACTGGAAAAAAATGACCACCACAATAGTGAATTCTCAAGAGAGATCAATGAGGCCTTACTGAGGATTTACACGGACTCATTGGAGGGTAAATCCGTCGTCCTCGAAGCGGTCAGCAGAAGCGAGAGGGAGGTCACCAGTCTGAGGGATAGCATCATCCAGGATCTGGAGGACTGGGGCTCCCAGTGCAGGATGGTCAAGTTCTCATTGGCCGGGGCCTCCAAGCAATACCTCAGTGAGAGAAGAGTCTCCTCCGCGTTGCTCTCCGTGTTGAGGGTCGAATTAGGCAGGAAGGCCGATCGCCAACTCAGGGTTGAGGTAGGAAAGGCCCTCGCCAACTCCACCCATAAGGAGGACCTGGGGGAACTTTCCGAAATCATCGGCCGCGCGAATAGGAAAGAGGCCCTCATATGGTCGATGGTGATGGCTGGGAACTTCGCCAGTGAGTTCTGTGATAACGTGGAGGAATCGCTATCTTGGGGGCTCGATTTGAACTCCTACACCACCTGCGAGGTCTTGCGGCTTCTGGCGCGCGAGGATTGCTCCGAGGAGACGACCGCGAAGGTCAATGGCCTGATAGAGAGGCCATTCGGGGAAGGACACGGAATGGTCCATGGTTACATCAAGTGCTGTGCCCTAAGGGTCATTGCGCGAAGCAAGTACGACAGTCCGTATCCAAGGCTGATATCGATGTTCAAGCTGGGGAACATGGTTGAGGAGATAGAGAAGCCCATACCCGCGATAAATGCCGCCAGGGAATCCACATTGCGCTGGGCAGCTGTCCCCTCCTATACAGTCGGTGGATCTCTGGCGACCCCAGCGAACTTCACACGGAGCCTGATGTTCGCCCTCTCCAGTTACGCTATGGAGGACCTGCTGAACAATGTGGAGGATGAGGATCCTCTGGTGAGGTATGGCTGTGCCGCTACGCTAGCCTCTTCCTACACCAACCTGAGCGACCACAGAAAGGTCCGCCCGGTCATAATGGAAATGGAGAGGAAGGGCCTTCTCTCTGAGTACGGGCTAAGTTTGGTATGGTGAGCATCGAAACGTGGTTCGTCAATCCACGTCCGGCTTTGAAGCTTGGAATCAGTTCTAAGTCGGGGAATGATTGATATCTATCCAGAAGTTTCACTAAAACAGGAAGTGCTGAATAATGCCAGTGCGTATTTCTGTAAAGGCTTCATATGGAGACGACTACATCGCAGAGAATGCGAGTAATATCGATTGGACCCCACTGCGCGGTCGAACTGGGCCCCCTAGTTGGATGGATGAGGACACTCCCATGCGAACTCGCAATCCTCCAAACTTCACCACACATTCGCTAGAAGGTACTTGCAATATCGCGATGCTCTTGCTCTATCAGCAACCAGCGAAGCGTATGCCTTACCCTGAAATACAAATTCTTACAGCAATGCTACAAGATTCAAAGGCGAAATGTGAACATTTGGATTGCTCTGGTAACTTACAATGGATTGATATCCATGGGCAACCGATAGAACTAGCCTATTCCTCATCGGTTGGATTTCTGAAAAACGGCAAGCCCACCGAATGGAATACCGAAGGCGATCGATGGTACGGAGCCATTGCATCTTGCACGAATTGTGATTGGTTTGTTCCCCCTAGCGCAACATCCAGTATTCGACCGAGACTAAGTGCCGCTGTAGATCTAGGATTCACAACTCTTTCCGAGAATGAGCCAAAACCACGCTGGACGAAACGCGGTAGTCGATTACGCCCTGGGACTAATGCAAGTTCAGGATTTTTGGAATTGACAGATAAAGGCTGCCAATTCATTGAGGCAGTGGTTTCTGGTGATTTTGATTCTTCGACATCAATTATACATGAACAGATATTGAATTTCCGCCAAGAATCAACTCAATTCCCCAGCCCTGAACAGAGAACCCCTCAAGCCATTAAGAATACACTCGATTCTGGGTTAACCGAAGGTTTTCCGGTTAGGGATTTTGCAGTTTTTGTAGCCGACAATGGCCCCTTAGCCAAAGATGAGGAACGTATATTCCAGATGTATTACGGCCGAAGTTTCAACCATAGTTGTGTAGATTGTAAATTAGGTGAAATTGGTGATTGCCCTCTCAAATCATCACTCCATGAGTTGGGGCTAGCCCCGTCTCATAAGGGTTGTAGAGTGAATTTGAGGGGCGTACTTGATGCTCTTCGGAATGGTGATGTTTCATGGGAGCAATACGCCCTTGAGTCCCGAGATAGCATGCGTTCAGGGTATCAACGACTAGTGAGAACAGATAATGGAGAAACCCTTGATGCAATGGAGTGGACTTGGCAATTGGATAAAGAAGGAATAAATCAGATTCGGGCGTTTGGGAAGCATGCCAGAGCAGTCGATACTGAGGGAAGCCGTTCGAATAGATTGACCTGGGGGATTGAGGAGCCGGACATTACAAAAATGGAGGAAATTGATCAAATCCGTTTACCCTCTCCTCCATTTTCAGGGGTCCGGTGGTCTCCAGCCAAATTCCGTTTGAAGTGTATGGGGAAATGAGGTATTAGCATGAAAATTGATGAATTTAATCGGATGGCGGAAGCGGCTAATGATATACGCTTAGACACTGAATTCATGCGTCTATCACGTGGAGCAGAAAACCAACTTGAGGGAGACGTTGAGAGTGCAAGAGCATTCAACAAGGCAGAGGCTGATACCATCAATGGTGAGGGATGGAATCCGAAATATGCTATACACGCATACGAGGGATTGTACCAACATCAAGTCCTTCTCCATATCATCAAGCGCGCGAACGAGCTTGGAGCTGATTCAGTAGTTTTCTTGATTTGGGATGGTGTGAACTACCGACAAGCCAAGATAGTTAACGAGTACTATCTAGATGGAGACGAACTCCAAACCCACTTGGAACCAGTGGTTGTTAGACCTCCTGCAATGACTGCTTGGGGTCATTTTCGCTTGTTGCATGGTGCTGAAACATATGCCGGACTAGCGCGAGCACTTCGATGTGATAGGGCGTATTCTTGGCATACACCATTAGCAGCGTGGGGTTTTGCAAATGGGTTCTTGGATGAAGGCACAATCAAAGACGAGGATTGGCAAGCGACTGTGAGGGAGCGACTTGCAGAGCAAACTTCTGCGCTTCTTTCTGCTTTTGTTCGACCGGGATTCGTCTATGCATACACGGGAGTCAACGTACCGCCAATCGCTGAGCACACTATTCCTACTTTCAATCAAGCCATGGAAATGTCAGGTGCTGAGCAGACGAAGGCTGGCTCAAGAGGTGAAGCACAACAAGCCAGAGAAATACAACAGTTCCTCAGAAAGTCGGCGGATTATGATGGTGCATTTCTTCTGAGCAGGTACTCCTTAGATTCGAAGAAGACGCAAAACCACAATGCAATCATCGGCTCAGGTCATGTTCAAGGGCCATTCCACGATCAACTCATCCATCACATTGCTGAGGTTTGGCAACGCACGGTTCGCCTGATTCAAGAAAACTCACCATTTACGCGAACTTTGCTTGTTGCCACTTCGGACCATGGAATGACCAACACATTTGACGATTTGAGGGACCCAGAAAGCAATGGCACGATGCCCACAAGTGGATTCATGAGGCAGAAGCACAGGATGGCTGAACCAGGAGAAAAGCATCCAGGAACACCTTGGTTCAGCAACCGAGGGATTTTCATTGATTCACCAGATGACTACCAAGGTGTACGGGACAGAGTTCATCAGAACAACGCAACAATGTTCCAACAGGTGGGTGATCTCATGCCTCGATGCACGCAGATTCACGATGGCTTGTTCTTCTCATCCTTGGAGCACGGATTTTCCATGGATAAGCAGCTTGGCGACCATGGTGGCGATGGTTTCGACGACCTTATAGTGCCCTACATGGAGAAACTCATTGAGAAGGATTGATGCTCGAGAATGACGACTAGAGGCTGTTCAGAACTGCTAGAACTGACTCCCCTATCCGCTGTGCGAGCAAAGGCGGAACTGCGTTTCCGATTAGCCTGTACTGGTCTTTCGCCGATCCTTCGAAAACAAAGTCATCTGGGAAGGTTTGCAGTCGAGCAGCTTCCCTGGGCGTGATTGCACGATCCTGAACGGGGTGAGCGTATCCATTCGCCGCACGTATCTCGCAGGGGATGGCGGGAGCAGGCCTGCAAACCCAGTTCATGCGCTTATAGTTGTACCACGATTTCTCGGGATCTAGGACACCGAGGTTCTCCTCATCGATGTGGAAGACGTTGCCGCCGGGGGGTATGTCCCCGATTCGGTTTGCTACCTCCTGTGAAACTGTCCCGGCTTCGTGGTTGGGAACCTCAGATGACTCGCCGGCTTCCAATTCGGGCAGGTCTTCTATCGCTTCACTGACGCTGACTGCCGGTAGTATGTGGCGCTTGGGGTGCGTCTCGGGCGATATGACTCCCTTGAGAAATTGGCTCTTCCAGTAGGCGGGATCGCGTGATTCGTCCTCATGTTCGGGGAACCCCTCACGCTCGTTTATGGAATTGACTTGCTTGCAGAAGTCATGGTGCGTAGGTTCGGGGAATGCCCTTCCGGCATCGAATCCGTCGGGGACCAAGTCCTTCCGAAAGGCGAGGAAGATGACTCTTCTTCTGACCTGCGGTACGCCGTAGTCTGACGCGACCAGCAACTTGGATGATACGTGGTAATCGTCCTCAGTCAGCTCTGCGACGGTGGATTTGGCTTTCTCGGCGTTATTCTTCGTGTTCTTCATCCCACCTACATTTTCCAGGAGGAATGAGGCTGGCTTGAGTCGGTTAATCAGACCGACGTAGTTGAAAACCTCTGACCTCTGATCGGCGCCCTTTTTCGATGAGCGCCGTTGGTTGGCTAGGGAGAAACCCTGGCAGGGAGGGCCACCCACGAGCAACCCGGTGTCGGCGTTCCAGCCGGAGTCGATGATGATCTGATCCGACTCTGCGACTTCTGCCTGGTGTGATGTATGCCCGAGCAATCGGGTGTTGTGCCTGACTGCAGGCTCCCAGAAGTCCACTCCTCCTTTGCAATCGAAGCCGGCGTTTTTGAAGCCGAGGCCCAGGCCTCCTGCCCCGCAATAGAGGTCGAAGACCTGCCACGTCATTCGGCGTCACCCCAGACTGGGACCCTCAGGCTTCCTAGGTTCGACTTGGTGAGATGGAGATTGGGAGTTATTTTCTTGAGCCTGATGAGCGCATCCTCGGTCATAAGGTAATCCCTCAATTCCATTAGGGCTTTGCTGTCGTCACCCTTGTGGAAGATGACCTTGACCGAATTCATCGGAAGGCAGGGCGATTCCGTGTAAGCAACCTTGATCGCCGACGTGCCGATGTCGCCGATAATTAGGCGTGGTCGGTTCGTTGAATGATTGTCAAAATCGCAAGCACGGACGATCCCGCCGTTCTCACGGAGGTACTGGTAGTTGATTGATATGTCATTGGTCAAATTGCCATCCTTCGACAGGTTTCTCCCCGCCACGACCGGTAGCATGCCTTGTTGGTACTCCTCTGGTGGGGCGCTTCCGGCGATTTCCAGCCAGTCTGGAGACCAATTGAACCCGCTTGCGACGATATCGCACATCGAGGAGATCTCGGTCCCCTGCTGCTCGGGGAGGTCGACTGCATCGATAGTGGGGAAGATGTCGAATTCAGTCTGTTTGATTTCTCTCCTCCTCGTGATTTCCGATCCGTCCCATTCTCGGATTTCGAGGCTTTTCTCCCCTCTGCCCTTCCGGAAGCTGACTATGCAGGTCTCAACGGCCACGCCCTGGTCTTTGAATGGGTTTGAATCCGTCTTCCAGGTAATTCTAATCTCTTCACACTCCTCAACTAGAAGGCTCCTTATTCCCTTGTGGTCGTCTAGATTAGTAATCGCTATTGGGATGATGAACGCGGCCACGCCTCCGTCGGCCAATTCTCTCAGTGCGATTTCCATGAAGAGTGAGAAGGTATTCAGCTTCCCACTGACGGACTTGAAGTAGTCTGTTTCCAGGATCTCTGCGGTCCTGCTATCTCCGATTCTGCGGGACAGCAGGTAGGGCGGGTTAGAGATGGCTGCGGTCATGTTGGGGATCTTGGGGTCTAGGAGGATATCGCGATGGTATGCCCTCCCGTGATCGGGGAAACGTGAGTTGAATTTTGCTACCGCTTCTTCGTGTATGTCGTAGCCAGTGACCCGTATCGTTGAGTCCATCCTCCTCACTGCTGAAGACAGAGCTCCGGGCCCGCATCCGAGATCATGAACTTCTTTGATCGGGTTGAGGGACAATTCAGAGAGGTCCTGGGCCAGCCTGTCAGCAACTTCAGGCGGGGTGATGAACTGCCCCCTTTCACTCTGGTTTTCCGTCGTGTCGAGGAATTCCAGGTCCTCCTTCTCGAGTCTTTGTGGCACTTTTCTCACCAATGGTAAATGATGACTGGAAAGAGGCGGCTTTTCTAGATCGCTCTCTGATCGAGCGTTACTTGGAGGTTGGCAAGGTGCTCGCAGCCGATCTCCGCGAGGCCGCTCCCTTTGGTTTCGATAGGCCATGGTCTAGCTGGTGGAACTGACTTAATCGCTTATGTCGACTAGTGGTGCACCCATGTCGACCCTCTCGCCCTCGGAGTATCCTACACTGGTAATTTCCCCCGCCCTGGGTGCCAGGACCTTGTGCTCCATCTTCATCGCCTCCAGCGTCATCAGGTGCTGGCCCTCGCGGACCCTCTGACCAACCTTCACCAACACCTCGAGCACCGTTCCGGGCATGGGCGCCTTCAGGCCCCCCTCGTCCGCTGAGGAGCTGCTGCCCTGCTCGTGCAGTGTGACCTCGTGGGCCCTCCCGTCGATGTGGACCCACCACGTGTCCCCGGACCTCGCGACGTGGGCTAACCTACTCGAGCCCTCGATTGTGACGATCGCCCTGCCGGGCTTGCCCTCGCTCTCCACCGAGACCTGGGGCAGTTCGACGTCTTTCCCGTCAATTGTCATCGAGGTGGCCGATACCGAGCCGTCCCTCTCCTGCAGGGTGGGCTTGTACCTCCCGGGTCCGTCCGAAACGCTCCACTCCATGGCATCACCTCAGGGGAAGACCCTCCCCAGCGTCCTGAACGGGTCGCCCTGGTGGCCCGTGTGGTCGTCCGTCGCCTCCGCGCCCGCGGTCGCGACCCTGTCCATACCGAGCCTCTGGGCGGAGGCGGCTATCGCCACCAGCAGCGCCTCGTCAGGGTGCTCGCCCTCCAGCTCGGTGGGGTCCGTCGCGTCGAGGAAGCCCGTGTCTATCGCCCCCTCGCGGAACGCGGGGTGGGCGAGGGAGTTCCTCAGGAAGTCGATGTTGGTCCTGACGCCCAGGACAACGAATGACGACAGCGCGCTGTCCAGCCTCCTGATCGCAGACTGCCTGTCCGGCGCGTGCACGATCAGCTTGGCGAGCATCGGGTCGAACTCGATGGTGACCGAGTCGCCCTCGCGCACGCCAGAGTCGACCCTGATCCCGGGCCCCGAGGGTGGTCTCCAGACCGCCAGCTCCCCGATCGAGGGCAGGAAGCCGTTGCTCGGGTCCTCGGCGTACACCCTGGCCTCTATCGAGTGGCCGCTCTGCGTCACGTCCTGCTGGGAGATCCCCAGCGGGAAGCCCGCTGCGACCTCCAGCTGCTTCTGGACCAGGTCGACTCCCGTTGTCATCTCGGTGACCGGGTGCTCGACCTGTATCCTCGTGTTCATCTCGAGGAAGAAGAACTCGCCGTTGCTCGCGAGGAGGAACTCCACAGTCCCGGCACCGACGTATCCCACCGACCTGGCTGCTGTCACCGCAGCCTCGCCCATGGCCTGCCTGGTGGCGTGGTCGACCGCCGGCGAGGGCGCCTCCTCGATCACCTTCTGGTACCTGCGCTGCAGGG
>CACKMK010000007.1 GCA_902601345.1 uncultured Candidatus Poseidoniales archaeon
GGGCGTGGAAAGCTCCGCCTTTGATGAGGGGGGTTATGGGGCAGTCTCTCACAAGGTTGCTGTTCAAATGGCCCGGGGGGCACGATATAAGTCTGGATCAAACATCTCTATTGCAGTGACAGGAATCGCTGGTCCTAGCGGGTCTTCAGAAGATAAGGAAGTCGGAAGGGTTCACGTTGCAGTAATTGCCGAGGACTACTTCTTGGTCAGAAGAATGGATTTCGGAGATAACGATCGTCTCGATAACAAGCGCTCATTCGCCTCGTTCGCTCTGAGATTGGCCTTGGAGGCTATTGATAGGCTAGATGATGGATTAAAGAAGGAGACCTCACTAAGTAGCGATCCCGCTGGAGTCATAACGGGAGAAGACCCAGACAGACAGTCATTGTTGGGTACGGACGAATGGGAAGGGGGGATTTCATGGGGCTCTGAGAAGAAAACTGTCTCTCAATCCCTGAAGAAGATAGATCTTGCATCACTAATCGATTGGGACGAGTAATTCATCTGGAAGAATCTCATAGACAGATACCATCAAGGGCGTTCACATATGACGGTCTTCGTATGCGCTCGCCGAGTTGGGAAGATATGCACAACCAACTTTCCTCTGCGGGATTGATTGTTCAGACTAGTGCGGTAGAGAAGCTGGAAAAACTACAGAATGTCCTCCCCCTCATAGAAGCGGCTAATTCATCAGGTGTAAGGCTTCTAAATGGAGCAACAGTAGATGAGTTACTGGCCATCTCTTCATATCCAACTGAGTCCCCAGATGAAACTCAAAAATCCCCCTCTCAATCGACTTTACCCAGGCCCGAACAAGATACTCCCTACGGCAGGGTCCTTGCCCCAATCCTCCCTGCCCCCGACAAAGCGATCCCCAGGCCCAGATCGTCTTCAGGATTCAACAGCTCCGACTTCCCACTGGAAGCAAGAGAAGTTGATTCGGAGATCGAGATTCATTTCGATATAACCGGGCAATCTTCTACCGAGGGGAGAATTTCAGATATGCAATCCTGCTTCAAGAGTAGACTTGCGCAGATTAGAAGCATGATGATTTCTCATGGAGTTCTTCCAAGAAGGCCGATTAGCAACTCTGAAGCGTGGAGGAATCGCCGAAGGCTAACAAACAAGGAATCAGAATTCACAATCATTGGACTATCTAGTGATGTAAGGTGGACTAAGAATGGTTGGATGAGCTTCGTTTTGGAGGATGAAAGCACTCAGATCAGGTGCATGATCAAGCCACCTTCTGATGCCTCTCCCTTGCATCCATCTCTAGACGGACTGATGGATGACGAGATAGTCGGAGTTAGTGGCAATTTCTCTTCCGGTGAGAGAGAACCCATATTATGGGTTCAGAACATACACAAACCTCCCTTAGGACAGCATTCCAAATCCCAAGCAGGGGAGGATTCGGCCGTTTCCGCAGCATTCCTGTCCGACGTACATCTGGGAAGCAAGACTTTCCTCGCACCTCAGTGGGAGAAGATGGTTCAATGGTTCAAGAACGACCCTCTGGCTAAGACCGTCAAATACTTCGTTCTCACAGGTGATGGGGTAGATGGGGTGGGAATTTATCCCGGTCAGGAGAGGCATCTAGCAATCACCGACTTATTCAATCAATACGGGGAGCTGGCAAGGATGCTAGAAGATATACCCGATTGGGTCGATGTGGTGATGCTCCCCGGAAATCATGACGCCGTTCGACCAGCAGAGCCCCAGCCAGCCCTAGATCCAGAGGTACAACAGGACTATTCGAATACCACATTTGTTGGAAATCCCTGCGACTTCAGCCTTCATGGCATCAGAATACTTTCGTACCACGGAAAGAGCATAGACGATTTCGTAGCCACGCTTCGGTCAGTCACCTATTCCAAACCGGAGATGGCCATGCGTGCCATGCTTGAGAGGAGGCACCTCGCTCCCTCATGGGGTGGCAAAACGCCGCTTTCTCCTGAGCCAGAGGATAGGATGGTAATTCCAGTCGTTCCAGATATTTTCGTGACTGGGCACGTGCATGGGCATTTTGTCGGGGACCACAAGGGCACACTCATGGTACACAGCTCCACTTGGCAGGATCAGACAGATTTCCAGAGAATGTTGGGATTCCAGCCAAAGCCATGTATTCTCACTGTGGTTAATCTACATACTTTCGCGACGGAATCAATCGATTTCATCTAGCTAAGGGACTTCCTCACCAGGGAAAATTAACGGCCATATCAGGCTCAAATTCTTCTCTTTAACTACAGGGACACCTGCTTCCATGAAAGCCTCCAGTGCCCTCTCTCTTCTTGGATTGAATCCGATGAATTTGGACCCCTGGATCTTCATTGACAAGTCTGTGCTGGAATCTCCCACAGAAACTATTTGTGATGGCTCGAACCCGTTTATTTTTGCTAATTTTTCGACCATAATCCCCTTATCATGTGTTAGAACCCTGGTTGGGAGGCCACCCAATAGCCACCCTTCATCATCCCATTCGAAACCATTTGCAACCCAGTCGTCTACCTTCAGCATGTTTGCTATAGCACCTACGAAGATGTCTACTCCAGAGGAAACAATTGCTACAAAAACTCCTCTTCTCTTCAGATTCTCGACTACCTTTCTGGCACCCTCAATTAGCCCTACCCCGCTGTAGCAACGCATTATGTCATCCCTATGGATCTCTGGACGAACCTCCCTCCATAGTTTGATATCGTGAGTAACAAATTCCTCCTCCGAGATTTTACCATCCAAGAACATCTCTAGAGCCTCCTGATGTTCTCCCCCGTCATCTTCCCCAGTTCCGAAGCTTCTGTGAATCATTTGCCAAGAGGAGCCATTGTCAGATAGCACCCCGTCACAATCGAAAACTACCGCTTTAATCACTAATTTGCGGCTATCCGGAGACGGCTAATAATTGGGTAGGTGAGTTGATTTGCTCGGAACCCTTCCCCGAAATATGGAAGATGCCAAGAACTATGACAGAGCGATCAAGGTAACTATGCTCATGTTCGGGCCATTGGCGGAGAAAATGGGGACTAGAGAGATAGAAGTCAATATGCCAGATGGGACAACTCTAATCCAATTGGCAGAGCGTTTTGAATTAGAGGGAATGCTGGATTCCGGAATGAGAGTGGCAATCGATGGAATTGTAGAGCCGAATACATCCCGTGAGCTCCATGACTCGGCTGAAGTTGCCTTCCTCCCTCCAGTTTCAGGCGGTTGAAGGCGGACGATGCCAAAACATTTGAACAAAGCCCTTCACACCGTGTCCTGTTAGCATGGCAATAGGGTCTACAGAAATCGTCATCCTGGTAGTATTCGGGATACTAATTTTCGGGGCAAACAAGATACCGCAATTGGCTAGAGGGGTTGGAAGGGCCAAGGGCGAATTCCAGATGGGGATGAAGGAAGCGTCCGAGATGGCAGCCATAGGGGACATGGATAGAGGGGGGATGACCGAAGACATCGCCTCCGAGCAAGAGTGACTAAATCTTCCTAAGCCTCAATTCTGATCCGCAGTCCTCGCACTCTCCAGGACTCTCTCTGGCGAACCTCGTTCTCCCTCTCCCAGAATTAACTCTCCCACATCCTCTGCATTTCAGCTCCCAATCCCAGGCCTCTGAGATTCCAACCGTCCCCACGGGAGACCACTTAATCCCGGACGAACTGCATACATTCTGTATCCTGTAATCATCAGTGTACAAGTGCCCCTTGATATCGATAACTAGTGCGAGAAGTGACAGGTCAGTTTCTGAGAGGCCGTCCAAGTCACCTGTGTCGAGGGAAATCTTAGTTGCCTGATTTATGGATTCTATTGTTGGGCTCTTCCACATGAGATTCGCAGCTTCAAGAGACAACATCCGTTCGGGAGAAACCCTACTGACCTCCAACCTCTGATTTTCCACGACATACCCCCCATCAAGTAACTCGATTGGCCAATTGATTAGGGCGGCCGTGTCCAGAACATTTGGTACACCCATGGTCATGCGTCGTAAATCTCCAATTAGAGTTGTATTATATCATTTCAGTCTGCAGCCTAAAGTAATGGTTATGCAGAAGTCCTGTGGCGAACAAACGTGCTAGAACAGATAACGTCGTCTGTGATCGATTGGGGGAGTAACTTCGGATTGGTTGGGCTTGCTCTGGTTTCTTTCACAGAATCCATAATCCAACCAGTTCCTCCAGATTTACTAATCATACCAATGTCTCTAGAGGCGGCTAGTACGCTAGAACTCCTCGCGATATTCCTTGTCGCCACCATTTCCAGTGTTCTAGGCTCATTGGGAGGATATGGGATTGGACTTTATGCAGGAAGGCCGATTATTGGTAGGTTTGCCAGACCTTCATTGTCCAGGAGACTGGATGAGATATTGGTCAGATACGGGGATGCAGGAGTGTTTGTTGCGGCTATATCTCCAATTCCTTACAAACTTCTTGCATGGACTGCAGGTGCAGGAAGGATGGATATCAGACCATTCGTATTGGCTGGAATATTTGGCAGAGGCATACGGTTCGGCCTACAGGTTCTACTCATTGGTGTGTGGGGAGATGAATTCATGAATCACCTGGACAATCCACTCTTCTGGATACTAGTATGCGTGTTTTCGTTTGCAGCATTCATTCCTCTTAACAAATGGTGGAGGGGTCTGGACAACAATTCGGTCACTAATCTGCAACAGAACTGATTATGAGAAAGTAGCAACTCGGAAATATGCCGCTCCTGTGGTGTAGTACGGTCCATCATTCCGGGTTTTCATCCCGGCGACCCGGGTTCAAATCCCGGCAGGAGCACCAAGACAGACTCTAGAATGGCCCATTTGGTTATACACGAATTCAAAACTCATAACCTTCTGGCTGGGTTAGTTGATGACATGGGAATGGATGTAGGATTGATTAGGAAAGATTTCCCGATTCTTGATAGGAAACTGCCAAATGGTAAGCAGTTAGTCTATTTCGACAATGCAGCTACGTCTCAAAAACCACAGTGCGTAATAGATGCGATGTCTGAGTACTACTCGGAATACAACTCGAATGCCCACAGGGCCAATCATACTCTGGCTGATGAGGCAACTACCGCTCTTGAGGGGGCTAGGAAGTCTATTTCCTCCTTTTTTGGGACCTCTCCCGAACAGATGGTCTACACAAGCGGAGCCACCGAGGCCATCAATCTGGTCTCTTTTGCATGGGCCAGAGAGAACCTCTCCTCCGGAGATGTGATAGTTCTCACTGAAATGGAGCATCATGCTGACATAGTCCCCTGGCAGCAACTGTCCAAGGAGAAAGGTGTAGAAGTTCGTTACGTCCCAATCGACACAGACTCTTTCACTCTTGACATGGATGCATTCGAGGTAGCCGTTTCCGGAGCATCGCTCGTCTGCGTGGTGCATACCAGCAATGTTCTAGGAATCAGGAACCCCATAGAGAGGATCGTGGAACTCTCCCATTCCCAAGGTGCAAGAGTTCTGTTGGACTGTGCACAGGGAGCCCCCCATGAGAGAATTAGTTTCGATCAATCCGGGGTAGACTTCGTGGCGATATCTGCTCATAAGATGGGGGGGGCCAACTGGAATAGGGTGCCTTTTGGTTAAGCGAGACGCAATGGAGCAGATGGCTCCATTTATGACTGGGGGATCAATGATCAAGACGGTTAGTGTCGAAGGATCCACCTTCCAGGAGGGACACGCAATGCTGGAAACTGGAACCCCCAGGATCGCAGAAGCAATAGGCTGGGGGGCTGCTGTTGAATGGCTGGACAGGCATGACATGAAAGAGATACATTCGCACATAAACAGAATCGCATCTTGGACCGCTGAGCAAATATCCGAGATAGATGGCATAACCGTCTATGGAGACCCAACCAGAGGGGACAGTAGCGGGGCAGTCTCTTTCCTCCACGAATCAATACAGTCACAGGATCTCGCCCTACTGTTGGACGAGGGAGGATTCGCAGTGAGGACGGGCCATCACTGTGCGCAGCCTCTAATGGACGCGTTAGGGGTCCCATCTACCAACAGGGCCTCTTTCTGGCTTTACAACACCATGGACGAGGCAGAAGCGTTCGTGGAGCATCTGAGATATGTTGTCGATAGGTTTTCGGACAAGTAATGAGCAATTTCAAGTCCAATGGTCCAGAGGCGATGTCGTGGATGATGGAAGGAGTTGGCCAGAGCAGTTGGACTCCATTGTCGAGGAGTTCTCATCCTGCTTCGACTCCATGGAGAGGTACGAGCTCCTTTTCCAATACGCAAAGAGGAACCCCTCTCCTTTGCCCGTCGAAGAGTGGGATGATGGAAACCAAGTACATGGTTGCCAATCACGTGCACATGTCTCTTGCGACCTTGACGAAGAGGGGCAATTCGTCCTGAGGGGCGGGGCCGATGCGCAGATTGTGCAGGGTCTGATTGCGGTAACTGCGATTGCTGTGAACGGAATGAGTCCTTCCTATGTCGCGGCAATGTCTCCAGAATTCGCGGACTCGATGGGCATAAGGTCATCACTAACGCCAAGCAGAGCGAACGGTTTTCTGAATATGTTCAAGAGGGTCCAAGAAGAGGCTTCTTCGCTATCGGGGAGGACTTAGGTTGGTCACAGAATCAGAGGTGATGGAATCTCTGTCAAATGTCGAGGATCCAGAACTAAATCTGAAGGTTACCGATTTGGGACTGATTTACTCCGTGGTCATCAGCTCAAACCATGTAGAGGTTGAGATGACCCTTACTAGTCCCGGTTGTCCCGTCGCTCCAGAGTTGATGGCGGCTGTGCATAGGGCAGCTTTAGCTACAGAGGGAATCGAAAGCGTTCACGTGAATCTGACTTTCTCCCCTCCCTGGGACCCTAGGGTCCACTCTTCCGAGGACGCGAAGTTCGAGATGGGAATTTTCGACTAAACCAGTTGCATCTCTGTGGCCCTGAGCGTATTTTCCATCAACACGGCTATTGTCATTGGCCCTACTCCTCCTGGGACGGGTGTGATCCAACCTGCAACCTCCGAAACTTCAGGAGAAACATCTCCTGCCAACCCGCCTTCTACACGAGAAATACCAACATCAACGACGAAAGCGCCCTGCTTAACCCATTCCTTCCTGACCATATGGGGTCTACCAACTGCAGCAATCAGTATGTCTGCCTGATTGCATATTGAGGAAATGCCCTCAGTCTTAGAGTGAACTATGGTGACCGAAGCATCACAACCAGGCTGTGCTAGCATTAGTGCCATGGGCATCCCAACTATCCTTGAGCGACCCAGAACCACAACCCTAGCTCCTCGAGTTTTCACTCCGCTAGACTTTAGGATCCTCATTACTCCGTATGGAGTACATGGCATTAGTCCGCCAGCTTGACCCTGTACCAGTTTTCCAAGATTGACAGGATGGAATCCGTCAACATCCTTTTGCGGAAGTATGGACGATGCAATTGCCAGTTCGTCGACTCCATCCGGTGCCGGACTTTGAACTAGTATTCCGTGGATATTTGGGTCCGAGTTAAGAGAGCTAACTACTTCTATGATTTCTTCTAGATTCGAACTTCCCGGCATGTCAATCCGAGTGCTAATTATTCCACACCTCTCACACGCTCGTTCTTTGTTCCTTACATACACATGGCTAGCAGGGTCGTCTCCCGCTATCACTACAGCAAGGTGAGGAACAACCCCTTGTCCCTTCAGTGAAGAAACTCTCTCCGATACCTCTTCTTGGATTTTTATCCCAAGAGCCTTGCCATCAACAATCCGTGCGCTCACGCTAACACGAACGTATCTTGACATTTGACAATTGGCTCATATCGGGGTCCAGAATCCCAAAGCTCTAGCCACGCACCAACCTGACCAACCTTCGAAGATAGCAAATGATCCCCCTCCAATCAGAGAGGCAGGGACCAGCCACATTGCGCCCACATCAATTCCCTGAACATAGAGGAAAGAAGCTGCGACAATTCCGACCAGGACTCCGAACGATCCCGAAATCAAGCGAAGGAATTTTCCCCTAGAGCCTATGTTGCACTCCAGTTTCACAAGGAAATTACTGTTGTTGTTATTTATAAAATACTGTTTTTCAATATCAATAGTAGTATCTCTCCCTTCCATCTTTGGAGCCCCAGGAGGGATTCGAACCCCCGGCCGTCTGATTACAAATCAGATGCTCTACCAGGCTGAGCTACTGAGGCTTGCACTACGCTAAGACATCCTCCACTTGAACCCTCCACATTGGGAGATGTGGCAAGTTCTCATATCTCGTCATTCTGTCGAACACCCATGGGCTCGAAACCCCGAGTCTCTAATCGCCAATTGAATACGATCATTTCTGCCTGGCTGTGCATCGCTATCGGCTCCGGGCTCACCCTAAGCGACGGGTCTGCATTCTCCATCGGACTTTCAGCCCCTCTTTCAATCGGTGGGGTGATACTATTGATTGTGGGAATCGCCATGGGAAATGATGCCGATAATTCTCCCTTACACAAGGAGTGGGAACCATCGGCCATAGAGTTACGCGACGCAGGTAGGCCCATGTTCAGAATTGACACTACCTTGGACAAGCCAATTAGAACATCGATACTATGTGGCAGATGTGCTGAGATAACCTGGATAGAGGGCAGGAAGCCCAAGACCTTCACATGCCCATCTTGCGGGGTCGATCTGTGGAATTCAGAAGAAGAGTGAGCTAGGGAAGCCAATTATCGGCAACCGTCAAGTGTTAATGACTTCTGGATCGAACGGAGACGTAGATATGGATCTCGGAAACAATGAGCGTAGGATGCTACGGGCGATGCTAACCGACTCTACAAGGGAGTGGACTTTGGAACAAATTCTCTCAGAAACTGGCTGGGAAGACCAGGTCCACGTCGCCGGAGCAGGGAAGAAACTTGAGGAGCAGGGGTTGCTTGTATTGAGTGAGTCCTCATCTAGGATGGTTTCTCTGGGTGATGAAGGCCAAAGAGCCTCTGAGAATGGTCTCCTGGAATCAAGACTATGGGACTGGATGTCGGAGTTAGAAGGTGAAAAAAGGACGATGAAGTCTCTGATGTCATCGGATTTTGAAAGAGCGGAAACTGGACCGGGGATAGGGATTCTGAAGGGTCTTGGTATTGATATAGAATCAGGCATTTTCATCATATCAGACGACTCGAAGATATCAAAAGAAATCGATAGAAGGTCTGAATTCATACTGTCTCTTTCAGAGGGCGAAGTTGAATCCTCTAACCTGGATTCAGAGATGCTATCTCACTTCTCATCTAGAAGTGGATTGCTCGATTTCGAGGACGTAACCATAAGAACTTGGAAACTCACTAAACCCGGCTCTTCTTTGGACTCCTCCTCGTTGAAGGAGACCAAACTGATAGGCGAGGTGACGCCAGAAATGCTGCAGACCGAGTCATGGATAGGGGCGGAATTCAAGCCATTCGACGTAGAGGCACCTGCTCCCATGCCAACAGGGGGCAGGAGGCACCCAATGCAGTCGCTTATCGAGCGGATCCGTTCGGTCTTCCTCGAGATGGGCTTCTCAGAGATAGAAGGAGACTACGTTCAATCAGCTGGCTGGAACATGGATTCGTTATTCATCCCCCAGTCTCACCCAGCAAGAACCATGCAAGACACATTCTATCTGAATCAGCCTAGAAATGTAGAAGTTGACCAGGAATACCTCGATCTATGGGCCAAGGTGCATGAGCACGGCCATGACACTGGTAGCAAGGGATGGGGGGGCTCCTTCGACAAAGAAGAGTCTCAGAGGGCCTTGCTAAGGACTCACACCACGGTTAACACCGTCAGGCACATCGCTGACAACCCCCACACTCCGTCCCGAGTTTTCGGAATCGGGAGGGTGTTCAGGCAGGAGACCATAGACAGAACTCATATGCCGGAGTTCCATCAAATAGAGGGAATAATCCACGAGCCCGATGCCAGCCTACCAATGCTAATTTCGACCTTGAAGACCTTCTACTCAAAGATGGGATATCCAGATGTCAGAGTCAGACCTGCGTACTTCCCTTACACTGAACCAAGCGCAGAGGTCGACATACTCTGGAAGGGAGAATGGCTCGAGCTCGGAGGGTCCGGAATCTTCAGGCCGGAAGTTACAGAACCATTGGGTACCGAGTGGCCGGTATGCGCCTGGGGAATGGGCCTCGAGAGACTGGCGATGCTGGTCCTTGGTCTGGACGACATTAGGCAGCTGTATCAGCCAGACCTAGAGAGGCTGAGGAAGATGCCTCTGCTCTGACAAAGATACTGAATCACTCTTCTGCTAGTGCCTTGACATCATGAAGGAAATCCCCGACATCCCAGTGGATGCCAGAGTATGCAACTCTCTTCCTCTGCTCCTTGTCAATGATGAAAGTGACAGTCGAGTGCCCAATCTCGTATTCTCCCAGACTCTCCTCATGCGGGTCTGTGAGATTTCCATCATTCACTTCTGGGTTTCCTTCTGGAACACAAGACATCCAGTCTTCGGAACCTCTGTCCCATCCGTCATCGCACATGCAATGTGCGCTTGCTCCCGTCCCCATGACCCATCCTCTGCCATTGCAATCAACACCTGGGGGCATCATGCTCAAATTTGCATTACTCGCTATCCATGCTAAGTGCGTATCGAATCCAATGTCAATTTCAGAGATGCTAGCATCAGTGGGTTCCCATGTTTCGTCTGAGTCATTCCAAACATGGAGTAGCCACTTCCACGAGCCATCCTCGGTCCAATTTCCAATCGTCCCATTACTCATGTCGTAGTCCATTTCGGCATTCACTGTTAGCGCGTATTCAGCGAGTTCTCCACCATTGCCGTAGCAGGATACGTTGTATGCGTCTACACATGGGTTGTCAGTCACTACCGTGGAGTTGTCAGGACCCATAACTGCGAATCTCAGTATTGCCTCTTCCGGCGGAAGGCTGTTCGCAATGTGATCAGCATCCACAACGACCTTCCATTCGTCCCACACTGCTTGCATAACAGAGCCCCTGTCGTGGGTAAGGTGGTTCCATTCGTACTCTCTCGCAGTGGTCCACTCCAAGAGCCTCTGAGTGGTATCCCTAGCGGGATCAATGGTTATTGAGATGAACTCGACGGATTCTGATTCGCTTCCCAGGTTCTGGCTCACGTAGTCGATATTAGAGGATATGATCAGACAAACATCTGGACAGGCAGTGTAGATGAAGGCAACAACCACAACCTTCCCATCAAAATCGGATAGAGAAACATCCTCCCCAAACTGGTTTTTCAGAGTAAAGTCCGGCGCATCGGGCGGATTCCTGTATTCCGTCCCCAGTATCTCCGTCCCCTCAGGGCCAATGCAACCTGCAAGTAGGAAGGAGAGGGCCAAAATCGCCGCTCTGACTCCCACAGACATAGTCCTGCTTCCTAGTAGGGGGTTATTTCATTCTTCTTCTACTAGGCTCAGTATGTCTTCTAGAACGAGCTCAGGGTTCCAGTCCGTGTCTCCCCACCATACCCTTTGCCTCATTTGCTTGTCAACTATGATCGTGCCTGTTGTGTGATCCACCCAGTAGTCAAGTGGGTGGTGGTTAGTCACCACGTCACCCTGTGGCTGCTGGGTCTCCTTTCCACACCCGTTGCTATCGACTTCTTCCCCTTCTGGTGTGTCGGGGCAACTATCGAATCCATCGGCGACTCCGTCGTTGTCCACATCTGTGTCATACGTTGTCAGGCCCACGTCGAAGTTCATCCAAACAGGCTCCAAGTCCTCGACTGCACCCGTCAGATGCGGCCATCCGAGCTCCCTAGTGGAGGCATAATTGTTCAGGACACTAGCATTGTCCGTCCACGGGTCGACTGTAACAGTCAGGATCTGAACAGAAGAGCCATGCAGGTCGCCGAGCTCCTGCTCGACGAATGCCAGATTTGCACTGACCACCGGGCAGATGTCCGGGCATCTAGTGAATAGGAAGGCCACCACAACCACCTTCCCTTCGAAATCAGACATAGAGACAGTATCACCATTTTCATCAATTAGAACGAAATCATCAACTGAAATGGGCGGGGATATATCCTCCCCGTAGAATTCATCAACCTCGCCAGAGAGGCATCCGGAAGAGGAAATTATCAACAACGCGAGGAAAACAGAGAACATCCTGGCCATCTTCATTCATCCACTCCTTTGCCTAGTTACTACGACTAAGAAAACCAAGATAAGCATGACTGACATAGCTAGACGGCCATCATTTGTCCAACTTGAATCATCATCCACAGAATTCTCCGAGTTGAATGAGTACCCATTAGGGGGACCTGCCTCCTCGTGGTTATCGTGAATCACAGTTAGGTTTAGCGTGTTCCAGATGGTCCCATTATCGAATACGTCGAGGTAGTAATTTCCCGCTGGCCACCTGTCCCAGTCAAGTATGAACGAGCACTCATCCCTCACGGACGAGGAGTTACTAGGCTCCGTCTCGCACCTCTGGTCGTATTCGCCATCCCCATCCAGGTCCACTCTGATCGTCCTATTGGCGTCAGCCACGTTGTAGAACGTGACGGAGTCATTCTGCATCACTTCGGCTACTCCTGGCTGAATGCTAGACCCCCTCATGATAATCGAGAAGTCATTCGCACCGTGTGCAGAAACCATTGGAATTGCCAAGGAGGACAATAGAAGTGCTACGACTAGTACCCTACTCATTTCAATCATCATCTTCAATGGTCCAAAGCGCAGGATAGTTGTATCTCGGGTCGAAGTCCTCATCGAACTGGACCACGTAGATCCCACTGACCATCTCGGAGATGAATAGGAATCCACGCGGGTCGTATTGCAGCCCCCAATCGAATGGAATCATGCAAGAGGCCCAGCAGTCGGCCATGTCATACCCCAATGTGGCAGTGGGGTCTTCTATCCAGTATGGCCCAGACGGCAAGTAATATCCGATTGTGTGAGTGGGGGCTAGCTCTTCTATCGCCTGGAAACCCCTGTCTGGCTCGGCCACTCCGTTCTCCCATACCAGCTCCTCCCATATTCTTCCGTGATCAGTGACCCAGTTCCCCGCATGGTAGTGGGTCCAGTAGACATGACCATTTACGCCAGTATCCCCATTGTGGGGGCTGTAGATATATCCTCCAGGGATGTAGTGCTGCGGGTGCTTAGATCCATTTGCCAACGTCCCCTCGCCCGGTAGTCTCCATTTAGAGACAAGGAAGGGTTTGGTTGGGTCAGTCGTGTCTATAGTCCAGAGGAAGCCAGTGTGCCCGGCATTGCTGCCATACTCGGGTGCGATGATGGTGTAGTGGCGCCAGTTAACTCCGTAAGTCGCATCACTGGGGCCCGAGCCACATTCCGATGGCCACTCTGCCTGAGGTACGTACTCGCTAATCCCATTGCACACTAGGTGGTCGTAGGGAACCGCGTAGTGGATGTTGTCATTCCCTTGCTCTGCGTCTAGCCATTCCTCGGGAGTCATGTTGGCATGTCCGCCTCCGTCTGGACCGTACCAACCATCGTCAGCCGTGGGGCAACCCAGCCACCTCCCTACCTCCGGAGGCCAAGAGATTCCGAGGGGGTCTGCTAGGATTGGCGGTTCGCTGACATCTACGATTCGTAGGCCAGCACCCCAGTAAGAAGCTACTAGAAGACGCTGTCCTGTAATTGGATGTACGAAGTACACGTGATCATGGTTGAATATCGAACCGCCGCATGTGGTGTCTGGCTCAGGGGTATAACCCCCCCATCTGAGGATCTCCCTGCTGGAGTTCTGCTGCTCGTCGTTCTGGTTAGGTAACCAGGACTCGAATCCTCTAGGGACGTAGAATATCTGCGTCCCCTTGTAGAATGTTCCCGAACCCCCCTCTACCATCTCCGGATAAGGGTCCGCTCCGAATATGAACAGGCTGCACTCCTCCCTGAAGTCCACCGCTCCGTCCCAATCGCAGTACACTGCTAGGTCCTGATTGTGGAATCCTGCTGGGGGGTTGTTCCACTCTGCGACCTTCACTGGGCTTGTTTTGTCGCCCACGTAAATTACGTCCAATCTGTTCATGCCGCTGTTTGCATCATCATCGTTGGGTATCGGGTCCAACTCGCTGTTGGTCAATTCGTGATTCACCAGCACCCAGTTGTTGTCCTTGGTCACCTTGATGTCGATCATCCTCGCAATCTCAGCATAGTACGTAGAAAGCAGCCTGATGTTATTTGGCTCGCTGATATCTAGGATCTCGAACTGGTTGTAACTCGAGACGTAGGCGAAGCAGCCACCACTGCCATCCCCGTGAATCTTGCAGTCCTCATCGAAGTTGCCTTCAATCGCGATTTCCGAGTTGTCTCCGGGAGTCGGACCAACGTTCTTCCACTCGTCGAAGCAAGGTCTTCCTGCAGTGTTGTCCAACTCTGGAGGGGGGTAGACCTCGCCGTCGCAATTCAGGTTGTGATAGTCGATGAGCTTGGCATTTGAGGTGGATAACCTGTGTGCCAGAAGATCGCTGTGAGAGTGGTTAGCATCCTCTATCTCAGTAACGGGATCCACCCAACCCTCGCCTCCGATTTCATTACTTACCTCGCTTTCAGAAGATAGACAACCAGTTACCGGGGCCAGCATTACTATGGAAACCGCTAGCCAAACCCTAGTGCCCATACACCCATGCGGGGATGCCTATTTTATGAAACTGCACCCAATTAGTACAGCCGCTTCATAATGAGGCAGGGTTGCCATAAGGCTCGTCAATATCGAGTTGGACAATGTACAAACCGGTGGTGATGCACGACAAGTACGTGTAGCCCTTGTAGTGCTCAGCCGCCCAGATGAATGGCGTCCACCCGAAGTCGTAGTACGAACTGTCCAGAGGGGCGCCGTTGGCTCCATGTGGGAGGTGGTAACCAACTGTTGATCCCATGTGTGCCTCCGTCTTATTGCCGTTCTCAAGTCCTGCCACCATAAGGGACTCTATGTCGATAACCCAAAGTCCTGAGTGGTAGTTGCCCATGTATATCCTTCCATCCCAAGCACCACCGTGGCTATTGTCCGGAAACCCCGGGAGGCCCGTCTGGAAGATCTCGTGGTCTGCATTATGCGGACTGAAAAGCAACCACTCTTCCCCTCCAGGGATGAAGTGGTGATCCGCGAATGGGGTCTCCCAACCGTGGATAAGTTGGGGCAGGAATCTCACATTTCCGTTGACGACTTCGTATGGAGTTGTGTCCAGCAGGTAGGCCATTCCCGTGCCCACTGTGGTCTCAAGGACTTCGGTAGCTATTATCGTCATGTGAATCTTGCCAGAAGGGTATCCAAGATGGGTGGCATCTACCATTTCGTCAATTGGCTCGGCATAGTGGATGTATGAGGCCCTCCCCCCATTCTCATTCCCAGTTGTTCCGCTGTCTGGCTGCCCATCGCCATCGAAGTCCTCGAAGTCCATCCATAGCCCAACTTCCGGAGCCCTCCAGTTACAACCCAATTGGGTCCCGAAGGAACCACGACAGGCTGCTGCTATGGCTAGGTACTCCACCATGTCCTTGCCCGGATGCGGGACTTCTGATACATCGAAAATTCTCAGTCCGGCTTCCCAGTATGCCCCATAGACGTATGTTCTGCCGTATCGCGGATCATTGGAGTCCTCTCCGGGCCATGTCTGGACTGTCATGTCATGTATGTAGATCCACCCTCCTCTGGTGGTTTCCCAACTCACCTCTGCCTCTCCCACTTTCACAATCCGTGGTAGATCGCCATATCCTGCGAAGTTCAGATGCGCAACCGTGATCCCTCCACAGGCATCCCCCTGTCCTATGTCACAGGACTCGTAGTCAGGGTTGGCTACGAAGATGTACCACTCGTTATCGATCATGTGAGTGTACAGGTTGTGAGGGCCGCTTGGGTGGTCTGCGTCGTACCAGGCATCGACAAATGTGGGTTCGTATTTGTCGGTCACGTCTACCAAAGTTACCGTAACCTGAGCAGGATCTCCCCACTCTCCCACATTGGGATCCGCAGCCCCGGGGTCAACCAGTTGATTCTGAACAATCACGTACTCCCTGTTGTTGTATACTAGGTACTTGACATCAAGAACCTGTGTATTGGGGTCTATGTAGACTCCAGTCACAGTAGTATTGGTTGGGTCCGTTACATCCACGATGTGCATCTCGCTCCATCCTGCGATGTATGCATACCTTCTCCCGTCCGGAGAGTCTGAAACTTGGACCTCAGCATTGCCAGGTGCAGTCAGAGGGTTGAATGAAACCGGTTGGATGTTATCCGTGTAGAGGATGTGTTGACTGGCGTTCCTATGGTCATGCCCCTCGTCCTGCAACAGCGGATCTACCATTGATTCCGAATCATTCGAAACACCGACTTCGCTATCTTGCAACAACAGGAATGCCGATGCTCCTGCCACCACTATGCAAGCAGCCAATGCCAAAGCCATAGCTGCCCTCTGGCCATCCATGCCTATCCCATAAGGTCAGTCATGTTCAAGCCATCGCATACTATCCGGGACATGTGAGAATACCTGAACTGGCATTCGCATCTTTCTTACTGGCTTCTCTTCTTTCGCCGGTAGTTTCCGCTCACGAGCCGAAGGAGTACACCATTCTACTGACTCAGGAGGGAACGACCCCTCAGACCATTCCGGATGACGTGCTGGTCCAAACAGACTTTCTGTTCTTCATGAATGTAGACGAGAGGGGGGGAGTGAGTCATAGAATCCAGTTCGACGCTGATGGTGACGGTCTATTCAATGGTTCAGATGACTTCTCCACCAACTGGCTAAGAGGCTCTTGTGATTTGGATGAAAATGGCAGCAAGGTGGACGAGTCATGCATGGTAACAGAGGCAATATTGCTAGGACCGGAGAACGGCCTCCTGCCAGGAACCATCCAACTCCAACATCAAATAATGCGTAACTCCTCCATCTCAGAAGGGAACCTTTCCGTAACTTTCAGAGAAGACGTGCACAACCAGCCGAACCCAGAAGTAGCTCTGCCCCAGAAGCCTCAAGAGAATTCTTTAGATGGGAATAGGGACGTATTAGTGGTAATTCTGTTCACATCTCTAATGGGGATCCTGGCAATTTCTCCTAGCCTGATTACTCGTGATTAGGATTTCATCCCAACGGTTTGACTCAATAATGAGGGGCCTCTCCGATTGATTCAGGGCGCTTAGATCAGCCTGGAAGATCGTCTGGTTTGCAACCAGAAGGCCGGGGGTTCAAATCCCCCAGCGTCCACCAATATCGCCTACATCGTACTTTGCGTGTCACTTCGGAAAATGAGGTACCATCTGGACATGAACCTCCCAAGCGCTTATTCGTGAGTCTTTCAGCACAAGGGTTGGAAAACTATTCGTCAGTGCTAATCTGATTTGTTTTTCAATTGACCAATGAGTCTCCAAGTCTTCTCATTATGGTAGTAGCAGACTCTACACCCCGAATGGTTTCCACACTCTTTCCCGCCGACCATAAATCCTTCGAAGATTTCTTCTTTCCCCTCGCTAACGCCCTCATTCTCCAAAAAGATATTCCCGTTATCAAAACTCTAACCCTGTGTTTGAATCTACTCTTCAATAGTCTCCGAACCAGCCAATTCCCCCTTTGCTTTGTTCCTTTGTCTCCGATTACGGCTATTGGGACGCCTGTCAATTTGGTCGTGGTTGTGATGTCGTCTTCTCCCGATTTGACTATTGCGTCCTTGTAATCTTGCGGGGTTGTACACTCATCTGTTGCAATGAACCTTGTTCCCATCTGAACACCGGCATAGCCTAATTTCATTGCTTCTTTGAGCTCTTTTTCACTTCCGACCCCTCCGGCACAAATTAGTGGAAGGCCGAGATCAGATAGATCTGCATACATCTCTTCCATCGACATCTGACCGAGGTGACCACCGGCTCTGTCATTTACGCATATAAGCCCGTCAACCCCGCAAGCGATTCCTTTCTCAGCATGAAATCTATTTGTGACATCATGGTAAACTACCCCTCCCATTGCATGGACTTTCTCACAAACCCAGTCTGGTTTACCTAGTGAGGTTACAAAGAATCTTATTCCTTCTTCTAGAGCAATATCTATCCATTCTGACATCCGATTTAGGTATCTTTCACTGCCCTTCTCAATCAGAGCATTGAATCCAATTGGCTTGTCAGTAATGGTTCTGATACGGTTAATCGCTAATCTCAGTCCCTCCCTTGTATTTGGGTCATCATAACCATGGACCATGGTGGCGGATACCGGTTGCACAATTGCTATTCCTCCACCCTCAGATGCTGCTGCGACCAGCTCTGGATTTGAACAGGGATACATTGCCCCGCATATAATCGGATACTCAATCCCCGCATCCTCGGTGAGAGCGGTTTTCAACTGACCTCCCCCTTTTCCATGATTGAGAAGCTCCACTTAAAGACCCATTCGGAAACCACATCCCCTGCAGCATCTCTCCCTGTAGACTTCAGCTCAACGCTTACGGGACTTCCAGTCTGGATACTTTCCTCTACGGCCTTTCTTGCCAATACGCCATCTTCACAACTAAATGTTATCTCGCCCAGGGCTTTTTTTCTAAATTTAGACTCCTGTGCAGCTACCAGTGTCCTTGTCCTCCTCCCTAATGAGTTAACGACGGCTAGGGCATAACCCCCGGTTGAGAGCTCCGCTCCCATCCCCTGAATAGCCCAATACATGCTCTTGAATGGATTCTGCGTCCTCCATCCCCCTGGAACAGAAACAACACAAGACTCCGAGTCTAACTTATCGATCCTTAGGCCCGCGAAGCGAGATGCTGGGAATTTAAACAAACTCCACAATCTAAATCTCAATGGGGATGTTATTTTGTCTATCTCCCTGAGCACCTTCCTTTCCTCTACGTGCATGTCTATTCCCACAAAGTTTGGTTAGAAGAATTGTTTGCCTTGTGATCCAACTAAAATTGGCGATAAATCCTGCATGACTCTAGGTTAGGTTAGGTCAAAGAGAATGAATCGACAACTTCACAGTACCTCCTCATTGCATCAGACTTAGAGGTGCCCGAAACTTGATTCCAAGCCTTCCACTTGGCTCTCTCTTTCAAGCCTCCCTTCGCCTTACCGATACAGTCTCCTTCGGTGGCTTGTTTGTAGAGGGCGTACATCTTCAGGAGTAAATCATTAGATGGTCTTGAGGATAAGGCCCACGCCTTTTTGCTAGCTCTGTTAAACCTCATCCGAAGACTCCTGGAGGGCTCTTTCATCAGAACATCTCCGTGGGATATTCCATCAGTGGCTTTGGTCCTGACTGAATTCTCGCCGCCAACCCAAACGTCTCTGGATATATTCTTTGGAAGAAGAACCTAGCGCTGGCCAATTTTGCTTCATAGAATGTATCGTTTTTCTTCTCCAAACACACGCTAGCTATTCTTGCCCACATGTAGCCTATCAGAACATTGCCGAAATAGCGGCAATAATCCGTCGCTCCAGAGGCCAGGAAATTAGGATTTGCCATTCCGCTGGAAATCATCAAGAGTGTGAGCTGTTGAAGTCCCTTAACACCCTGATGAAGAGGTTTGTTGAACTCAGCCATTTCCGCATTCTTTCGATTTTCCTCGATGAAATCTGTCATCGGCCACAAGAGATGCCTCAGATTCTTTCCGAAATCTTGGGTAATCTTCCTGCCTGCCAGATCCAAGGCCTGTATGCCATTCGTTCCTTCCCATATCTTGGAGATCCTGACATCCCTGTAGAACTGCTCCACACCATACTCCGAACAGTAACCAGCCCCTCCCATTACTTGCATACAAGTATCAACATTCTCACAGCCAATATCAGTAAAATGAGCCTTTATGATTGGAGTCAGGAGTGCGATCAATGCCTCAGCCCTATCGGCAGTCTCTTTATCCTCACTATTCATTTCATCTAACAGGATACCTGTCCATGAAGCCAGGGCCCTGCATCCCTCATTATTCACTTTACATTCCAGTAGCATTCTCCTAACGTCTGGATGGACGAGGATGCTATCCGCTTCTTCGTTTGGATCCCGAACTCCTCTCAGATCTCTCCCTTGTCTTCTGTCCTTGCACCATGATAGGGCGTTTTGATAAGCAATCTCGGAAAGTCCAAGCCCCATCATCCCAGTTGCTAGTCTTTCTCTGTTCATCATTTGGAACATGAGTGGCATTCCCCCATGTACCGGGCCTACCAGCCAACCGATGGAATCTTCAAAATTCATCACACATGTTGGGCTAGCGTGAATGCCCATTTTTTCCTCTGTTCCTGAGCAGCTGACTCCGTTAATAGAGTCAGATAGTGATCCAGTGTTCATCGAAGGCCTCCCACCAGACCAATCCGAATTCAAGAGCTTGGGAACCAGGAAAAGGGAAATCCCCTTAGTGCCACTAGGCCCACCAGGTACCTTCGCCAGGACCAGATGTAGAATGTTGTCAGCCATGTCATGCTCCCCGGCCGTGATGTATATTTTCGTCCCAGTTATCGAGTAAGACCCGTCTTCATTTGGCATCGCCTTGGTTTTTATCATCCCAAGATCTGTACCTGCATGGGGTTCAGTTAGGCACATTGTCCCAGCCCATTCGCCAGATGCGAGAAGAGGAGCATATGTGTCAGTTATGTCATCTTCTGCATGTTCGGTAATCACCTCGTAAACACCAGCAGATAGGGCAGGAAAGACGCTCAAAGCCATGCAAGTGGATGTCCCGTACTCCGACCAAGGGACTGATTGGAACAGCAAAGGCGCCCCCATTCCTCCATGCTCAGGTTTGCAAGAAGTTCCAAACCATCCCTCTTTTACGCCCTTTCTGTAAGCGTCTTTGAAAGCATCAGGCATAGTAATCTTGCCTCCCTCGAAGCCTAGTCCTTCTTTGTCGCCAACCTCGTTGATAGGCAACCACACCTCCCTTGCATGATTGCCCCAGGACTCTATCATCATTGCAATCGATTCCTCGTCAAACCCTTCGAAACCAAGTTTCTGAAGCCTTTCTGTCATGCTAAAGACTTCGTTGAATAGGAAATCATACTCGCGATTTGGCGGGGTCCAGTCTACCATTTTTTCACCTTAGTTTCTGAGTGGTTTACCCGTCTCGAGCATGTGCTCCATTCTATCCAGAGTTTCTGTCTGCCTACCAAGCCAACCTATTGCTTCCCTCTCCAGTTCCAGAATTTCTTCTTCTTCCACCGACTCTGTTATGTCGGTGCTCCCTCCTGTTAGCACGCGTGCCAGCTTCTTGGTCACAACGACGTCATGAGGAGTAGCTTGACCCGCAAGTGCGAAGTCGTTAATCGCCAATTCCAAGGCCAATAAACCGGTTTCTCCGGGGAGAACGTAATTCCTAGGTTCTGGGGGGCAGTAACCCTCTGCCAAATCGATTGCCTTTTTCTTCGCATCTGCAAGAAGCCTGTCTCTGTTCATCGTTATGCCATCATTGGGGGCCAGGAAACCCATCGTTCTTGCCTGTTCGGCAGATTTTGAGACTTTTGCAGTACCAATGTACTCAAATGCTTTCATAACCGCACCCATGGGTCCCTCAGATACAAGTTTGAATTCTGACAGCCTACCTAGGAGCTCCTTGCAACCTCCCCAGGCGGGAACGATGCCGACTCCGACCTCGACTAGGCCGATGTAAGACTCACAGTGGGCTTGGACTGCGTCGCAATGCAGCAGGACTTCTGCACCCCCTCCCAAACACATCCCAGCAGAGGCAGCGACAACTGGAACCTCGCAGAACTTCAGGGCTTGGTAGGCCTCCTGTCCTGCAACTATGAATTCCTCAACATCTTTCCATGCGGCGAGATTAATCGCGAACAAGACCAAACCCAGGTTCGCACCGGCACAGAAATTTGCACCATCATTGCCAATTACGATGCCCCTCCAGTCACCGGTCTCGGCAATGTCTACCGCATCAACCAGAATTTCGATGATGAATGGATCAACTGCATTCATCTTTGAGTGATACTCTACGAGGAGGATATCATCTCCCATATCCCAGATACTTGCTGAGCCATTTTTCTTGATTGGCGCACCATGTCTTTTCAGATCCGCCACCTTAAGGGTGTTTGTTGGCCTATCAATGATTTCCATTTTTCCTTCGGTTGTTAGCCTAGTAGTCTCGTTGTCTACAACCTCGTAAAATGACCCTTTTTTGGCAGCCTCAACCAGCATGGGAGGCACTCCTCTCCCTGAGGCTTCCAGACGCTCAACCACGCTAACTATACCGATTGAGTCCATCATCTCAAATGGGCCTTTCTTCCAGTTATACCCTATTTTCATAGCAGTGTCAATTGAGTATATATCATCGCTCACATCAGGTACTAAGTGGGCAGCATAAGACAATGTGTCCAAGAGTACTTCAGCCACAAATTTGGCCCCCCTGTCTGGGTGATCAATGAGTCTTCTCAATCCTTGTTTACCCATCTTTGCAGAAGGGAAAGCCGCTCTTCTGTCGGCAGGGCGGTATTTTCCGGTGTTTAGGTCTCTAGCCTCTTTAACACGCTGTCCTCCCTCCGTGTTCAGACGATAGAACCCCCCTTTCCCCTTTCTACCAATGTAGCCCTCAGCTAACATGTCATCAACGATTTCTACACCAGTTCCAGCAATCTCATGAAAAGGATCGTCTTCAGGAAGATTTTCCAATAAGCTTGCCGTAACGTGCGGGACTAGGTCAATTCCGACGAGGTCCATCAAGCCGAAGACGCCTGTCTTAGGCACTCCTATCGGCCTACCGAGCATGGCGTCAGCTTGTTCAATCGTGAGCTTATGATCAATGGTTCCCTTTAGGGCCCTTTGAATGAAGTACACACCCAGTCTGTTACCTATGAAACCAGGCGTATCATTGCATAAAATGACCCTCTTCCCAAGCATATTGTCTGCGAATGACGATATTTTATTTGTGATAGAGGAATTTACTTCATCCGCTGTGACTACCTCGAGCAGAGGTAGGTACCTCGGCGGATTAAAGAAATGAGTGATAAGAAATCTAGAAGCCATCTCTGCCTGCATATTTTCAACCAGCTTACTTCTAGGTATTGTTGATGTATTTGAAGAAACGATTGTACTTTTCCCGATGTGCTTGGAAATATTGCTGTACAGGTCCCTCTTCACATCCAAATTCTCGATTACCACCTCTATCACCCAATCGACCTCAGATAGCATGGACAAGTCGTCCTCAATGTTCCCAGTAGTGATTAGTTTGGCATTACGCTTGTGAGTCAGCATCTCTGGATTTGATTTCATCATTACTTTGACCGCAGAATTCGCGACACTATTCCTGTCTCTTTCTTCCCCGACGATATCAAGAAGTAAGACGTTGCATCCGGCATTAGCACAATGGGCAGCAATGCCTGCTCCCATGACGCCACTCCCGATAACGGCTACATTCTCTATGCTATTTGACATCCTAAACTCTTTCCAAAACCGTTGCCATCCCCATTCCTCCGCCCACGCATAGTGTTGCTAGAGCGTAGGTGCCCGCGCTCCTTGCTAGTAATTGGGCAGCTTTACCTATAATTCTGGCTCCACTCGCTCCCAGTGGGTGTCCAAGAGCAATAGCCCCTCCTTCGAGGTTCAATTTATTGATGTCAATCCCCAACTCACCAATAACCGCGAGCGATTGCGCCGCGAAAGCTTCATTCAATTCTATAATGTCTATATCATCTAGACTCAAACCCGCTTTATCCAATGCTTTTTTTGTAGCCTCCACCGGTCCTATTCCCATTATCTCAGGGGCGCACCCGGTCACTGAAGCGCTTCTGACTCTTGCCAGAGCGGCAAGGTTGTTCCTTTTGGCGTACTCGTCAGAACAGACCAAGACGAATGCCGCTCCATCTGTTAGTGGGGACGAGGTCCCAGCAGTTACAGTTCCATTAACATCGAATGATGGCCTCAGGCCTTTCAAGATCTCAATAGTCGTCTCGGACCGTATGCAGCCGTCAGCATCCACTACTCCCTCCTGAGTATGTATCGGCACGATCTCGGATGAGAATAATCCGGCTTCAATTGCAGAGGAAGCGAGCTTCTGACTCCTAACTGCAAATTCCTCCTGATCCTCCCTCCCGATTCCGTAGACCTTTGAGACGTTTTCTGCCGTTGTTCCCATCGAGGTCATTACGTTTGCTGCAAGTTCTGGGTTCGGCATTGGGTTGAATCCCGTCATCGGGATTCTGCTCATACTCTCCACGCCACCTGCTATTATTGCATCTGCAAGTCCGCAATCTATCTTCGTAGCAGCATCTTGAACTGCCTGCATTGAGGACCCACAGAAACGATTTATTGTCGCACCTGGGACCGCTTCTGGCAACTCGCTCAGGAATACGATTATCCTACCCATGTTGTAGCCCTGTTCGGCTTCTGGAAAGGCACAGCCCACGAGAAGGTCATCTATGTTGGTACCCTCCAAGCCCAAATCCGATAGTAGTTTGTCTATAACCTGGGAGGCCATTTCATCGGATCTAGTTTTAGCCAATTGACCTTTATTTGCGGGGGTAAATGGAGATCTCGCATAGCCGGCGATTAGGGCCATGTCATTCTCTGAAAGAGTGAACACATAAACCAGATAGTGGTTATATCTGCAACAGATATAAAAAATAAAAGCTAGTGAAAAAAGTAAACCTATGGCAGAGGACAAACAACTATTATTCGTTTGGTTAGCACCGGAGGAATATGAGCACGTGGGATTCGGTAAATCTGGATGTAAAGGACTTGCCTAGGCTGGGCTATCTGACACTGGAGTCATTAGAACCCGAAATGAAGGAAATTTTCACTTCCATAACAGACTCTGAGAGGGGTGTTGGAACCCTATCAAATGGAGGTTTACCCGGGCCCTTCAATGGCTGGATGTACACAGATCCCGAAATGGCGAGGGCCCTGGATGACATAGGGATGGCCGTAAGGTCGAATACCACAAATGTCCCAAAAACCATGAAGGAAGTGGCCATATGCGTAATCGGTGCACATTTCAGAAGTAACGTCGAATTCTGGGCACATAGCAGGATAGCATTGGCGGCAGGAGTGAGGCAGGAGGTATTGGACTCTATCTACAACTCGGAGGAACCCATTTTTTTTGAGACAGGAGAAGAGCCATTTCAGAAGGCTGGATACGACATGACGAAAGAGTATCTAGAAACCTACAGGATCTCAGATAAAAGCTACCAGACCATTCTTGACTTGTTGGGATCCGATAAGGCCATGATTGAGCTGATCCTAGTCATGGGCCATTACATAGGTCTCGCAACCCAGCTAAACATCCTAAGAGTACCAAACCCCGGAGACCGACAATATTTCGAAAATTGAAAGGCAAGATTATGTTGACCGAAGTCGCTAGATTACAAAGCTCATCCCTTTCCTCGGGGGAGGTCAAGATGATCGAGATACCTGAAAATGCTGACAAGCTAACGGCATTGGTCATTAGAACCAATACAGGAGTGTACGGATGGCTCAACGCCTGTCCTCATGATGGGAGGAGATTATGCCAAGACCCGGCTTACCTAATAAAAAGGAAAACCGGCCTCATTCAGTGCATGCACCATCAGGCAACTTTTGATCCGGAGTCAGGAGTGTGTGATGACGGACCCTGTTTAGGTGACAAACTAAGAGAAGTCAAAACTATAGAGAAAGACGGGCAAATCATAGTCCTGATGTGATTCCAAAAAATATACTCTCCGTCAATTCTAAATCATCCCCCCCGCATCGATTTCCATGGTACAAGAGAGTTCGGGACCAACCCCGACCGCCGCAGACATAATTCAATTTGTAGACAGAGACTTGGATTTATTCGAAGCTATAAACGACGGAACTGAAAGCCATCTGGAAGGAGCAGAGTCCCTACCTCAAATAGAACCTCTGACCAAGGCATGGGATATCGCTTATGTCAGATTCTCAGTACCTGATCTCGACCGGTACGAAAGGTGGGTGGAAGACTTTGGACTGAAGATTGTTCATAGGGACGAGAACACAATCTACTCACGAGGCATTGGTGGAGATGGGTTCTGTCATGTGGCACACAAGGGACCTGCTAAATTCCTCGGATTCGCAATGATGATGAGCGAGGAGGAAGACCTCCATATCTTGTCAAAAAATATAGCGGGCTGCAGTGAGGTGCACAATATCCCGGGAATAGAGGGAAAGATAAGCGGAGGAAAGCGAGTCTCATTCATAGACCCAGTTTGTAACCTCCTTCTAGAGGCCGTATACGGCAGGAAGATCGAACCCCTCCCTCCTTCGAGAGAAAGAATAGAATACAACTATGGAGACAAGATTCACTACAAGAGGCCAGCAAATAAGTTACAAGATACCTCGGGCAATAGGAAAGTCGACGGCAGCAATACCGTGCATCCTGGCCCTCCGGATGTGCTGAAGATTGGTCACGTTGTCCTAACGATACCGGTTGGTCCTCACCACCAGATGATGTCGTTCATGATGGAGACTTTCGGCCTTCTACCTTCTGACAGCGTATACTTTGAATCCCCTAAATCAGCGGAAGGACATTCCATCAACCCTCAGATGTTCGAGAGCTTGCAGAAGGCCGGCCCATCTCCACTTTACGAGGGTACATTCGCAGAGGGTGAAGCAACATATGGGTGCTTTTTCAGGTGTGACAGGGGCGAAGTGCCAACTGACCACCACACATTCTTCATTTTGTCACTAATGGATTCAAGGCAGGCTCCAGAGGGCCAAGGGATTAATCCTCAACTGAGCCATGCCTCTTTCGAGGTCTCCAATCTGGATGACGTTTGGCGGGGTCACATGCAGCTGAAGACGAAGGCGGAATTCCTGGATGAGAGATATGAGATAGCCTGGGGCGTGGGAAGGCACGTCCTAGGTTCACACATCTATGACTACTGGCATGACCCTTACGGACACGTGCACGAACACATGTCCGACGGCGATAGGATGACGAGGTCCTTCGGCCAGAGGATTCACAAGATCAGTGGCATGGGCCCGAATGGGCACAATCAATGGGGGCCCACCGTCGCTGAGTCGGGTATCAGGAACCTCGATGGCCCCGCAGCAGCAAGTTTTTACGAAGATCTGGACAAAGAAACCCAGCAGTCACTTGTTAATCGAGACTTGGCGAACGTACAAGATCTGGTACGAAGGATCAGGAATTCGTCATGAAGGAAAGCGAATATTCCATACCTGATACCAATGGGGTATCATTCGATGTGGAGTACGTGGAGATCGATGGGCACAAACATAGGATTGCAATCGCTGGAAACCCGGAAGGCACGCCTGTAGTTGTCATGATGGGAGTTTTCGAAGACAGCCTGAAACATTCAAAATGGCTTGTCTCATACATGGTAAACCACCCCAGCGGTGGAGATTACAGATTTGTCATAATCACAGTTCCATTCTTGGAGGAGTATACCAGTATCAACGTGGACCCCAATACGATGTCAAAGTACGATGGCATGGTTCCCCCAAACAAAATCATACCAATGAAAGGGACTCTGGCAGTGGACCCTAGATTCGATCTCGAGAACTGCGCCTACACGCTGAAGGACATACTTACCCAGGGGCTAGGAATCGAGAGTGCTCACTTCATCGGCCATGACAGGGGGTGCATAATCATGGATAACATGCTCGCAGAGTTCCCACAATTTGCTATCAGCTACTCCAGGGGATCACAGGGATGGACAATGTTCGAGGAAGAATGGTACGACCTAACTGACAGTGGAATATTCCTAGGACCACCCCACAGAATCATGGCGACCAAGGCTTTCCCCCCTCTTCTCGGCAGTGCGATCAGGGGAGGCGCCCCCTTCGGCTTCATCGCACCCTCCTTCGCAATTGAGGGCTCTATGGCGCCAACCGGCAGTGAGGCCAAGGACAGATGGGATGCCATCCAGTCAATGCCGAATCAGACGGAAACATTCTTTCAGCTGACAAGGCAGATGTTCCGCCAGACAGACTTCCAGGATGAGGGGAAGAGAAGGTCGGACAGGTCCAGGGGATTCAGCATACTTGACACTGACTTCCCTATGATGCAGTTCCAGGGATCAGATGAGATGCTCAGGGCTAGAGACATACCAGGTGCTAGAAAGATGCCCCTTTTGAGGAAACTTAGAGGCCTGCTGGGTGGTGGCCATGTCACGGGAATCTTCAGGCTATTTAGACTGAAATTCCCGACCTACATATTCGCCGACCTGCCTAATGACCACGGAGTTATCTCCAATCATACAGGCGACCAGCCCTATTGGGGCAAGTGGAATTTCTGGCCTGATGATGTCGAGGATCTATTACCCGGGGGGGAGTTCCAAGATAGGAATGACCCGATCTGGAAGGAGAACCAAAAGAGGTATGTTAAGGCCATGGCCGGGGGGAAATACTCAACTCTGCAGACCAAAGAAGGAGGGAGGTTCTCAAGGTTCAGTATAATCTCAGATGCCCTCCACTGGACTCATATCGAGAGGCCCGAGAACGTTGCATGGGCATGCATGGACTTCATAGTGGAAAATAGCTGATAGCGGATCAGGAATTCCTCTCGGCCTCGGCAACTGTAGCCCTGACAGCCACAGCAGTATCCGGGGTAACCGAGATACTAGTTATGCCGCAATCGATTAGGAAAGGCGGAAACTCATCTGGAAAATCAGACGGAGCCTGTCCACATATTCCTATCTCAAGACCTTTAGAGTTGAATTTTTCCACTATTTCCCTAATCATGGATTTCACCGATGGAGACCGTGCGTCGATGGGGTTCTGGTATCCTTCCAGGTCATCTCTCGAAACAGCATATACAGTCTGGACTAAATCGTTAGAACCTATAGAACCACCAGCTAGATCCATCATCTCAATGAACCTGTCGGCCTCAATTACATTCGACGGGAGCTCGACCATAACAAAAAGTTCAGTTCCAGTGTCTGGTCCAACTTCCTTCTCGTTCAGAAGCTCGGTCACCATTTTACCCTCCTCAGGAGTTCTGCAGAAGGGTACCATAAGCTGTAGATTGTCCAACCCGAACTCGTCTTTCACAGATTTCATTGCGTCTAACTCCATCTCGAAAGCCGGCCGGAACTTGTCATCCATGTACCTAGACGCCCCTCTCCATGCTATCATCGGATTTTCCTCAACCGGCTCGAAAATCCAACCACCCAGGAGCTCCCTGTACTCATTTGATTTGAAATCAGAAAGCCTGACAAGCACCGGTCTAGGATAGAATGCGGCGCAGATAAGTCCAACTCCTTCCTTGAGCTTGTCGATGAAAAGACCTCGTTTGTCAGGATAAGCCCAGGCCCTTTTTTCTAACGACTCGACGAGGGTCCTCACCTCTGCGGTATCGGAATTCTCCAAAACCTCTCGATACGCCTTCAGGCTGTCAGAAACCTCTCCTGTTTCAGCATAGTTCTTCAGCTCGTCGTGATGCACAAAAGCCAGAGGGTGGATTCCCAATTCCGAGGATAAGATGAATTCTATCCTCGCCAATCCAACACCATCGACCGGTAATTTAGAATCTGCTAGTGACTTGGTTGGAAAACCTACATTCAGTTTTATCTTGGTTTTCAAGACTTCACTCTCGTCGATAGAAAACTCCTCTATCTCAAAGGGGACTGATCCTGAGTAAACGTAGCCTATGTCCCCCTCCGCACAGCTTCCAGTAACTTCAGTCATGTCTGGTATATCCATTGCTTCAGAGCATCCAACAATAGCGGGTATCCCGAACTCTCTTGCGATTATCGCGGCATGGGACGTTCTGCCCCCCTTTCTTGTGATGATTAGTGCCGATTTTTTCATCAATGGCTCCCAGTCAGGTGTAGTCATTTCGGTTACGAGAACATCTCCTTGTTGGAAAACTGCCATCTCATCTGAAACCTCCTCCATGGAAAGCCCGCTATCCAAAAGCTTGCTCAATTCTCTCTTCTTCCCTAGAACCTCGGAATACGTTCTGAAGGCCCTGACCTTGCCTACTCCAATTCTCTTCCCAACGGCCTGTCCAGAGGCGATCACTCTGCCCTCTAGCTTCAACTTCGACGCGATTTTCTCGTCTATCTTGTACATGAGCATCTTGTTATGCTCAGATTTGGAGTGTATGGTTTCTGGCCTTGCTTGGACTATGTAGATCTCTCCCGTCACTCCGTCCTTCGCCCACTCAATATCCATCGGCTGATCGAAGTACTCCTCGATCGACACCGCCATTTGCCCCAGCATAACACACTCATCCCTCTCCAGTGACCATCTCTTCCTCAGGTCCAGGGGAACCCTTACGGAGGAGACTTCATTGGCCAGTTCGTCATCATAAACCAGCATCTGTTCCTTTGAACCAAGGGTCCTATGGACAATCGGTGATTTTCCCTTCCTGAGCCCTTCCTTCCAGATCGTAAATGTGTCGGGCGTCACAACTCCTTGAACCACAAGCTCCCCCAGTCCGTATGAGGACGCAATGTGTATCACTCCTCCATGGCCGGAATCTGGATCTATAGTGAACATAACCCCAGAGCATGCTCTGTCAGACCTAGCCATCTTCATGACGACTACCGCCACAGCGCTCTCAAGAGGGTGTAGGCCATTCTCCAGATGGTACCCAACAGATCGCTCCGTGAACATGCTGGCGACGCATCTCCTCCATTTTTCGACAATCTCAACCTCGCCACTCACGTTAAGGAAGGACTCGTATTGCCCCGCGAAAGATGCCTCTTTGGAGTCCTCGGTCGTCGCCGAGGATCTCACTGCCACATCCACACCCGGGTAATAGATGTCACATAGCTTACCATAGTCGGAGGCAATGGCGAGTTTGACGGATTCTGGGACTGGCGTCTCCCTCACCAGTGATCTTGCCAGTGCCGCTCTAGCATTGAGCTCTAGCTCCTTTGCTGGATCAACCCCTCTCAGGCAAACCTCTAGTGCCCTACCGAGGCTTCTCTGCTTGATCGCTTCATTTCTGATCTCCTCCACTCCCTCTGGGTTTCTTACGTTGTCCCATGTTCTCTCGGGAATTTCAGAATCTACGAATCTAGAAAATGCATCGGTAGTTAGAGTAAATCCATTCGGGACTTTCACGCCAGATTCCGATAATTTCTGAAACATTTCCCCCAGTGAGGCGCCCTTTCCCCCAACTTTCGGAGTGTCTCCAATTCTAGTTCGCTCAAACCACTTTGTCAGTCTTGGCTCCGCCATGTGTGATAAGACGAAGACTCATGTTTAATCCTTGATGGCCGACTTTAGATTTCCTCTTTTTGAATCAGAGTGTTAAACAAGACAAAACATTGACAGATAATCTGAAATCATATTCTTCTCTTGTCCTCTATTGTAAGTTCCGAGCATAGTGTAACCAGGTGCCATTAGAACGTAATCGACCCCCTTGAACAGTTTCTGATGCATCCTCAAATCTTCCTCTCTCTGGCAAGATACAAGCGACGTGCCGGAGGTTTTCTTTCCATCTTTGCCATCGCTGAGAGATATCACGAGGGGTTGGATTGAGGCAGGGATTTCTTGAACCAGACCATCTACATTTCCACTGGAGTCCTTACATAGAATTCTGTATTTTGTGGGGTTGTATGTCCTCAGGGATCTGGGCAGACCTTCCTCTGTCTTGTAATTATACATCGGATATCCCTTTTGACTCGATTTTTTGGGTTTGAACCCATTCGGTATTGTGATAGTCTCGGGGACAAACGCAGGAAATAGATCAATGGGTTTGCCCCTTGCACCGTTTAACCGGTGGATAATTCCTCTTATGAGGTTAATATGGGGTTTCACGTTGAATAACAGACCTCCCATGAACAATGACTGTTTGATTATGAATTCAGAGTCAGGGTAGCACTCTACTTGATACCTATCTAACAGGCGATCCTCGGAAACACCCTTGGATACCAGATCAATCTTGTTGACCAGATTCAGGGTATTCCTGACCCCTAGGTTCAGCCCCTGACCTATGAAGGGGGACGTCTGGTGGGTAGCGTCTCCGATAGTGAACATGTTTCCCTTTCTCCAATCCTTGGAAATAAGAGAATTAAATTTGTAAATGGTGGACCTGACTATCTTGATCTCATCAGGGACAAGGTAAGGAGAGACTAGTTTTTTTATCGAATCTGGAGACTGAATTTTAGCATGGTCGTCATTTTTGTTTAGTGCGAATTCAAACCTGAAAGTGTTCTTGTATGTCCCGTGGTTCTTGCCTTCGCACAGCAAGAATGTCGTCGGCCTTTTTCCATCAGGATCGATAATCTGGTGCCCCCCTGCGTCAAACTCCTTCCCCGGTTGTAGTGCAGATCTAGGGGCATTTATGTCCACTATCAGGAAGTGAATTGATTTCCCCAGTGATTTCAATTCTGAACCCATCTGTTTTCTAACGAAGCTTCCACCGCCATCCGCTCCGATCAGGTAGTCTGAAGACAGAGTTTTCGTATCTCCCGTGGTATTGTTCTGGATATTGATGAAGTTCTTTTGATCTTCCCATAACACGAGGGCTTCGTGACCATAAAGTGCTTCTATTCCACCATCATCCTCAATTTTGGCCCTCAGTAGACGCTCCAGTTGTGGTTGATTGAACCAGTTGATGAAACCGTAGTGATCCAGATCAAGAATTTCCCCGTCTATCACTGGGGGTTGCATTTTTCCGAAAGGCTCGTTCATTCTATCCTTTCCGAGTACGTAACCGACCTCGATAGCGGTGGTGTAGTCGAAATCAGGCCATTTTTCCCCGAGGAGTTCCTCGATTACGCCCATCGTGAATCCGTTCAGAGCTATTCCACGAGGGAATGGGTAGGGGCTCGCGTTCTTTTCGATGAGGCAAACGCTAAGCCCTTTTTTCGAAAGGAGTAGCGACGCTATGGATCCTATTGGACCTCCACCCACTATGATTACATCGAATTCTTCACTTTTCACTATCGCCGTCCTCCAATAAATAACCCTCGTAATCCTCTCTTAATTGCCTTTTGATAGGCTTTCCTGTGGAACCAAGAGGGAGCTCATCGACAAATACCACGGCATCCGGTTTTTGCCACTTGACAACTTTACCGTCATAGAAATCAAGAAGTTCCGCCTGGTCTATTCTACTACCCTTCACCATCTCAGCAATCACAATCGGCCTCTCTGACCACTTACTGTGCTTGACACCGATTACAGCAGCATCATATACATCCGGATGCAACTTGATTATCTCTTCTAGCTCTATCGAGCTAATCCACTCGCCGCCGGATTTTATGAGATCCTTTGATCTGTCAGTTATGGTCAGGAATCCATCTGAATTCAAAACCCCAAGGTCTCCGGTTTCGAACCAACCGGACTCGTCAACGGCATCAGATTCATCAAACAAATATCTCCGAATTACAGTCGGCCCCCTAACCTGAATTGCCCCCTCTGGTCCTCCTCTTTCTATTTCCTCACCTGAATCGTCAATGACCCTGATTTCCACAGCCCAGTTCGTCCTGCCAGCGTTTTCCATTAGTTCGATGGCTTGATCATGTTCCAAGTCTGTGTGCTTCCCTAATGGGGTGTTCGCAGTCCCCAAGGGGCTCGTCTCGGTCATGCCCCAAGCCTGTTGAACGTTAACGCCGTGTTTTTCTTTGAAATCTCTGATTACCCAAGAAGGAACAGCTGACCCCCCTGAGACCACTCTCTTCAGGTCTCGAATAGGCATTGGATCGGTACTAAGTACATCAAGAACTTCTTCCCAGATAGTAGGTATCGCTAGTGCTACGGACACATTCTCTTCAGACATCAACCTGACAATACTCTTGCCATCCAGATTCGGCCCCGGCAGAATAAGTCTAGCACCCACCATCGCGGATGCGTAGGTCATCCCCCACGCGTTCACATGGAACATGGGAACTATGGGTAGTATCGTATCTCTCGCGCTAAGGCAGAAGCTGTCTGGAAGGCTGACAATGTTCGCGTGAAGCACGATTGACTTGTGAGAGTAAAGCACTCCTTTCGGATTACCAGTTGTTCCTGAGGTGTAACACAGTACTGCGGCGGCGTCCTCATCAAGCTGAGGCCACTGGAATGAGTCGTCTCCCTCTTGGAGCAGGTCGACAAGAAACTCCAGCCCGTTCATTCTTGCAGCAATCTCATTCTGCTTGGGCCCGGTAATGTAGAAGCGCTCTACTGTTTCGAGTAAGTGTTTGTGGCCTATCAAGAAGCCTACGTAAGATGGATCAACGAAGAGAACCCTATCCTGTGCATGATTGATGATGTAGACAATCTCATCGGGGAACAATCGAGGGTTAATTGTGTGCGCAACCCCCCCAAATCCGGATATTGCGTACAATAACTCTAGATGTGACCTGTTGTTAGGCATGATAGTGCCAATTCGGACACCTTCTTCCAATCCTGTATTCTCTAGCGCGCTTGCAAGTTTCCTGCATCGCTGGCCGACCTCCTTCCAGTCGGTCCTCTCACGAGATCCACTTATGTCCACCGAGACTACCTCGGTATCCCCATGATTGGTCTCTGCGTGGCCTATCAGCAAGTTCGTGGTAAGGCCGGTTTGGCTCATGTTCCCGTACAACATAAGACCCCACACTACACTACGGTATTCTCTAGCACGCCAATCGACTCGATCTCACATCTGACAACGTCTCCGCTTTGAAGGAAAACATTCCCTTTTCTTCCCTTATCGGCATTGCCCGATGAGCCTCGCGGGCTAAATCCTGAGCCAGGGGGGGTGCCAGTGGCAATGATGTCCCCTGGGTAGAGTGTCATAGCACTCGATAGGTACTCTATCTGTTCGTAGCAATTCCATATCATGTCATCAGTGTTGCTTGATTGCCTGATCTCTCCGTTGACATAGCACTCTATTTTCAGGTTGTGCGGCTCGGGTACTTCGTCCGAGGTGACGATCCACGGACCAATGGGGCCATGTGAGTTATGGGACTTTCCTATCATCAACTCAATCCTGTCTGGCATATTGTGCATCTGCCAGTCCCTCATGCTAACGTCGTTACAGACCATGTAACCGAATATGTAGCGAGAAGCTTCCCCTGCGTTGACTTTGTAGCACTCCTCGCCGATGACAAACGCCAATTCAACCTCGTAATCAAGCATCATCGTAGAATCGGGCTTTATGATGTCCCCATTCGGAGAATTGATACAACTAACTTGCTTTGAGAACCACATCTGATTCCTCGGAGGGGTTATACCAGCGTCGACAGACTCTGCTCTGTGCTTTTGATAGTTCATTCCTATGGCTAGAAATTTGCCTGGGTTACTAATTGGAGAGAGGAGGGACACCTCAGATAATGGCAATGTGATGGTTTTATCCTTCATTTCCTGTAAAATTGCTCCTTCGTATTTCGGCCAATCTGATATCAATTTCAGCATATCTGGGGGGATGTTAGTCCTTTCATTTGACAATTCGATAACGCCATTTCCAGACTTTACACCTAATGAGATTTCTCCATCATGCCGGTATCTGAGTAGCCTCATGATTTCCCGTGCGATAACTAACTTATTATCAATATCAAAAATGGAAATAATATACATCACACTAAGAATTCAATTATTTAGGGCCTGGACAGCGCAAGGTCCACATCCTAGCCTATCCTTTCTCCCATCCATGTCTTCAGGTCATCGCCTAAATCTTCTCGTTGTAATGCGTGATCTATCTGTGATTTTAACCAAGACAAGGGATTTCCACTGTCGTACATGCTAAATCGGTCTAACTTCACTGCGTGCAAGCCTCCATTTTCGATTAAGTGATTTAGTACCTCAATAGATTGCAACTCCCCGAACTCTGAAAGAGGGTACATTTCCAGTATTTCCCCGGTATTTTCAGGGAAAATGTATCTACCACACAGTACGTATTCGCTCGGAGCAGACTCGATGTCTGGCTTCTCCACGATACTCTTCACCTTTTCATCAGAAATCTCGACCACCCCGTAATTGCTAATCTCCTCTCTTGCCACTGGGCAGGCGCCAACTACCGGCAATCCAGATTGTGAAAACACGGAAACCAATTCGCTAGATGCATCTGAAGCATAACTCGTCCCTGAATGAAGCGGTCCCCAGTGTTCCTCCAACAACAACATGTCTCCAAGGAGTACGAGAAAAGGCCCCTCGACAGACTCGATTGCAGTAGATATGGCATCTGCAACCCCTCCGGGCCTTTTCTGAATGTGGGGGATTATTTCCAATCCTTTCAAACCCAGTCTAAGTGACTCTCTCGGCAGATCTGGCCTAATCTCGCCACCGTGTTGTTCTTCGTCAGATATGAAATCACTGAGAAACTCGTGTTTCCTTTCGGAAAGTACTAGGTGAACCCTAGACACTCCGGCCTTGGCAACTTCCCAGATTAGATGATTGATGATAGGGGTATCTACGAGGGGCATGGTTTCCTTGGGAATGAAAAGACTAGCGGGTAGCATCCTAGTCCCGCTCCCTCCGGCAAGAATGACCGCATCTTCCACCTTCGCCATGTTATTCGCCACACATCAGCCCCTTTCAATAAAGCGCCAAAACAGGAAGTATTCAATTCCATGAGGTGGTAAAGTGAAAAGCCCAAGGTACACGCCAAAGGCAATGGAACCGGTAACAGTCATTGTTCCGGTTAAGGACGAAGAAGTTGGGCTAAACTTCCTACTGGAGGATTACGGGCGGTCGACTTTGAAAGATCTTTACGATATCCGGTTCTTGTTCGTCATCGACGTTAGAACCAGTGACTCTTCAAAGAAAATCGCATCAAAGTTTTCTGACAATATTATCGACCAACAAAAAACAACGGGAAAGGGCTCTGCCATGAGTCAGGCAATCGAAAAATGGAAGCTTAACCCAACTTCGAAGGTCGTTTTTCTGGATGCAGATGGATCTTACTCGTTTGAATCTGTAATTAGGATACTCGAGGCTCTGGAAAGTGGAGCTGATGTGGTTTCGGGCTCAAGATTCTTGTCCATGGGAGGCAGGCCAAGAGGCATGAGTAGGCTACATAATTTTGGAAATAGGGCCCTATCAAAGATTTCTAGCATACGAAACTCCAGAAGGATATCCGATCTCTGTACTGGACTCTGGGGATTCAATTCTGAGGCTTTGATGGCAATGGACATAAAATCCAGGGGTTTTGACTTAGAAGCCGAATTGGCGGGTCTGGCCAGGAGAAAAGGACTCGATCACGTCGAAGTTCAGGTCGATTGGAGTCAGAGGAAGGGGGGGACCAGTAAATTGAGATCATTGACCGACGGACTAATCATTTTCCTCAGAATTATCAGGACATAGCCCCAAAGTAACCTGTCACAGTCTCGTTTGGATTTATCATGGAATTCGGTCCAATCAACGCTCCGGGATTTGTTACTGAATTACAACCAATCTGACTCCCATCTCCTACTAGTGCACCCATCTTTCTCAGATTAGTTTGTACTCTTTCTCCGTTCAACAGTCTGACTGACACCAGTCCCCTATCATTTCTAACATTAGATATTTTCACCCCCGCACCAAGATTTACATTAGCTCCGATAATTGAGTCGCCAACATAGTTGAAGTGCGGAGCCTTCGCACCGGGAAGCAGAAGAGAATTCTTAATTTCGGAAGAATTTCCGACTACTGAATCGTTGCATATCCAACTCCCTCCCCTCAAGTAGGCACCATGTCTGATCACTACGTTCGGACCTATGTAGCATGGCCCTTCAATCACAGCACTTTCTGCTACAATTGCATCGGGATGGATGAAAATCGAATCATCCCCTCGATTTATTGTTCGGATTTGCTCACTTAGTAAGGACCCATTATTGTGTCCAAGAATCTCCCAGGGTGAGTTTTCGTCATTCCATTTTGGAATTTTGACACCTACTAATCCATCCAAGCATGGAAATATGGTACGAAGTAATGTCATATTCGTCGGAATGTGTTATTGGCGATAAACTGTTTTCCGTTAATTATCCTGGTCAATCATTTTCCAATAGATAACTTGTGGATAATTCCGGGGTGGTTTTGAAATATAAATGGCTTAGCGCGTAAAACATGTGCGGGATTTTTGGGTGCATTTCTGATGACGCCTCCGCAATAGTCCTGGAGGGCCTAAGAAAACTAGAGTACAGGGGGTACGACTCTGCCGGTCTAGCAGCGATTTTCCCTGAACATAAAGGTCCGATTCAGACCGAAAGGACCACTGGTTTCGTCTCCGATCTGGTCTCGAAGGCAAATGGCAGATTTAATGGAGCTGAGATTTCCATCGGTCACACTAGGTGGGCCACACATGGCGGTGTTACCGATTCGAACGCGCACCCACACTCCAGCAACGATGGGGATATCACAATTGTACACAATGGAATAATCGAAAACGCCTCAGATCTTCTCGAGAGGGTGCAGAACCTAGGCTATTCTGTTTCTTCAGAAACTGATTCAGAGGTTATTGTACATCTCCTAGACCATGAAATAAAGACCCAGCCTTCTAAATCAAACCCCCTCGATGCGTTCACCAAGATAATCCAGATGCTGGAAGGATCCTGGGCTATCGCTGCAATAATGAATGGGATGGAGGGAATCCTCCTCGCCAGGAACGGTGCTCCTTTGATTGCAGGCCGAGGGCACGATTGCGTTTGTGTATCCTCGGATGTACAACCATTCTATGGGACATGTTCTGAGGTAGCATACCTAAACGATGGGGACGTCTTCTTACTGACCGAAAACGGGATTACATCTACTGACTCGGCCATGGCCCCTGATTTCGAATTGTTGGAAGGGACTTACGAAGAACAGAACCCAGGCAGATTTGAACATATGATGATGAAGGAAATCTTCGATCAACCAATTTCACTATCCAACGCAATGAGCGGGAGAATTTCTGCAGACGGAATAAACATAGAATTGGGAGGTTTTACAATGTCGAGAAAAGAAATATCTTCTCTAGATAGGATAAACATCGTCGCATGCGGTTCAGCTTACTATGCATCTCTTGTCGGCGTGGATTTCCTCAGAAAATTCACGAATATAACGGTCGAAGCCTTTCGAGCCAGTGAATTCCCTGCTAAGTCGGTGTGCAGCAAAAGAACACTGACCATAGGAGTGAGTCAATCGGGAGAGACTAAGGATACTTTGGATGCACTCCAGAAAGCAAAATTGTATGGTAGCAATATTTCTTCCATCTGCAATGTCATTGGCTCAACGATGTCAAGAATCACAGGAAACGGAGCATACCTACATGCAGGCCCTGAGTACGCGGTTGCATCCACTAAAGCCGTAAGCAACATGATAATTTCATTCGCACTTCTGGCACTATCTTTGTCAGAAAAACCTAGTCAAAATAACAAATTAATTTCTGAAATGAGAAGACTACCAAGCCGAGTTACTAAGCAACTTCTGGAAGACGACGGCTCAATCCAAAGGGCGGTAGAAGTAATTGCTGGTTCAAAATCAGCCATCTTCATCGGCAGGGGTATCTCCGCGCCTTTGACTCAGGAAGGGGCACTGAAAATGATGGAGGTAGCATATCTCCCATGTGTAGCTTATCCGGGAGGAGAACTTAAGCACGGGCCCATTGCATTGATTGAAGACGGGACTCCAGTAATCGCAATCGCCCCTACCGATAGTACTCTTTCACTGATGGAAACGAGCATCAGGGAATGTAAATCAAGAGGAGCCCGAATAATCTTGATTACGGATTCCGATGGGCATCTGACAGAGATTGCGGACGTAGTCATATCCACACAGACAACACACCCAATGCTATCTCCGATAATCAATTTAATTCCCCTCCAGTTGCTGGCCTACCACCTCGGAATATTCACTGGTAATAACGTGGACAGGCCGCGCAATCTAGCGAAGTCGGTCACTGTGGTTTGATTCCAAAATCACCGACGAAGAACTCCTTCGTCCTCTCATGCACCCTGGCGTCTTCGATAATTTCTTGAAGATTGAACCATCGATATTCTTTATGCTGGATTTGAGGTAGTTTTGCCAAATCCAATTCGCAGTCCTCGAGAACCATGGCGATTGAAACATAATGAGAACCAATCTCGTCAGAGAAAGCGGAATCATCATACATGTGCTCAAAGACTCCTTGGAATTCAGCATCTTCTATCTCAACCGACAAACCCAACTCGTTATTGGCAACTCTTCGAAATGCAGCTCCGAGTTTTTCCATCCTCCTTATCCTGCCACCCGGTACAAACCAATGGCCCATAGCAGGCCGATTCTCTCGATTACCGAGAAGAATGGCTCCGTCAGAGTTTCGAACCAGCAAATCGATTGAAACCAATGGAAGATGTGAAACGGAAGCAGTGAATTCTTTTTCTCCTATCATCGCTCCATCAGACATTTTCACCCTTCCATGAATTCTCTGACCAGTTCCGATATCTTCTCGATATCGGCGGAGATATCATAGTGATGGTTGCCGAAGAAAAGCCCGTTATCATGCGCATGGTCAGCGACTTCAAGATTACCGTGTTTTTCGTGATCCATAATCTCAATAACAGGATTTCTAACAAAATTTCCCGCTACTATTGGCCTGACCTCTACTCCTGCCCCTTTCAGTAAAGAAACTAATTCGGCCCTATTTGCGCCATTTTCAATGATCATTGAGAAGCCAAACCAACTTGATTCTCCAACTTCTTTCTGGATTCTGAGACCATTAATCCCAGAGAAACAACTCTGGAAGGCCCGAGCATTTCTCCTCCTGCCCTCAACTATGTTATCCAATTTCCTCAATTGTGACTGCCCTATCGCACCGGACATCTCCAATGGTCTGAGATTATATCCTGGGAGAATGAATCTAAATGACTCCATGAATTCATCATCAGATTTAGTTGTGATTAGATTGTCTTTCGGAAGCCCTCTTGTCCAACCGTGAGCCCTCATTGATATCATCAATTGGTACAACTCTTCGCAGTCCGTCACGGTTATGCCGCCTTCCATCGTCGAAATGTGGTGACTGAAAAAAGAACTGAATGTTCCTGCGACACCAAAGGTTCCAGCATACCTTTTCTCGAATTTAGCACCCATAGACTCGCAATTATCCTCAACAAGAATCAATGAGTTATTCTGGCAAATTTCCTGAAGTCTTTCGAAATTAATTGGGTTTCCGAGGAGATTTACTGCAAAGACCATCTTTGTCTTATCTGTAATTGCTCTTTCCAACTCATCCAAGTCCAAATTAAGCGTATCCCGATCGATGTCAACGAACTTCATCTTCAATCCGTATTGGTGTAGGGGGTAGTAGGTTGTCGACCAGGACACAGCTGGGACTATGACTTCGTCACCCACAGAGATGTGGTGCCGCTTAGAATGTATTAGGGCGGCAATTGCCAATAGATTTGCCGACGAACCAGAATTGGACATCACAGCGTAATTAGATCCGAAAAATTTAGCGAAATCACTCTCGAATGCCTCGACTTCCGGACCCATAGTAAATCGATTAGATTCTATAACTCTCTGAATGGACTCATACTCCTCTTGGTCCCAAGAACTTGTGGCAAGAGGAAGCATCAAATCCACGCATCCAAGAAATAAGAATAAGTCTTCCCAATTGCTTCTCTCGTATCTGTCGGGGGGGACCAACCGAGACTTTTTTGTTTGCTGACATCCACCAACTTTTGCCTCATTCCAACGGGCTTGGATAGATCGAATTCAAAATTACCTAAGTATCCGATTTCTTCTGCAATCATCTGGTAATATTCCTTTACGGTGAAATCGAAACCTAATCCTACATTTACCTCCTGTGGTATAGAGCTATACTCAGAAAGTGCGAAACAGATGAAAACAGCTAGATCAGAAGCGTACATGAACTCTCTCCTGGCACTTCCATCGCCCCAAATTTTAATGCTGTCCTTTCCAGAATTCTTGTGTAAATGCATTCTATGAATTACTCCCGGAATGAGGTGCGCCTTTTTCAAATCAAAATCATCATATTTTCCAAACAGATTACATGGAATCATTGTTTTGAAATCAGTTCCGAATTGACTGTTTGAGTACTTACACAGTCTGGAAACAGCGATCTTTGCAATAGCATAACCCTCATTGGTCGGTTCTAATGGCCCGGATAGGATCGAGTCTTCTGTTAGCGGGTTCTCACCCTCTTTAGGATACATGCACGAACTTCCAAGATTGATAAACTTCTCAACACCATTTTCGAGACAGGAATTTACGATATTCGAACCCATAAAGATATTCTGTAGTGCGAAATCATACGGGCGTTCGATATTCGCATGAATGCCTCCGACCAGTCCAGCACAGTGAATTACTGCATCCGGCTTCAGGCGTGAAAAAAAACTAGCGACCTCATCCTGTTTAGTCAAGTCAAGCTCCTCCTGTTTGGGAGAGATAGTTTCAATTCCTAATGAATTCAGTTTTTCCCTCAAATTGCTTCCAACCATACCGGAACCCCCGGTAACAAGAACCTTCATTCTGACACCTGTATATTGCGGTCGATGTTTCCGTATTTGTCTTTATTCGTATTAGAAAAATCAATTTCACTATCATTGGTGTTATTATACTGAACTATTACCGGGGTTTGAAACTATGAAGAAGGCACTTATTACCGGAGTGACAGGACAAGATGGGTCATATCTGGCAGAACTCCTCCTCGAAAAGGGATACGAAGTTCACGGAATAAAGAGAAGATCCAGTTCTTTCAACACAGATCGTATCGACCATATTTTCCAAGACCCTCATGAAGGAGAGCCTCGCTTTTTCCTACATTATGGCGATCTTACGGATTCTTCTAATCTGATTCGAATCGTCAGAGAAGTAGAACCCGATGAGATTTACAATCTCGGTGCCCAAAGTCACGTTGCCGTTAGTTTCGAAAGTCCCGAGTATACAGCAAATGCCGATGCACTTGGAGCTCTTAGACTCCTGGAGGCGATTCACTTTTTAGGGCTTGAAAATAAGTGTCGATATTATCAAGCTAGTACATCTGAACTCTTTGGAAAGGTTTTGGAGACTCCACAAACCGAGAAAACTCCTTTCTACCCGAGAAGTCCGTACGCAGTTGCTAAACTTTACGCATATTGGATTGCAATAAATTATCGGGAAGCATATGGGATTTACGCTTGTAACGGAATTTTGTTTAATCACGAAAGCCCTAGGAGGGGTGAGACCTTTGTCACCAGAAAGATAACTAGGGGACTTTCTAGAATTTCAGTTGGCTTAGAAGAATGCCTTTATCTCGGAAATTTGGACTCGTTAAGGGATTGGGGGCATGCACGAGATTATGTCGAAATTCAGTGGCTTATGCTTCAGCAGGAAGAGCCCGAGGACTTCGTAATTGCCACAGGAAGACAAGAATCAGTAAGGACCTTTGTCGAGTTAACTGCTAAACGCCTTGGCTTTGGAATAAATTGGAAAGGCAAGGGGGAAGGGGAAGTTGGAATTAGAGATGATACAGGAGAAGTTGTAGTCAGAATAGATCCTCGTTATTTCAGACCTACTGAGGTGGAAACACTGCTTGGAGACCCTTCAAAAGCAGAACTAAAATTGGGATGGTCTCCAAAAATATCACTCGAAGAAATGGTATCAGAAATGGTGGATCATGATTTAGAAATGGCCAAACAAGAGAAAATCATAATCGAGAGAAAAGAATCTGAATAAATCAAGATAGAAATATTAAATCAATACCAGTTTACAAATCAACCTGTAGGTGTTACGAATGACCGACGAAACCTCTCTTTTCGAGAATATATTGCGGTATAGTTCTATCACTCCAGTAAATGACAATAACATAGACATGCAACCGGATATTTCATTCTCGTCTCCAAATCACGAAATTTTTCATGATTCTTTACTCTCAATTCTTAATTCAAATTCCAATAAATCCAAGAGTATTATCTTTTCAACAAACAGAATTATCAACGGAAAAAGGAGAGCTACAGGAGGATTTGCTGACAGGTTTAAGGGCCTTGCTTCTGCAATATTGTGGTCTATTGGGGCCGGAAGATCGTTCAAACTAGATTGGACGCACCCATTTAATTTAGACCAAATTTATGATTTTCCTTTTGCTCGGGTCGAAAACAAGGGAGAACTTCGTACACTGGACCTCATTGATAAAAACAGGATTGAAAATCTACCCATAATTAGTGAAAAGGGTATTCTTTCGTTTACCCCCGAAGATGATGATATAATATTTCACTCGAATAATCCCATGATAGAACTGCTGAAAATAAATGATATTCGAGAGAAATTTCCCGATGTAGATTTTGATCAAGAAGGTCAGCCAGGACAGATAGGAAATAGAGAGTTGATGTCTTCCATTTTGTCAATTTTCAAACTACTTCCCGATGAAAAAGAAACAAATTTCTTGTCTTCTTTCATTAAATTAAAACAGGATTTTCAAACCACGGTAGGACTCCAATTTAGAACTGGTGGAGATGGTGAATGGCGGGATCCGGATTGGGGAGATCCGAAGGACATTAGTAGATTAATCGAAGAAATTGAAAAAAAATTGCCCCAGAATGATGGCAAATCTCTTCTCTATCTGGCAACAGATTCAAATAAAGCTAAAGAGATTCTACTACAACTCAATCATTCAAGATTCAGATTACTATGCTCCAACGGGCCCATCGCGCACATGGACAGATCATCTGGAGATATGGCTATCCAGGGGTCCAGATTCGCAATAATTGAAAACCACCTGTTGAGTCATTGTGACAAGATATATACTGTACATGGGGGCTTTGCGAAACTTGCCGGTGATAGGGCAAACAAGCCTATAACTAGAATAAATCTCAAAAAAATAGAGTCACCAAGTCAGAAAACCCTAATCAATGTCAAGGAAAAAACCCTTCTTAGGAATAACCTAATGAGCGAAAAACTATTTTCTGAAGAAAACAAATTTCTCTACATAGGAGTTCCCAAAGCAGCTACGAGATCAATTTTGTCCATATTGAGGAGGGATACATTCGCAACTTCGGAATTTAATGAACCAATCTCTTTTCACCTAGACAAAAATCCTTCTCACAAAAATCTCTTTATTTTCTCATTTGTCAGGAATCCCTGGTCAAGGGTTGTATCAACTTGGAAGAACAAGGTCGCAAACTCAAATGAAGGAGCTTCAAGGGTTATAATAGATAGATTCGAGGAATTATACCATAATATGCCCTTTGAGGAGTTTGTAAATTTTGTCTGCAACTCGGAATCAGGGAATGATTTGCTCGGAGACAGACATTGGACCTCGCAAAATCTTTTCTTGAAAGACACAGATGGGAACCTAGTACCCGATTTTATTGGAAGATTAGAGAATCTGGAAGAAGATTTCTCTCACGTACTTACAAGAATCGGAATCGATGACATATCTCTACCTTGGCTAAACACTAGAAGGGGTTGGAAATCAGATTCGAAGACAATGAAAAAAGACTCTCAGTATTATTACAGAGAATTTTACTCTCCAGATTTAGAAAGTATGGTTTCAGAACGATATAAGGACGATATCTCATATTTTAATTATGAATTTTAATCGTAGGACAAAAAAAATCAAATCTTTCCAACAGCATAAAGTCATACCTTTTAATGGACAAACTATGAATGGAATTGAGGCTTCACAAATCGCAGGCTGGATCTGCTTCTCTATACTTTCAATCACCACAATTAGATTCTATCTTATCACTGCCTCCAAAAGGAAAATCCCTAATCCGGAGAAATTTCCATCTAATCAACGGATTTTGGCCGTTCTTGCCTTTAGAAATGAAGAACTAACAATAAAAAAATCACTACCTCGGGTGCTGAGTGAAACTCTTTCCGATAAGAATTGTAAGTTGGTTCTAGTCAACTCTGCATCTAATGACGGTAGTGTGGAGGCAATATTGGAAACAATTGCCGAATCAGGCTTGGAAGCAGACTCTTGGTGCCTCATAAATTCGGATAAACCAGGAAAGGGAAGAGCTCTAAATATGGCAATGTCAAACTACGTTGATGGGGATATTGTGATAATGATAGACGCGGATGCCTTGATACAAAAGGGCTCATTTGGAACTTTTAGGAAATTTATGTCCAATGAAGAAATTGGTGCCATCTCAGCTCAGGAATCAATTCGCCCCGAAGACCCCATGTCCGAATACAAAACGCGTTCCAATGAACTCAGACAGTTTGAAAGCTCCTCTGGGCAATGCCCTATTCTTGAGGGAAGCTTGTTGGCATGGTCTCCATCTAGAATTGAATGGTCTTCATTTGATGAGAGTTCTAACGCCGATGACGCACAGATAGCCCTTTGTTCAATTCGTTCCGGCCATAAGAGTCATGTAACTTCAGAAATAAAATTTACCAGTTTAAGGGACTCTAAAAAGGCCAGTTTTCAGAGATCAGTTCGTAGATCGCAGGGCTTGAATTTACAACTTCTCAGGAATATAGATATTTTCTGGGACCCCTCTTGCCGTCGATTCCGCTCGACTTTCTTTTTCAACATAATATTGCATTGCATTATTCCTTGGTGTGTTATATTCCTCCTATTCTCGCCTCTAATAATTATTCAGTATCCCGAATTTACCGAATTGAATCCTAATTCTTATTCAATGGTGCCTTCATTAATTATTTTTATTTCATTATTCTCAAAGACGGGAAGATCCCTTCTTAGGGGGTCCCTTGCTTCAATTCTCGGACAACTCCGAGTATTGTTAAGAATGAGGGCCAGCCATTGGGAACCAGGTGAAGGATGATGAAGGCTTCATCTGGACTGGAAGAAAACACACCCATGGTATTAACGAGAAAGGAAAGAAAGCCAGGAAGTGGACTAATTTCTGGAAATCTTTCTGCCGGTCTAAAGCTCGGCTACAGAAACTTCACCAAACCCCATCTCTCCTACAGGCTAGGACTCCTTTGGGTGGTGCTTGATCCCCTACTCAGGGCAATTGTATTCTCTTTCCTTATGATCGTGATCAGGGGCAATACCTCTCCTGAATCGCTTGTAATTGGTGTGTTTACAATCTATGCGTTAAACAACTCAATTTCTTCTTCAATGAATCTCAGACTATCTGCTGAACCGTTCCCTCTTAGCCACACTCCATCATCGACGATGATTGTTTCCAAAATCACATCTGACATACTTAATTCCATTTTCTTAGGCCTTTCTAGCGCAATTATTCTGATCCTTATTGTTGAAATGCCGATAATCCTAGTTCTGGTTCTGCCAATATCTTGTATCGCACTTTCATTAATTGGTTCAGGAGTTGGATTGTTGCTTTCACCAATAGTGATGATTGTCAAAGATATAAGTAAGATAATCAGTTACCTACTTCTACTGAGCTTTTTCCTCCAATGCGTACTTTATCCTTATTCAGATACTGAGGGACTTCATAGAGTTGTTCTCTCGTGGCTTCCTCATACTATTTTCGTCGAATGGGCGAGATCTGCTTCATCTGGAAATCAATATCCTTTCTCAATCCAACATGCATTCTCAACCCTATTTCTATGGGCATTTCCTATGTTTTACGGATTTTTCAGATTCAACCAATACCGATGGAGGTCAACAACATGGTCTTAATTTCAATTAGCAATCTATCACTTGCTTATGACGGGTTAAGGATTGCAAACGCTTTCAGATTTCCCGAAAGACTTAGGTTCAAAGCATTGGAAATCGATGATTTTACAGTTAGAGACGGAGAAATTTTAGCATTAATGGGCCATAACGGCGCGGGAAAATCTACTTTACTGAATGCAATTGCAGGAAAAATGAGGCCCAGCGAGGGCTCAATTAGAGCCAAAGGAACCATTATCCATCTTTCTAGCGTAGATCCAGGTTTTGACCCAAATCTTTCTCCCCGGCAAAATCTTCATTGGCTTTCAAAAATTTACGCATGTGACTCTGACAGAGTAATTTCATCCGTCGAAGAATTCTCAGAAATCGGAGAAGCGTTCGACCGTCCAAT
>CACKMK010000008.1 GCA_902601345.1 uncultured Candidatus Poseidoniales archaeon
ATCTACTTCTGCAAATTCGACACTAATTGTTGCAGATGACGGATCTTCCGATGGAACGATTGAATGGTTAGAGGAATTGGAATTAAAAGACTCCAGACTTATTGTAATTAGAAACAACGGCAGTGGAATCGCTAGACAAAGTAACAGTATTTTGGATGTTATTTCTAAAATGAAAATTGACATCGATGCAGTTTTCATGTGCAACGACGATATCAGATTCATTAAATCTGGATGGGATGTTGCTTACTTAGAATCGATGCAATCATCCGGTTTCGATCACTTGGTATACTTCAATCCAGAATGGAAAGAACCCTCCCATTATGAGAAATTTCAAGATGAAGCAGATTTAGTTTCATTCTGTACTCCCAGAGAGGCAATGGGTTGTTTCTACACACTAACTCCGAAACTAATTGAAAGCCTGGGTTTCTTTGACGAATCCTCATTCCCAGTCCGGGGGCACTCACATGTGGACTATACTATGCGTGCTTGCCGGTGCGAGGCAAATGACGGCCAGTACTTGTTCGATATTAACAATAGCAACACTCTGATTGGAATGGTTCTAAGAGAGGGTTACAAGAGAACGTTTAGAACTCTTTCAGTGAAAGAAATGCATTCAACTACCAGCGAAAATGAGTTGGCAAAGAGAGAGACCGTTTTACTAACCGAAAATAGAATATTCGTTCCAAGGGGGTGGTAGAATTCGAGTTTCATATGAATCATCTACCGAATGTGTAAGATTCACACTTATTCTCGAGCAGGCAGATAAAAGGAGAAATGCAAGGTTTAGCGAAATCCAAGAATTTGAGTTTAGAACTTCAGCAGAATCATCGGGGTTTGGAACCATTCATCCAGATAGACTAGCTCTGGTGGCGATTCTGAACACACTCCCTTTCTGTGAAGAGAGACTGCACATCGGATGGCCGGTTTCAGAAGAGTTAATTGAAGCCACAAAGGTAATCTCTCGCATCTCAATAACTTCCGAAGAAGGCCAAATTCAACCAATAAAAAGAGATCAATCGGGTCGTCACGCCCTCTCATTTAGTGGTGGTGCCGATTCCATGGCCGCACTTGCGGTGATGCCACAAACAACTGAATCGGTCTTCATGCTAAGAAAGAAAGGCTCAACACGGTCACTATACGATAGCCATGCAGCTCTAGAGTCGTGCCGTCAATTGAGGAATTTAGGCTTCACAGTTCATATAGTTGAGTCTGATTTTGAGTACCTCAGAAACCCCATCGGTTTCCCAACTGACCTATCAGTCGCTTCTCCAGCGATTTTACTTGCGAATGAGCGTAACTTCAGTTCAATAGCGTTCGGTACTATTCTAGAGTCGGCATACGGAACTTCTGGAGAGAAGTTCAGGAACTATATTGATTCAAGCCACTACAGACTTTGGAAACCACTTTTTGAATCGGTAGGTCTGGGATATTCCCTTCCGGTAGCAGGTGTTAGTGAGGTTGGAACTGCAAAGATGTGTTTGGAACTGCCCTTGGGAAGGTTCCATCAATCATGTATAAGGGGTAGGTGGGGAGATCCATGTAATAGATGCTGGAAGTGCTTCAGAAAGAATATTCTGATTTCAGCGTTGGAGGGAGATGAAATTCCCGCGCATTCAAAGGAGAGTGTAAAGACGTCCAAAGAAATAAGAAAACACCTATTAGAAAATAAGCCAATAAAACATGAAGGAGTACTCGCTTACTCATTAGAGCGAGCGTCAGGCGGCGGCGAACTTTTCAATAAACTCAGGAAACTTGTCAGAGTGGGTTCGGTAAATACCGACTGGATGGAAAAATGGTACTCACAATCCATTTGTTTGGTCGATCCAGATTATTCCGACTACACTTCCAAGAAACTAAGGAACACTCTGGGAGAGATGTCTGAAGAGCAAACTACCGATCTCTGTGGATGGTCAAATCAGTCCGATGAAGATAGGGAAGTGAGACTAGCAGAATTATCAGATTTCCTCTAGCCTGAAATTAGGCTTTCTGCAAGAGATTCGGCCCCATCATCAAAGGCTCCTGAGATCAAACGTTGAGCCATTTCGGAACGGACCTCGGAATCGCATATCCTATCGAGGGCTAGATCAATGATTTCCTTATCTGCTCTTTCTACTACAATTGAACCTCCTTTCTCGGCGGCTCTGGATGCTCTGCCTGGTTGATCATCCCTGCTTGTCTGGTTGTTTGGAATTATCACGGAGGGAAGTCGAAGTAGTAAGCACTCATTTACGCTGTTGTAACCTCCCGCAATTATTGCAAAGTCAAGGCAATTTCTGTTTCTCATTATTGGGAAACTCTGAACAACCCTTATGCGGTCATCGTTGTAGCTTTTCTTCATGGGTTTGAGCATGGAGTCAGCAATTATTGGATAAACACCTCTTTCAAGAAGTCCGTCCAGAACAAATTCCCTCAAGTTTCTGATATCATTTATCTCGCCAGCTCCCAGAGAAACTAGGCATACTGTTGCATCTAGAGGGACTCCCAATTTGGAGCGCAAGACTCCTTTTGGGTATAAGTCGGCTCTAGAAACGGATAGTAGTGGAGAGATCAGATTGATTTCTTCCACGGGCCACTTTGCCAATTCTTCCATATCCGGGTCAATCAGGTCTCCAGGAACAACTACTCTATCGAAGTGTGAATATGAGTCTACCGGCGCGCTATCCTTACCTCTCCGATTTACCCTCCTTACCCACACTCTTTTTACTCCAACTCTGCCTTTAATCGCATTTAACATGCCTCTGTATGGATAAGCACCATCAAAGACGAAGATTGAAGGTTTGTGTACCGAGAAAACATTTGCTAGCATCTCTTCGCACTGAGAATTCCACGTTCGCGCATCCATATTCTCAAATTTCTGCCTATTTGGTAAATGGTAAGCACTTATCCCCTCGGCGTAAAGCGGGTGAAGGACGTAATTTGTTGTGAAAAAAACGATTTCCATTCTGGAATCTTTCCTCTTCATTGCCATTGCTAGCGCGTACATTCTCGCATAGTGCCCCATGCCAACACCGTTAGTCGGGAAAAAAACCGCACAATTCCTTTTTCTGTCTGATGATGATGTTAGTTCTTCAATTTCAAGAGACTTCCTAATCCCTATTCTTTCCTGTCCAAACCTAAACAGCAATATCAAGATGGTAAAGGGGAGAAGTATTGCTTTCCAAGGTCTAAGAAATGAAGTGACAATCAAATTCCCTAATCTAAAAGACAAACTTCCCTTGATTGAAGATAATTGCCGGATCCTCCTGTCTTCCTCAGCGTGTTCGCCCTTCGGACTTCCATATTCCACATCACTCACACATATTCCTCCTACATGGTAGGGATAATCGCTTTGGTGGAAACAAAGAATAGAGGGGTGCCTTTGCGGGTAATATGGCAGGAGAATACATGATCGTTAGTAGACCTGGGACAAATCCGCTTACCGTGGCTGTACATGTTGCAATGGAAGATGGTTTCATACCAATTGGAGGGGTTACAGTCCACACTGAGACCAGAGGTAGAGAAAGAATAACAACATACCATCAAGCTCTCTACAAACCAGAGTGAATAGAGCGAAAATCAGTGGTGTCATTTTATGCAACTCGCTGAATACCTCACGAATCTGGAAGATAGGGTTGATTCTCTCAGGCTGAAGATAGCTGTGATCGGACTAGGATATGTCGGTCTGCCAACCGCGATTGCGTTTTACAACGCTGGATTCAAGGTTGTGGGGATCGACGTGTCTTCGATTGTGATAGACCGTCTAAAAAATAGGTCATCTCAAATTACCGAAGAAGTTGGCATGGAAATACCTCATGGCCCACGATGGGAATTAACTACGGAGTATGAAAATTACATACAAAATTGCGATTTGGCCATAGTATGCGTACCAACTCCGGTCGATGAAAAACATCTTCCAGATGTGAGTGCGATTAAATCTGCTCTGGATTCTATCATCAAATCGATAAATAATGACAGTAAAACAGTGATAATTCTGGAAAGCACTGTCCAACCAGGCACAACTAGAACTTGTATTCAATTATCAACTGATAAATACCCAGAATCTAAAGAAAAAATATTGATGGCTTATTGCCCAGAAAGAGTAAGTCCTGGAGAAGGCGGTTATGGGGTGGAGGATGTTCCGAGAGTCATCGGTTCTGAAGATGCGAATCTTACTAGGATTCTTTCGAAATTATATGAGAATATTACATCCGGAGGAGTCATACCCGTAAGTTCGATAGAAGTAGCAGAGGCATCAAAACTTGTCGAGAACGCGCAAAGAGATATTGATCTAGCATTTTCAAATGAACTTGCCATACTCCTGCCTAGACTAGGGCTGGATGTGGAAGAAGTTCTTTCTGCCGCCTCGACTAAGTGGAATTTCCATAGGCACACTCCCGGAATTGGGGTTGGAGGCCATTGCATACCCATCGATCCTCACTACTATATTGAGATTGCAAAAAGGAACGGAGTTACTTCAGCAATGAGTCCAGCGGCACGGAAACTAAACTCAATGATGCCAGCATTTTCTGCTGATGAGGTGATCAAACTTTGCGGAGAAAGGCCGCCCAAAAAGGTGCTAATCCTCGGCTTTTCATACAAGCCGAATGTCTCAGATGCTAGGGAAACTCCAGTGATGAGCCTAATTGACGAATTGCTGCAGCGTGGCGTTACGGATATTCTTGTATGGGATCCACATATAGAAAATCCCGAACTTCCTGAACAAGCGTCATCTGTATCCGACCCATACCATCAGCTGGGAGTTGATTGTTTCATAATCGCAACAGCCCATGATGAGGTCAAGGAGTTAAATTGGAATAAGTTACGAGAATCGTCACTAAATCCTAGAATTTTCGATGGGAGAAGGTGTTTGCCACCTAAAATGTTCATTGATGGTGGGTGGACATATCATGCAATAGGAAGGCCTTGGAAGTGGAAAAATTGAGGACATTGGGGATTGTAGGTCTCGATTACTGTGGATCCACTTTAGTATCAAATGTACTTTCGTCCATGCCCGGCGTGCTTAATGTTGGCGAGAGTCACTGGATCATAGATAGGAACCTGGGTTGTAGAGAGTGCCATAGAGTGCCATGCCCCGTCTTTACCACCTCAATGCTGAATGACTTAAGGAGCTGTGACTTATCAAAAGAAAGTTGGTGGGACGTTATTTCCAGACATACGGACGCGGAATTGGTGATTTCAACGGATAAACTTCCCAAGCATTATGATTTATTCGGTGTACCCGATAATCTGCTTTTCCTTTATAAGGAACCCAAATCAAATATTGTAAGTTGGTGTAAAAGGAAGTTCCCCAAATCGCAGGAATCATCTTCCCAATTATTCAATGAAGATGAAATTGAAGCCGGCGTCAGGTGGTGGTTGGAAATTTCGAGTAATATCCTAGACTGGCTAGATTGTCAGGAAAGGCAAATTTTGGTACTTTCTCTCGAGGACTTCTCTAATGATCCAAGAGGAATGGCCATGTCCCTATGTGGCTCGCTCGGGATAGAATTCGATTCAACTTCGATTAATTTCTGGAATCGTGATCTCCATTATATAGGTGGGAACCATTCTGTCAAGCGTCTTTCCCCCAACAAACATTTCTACCAGAAGATCGTTGTAGACGAAAGATGGCGCGACCATCTCACTGATATCGCTGCCGAAAAAATTGATCAAAATGCGGAGATTTCGGCTATTATTGACAGAGTAGCAGAAATCTCGAACAAGGGTCAATCCAGTTTCTTCAGACTCCCTTAACCATGGCCTGAACGAGTATGTACTTGCCATCTTCTATTAGGGTCATAGGGGTGCCATGAGGCAACCAACCATCTGCCATTTCCTTGCTGACGATGTCGCCCATTCTAGCAGTGACATAGTTCAAGGAATCAGACTCTATCGACTTGACCATCTTGTATTCAGGTATAGTCTTCTTTCTGGTGGTTGACCCGGCCTTCTTCGATGCTGCCATGCGACCACTCAAACGATTCAGATATAAAATAAATACTATTTTTTCCAATCAAACTTCTAATCAAAACTCGCGCTTATATCTCCTTCCATAGCCATTAGGCCGGCAGAAATTAGATTTTCAGGAGTTCCGCAATCTACCCATGTCCCCTTTCCAATATTTCTGATGACCGCATCTCCTTGTTGGACATACAATCTTGTTATTTTGGATATAGAAAAGTCACTATCTGAACCCTTTGTCTCAGCGTCGAGATACTTCCAAAAACGACTATCGAAAAGATATATCCCACCAATTGCTAGGTTTGATTTAGGATTCTTTGGTTTCTCCACGATATCCACTATCTCCCCTCGTTCATCCAATTCACATACGCCAAATGATTGTGGATTATCCACCTCTCTGGCGAGAAAAACAGCCCCCGGCTCATCCTCTGATTCCATGAAACTTGCAACATCATCCTTGAAGTTCCAAGAAGTAATGTTGTCAGAGAAGTAAAGCATCATCCTGCTACCTTCGATGTAAGGCCTCGCTAGCCTCAAGGCATTTGCGACTCCCTCAGGTTTGTCTTCTATCACATAATGGATCTTCTCGCCCTCTTCCCCCGAACCCAAGTGTTTCGCAATTTGGCCGATGTGCCTGTTTGCAATTATGGTGATCTCCGTTATCCCTGCCTGCCTCATTGTCTTCATTGCATAATCTATAACTGGCCTATCATACAACGGCAACAGCGTTTTGTGGGTGTAATTTGTGAACGGACTAAGCCTTGTTCCAGAACCACCAGCGACAAGTAGCCCCTTCACTTTGCTCACTTGAATACCAACCTAATTACTCCGTTTGGTGCTTTCGACCAAAGATTCCATCTTACCGAAAGCTTCCCAGAGGTTCTCATTCGAACAAGCAAAAATTTCACCTAATCTTTCATCTGAAGGATCGATACCCAGAGATGAACCGTATGCAATAATTCTCTCTCTGACCCTCTCTATTGGGAACTTATGCATCGACCATGGTTTTTTGTTCGCCTCCATTCTTGCTAACTTCTTGACAATGGGAGGTGCTGCTTCGCGCATTTTCGACTCCATCTTAGCAAAGGGTGTTGTAGTATCCTTGCTCTTGTCCCAATCTTTCTTCTCTTTGAATAAGGCTTGTCTGCTGTCTCCGCCATCACGAGGTTCTACCGACCATCTATCTGACAAATCACGCCTATCCAGGCTTCTCTGAATGGCAATGAAGTGATTCCTGATTTGGATTTCGCTCTCACTGACCGAAGTGCTTCTTTCGTGAATTCTGTATACGTACGACCACTCCCTGACATGCCTCATTTCAGTAACCTCGGACATTTTCAAGAACATATCAAAGTCAACCGCATTTTTGATGTCGGTCGCAAATCCAGTGGTCCTCCACCAGTCTCTCGCTCTGAACATCCTGAAATGGTGAACTATGCATCCATGCATCAGTTTTTCACGGGAGTATTCGGGCCAGTCATAGCCATCCTCCAGAAATTCTCCATCCGGAGTCTCCTTTTGGAAGGATCCGTACACAACTCCGATTCTGGTGTCCCTCTGAATCTCTTCGAGCATTATTTCTACTGCTTCTGGAAGAAGCAGGTCATCTGAATCCAATTGGCCTATGAATACTCCTCTGCATAGTTGAACCGCAGTGTTCGAAGCCCCTCCAATTCCTTGATTTTCCTGGTCAACCCACCGTACTCTCGGGTTTTCCAAGAAGTTCTCCTCTAGTTGTTTCAGTGTCCCGTCTTTTGAGCCATCTACAGCGATACATACCTCGATATCCTCGAATGTCTGACTTAGTGCACTGTTGACCGTTTCAACAATCGAATCCTCTGCATTGAACGCGGGGATGTATATCGAAACCAAGGGAACAGAATTGCGAACTCCATGCTCATGCTTCCTGTACATGACTGGAACCCGGTCGACAAAAATAGGCATGACCTCCTCCAAACCCAATTCCCTATCAGTCTCATTCCTCCCTCCCGGGGGTTCCATGTGTAATCCACATGCCTCAAAGAGAGGAATGATGTACTCTCCCCTATTCCAGGCCCTGAAGCCCCATTCAGTATCTTCCTTGCCCCATGCTTTGAATGACTCATCGAACTCTCCAACCCTATCGAATAGAGATTTGTGGAAGCCAATATTCCCGCCACAGACCGCTCTGAATGGGTATTTCTCGAACCTCAGGTTGTCCGATTGACGATACATTGGCATCCTCCAATCAAGTACATGGCCATCCCTCTTCATTTTTTCATTCGTCGTCTCGATATCAGGTAACTCCAGCATTTTCCTAGGACTTTCCTTGACCTCACTAACTGGGATATGGTTGGCATCCACATATCTCCTGTGCCCACAAAACAAGGATCTAGTAGAAACTTCGAGACATCTTGCATAGGATTCAACCATTGTCGGCACCGGGGCCATATCGCAATCGAGTAAAATCACGTAGTCATTCTTTGCAGTTCTAATTCCAAGATTCCTGACTTCAGAGAGCCTGTACCCAAGATCCTTCTGCCTAACGTACTGTACATCCAGGATTTCATCAAATTCAGAAACCATAGACAGCGGGTCATCATTGCTGCCGTCATCCGCAATTACCACCTCGATAAGGTCAAGTGGATAGGTTTGGTGGGAAATCATGGCTAGTGTTCGACCTAGCATTTCCCTCCTATTGTAAAGTGGTATGACTATACTGACTCTAATTTTTGGCGACCAACTTTCATAGTTATCAGAAATTTTCTCAGCGATATGGAGATAGTCATTTGCAACACCTTTGGGAGGGGGGATCTCCATCCTTTTTGGTAATATTTTAGCTATTGACGGATAGGCAAGAGGTGACGGAGTCTTCACTTTCGGACCAACCTGAATAATCGCGACAGTTGTCCGTTTTTTCCTATCTATTGATATCCTATCTAGCCTGATAAATCCTCTACAGGTTTCAGCTATTCTCAATGCCAATCCATGCTGTCGAGGATCTTCAATTCCAGTGACCGCCACCATAGCCGATCTTCGAAGAATCTCCAAGTGATTTAGAATTCCAGATTGATCAATAGGATCCTCTGTTTTGTTTAAGATTGCCAAACTCCAAGATTCCGGGAGCTCGTCCATTACTGTTTCAATGTCGTACCACCCCCTGCCTTCCTCTGTCGCTGAATCATCCAGCTCGCAAGTAAGAGAGTCCTTGTCACTATTACCGATAGTGATTAGTTCAGAACATTCTAATTTGATGTGCTCGGAAATCGACTTCCACAGGTTTCCCTTTTTCCCGCCCAAACTACTGCTGGGATTGCCAAATTGCAACACTACGCCATTTTGTGAGTTGGTTGCAGGGCTCCATCCATCAACTAGATTCCCTGTTTGCATGCTTCCAGCGTTTGAAACTGATGCCACCCTCCCCCTGGTTCCAACCACTTTGCTCATTTCTATCGCGTCAAGGGGAAAGTAAGTCATATTAGAACATTAATCGGGCACCAAACTATTGGAATCGGATGACAAATGTTCAAATGCCTCTCCATAGGGCATGATTTGTGCAGATAAGCAGTGGTATTGAAAAGACTGATATTCCCTACAAAATAGCGGATATTACCGATGCGGATTTTGGTAGAAAAGAGATAGACATCGCAGAGCATGAGATGCCAGGTCTGATGGCAATCAGAGAAAAGCACTCTTCCGAAAAGCCGCTGGATGGGGTGCGGATCACTGGATCTCTCCACATGACGGTTCAGACGGCGGTACTCATCGAGACTCTAGCAGAACTAGGAGCTTCTGTTAGATGGGCTAGCTGTAACATATTTTCTACACAGGACCATGCTGCAGCGGCAGTAGCAGATTCTGGCATTCCTGTTTTCGCTTGGAAGGGAATGTCACTAGAAGAATACTGGGAGTGCACATTTCTGGCACTGAGCCATGAAGACGGACATGGTCCACAACTTATCGTGGATGATGGTGGGGATGCGACACTACTGATTCACAAAGGATACGAATTAGAGAATGGTGATGATTGGGTCAACACGAAATCCGAAAATCACGAAGAACAATGCATCAAGGACCTATTGAAGAAAGTGAACAAGGAGCATCCCGGATTCTGGACGAAGGTTGTATCCGATTGCAAAGGGGTATCGGAGGAGACAACTACCGGAGTGCTGAGGCTTCATCAAATGGTAGAGTCGGGAAGCTTACTGTTCCCAGCAATAAATGTCAATGACTCGGTAACCAAATCAAAATTCGACAATCTCTATGGATGCCGTGAATCACTGGTTGACGGAATCAAGAGGGCTACGGACGTGATGATTTCGGGCAAGACTGCAGTCGTTTGTGGTTACGGAGATGTAGGGAAGGGTTCGGCACAAGCATTGAAATCGCAGGGAGCCAAAGTCACGGTCACCGAAGTAGATCCAATCTGCGCTCTGCAGGCTGCAATGGAAGGGTTCAATGTCCAAACTTTGGAAGACACACTGGGAACAGCGGATATTTACGTCACAGCAACCGGTAACAAGGACATTATCACCCTCGAGCACATGGAGATGATGAAAGACCAGGCAATAGTTTGCAACATCGGTCACTTCGATAACGAAATACAGGTAGATCGCCTCGACTCCAGCAAGGCTGTGAGGACTAACATCAAACCCCAGGTCGACAAGTATACTTTTTCAAAAGGGAACAGCATCTACTTGCTCGCATCTGGGCGTTTGGTCAACCTGGGCTGTGCAACTGGCCATCCTAGCTTCGTGATGTCCAACAGCTTCGCTAACCAGACGCTCGCCCAGATCGATCTTTGGAATAACAAGGATACCTATGAAAACAAGGTCTACATTCTCCCCAAGCACCTCGATGAAGAGGTCGCTAGATTGCACCTTTCGAAGATTGGTGCCAGATTAACCACGCTGACCTCAGATCAGGCCGATTACATCAACGTACCAGTTAACGGGCCTTTCAAATCCGAGGAGTACAGGTATTGAGGCCCAAACCCCAAAGAATCAGTCATCTTTTGTAGAAACGTCCGATTCCTTCCCGGTCAAGATGCCTCTGAGTTTGTCATTGTCGCTCTGTATAGCATCAATGAAATCGTATTTCACTCCCAGCCTCTCCGCAAGAACCGCTAGTGCCATGGTGTCTTTTGGGAGGCATTTACCCCCGAATCCCCGATTCAGTCCGAAGATAGGATCAAGATGCGAAGGTCCTATGGGTTGCCTTTGTTCGGAAGTGATTATGTCCCTAATGACATTCCAATCTTCGTCCATGCTTTGGCATATGTCATACATCTGGTTGGCGTAAATTACCTTGATCGCATAGAAGAAGTTCTTCGAGTACTTCACTAACTCCGCAATCGTTGGCGTGACGTGGTATACCAAATCCGAGCTAAGAACGTCCGCAATCCTGTGGTGTTGGAATACCGTTTCGGCCAACTCTGCATGATGAGTGCCGCAAACCAGCAGATCCTGGTTGGCGAAGTCCTCCAAATGCCTTCTTTCAACCAGAAACTCAGGTGAATATGCGATCTTTAGGTTGCTGTATTCGTGGTGAAACCTCTCTGTAGTTCCAGGGACCACGGTGCTCTTGATTATGGCAGAGAAACCATCGGGGAGCCCACCAAGCACTTCCTCGACAATTGATAGATCGCACGAACCATCATCCCCCATGGGTGTTGGAACGGCGATATATGCGACATCCGTATTGTCCGTGACATCAGAAAGCCTCGTTCCTCTAGCCGGATCGTGAATGTGCAAATTATGAGCGTGCCCGAAGCAATGCTCTATTGCCCCTCCAACGATTCCTGCTCCGATAATTCCTATTTCCATTTTATCCCTGCTCACGCTGGGAGGGATTTCGGTAATATATTTGCATGCCCGCTAATCTATCATTGAGCTGAGGATTTTCAATAAGCCTCTCAGAGTTACCTCACTTATCCCCGAGACTTTGCAAACCTCGCTTTGGGTTCTAGTCGAGGAACTCCTCTGCGACGCGAAATAAAGTATCACTCCCGCTATGCCGGAGGGCTTCTTCCCCTGCCAGGCTAGATTGTCCTTGATTTTCGACCATATCTCCCTAGCGTCGCCAAGCACCGAGGGGGGTAGCCCTAGATCCGAGTGAAATTTTTCGAAATACTCCTCTGGACCGGTTATGTGATGGGTTCCGAGGTTGCGGGCGACTAGCCTGATAGTTCGCTTCAACTCCTTTATTTCTACCTCAGAAACCATGTCAAACGCCTCTCCGATATCCTCGATTTTTCTAGGTAGTTTCGCCTCCCTGGCCGCGATGTAGACGCATGCGGCAGTTACTCCTCTGATGCTCCTTCCAGTAACCAAGCCCCTTTCAACAGAGTGCCTGTACAAAGACGCAGCCTCTTGCTCAATCTGAGGGGTCAAATCCCCCCTGTCTCGAATAAATTGCATAGCCACAGAGAGATTCCTGCTACGGCTGTCCCGGGTCTTGCTCCTCTGGTCTATCCGCTGCCTTCTCCTCCAGTCTCTGAGGGCCTTGCCCGACAAGCCATGTCTCTTCGCCCCTCCTGATGTAAGATCCGACCTCCTTATTTCAGTTGAAAGGCCCTTGTCAGACAGAGTCAATGTTGTCGGAGCGCCAACTCTGCTACGGTCGTCTCCATTCGAGTGATTGACCCACTCAGCCCCGGGGTCGATCATATTCTCCGAAGCAACATATCCACATTCGGAGCAGACCGTTTCCCCTCTGACGTCATCCGAGTCCCACGAGGTGCTCCCACAGACCTCGCATGATCCCTCCACAGCCTCTACTCTTCTTGCCCTGGAGGGTCTCGATCCAGTCGCCAATGTCCCATTTTGACCTCTCTTTCGGCCTTTCTTGGCAACTTTCGACTTACCCGAAGTACTCCTGTCCATCATGTCAACCTCTAGTTGTATAGTCTGCACTTACGTATATAAAGTCTAGTAATTTTTGTTTTCCGCTTCCCATCAGGAATACCCGAGTTGTTTTTCCACCGACCCTCTCCACATGCATGCATGAGCGGCGTACCATTGCGAACTTCTCTGTACCAATCGCACATCTCAGAGGGGGCGAATATGGTCGACTTCCACGGATACGAGTTGCCAATTTGGTACTCTTCGATACAGGAGGAGCACTTAGCGACACGTAACTCGGCAGGACTATTCGATGTGTCCCACATGGGTCTGTTCCGATTCGTGGGAGGGGGAGTTCGCTCATGGTTGAGCTCAGTATCCACTCAAGAGTATATGAAGTTCCAACCGGGGAGATGCGGATATAGCCATTTCTTGGATTACGAGGGGCATATTATTGATGACATGATCTTCGCCATTTCTAGCGAAGATGAAGTACTGGGAGTGCCAAATTCGACCATGGTCAGTATCGTTTTTGATTGGCTTTCCACCAACCTTCCCTCAGATGGATCAGTCAAGATCGAGGATCTGTCACAAGAAACCAGCATTATTGCACTGCAGGGGCCTAAGTCGGGGGCAGTCCTGGAAGATGTACTTGGAAATGGGAACCGTGTTAAGAGATTCAGGTGCCAAGAGTTAGCTAGTAACGAACTTGGATTGACGGGATGGATTCAGGGGACTGGCTACACAGGAGAGAAAGGAGTGGAGATATTCATCTCAAATGAAGACTCTACGAAACTCTGGGAGGCCCTAAGCTCGCATGCAGATGTGACTACAGTGGGCCTTGGGGCGAGAGATACTCTCAGATTGGAGAAAGGGTACTTGCTCTCTGGTCAGGATTTCCTTTGGCCCGAAATTTCAGAGAACACTAATTTCCCCACAGGTTTTCTTGGAAGGACTACCGCACAAACTGCCGTTCCTTTCGGTTTAGACCTCAATCACGAATTTATTGGTAGAGAAGCATTGGTCATTTCCATGAGCAGTGACTCAAAATTTTGGGGCATCGAATGTCTGGAAAGGGGGCCATCACCACGCCCAGGCCACGAAGTTCTGGACGGCCAGGGAGAAGACTCCAGAATCATTGGTTACGTAACTAGTGGAGGGCCATCCCCGAGCAAGAAGATGACTGGAATCGCCCTGGGTTACTTGGAAAATTGTAAGGCTGGCGACGAGGTGTGGATTCAATCAAGCAGGAGGAGGAGAATCAGGTCACAAGTAAAGACGCCACCTTTCGTCTGACATGCAATTTTTCGCTTGAACAACAATAAAATGCAGACTCAATTAGGACTTGGTCGGAGGTCTAGTTTTGACATACCTTTTCACTTCGGAATCAGTATCGGAGGGCCATCCCGACAAACTCTGCGATATGATATCGGACGCCATCTTGGACGAGTGCCTATCCATAGACCCCGTAGCAAGAGTTGCAGTGGAGACGATGGTAAAAGGGACAGACGCTCGAAGTTATATTTTCATCGGTGGAGAGGTGACCATATCCTCTAACAAGGACGTGGATTACGAGAGAGTGGCTAGAAGAACCGCCCTTGAGATAGGATACGATGACCACTCAGTTGGGATGGACGCCGCTAGTGAGGATCTTTGCCAGGTAGTAGTCAGAATAACCCAGCAATCTCCAGACATCTCGCAAGGAGTTGACCAAGGCAAGGGCTTACATCTGGAACAGGGAGCTGGGGACCAGGGTCTGATGTTTGGTTATGCCTCTAACGAGACAGAGGGATTCCAAGACCTAGAGGGTATGTTCATGCCCCTTCCAGCGGCTTTAGCCCAATTGCTAACCTCCAAGATGTCGGCCTCGATGAAGGATGGGACCCTCCCATGGGCTAGACCCGACTCAAAAAGTCAGGTCACCATACGATATGGCGATGATGGAAAACCCTCTTCCGTGGACACAGTGGTCATCGCCATACAGCACGATGATTTGGCCAAAGAGAAGTTCGAAGGAAATGAAAGGGAAGAGCATAGTTACATCTGCTCGGAAATCATGGAGAACGTGATAAAGTCAGTAATTCCCACTTCACTTTTGGACAGTAATTCGAAGATCATCATCAACGGTACGGGGAGGTTCGTTCTTGGTGGCCCCCATGCCGATGCGGGTTTGACTGGTAGGAAGATTATCGTGGACACCTATGGGGGGATGGGAAGGCACGGAGGGGGGGCCTTCAGCGGAAAGGACCCAAGCAAGGTCGATAGGTCTGCAGCATATGCTGCTAGATGGGCTGCCAAACACGTCGTTGCCAGTGGCATTGCGGAGAAATGCGAGATACAGTTGGCTTATGCTATTGGAGTGGCAGAACCAGTGAGCGTCTACGTCAATACAATGGGCACCGGATCGGTTGAAGACGACATAATCTCGCTTAGAGTGGCCAATTTATTCGACTTCAGGCCACAGGCAATCATTGAGAAACTCTCCCTACGCACTCCAATCTACTCTTATTCTGCATCTGGAGGGCATTTTGGCAGGAATCCAGATTCCGAAGGGAGATTCTCCTGGGAATCCCTGGACCATGAAATATTGGAATCTCTGAAAGGATAGAGGATCTATTCCAATCTATGAACTCCGTATACCCAATGGCTCCTATACTCCGATTTGCTCCCCTTGCCTTGCTCTGCAATCTCTGCTAATGCTACCTTCAGCGCCCCCCTGATCGCCTCATCCCTTTCTTCACCAAGAAGTAATGGAGCAGCTACCTCCGATAGTCTAGGGACCAGTGCAAATCTCTCCGCGTCATCATTTGAGAAACCTACTACTTCATCATGAGTCTCAGAAGAGAATCCAACCGCGCTCAGAGCATCAAGTATCACATCAATTGAGTATGGTCCCGGAAAAATCCTATCCAGTCTTCCCTCATGTTGCAATACTTCTTCACTACTCATTTCTGAGAGCCTTCTAGCTCTGTTTTCATCATTCCTTAAAATCTCCCTTACAGCTCTGTATGGGTCATGCAGGAGGGCAGAGTGAGCGGGTCTAAATTCGCTTTCTAAGTCCCCGCTATCCCAGATGAAAACTCCATTTTCTTTGAGACTACCAGCAAACTGAGACGCCAAATCCCGAATCGCCCTCTCGGGAATTAGGTGCATGGTTGAAGAGGAAATAATCACGTCCGCCTTCCTTCCTCCGAGCATGTTTTCCAGCCTTCTGAAGGATAATTTGCTGGAATCATCCTTCTTGATTGATAACTCGAAGTGCACGTTCTGTCTGCCTTTGAGTAAGTCTCTCGCCTTGGAAAACCAAGATACAAGCGGGTCGATAAGAACCAAATTAATTTCCATGCCCCTATTTTCGACCTCTTTTAGTAATTCTATTGCGGATCCGCCAGTTCCACTCCCATAGTCCACCACTAGGGAACCATCCTTGATGTGTGGAATGGCTAGTTTGACCAACCTATCTGCAGATTCTCTATGCCAATTAGCAGGCCTTTCGATATCTCCATTAATGTAGAGGGCCCTATGGTAAGCCTCTCCGTCGGCAATTTCGTTTTCGCTAATCCTGTCTGGCTCCCACCCAGTTGCCACAAAGCCCCCCTCACAAGAGGGGCCCAATTATCTATTCGTAACGATTAGAAAAAGAAATCGTGCAGCGATAAGACTCATTTCTGAGTGCCCCTTAGCAGGCATTAGTGAGAGTATGAAGACCAACATCGAGGCAATAGCAATCAAGAACCTGCAAGATATTCTCAGAGGGAGGGGCTATACTGCTGAAACTCTCTTCTCTAAGTTCGACACAGATGGAAATGGGGTTCTCTCAAAGATGGAGTTCGAGGCTGCCTTGCGTTCAATAACAGGGCAAGTTGCACCTCAAGCGATTTTGAATGCCGTATTCGGGGCTCTCGATAGGGACTCTTCCGGCTCTCTGGAGTTGGCAGAACTGCTTTCTATCGTAGATTCGGGCGTCACTCATAGTTTCTCCTCGGGGCAATCCATAGTTGTCGAAGATCACCCCCAGAATCGTTTCAATGGCACATACTCGCAACAGGAGGGTACTATGAATGGAAAACCGTTCTTCAAGAACCAATCAGGATGTTTGCTCTACGCTTTCTCATCTGGCTCTAGTGCCTCATCATGGAATCTCGATGATCGAGATCAGAATGGTAGTAACGACTGGTACAGGGGGGGCTGGACCAGAGCACCGCCTGACGGATCATTACCCCTAGGTGTCAGAAGATGGGTGGGGGTCGGGAAATTGTCCCTCTCTCCGACCGATCAAGGTGCAAATGTTGATGCAGGCTCTGTTGCGAATGAAGGGTCCGATACAATCGGTGCCGAATTCCCGGAAAATGATCAACAATTGGCCGATTTGCTATCTGAGTTCGACTCTGCATTGAACTATTTCGAAGGCAAAGTGACGAGCGGGGAGTTGTCTGCAGACCAAGCCATGGAGATGGCAAACACGGCCTTCGAGAGGAAGAGCTCAGAACTGCCTCCAGTATTACGCTTCTCTGCTCAGAAGGTTTGGGAAAAGAAGGCATCAGCATTGGAAAACTTCCTAACATCCAACGCCCCAAGTCCTTCTTCGATAGCGGCCGGAGCAGCAGCCATAGGGACTGTAGGAGCAATCGCCACTAGTGCTGCTCAAAATGTCCCTGCTCCTCAAGTATCTCCACTCCCGCCAGCCGCACCAGAGCCGGAGCCGCCAGCCGCACCAGAGCCGGAGCCGCCAGCCTCACCATAGCCGGAGCCGCCAGCCTCACCAGAGCCGGATCTACCATCGAGCAACTACTCCGACCGGTCTGAAATCGAATCTGCTATGTCGGCATTCCAGGATGCCAGGACGATTTCGGAACGAAATTCCGTCAAGGACTCATTATCGGGAGCATCTAGTTCTGTGCAATTCCGGGTGAACGCCGTGGAGCGTACCTTTGGAATCGGACTCTCCGACGCTGTACGCGGCGGAAACACGATTATCGCTGAGGTCGATGGGGCCGGAGAGGTGGAAATCAGGATACCTTCCTCTGTAGACGTGAGCCACATCAAGTCAGGATACGAGGGCGAACTCTCATGCACTATCGCGGACTGGAATGCAGTCAGGCGCAGACTGATCATGGAGTCGATTTAACCGGCGGCCTCGAAGGCTTCCCCAATCATCTCCTCTAGGCTTATCGATGGTCTGAATCCGCACCTGTCTTCTAGGAACCAAGCGTCAACTACCCCCCAGACCTCCTCCCTGTCGCTCTGATTAAGCTCAATCTCGCATCCTGTCCTCTCACTGTACAATCCTGCAAGTTCTGACATCTGGATTGCCTTCCCAGATCCAACGGCGAAACTCTCCCTAGTTGCTGGTGGTTCCCTCAGGACGGCATCGACTACTCTCACGAGGTCCTGGACGTGGACCATGTCCTTCACTTGGGTCCCATCCCCTGGTACGTTGATCCATCCCATCTGGCTCTCGAATGCCCATCTGTGGAGTATCCCATTCCCCGGTGGTCCAGATAGCGGTACGCCCTGCACATTAGAAGCCCTGATTACGCTTACCGGCCTCTCTGCCTCTGCTCTCTCCAGGGCATTCTCCTCGATCCACAACTGTCCCTCTGCTGCCACATCCCTAGGGGCCAAGGTGGAGTCGTACCCATAGTACTCTTCTCCAGGCTCCCATTGCGGGTGCACTCTCAGGGTCCCGAGTATGATCATGTGGAGTGAGCCGTGCCTATCTACGGCATCGAGTATAGGGCGGGCCTTCTCCCTCATTATGATGTAAGACTCCCTGTCATCTCTCGCTACGGAGGAATCAACTGGTCTTGAGTTGATGTGAATCAGGGTATTGCACGGAGTTAGCAGAGCATCTAGAGACGCTGGGTCGTCTAACTTATCATCTGGAATTTCCACCAGAGAGTCTCCTAGCATCTCCATAATGTACGGAGCGACGAAACTATCCGCAGACGATAATGCAACCTTCACGTATGCTCCTATCTCCTGACAGGTAATAATACTGTGTGATTGAGGGAGCGGCTTCTAGAGAAACTATTGAATTCCTCCTGACATGTAGTGGTGTCACAGGTGAGCCCATGGTAGACCAAATACCCAACCTTGGAAGAGAGTCGGAAATGCTCTCAGAGATTGGATTGTCATCTATGTCTGATCTATTTTCCAACATCCCAGAGGGAGTCAGGAGGGAAGATTCTCTCCCACTTCCGCCACCACAATCGGAGGAGCAGATACTGGAAGATGCACGTCGGCTCCTAGGAGCAAACGTAGATCTTGACTCTCGACCGTCGTTCCTATCGGCTGGCCTCGCAAGGAACTTCGTACCGACCATGGTGCCGATGCTCGCCACCAGGGGGGAATTCCTAACTTCTTACACTCCCTACCAACCCGAGGTTAGCCAAGGCATGCTGCAAGCTATGTGGGAGTTCCAGACAATGGTGTCGGAATTAGTCGGCCTACCCATATCCAATGTGTCAATGTATGATGCCAGTACCGCAGCTGCAGAGGCCATAACATGCGCAGTTCGAGTCAAGTCGAAGAAGGCTACAAACCCCAATTCTGTATTCGTCTCAGGACTTGTCCCGCCCCACAGGCTTTCCGTCATTCGTAATTACACCCAGGGAGTGGGAATTGAGCTTCACATTCTCCCTCACAATGATGATGGCTCACTGGATATGGAAACGGTCTCTTCGGCAGCTGGATCATCCGCGGTGTACGTGGAACAACCGAACTCATTGGGAATCTTGGACGAGGGACTAATAGGCCTAAAAGAGATAATCGGCGACTCAACAGCACTGATCGTCGGGGTCGATGCAGTTTCACTGGGACTGGTACAACCTCCTGGCCACTGGGGAGCCGACATCGTTGTCGGAGAAGGGCAGCCGTTCGGAATAGGGCCAACTGGCGGGGGACCGATTTACGGGATATTCGCCTGCACAAAGGAATTCCTGAGGCTAATGCCCGGTCGGGTAGTGGGCCAAAGCATCGATACTGAGGGCAAGACGGCATACACGCTGACCCTGTCCACAAGGGAGCAGCACATCCGCAGACACAGGGCTACATCTAACATCTGTTCCAATGAAACACTGATAGCGTTGATGGGTGCAATGCATATGTCGTTATTGGGCCCAGAGGGACTCGAGAAACTTGCAACCAGAATATCCTCGTCCACCTATGCGGTAATGGAAGCAGTGACCAACATACCAGGCGTGGAATTGGTTAATCCCGGGGGGGCCTTCTTCAGGGAATTCGCAATCAGACTACCGGGCCCCGCAAAGGACGCACTCTCCAGCATGGACGAAGCAGGGGTTCTCGGGGGATTCGATTTGGGAAACTGGTGGGAAGACATGTCAGATTGCCTTCTGATTGGGTGTGACGAGGGAATCACTGAGCCAGACATCTCTAGTCTAGTCGATGCGCTGAAGGCTTGGTCTGGAGGGATTAAATGAGCACTGTCTTCGATTTCAAGGGGGCATCTGGTTCCGGTTGGTCGCAACCAGACTCAAGCTTCCAAAACCCAGATGCCATACCAGAGAGCCTCAGAAGGAAAAGCCTCCCGGGATGGCCGAGAGCCAGCGAACCGGAACTGGTAAGGCACTACACGCTGCTCTCCCAGAAGACCTTCGGGATAGATACCGGTTTCTACCCGCTTGGGTCTTGCACAATGAAGCACAACCCAAGAGTCAACGAGAGAATTGTCCAACTACCTGGGATAGATAGAATTCACCCTCTCCAGGACTCGTCGCAGGTTCAAGGCCTGCTAGCAATCTACTATGAGATGCAGGAGATGCTTGCAATCTGCTCCGGAATGGATGCAGTCACGCTTCAACCGGTCGCAGGAGCGCAAGGAGAGTTCACTGCAATCAGGTGCATCCAGGAGTATCACAGATCTAGAGGGGATGACCACAGGGACAAGGTGATCGTGCCCGACTCTGCACATGGTACCAACCCGGCATCAGCCTCGATGTGCGGTTATCAGATCATTGAGATTCCCAGCGCATCTGACGGGAGGTTGGACATCGATGCCCTTAGGGCGGCAGTCGGCGATGACACGGCAGCAATGATGATCACAAACCCATCAACCATGGGTCTGTTCGAGACGAACATAGCCGAGGCATCACGGATCGTCCATGAAGCAGGTGGGCAGATGTACTACGATGGTGCGAACTTCAATGCAATAATCGGAAAGACAGACCCCGGTAGGATGGGATTCGATGCGGTCCACTACAATCTCCACAAGACCTTCAGCCAACCCCACGGCGGAGGGGGCCCTGGAAGCGGACCAATCGGGGTGAAGGAACATCTTTCGGAGTTCCTTCCCACGCCAATCGCATCCCGTAGGGAATCTCAGGAAGGGGAACCAAACGGCGTTGGAGATGGATTCTACTACTTCTGGCAGGATGTAGGGGACAAGAGCATAGGAAAGGTGCAGCAGTGGAACGGAAATGCAGGAGCAGTTGTCAGAGCATGGGCATTCTACAGGAGGTACGGACGCGATCTCGAGAGGATGAGCGAGCACGCCGTCCTTAACTCCAATTACCTTAGACACAAGATCATGAATCCCGAACCAGATGTCGCTGCCAAGATCAATTGCATGCCTAGCGAGGGCTCAGAGGCCGATCTGGTCATGCACGAATTCACCCTTTCCATGAGCCCTGTCAAGGAAGTAAACGGAGTGACTGGAAAGGACGTTGCAAAGCGCCTTCTCGATTATGGCTACATGTCTCCCACCCTCTACTTCCCTCAGATAGTTCCTGAGTGCCTGATGATAGAACCAACAGAGACGGAATCAAAGGAAGTACTGGACAAATTCGCAGCCGACTTCCACGCAGTACTGTCAGAAGATCCAGAAATTCTGACCACAGCGCCCCATACGACCCCTGTCAAGAGAGTGGATGAGGTATGGGCCGCCAGGAACCTCATACTCAGGCATCCGGGAAATGACGAGGACTAGCGAATTATACGGCATATCCCCTCCCAGTGCCATGGAGGCGAGCCTTGACCGCGATTGGCTCCTTGGGGAACCCGGGTGGTGGGGGGTAGTGGACGGGCCGGTCCCCGATTTCATGCCGGGGGAGATATCCCCTCCAATGGGATGGGTTAGCACAACCCCCAGTGTAGGAAATTTCGGCTGGTGCAGACAACGGCTACGACCTCTGGCATGGCCCCTATTGCGTCCTCTGGCATGGGCGCCGCTTTTCCTACTGCTTTCGGCCCTCCCATTGGCCATCCCGGGACAAACCCCCGATGATCAAGTCGTCTCAGCATCCTTCTTCCTGTTGGCATGGATGTTGGTGATACTGCCCCTCCTGTTCTCGAGGAACTCGCAGCCGATGTCTGGGAGGTCCGTTCTCTCTCTGCCTGTGGACTGGACATCATTGACCATCGCCTCCGCCCTGTTTGCGCTCCACATCGTTATCGATCCAAGGTTGGGCTGGCTTTCCTATGGTCTCTTCTGGCTAGCATACTTTCGGACAATCCAACTGGTGCAGACCTCGATGATGGCCCCTCCATCCCGCTTTCTACTTCCAATAAGCCCCGAAGACTGGGAGGGGGGACTCGATCATCCATGGATAGTGTCATCAGAAAGATGGTCCAGGAACAGAATAGCAAGCGCTAGGTTCCAACATGGCGATCTCGTTCTTGGAGGTTCCTCCAGATCCGGACAAGATTTCCTCTCACTAGCATTCGTTCACAAGTCAGGATTTGTTCTCGATCCATTCCACGAGCGACTGTCCAAGGAACCCGGGCTCGTCGATCTGCTTTCCAAACCCCTGCCGGTAGTTGGAAGGGAGTGGCCAGCAAGATTCCTACAATTCTCCGAGGAGGAGTAGGGGCGAATGAACGGCAGGCATTTGAACCGTCCACGGGCCGGCGTGGCATGGACATATGCGTTATACTTGGTTCCAAGTCAGATTTGCCAATTGCCGACAAGTGCAGAGGGATACTAGAGAAGTTCGAGGTCTCCTTCGAAATCAGGGTCGCTTCTGCACATAGGGCACCCAAATACCTAGAGGGAATAGTGGACAATGCCGAGTCAGAGGGATGCAAGGTTTTCATCGGCATGGCAGGAGTTGCCGCCGCTCTGCCCGGCGTAATAGCATCAATGACCAGCAGACCCGTGATAGGCGTCCCCTGCGGGGGGAAGGTGCCATTGGACTCCCTTCTATCCATAGTGCAGATGCCCCCTGGGATGCCCGTAGCAACAGTAGGCGTAGATCGCGGGGACAACGCGGGAGCCCTCGCAATCCAGATTCTGGCTTGCTCCGACTCGAAGCTGGCAGAGGCTTACGACAAATTCCGAACCGAGATGACCGAGAAGGTGATTTCCGATGACAATTCCATCCAGGGGTGAAACCAGATGCAGACACAGATGCTGGTCGATGAGGCCATCGGGGAGCTGAAATCCCGTATAGACGACACTGCTATCATTGCCTGCTCCGGTGGGATAGACAGCACAGTGGCTGCCGTGCTCGCCCACAAGGCGGTAGGCAGCCTCCTCCACTGCGTCTACGTCGATACCGGCCTGATGAGGAAGGGCGAAACGTCAGAGGTGTCCGAGATGTTCTCCGAAATGGGCATAAAACTCCAGGTCGTAGACGCTTCAGACAGATTCTTCGAGAGCCTCTCCGGAGTAATTGATCCCGAGGAGAAGCGCAAGATAATCGGAGAGCAGTTCATCAGGGTGTTCGAGGAGGAGAAGGGAATCTGCGCCGCTAAGTTCCTAGTTCAGGGAACCATCGCCCCCGACTGGATTGAGTCAGGCGGAGGAGATAGGGACGTAATCAAGTCGCACCACAACGTAGGGGGGCTACCCGAGGACGTCGACATGACAATCGTAGAGCCACTCAGGGAGTTCTACAAGGACGAGGTCAGGGAGATCGCGAGGTCCCTCGGCATTAAATCCAGCGAGAGGCAACCATTCCCCGGCCCGGGTCTAGCCGTCAGAGTTCTCGGGGAAGTCACCCCAGAACGTGTAGACTCATGCAGGGAAGCGTGCCACATAGTGGAGAGTCGCATCAGAGAGTCAGCGGACAGGGGGGAGTGCGATTTGCCATGGCAGTACTTCGCGACATTGCTGCCGGTCAGGAGCGTGGGAGTCCATGGGGACGTAAGGGTCCACGGGGAGACCGTCGTCGTCAGGGCAGTGGCAAGCCTAGATGGGATGAGCGCCCGCTACTCCCCTCTCCCGCACGAGCTTCTAGCCGAAATTAGCACTGAAATTACAAATTCACTTAAGGGCCAGGTGAACCGTGTGGTTTACGATATCACACACAAACCACCGGGCACGATAGAGTGGGAGTAATCCGATTCTTTGATGAATGAGGGGCCCTGCCCCGAGTTAGGCCGACATAGCTTAGTTGGTGGAGCGGTGGACTGTTAATCCACAGGTCGCAGGTTCGAGTCCTGCTGTCGGCGCCATCTATCATTCCCAACACTCATTTGCCCCCTCCCTTCCATGGGGCACATGAGCAACAGGAAGACGGCCGACAATGTGGTTGAAGCAATAAACGCATCAGGTAGACACTATCGAGATAGCCTACCTATGATTGCAAGCGAGAATATCCTCAGTCCGATGGTAAGAAGAGCATGCGACTCGGACCTTCATGGAAGGTATGCCGAGGGACTTCCAAGAAAGAGGTACTACCAGGGGTGCGAAGACTTCGACACAATCGAAGAGATTGGTATCGAAAGCGCCAAGCGTGTATTCAACTGCAGGTTCGCGAACATCCAGTCAACATCTGGCACCAACTCCAATATCGGCTCACTCAAGGCCCTGGCCAAGCCAGGGGACAAGATAACCGCAGTATCAACAGCGGACGGCGGTCATATCTCCCATGCTAGGATGGGCGCAGTAGGCCTCCGAGGTCTGGACCTGATCACATACCCATGGGACGAGGAAAGAATGGAGCCAGACATCGATGCCGCTGCATCAATGATCCGCAAGGAAGAGCCTACAGTAGCCCTATTCGGACAATCCGTCTTCCTATTTCCAACCCCGTTGGAGGAGCTTGCAGAAGCAGCTCATGAGGTTGGTGCGACAGTGATGTACGACGCTGCACACGTGATGGGCCTTGTCGCTGGCGGACAGTTCCAAGACCCCCTCAGGGAAGGGGCAGACGTGATGACGGGAAGCAGCCACAAGACGTTCCCCGGACCTCAGGGAGGTTTCGTAATCTCGGACTCCGAGGACGAGAAGCTCCACCGCCGACTCAATAGCGGCATCTTCCCAGGGGTTTGCTCGTCTTACCACCTGCACCACGTTGCAGGCAAGGCGATCGCACTATCGGAGTTCGAGGAGTTTGGAGACTCCTATGCCGCAGATATCGTCTCCAATGCACAGGCACTAGGGGCGGCACTATCGTCGGAAGGGTTCGAAGTTATAGCAGAGGAGAGGGGATTCACTGCCAGCCACCAAGTGGTAACAAGACACGGGGAGATAGACTCTGGGGCTGGCAGAGACGCTGCAGCAACCTTGGAGGAAGCCGGAATAATCACGAACATGAACATGTTACCAGGCGACACAAAGGCGCTCACCCCTAGCGGACTCAGGCTCGGGACTCCAGAGCTAACCCGAGTGGGAATGAAATCTGGAGAAATGGGGGATGTCGCACGCTTCTTCGCTAGGGCACTCATTGAGGGTGAGGACCCGTCTTCAGTGAAGGCAGACGTCAGGGAGTTCAAGTCTCAGTTCCAGACCGTGCATTATTGCTTCCAACCAGGCCCGGCATACCCCGGACTGTGATTATCCACAACGTATTCAGTCGACACCCCCTGTCCTGTGCGTGCGAAGCGCCCGAGCCCTGTCTGCAAGCCTCGTCCTCATACTTCTGTTGCCAGGATGTACGACCCCGTTGGGCGTTGACCGGGAAACCGAAGAGATAGACTGCGAGATGGAACCGACCTCGGAGGGATGCTTCGAACCCGCAGTCACAGAGGACGACTGCATGCCGACCCAAGTATTCACTGGGGAATCGTGCAGGATCATGCTAAGGCCAGAGAAACTAGATTTCGGAACATCCGAAGCAACTCTGCAGATTGGAACCGAGATGCAGCAACTGACTCCCGCCTTCTTGGGAGACGCACCCAGGGAATGGGCAATAAATCCTCAACTACCAGATGGGGTAGAAATAGATCTAGAATCGGGTGTAATATCGGGAACTCCCAACTACGAGGAACCGTCGAGATACTACACGATTATCGCATCTAATGCGGCGGGAATTGCATCTTTCAGAATCCAGATCACTGTTCTCCCAATTCCAGTCATTTCTGTGCAACTCCAGTCGCCTGAAATGAATTGCACCATGGGCGAATCATGCCACATGGAGACTCCTTCTTTTTCGGGAGGAGAGCCGGACCAATGGGTATGCGAACCACCCCTGCCATCAGGACTAACACTCGGACAAGACGGCTCCATATCGGGGATCCCTGACCAGGTTGGGAGTACAAACCACACCATCACGGGTTCAAACAATGCGGGTTCAGCATACGCTTCTTTGAACATAACCACGATCCACGCTTCTCCCGACTCCATCGACTATGGGGGCGAATCATTCACCTCCTCAATAGGTCAACCCATCTCCCTGAGCCCTAGCTCTTCAGGAGGGCAAATTACGGCATGGTCAGTCAATCCGGACCTACCGTCGGGACTATCAATCAGCCAATCGGGAGTGATTTCTGGCATTCCCAGCGTCTTGCAACCGACAACAGAATACACAATAACTGCCGAGAACTCAGGAGGCTCCGTAAGCGCGTCAATCCTAATCGAAGTAATCGACCTGCCCGTCTGGGATCTCGAATACTCTCAACAATCATTCGACCTCTCTGTCGGAGACATAATCCGCACAAACTATCCTTCATGGGGAGGTGGCAGCCCAACCTCCTGGCATGTCAGTCCCCCCCTCCCCAATGGCTTCCAGATGGATCAGTGGACCGGAGAGATCTCAGGCACTGCAACCGATTTGCAGGAATGGTCTACTCACACGATATGGGCTAACAACACAGGAGGGGGAGACTTCACAGAAGTTTCCTTCAGGGTTATCGATCAGCCCCCAAATCAGATTACATGGGAGATCCAGGAAATCGCTCTAACCTCAAATGAGAGCGCAGTAATCAACTCATACTACTCCGGTCCTACAATAGGAAGCTGGGAGGTCTCGCCCGCTCTACCATCGGGGCTTCAACTATCTGACGAAGGAACCATCGAAGGAGTCCCGGATTCCAGAACTGATTGGTCTGAATACACCATTTGGGGAAATAACTCCGGTGGATCATCGTCTAGCAGCATATGGATAGCAGTCCACGACATCTTAGCTGATCAGAACGACCTTCTCAGGGGGATGGGGCAGACAAACTGGGGAGGATGGCCATCTCCGATCCTCCCAATAGGGGAGTGGGCATTTCCAGTAGCCTTCTCAGAGGGGGGTTACACATCGCAGATTCCCGTGATTTCTGCCAGCCACGTTGGAAAGGGGAAAATGATTGGATACGGCCACGAGAGCTGGGTCTACGGCAGCGGCGGAGTTGAGGAGACTGCCTTCTCCCTAGGGGCCGTGGAGTGGGTTTGCGGAAAACACGCAGATGTCGGACTGGCTTATGGGGCCGGTTTCGAGGGATTCCAAGACGAGCTGGAATCAGATGGCCACACGGTCCACCTTTCCGTTTCTCCTGAAAATCTATCTGGTATCGACTGCCTTCTTGATGAGTTCTGGAACGGCCACGATGACGAGGACAATTCAGCGATCGTCTCTTTCCTTCAAGATGGAGGTGGCTTGGTGATGGGGGGGCATGCGTGGTATTGGTCGTACTCGAACACGGACCTCTCCCACAATTACCCCGGAAACAAGATCGCCAAGACAACTGGTCTGTTCGTCTCAAATGCTTGGGGTTACAACGAGGTCGACATGACCGATTCTCCAGACGAGCTTTCCAGGCCCAGAGCCGCGATAGAAGCAATCAGAGCCGATAGGATAGACGGAGAATCTCTCTCTATCGAGGATGCCATGATCGCTGACTCGACTCTATCAATCTGTACCGGAGTCGTTTCCCTAGACTTCCACAACTTCTGGTCATCCCTGAGAAACGTGGTCAACCAGACGGGATGGACGGTGATCGAGTATGGTACATTGTGGGAGGACGTCGGATACAATCTCGGCGAGGACCCCGTCGCAGACACCCTCCTCCGTGTAGAGGCTGCCCTGACACAGGGGCTTCCTGCCAGCGAACTGCCATCGCACCCAAGCCACGTCGAGTTCCCGGGAGCGGTGCCCCCTGACTCAGCACGCATTACCAAGATGGTCTCGATAGACGGAAATCAGAGCGGACTCCCCTCCAACTTCGGGTACTCCTCTGCTAGGGCTCACGTCAGGATGACAACGGGAGTATATGCTGCACCGGGCGAGGTCATCTCGGTAACGGTCCCCAGCCACGTCGTGGATTCCGGGACCTACATCCTAGTCGGGGCCCATAGCGACAGCCTATGGGGCAAGGATCAGCTCCATCGGCATCCCGACATAGACCGCTGGTGGTTGGTAGATGATGAATCAATGGAGGTGGGAAACGCATTCGGAGGAGCCATTTACCTCGCAATAGAGCCAGGTTCTACCCTCGGAACCTTCGAAGCGACTCTATCGAACGCGGTAGAGGCACCCACCTATGTCCACGGTGACACAGACGTCCAAGACTGGATAGACTTCGCGCGACACTCCCCTGCTCCGTGGGCCGAGATAGCCAGCGACCAATTCATCCTCTCCGTCCCTAGCTACGAAATCAGAGACCTCGACGATCCCGACGACCTGATGGACTGGTGGGACCAGGCTCTTTCGATGGAGCACGAACTCTATGGCTTCCTACCTTGGCCACGGGTGGAGAGAGCGGTATTCGATGCCCAGATTTCCGCTGGGTGGATGCACTCCGGATACCCGTTCATGGCACACGACCTGAGCGTCCCCGGGGTGGTAAACGTCTCCCAAATGTCGGAGGAGGGGGATTGGGGCATGTTCCACGAGCTGGGGCACAACCACCAGTGGATGCCCTCCACCCTTCCTGGAACTACCGAGACCGGATGTAACTTCGCGAGCGTGCATCTAATGGAGGACCTCGTAGGGATCTCAGGGCATGGCGCGATTTCTCTGGAGCAGCGAGATTCTAGGACCAGGTCATACTTTGAAAACGGGGCTAACATATCTGACTGGTCTGTGTGGGTCGCACTGGAGACCTTCCTAATGATCAAGGAGGAATGGTCATGGTCCGCGATCACAACTGCTCTTTCCGTCTACTACGACCTCCCTGCATCAGAGGTTCCATACACCGGAGAGGAGAAGTTCAATTCCTGGGTCCTACACTTGTCTAACTCCACAGGAATGAACCTGGCCCCCTATCACGAGGCTTGGGGATTCCCCCTCGACCAGTCGACTTTCGATTCCCTGGATCACCTGCCCGTGTGGGTGGAAGACCCATTGAGAGGTGATTATTTCGAGTACCCCGCTATCCTTAGGGGCCTACACTCTCCCAGCATATCCGGGACCAGCTCGACAAACCTCTCTTGGGAGACCTACGATAACGGCACCAACATCACACTGACAGTTTTCTATGGGGAGTCAGATGGCGGTTCGCAGCAATCGGCATGGTCCAATAGCATCGTCCACGGAAGTACTGATGTCGGCGCCGACCACATCGAGATAACCGGACTCTCATGCTGTGGAACCGACTACTACGCCAGGATAAGGGCGTCTAACGATGCAGGAGAGACATGGTTCGGCCCCGTGACGTGGTCGACTGACTACTCGAATGACTGACTCGACCTGAGAAGCCCCTCCAAAGAGAACCATGGAATCGTCCTCTCGTGAAGCGCTGCCAGAGGAATCCACATTGCCGTATGGATTATGGTAACTGCGAATGCAGGAACCAGTGAAATCCTAGGTTCTCCCTCCATGATCAAAGCCACCAGGCCCAGAACCGCGAAGTGTGCAACATAGATACTCAGCGAAAGCCTTCCCGCCGGTTCTAGGAATGAAAGCCTACTACCCATCAACGGATCTCCCCCAGAAACTTCATTCCCCTCAAGCAACCTTATCAAAAGTACGACTACAGTCGCTGAAACCACCAGGAATGGCATACTAGCAGGGAAGAATGTAAGGACAGCATCTCCAGAGGTTAGTGCCCAGTCCACATCCCCGATTACGGACATCACAATTGTAGCCGACGTGGCAATGACTCCCAGAACTATGCCCCTCTCCCTGATTCTGGCCTCATGGGTGAAGTCGTGGAGCAATGTGCCAAGTATTACGAAGAACATCCAAGGAAAAACTGGGTATGTCCCGTTCCAGAGAAGCCTGGCAAACCAATCCTCTACATTCGCAGCATCGACCCGTTCGAACCAACTTAGGTCCTGCCCTGCGTTCCCCCCGAGTATCAGGGGGGAAGCACACAGAGTTAGCATCATCAGAGACCTAAGGAACTTACTGGTTCTGACAAATACTGGGCATATCGCGGCTGAGATAGCCAGCAGAGTGAGCACTCCTGGAGTGTGCCACTCGAATCTCCCGCCTCTGTCAACATTAAGGAGAACATTGACAGTGAGCTGGCAAATGCATAGGAGGGCAACTCTAGGAATAATCCACTTTGCCCATTGGTCCGAGGTGTGTCCATCTTCGGCTCTTCTGGACGCGCTCCTGTACATTCCCCACCCGGAAATGGTGACGAACAGAGGCGCGGCCATCCCTCCAAAAGCAGCAGCGACGAAAGCCGCTGGGTGACCCACCGTTATCCCTTCAGGAGGGACTATGGCAGCCGTGTGGACCTCTACCATGCAGAGAACTGCAATCGCCCTGATCCTGTCTATGTGGCCTAGCCTCAGAACATCCCCCCGTACGTGCTACTTCGGGGGGCATGGTTCAATGCTTCTGTATGTGTGATATAACTAAGGCGTCACTCTTCTTCCAGGCTCATCATCGATCTTGCTCCGACTCCAATCGAGGCTATCGATGCCACATATAGCGCCGCTATCGCCATGTGAACATAGCTCAGCGGGGCTCCGGCTTCTCCTCCGAAGTTCGTCCAACCAAACATGCCCATATTGTCGGTTACTTGGGCCCTGTAAGTTGCTGCGTCATCATCACTTATTTCGTTGAAAACGTGTATCTCGAACACCGGCATCGATTCAGTACTGTTCTCAGATAGATCTGGATTAAGGTTGCCAGGGCCGCGGGTATCCAAGTGGAAAGTTACCTTCACTTTCCCGTACATGATCGCGGTTGTAATCGGTTCGACCTTCAGGTCTATGTCCGCGGCAAGGTAGACGGGCAGCGCTCCTGGCAATACATCAACGTAGGATCCCGCACCAAGCAACTTTCCTTGTATCTGGGAATTAGATGGATCCAATTGTACCTTGTGCTCGACCATATCGATTCCCTTGTACTCGTTTTCGCTACCAACTACCGATGTAGCTATCGCATACCCTGCGACGTTGAAATTGAATGGGTCATTAGGGGAGGCCAGAGACCCAACGGTCCCCATCAATGAGGTGTCATCATTGCCCGCATGGGAAGATAACAATCCATTAGCACCGGATTCCCTGTGGGGCGCTCTCCACGTGAGGTGCTCGGTCATACCGTATACCTGACCATCTTCGCAGGGTATGTCATACCCCATGAAATCCCCATTTGAGTCATAATCATAATCACAAAGGCCGTTTCCGTCGGAGTTAATGTACCCCTGGGCCATCCTCTGACCCATGGTTTCTCCCCTTGTGCTCATCTTGTACACCGAGTAGTCTCCCGTGCTGATTCCCCCCGATCCGTAATAGGTTGCATTTGTCTCTAGGCTGGTCCAAGGGAAGATTCCGAAGAAATCGCTTACAGCATCGTTCCAACCGTATAGCCAACTGCTAATCGGCATGGAGTAGTACGGCGTGTTTCCAGTAACGAAGTTTAGTAGGACGGGCATCACAGTGTCGAAGTAGAAATTTGACACCCAATCCCTCAAAGCTGCTGCTTCTTGCATTGTGATTCCGTAAAGATTTGCTACATATTCGTCGTCCCACGTGTGCTGTATACCTTCGGAATCCGGTAATGTCATTCCAGAGAGTTCACCGTACATGAATAGGCCGCTGAATGAAGTCTTAAGTCCGATTTCTGGATCGTTGAGAATGAAATCAGATTTTTCCATCGATAGGCCCGAATCTCCAACAAAACTGCCCCTGTTGAGTCCTATGGGTATGTAGATTCCGCCCAGTGGGTCATAATCGCCGAACGCTGTCAGCCACCATTGATCGGAAACCATCGTACCGTTGCCTCCTGCGAGAATTAGCTCGAATTCAGTAGGCTCTCCTGTAAGTCCGAGGCCCACCCAGGGTTCAACATAATTTGCGAGGCTTGAAATCTTTAGCAGATCTAGGTTGTAAGTCGTCATTGCTCCGAAGTAGTCAGAACTCTGAAGTGGCAGTAGAAGCCCGACAACCATCCCCGGTAGCGGAATCCCGCCGACCTCGAATGACGTCAGAAGGCCAACGCTATCGTTGAACAGGAGATTTTCCAGAGTCCCTGAATCTGGTATCAGCAACCCGCTTACTGCGTTAAACCTCTCCTTGAGTTGAGGTGTTTGTGGGTTTATCTCTGCACCGCCTCCATGCCCCGCAAATTTCGGGGCTACCATGGAATAGATTGCAGCGTCTATCTGAAGGAATTGGGCATTGTCCTTGAAACCGAGAAGGTGTGCCCTAGCGGTAGAGTTCCCTATGCACTCAGTGAATGGGGCCTCGTCCATACTCAAGCAGGGAGCGCCAAGTCCTGCAACCAAAACGGGACCAATGTCACACGTTATTCCGACGCAGTTTCCATGACCGTCGTTGGCGTTGTAGAATATACCCTTTACTTCCTCGGCGGTGATATTTCCAATTTCTAGAGGGTGGTCGTAAAGCTCGTCTATACCTAGGGATTGGTAGGTACTAACGATTAGTCCTTCCTCGGCTGACATATCGCCGAATCTTCCCCCGCCAGATGCCGCAGCAATGTCTGCAACTTCGTCTGATGCCCATATGCTGGGGGCCCTGTTGGATAAATCGAACTCGATCATCTGGGCCGCGAACATCGCCTTTGCGAAGATCTCGCCGTATTCTATGCCCTGTCCCATACCAGCGATTCTCTGGGTGTTCCAAAGGATGTTGATCTGGTTTACTGTGGTGTCTCCTGATACGGATTCTTCCCCCTCCCAAGTGCAATCTTCGCACCATTCGAAGGTCTCGTATCCAGAATATGTGATTGAACCCTCGTCGTAGTCATATTCTATGACTTCTCTTGTCGTGTTTTCGTAGTAAATAAAGGGCCCAACTCTCTCATAGGTGGGTTCCGCTGTCCCAGCGAGTACCTCATCCAGATTTGATACTGAGTTCGCAAAGTAAGCTTTGGTTCCTGAGGAATTAATCCAATCATCGCCGAAATCGACGGTGTAATCCTGGTTACCATCATCGTCTAAACCATCATAACCGTCGTTTACTGTTTCTTCCACCGTGCCCTCGATTACTCCATCCAGGACCCCAGAAGCCCCGACTCCGAAGTTCATCAATAGGAGAATTACTCCAACACTCAATGCAATATTCCCGTTGTTTGCCATAGTTTCACTCAGCCTTCCGAAACGGAACTTAGGAATAAAGGATTACACTAGGTTTTGTTTCGAACACTTGCTTACTTCTGATTTACTACCATTGCTTAGATAAGGTTCATTTCGACATTCGCGGACGATAACCTCGGGGACCCGTAGCTCAGTTGGTTAGAGCGCTCGGCTCATAACCGAGTGGTCATCGGTTCAAATCCGGTCGGGTCCACCATCAATTGCGACCCCAGATAATGACGTATTTCACGCCCGTCCCGGGCGAAGCCTCAAATACGGTCCAAGCAGAGGATTTTGTGATGAGTGCATCGATTAGAGTGCCACTGATGATTATGGCCGTCTATTTTCTGAGTCTTTGGTCAGGAGTAGCAGCAGTACAAGCCCAGACCTCGCCCGATGTTTCGCTTACCTGTGACCAACCAGCTCCGATCGAGGTTTATCCTGGTGCTCTGAGGTCCACGATCATATATTGCACACTCACTAACCCAACTACTTTCTCAGAGAAGGTCGATCTCACGTACCAACAGGGAATTATCTCAGTCGCGGGCCCGGGCTCAGCAACAGTACCTCCAGGAGATACATCCTTCCAAGTGGCCGCCAGAGCAGATCTGAGGCAACCTGAGGGCCAGCAAGTAGTAACTATCACCGCTACTGTGACCCAGTGGAACGGGGCCCCTGTTACTGCGGCTACTTCTCCCACAGAAGCCAAGGTGATGACCGTGTTCAAGCAATTCAGCAGACTCAGGGTCGGAGCCGAATTGGCCTTCATACAACTCAGACCCAAGGTCGACTATACCTTGGTCTTCGACGTTTACAATGATGGAAACGCCAGGGACAAATTCAACGTTGAGATTCAGAACTACGACGAGATGGTTGACGAGGGCTTCCAACTCAGTTTGCCCCTGATATCCCAGGAGATCGACTCCCTTGCCCCGCCGGAGAAGTTCAGGGTGCAGATGAGGACACCCAAGAACCAAGGATGGACAGACAAGTACTTCTCACTTCAGTTCAAGGCCACTTCCGAGTATTCGGTCAGATCCGAAGGCGTCCCCAACTATCAGATACAGGTGATGACCATCTACATCAGAGGTGTTTACCTGCCAGGATTCGAACTTGTGGGGACTGCCATGATGGCGGCACTGGCCGGTGCGGCCATTGGCAGAAGGACCAATGGAGACCAGGTTTCTATGGATGATGACGGAAACGTCGTCCCATTGGACAACCGTCTTTTCTAGATACGCCCATCCAAGAGCCATCAGGCAACGGATTGATAACCATCAGTCTAACGTAGATGGCCGAGGGATGTACCTTTTTCTTTGATGGGCATGTGAATAGTGACTAGATGGTGTGGTTGGAATGGGACAAGAAGTCGGAAAGTCAGATCGCATAGATCCGATTACGGGTGCCAAGGTCGGTGAATACGCCGATGAGATAGCCCCTTCCAGCAAATCCGCAGGACTACTAGAGAAGGCTGCCGAGCAAAGTCAAACCCCGACTCCTTTAGCCATTATTCCCGAAGACCCAGGAAAAGAGGAAGAAGGACCCATTCCAGAAGCAGCAGGACTGGTTGAATCACTCAAGACAGTAGCATTGTTCGGTATTCTGCCAGTTTTCCTCACACGTATTCTTCTTGTGTATCTCCCGGGCGACGAACTAACTATCCCCGTGATTGGGGCCTCGTTGGTTATGTCATTCGTATTCCTACTTTCTCTGTCCGTTGTGGCGTGGAGATTGCGGGTATTTTCAATTTCCAGTTCTGGATTCGCTATAACGGGGACCAGCGCTTTAGCGGCGTCCGTAGTTGCAATCTCCTACATAATGATGCTAATTCTTCCGCTGATCCTAGGTGCCTTGCTAGAGGGCGAACTTTCGGTTGGTCAGGTTGAGTACAGCGATGATGGCGAGTCAATCACCATCAAGGTCCTCCAGAACACTGTCTCAGATAAGGACATGGAGGCTTCCATAGTCATACTTCAGGCTGGGCAGCAAGTATGGTCCTCTACTGCAAACTTCACCATAGACAGCGGGAAGGGAGAGGGCGAGATCACCATATTAGTCGACGATTTCTATTCCACAAATGCTCTTCCAGACTCGCCTTACACATTGGAGCTGACCATAGACGGGGATAGTTCAACCAGAGATCTAACTTACAGCCAGATTACCTGGGATACAACCCAGTGGACTGGAGCAGATGCCCTATCAAGGGATATTACAGGAGTTGAAGGCATGGCATCTGGAGTTGTCAAGGAGGATCCAGACCGATGTAGTGGCGATGCAGATAACTGTCTGGTTGGTATAGTCATGTCAGGTTGGTCTGGGCTCGACACCGGTGCAGATAAGCCCGCGAGGATGCCCTTCGCCGACTACACTGTAGAGGCCGTTCTCATGGAGGGGAATGATGTTGCAATATCCTATCCCACAATCTCGGTAAGCAACACAGAAGCATCATGGGACTCTGAGGGAGGGATTTTCGGAACTGGTTCGGGTACTTGGGGGGAAGTCGGATCACAATTCGCGATGGAAGGATCTGTCTTCGATGCTACCTTCGGAAAGTACGTACCTCGTGACGAGTTCGACTCCGCTGGTGATTATGGGTGCTATTCGTTCACAGTAACCGTCACACAAGGAGAATCGCAGATATCCGACACCTCATACTACGATTACAGTACCAGCAATTCGAACGACATATGGGAAGCAGTGTCAGTTTGCTAGCTTCAGTCATTGATGCTGGAGAGGAAATCTCTCATCCTGTCCGTTTTCGGATTATCGATTATGGATGATTCCCCCTCCTCTGCAATAAGGCCCTGATCCATGTATATCACACGATCAGCTACGTCTCTGGCGAATCCTATCTCATGGGTGACCACTACCATGGTCATCCCTTCCTCGGCCAAACCCTGTATGGTCTCAAGAACGGAACCGATTAGTTCTGGGTCTAGGGCACTAGTGGGCTCGTCAAAGAGCATGACCTCAGGCTTCATCGCAAGTGCCCTTGCGATAGCCACCCTCTGCTTCTGACCACCAGATAGATTTCCGGGATAGGCATCAACCCTATCTAACATGTCGACCCTCTCAAGAACACTGCGAGCATGGTCAATTGCGTCCTCCTTGCTTATCCCCCTTACATGAATTAGCCCAAGGGAAACATTGTCAATCACCCTCAGGTGAGAAAACAACTCGAAAGACTGGAAGACCATCCCTATCCGAGAGCGAACATCGTTAACATCAGTAGCAGGGGTGTTGATCCTTTCTCCCTTCAACCTAACGATACCGTGGGTGGGCTCAATCAGACGGTTGATACACCTCAGTACGGTAGATTTACCACTCCCAGATGAGCCAATAATAGCCAATGACTCCCCCTCCTTCACTTCGAATGAGACTCCTCTGACCGCATGGACCCCTCCAACATACGTCTTCTCCATGTCTTCAACGCTGAGGATAATTTCTGACAATCAAGCACCTCCCGATATTCCCAAGCCAGGAATCCTGGTCCTTTCCTCGAGGTACCTGAGGAAGAGTGCTAGGGTCCATGTAATCAGGAAGTATGAGATTAGTACCATGCCCCAAGTCCAGAAAACTTGGAAAGTAGTTGCGACGATTAACTTCCCCTGCCTTGTGATTTCAGCATAACCGATAATCATAGCTAGTGACGAGTTCAGTACTAGGTTGACCATCTCGTTACCTAGCGGGGGTATGCAGATCCTGACAGCCTGGGGCATTACCACGAGCCTCATCGATTGCATGTAATTTAGCCCAATACTTCTGCCGGCTTCCATCTGCCCTGATGGAATCGCAGCGATAGCCCCTCTAATGGTCTCGCACTGGTATGCTCCCGAGTTCAAACCAAGAGCGAAAATCGCGCTTATGTATGCCCTATCCTCAAGAATCCCTCCAATCGGCCTACCATAGGCCAGCGATTCGGGATTCGTCTCGTAAACTACGAAAATATCGGTGATGAAGTTAGAGTTGCCATCTAGGTAATCGAAGTCGAACAACATTAGCCCAGGGTCCTGCAACCTTCTTCCAAGCTCGAATCCGAAGTGTATGAACATGAATTGAACGAGCAAGGGGGTGTTTCTGAAAATGTCCGTGTATACCGTTGCAATCGTGTTCAATGGCCTGATGCCCCATGGATCGAGAGAGAAACTCACCTTGCTGAACTCAATTTCTCGTATGGAGAAATCTCCATTGCATGAAAAAAATATTCCCCCCAATATCGCAATTCCAAGACCCAGTAAAATCCAGAACATTGCCCCAGGAGCCCCGATAGGCGAGTAGATATGTTCCCATCCATCCAGGTTTAGGTCACTAATCTCGTCGAGATTATCGAAAATTCGATAAATCCCGAAAATTATCAGAATTAGCCCGATTGTACGAATAGCGATAATGTTCAGTGGCTCACTAGCAGCAACGTGCAAGGATCTCCCCCTACAGTAGCCTAACGCACTGTTGAAAGGATTGTCCAGATTCAATTTTCTACCCAATCCGGTCGAGTTAATCGCTGAGATAGGAATCTGGAAAGCTAACCACAACGGCGAGACTACGAGCATCAATAGAATCTGGAATCTATTGGTCTGAGCGACATTCTTGAGTGTAGTTGGAGATGTCTTTAGCATTGAAAGGATTATCCCTAGAGTGAAACCCATTAGAATTCCAAAAATCACAATCTTAGCAGTGGCTACAAGTCCATCCATCAATCTCTCCTTCGAGTAGTCGACGAATTGCCCGAAATCGTTGAAGTCAATCACCTCGAACCCGACGAACTCCTCCGTCCCTGCGTTCTCTGTCCTGAGTACAATCCCTCCATCCCCTACGGCAACCCCTCTGAAACCGTCCAGCATCGCAAATCCATTGAACAAGGTCTCATTCGAGACTGGAATCATCTGCTGAGAGATTATATTCCCCCCATCCAGACTAAGGGAGAGATAGCCTCCAGGACCAGAAAGCATGAACTTGAATTGTCCAAGAACCTTAATGCCGGTTACTTCGAAGTCCAGATTCGAACCTCCAGATTCGAACTCATCACCACCTCCTGGAGGGTACTCTCTTTCGATATCCACTATGCTCCAGACGAATCCTACGGGAACATTTCCTTCTCTCGATGACTTCAGAATGTGTCCTTCCTCAGAGATCGCGTATGCCCTAATCGTACTGTAGTATTCAACATCGATAATTGCTTTCGATGAAACCTCGCTAGGCGCATCTCGATACTCCCAGCTACTGCCTCCATCGGAGGATGCAATTATTCCCCCATTCTCTCCAGAAATAATTCCGTTATCTGAATCCAAAAATGATACGCTGAGAAATCCCATCCCCTCTCCTTCAATTGCCGGGTCGCATTCAGTATCCCATTCCACTGTCACTGTGCAAGTCCAGACCTTATCTTGCCCAATGACAACAAAACTATCATTCCCAGTAAGTGCAATGTCCTTGATATCTCCAAATCGATCAGAACTTATATCCATCCAGATACCTTGATTCAACAATAGGACAGTACCGCTATTTCCTGCCACGATTATTGATTCGTAACTCGAATCAGAAGAAGTGAGATCCTCGCTAACTGATATTCCAGATTCAGACCAAGTTCTTCCATCATCGATACTCCTGATCATGGTTCCTCCGGATCCGAATACCCATATCTCGCCCAATAGGTACTCGGCAGTATACAGATTCTCCTCAGTCCCACTGTCGACAACTTCCCATCCACTCCTAACCTCTTGAGCAGAAACTTCTCCAAATGAGAAAAGAAGGGCAACTAGTAAGAATGCGATTAGTAAATCTGCCCTACGCTTGCCCTTGGGGCCTTTCCAGAGGGACGCTTCCAATGCCACAATACCAGCCCTCTCGCTGGGCTTTGAGGATTTAGTCTAGTCTACTAAGAAAAAATTTGACACAGACGCTCATTGGGCAATATTGATGTTCGGACTTTTGTCGCATGGTTTCATGACAGATTTATTGTACAGTGGTAAGGTTAAACAGGTTTGGAGCACGAATGACCCCGATATCATCGAGTTCAGATACACGGATCAGATATCAGTCTTCGACCAAGTCATTCCTAGTTTGATTCCGAGGAAGGGGGAGTCGTTGAACAGGGCATCTTGTCATTGGTTCAGACTGATTGAGGACGAGGGAATTTGCAAGACTCATATCATAGAGATGAATGCTCCAGACAGAGTTCTAGCGAGAAGGTTTGACGTGATTAGAGAACCAGGTGCCATTCCCAGAGATGCAGAGAACTTCTTCGTCCCACTGGAAGTAATCTGCCGCCATTATCTGGCGGGTACCGCATGGAGGAGATATCAGAGAGGAGAGGTAAAGCCTGAGGACTTCGGATTCGAAGCAGGAGAGGTGCTTGAAGAGGGAGTCAGGCTTCCGAAGCCGTTCCTGGAAGTCTCCACTAAGTTCGAAAAGTTCGATAGGAATCTGGATAGAGAGGAGGCATTGGAGATCTCAAATTTGGATCCAGCAGAGCTTGACGCAATTCTAGCGATAGTTCTAGAGGTGGATTCGGTAATCGATCGAGAGACATCCAAGAGAGGACTTATTCATGTTGACGGGAAGAAGGAATTCGCACTTGGGGAAGGCCGAGAGCCTGTTCTGATAGACTCCTTTGGAACTCTCGATGAGGATCGATGGTGGGATGCCGATGCCTATGAGGATGGAGAGATAGTACAGCTCTCGAAGGAGTCAGTAAGAAAACACTACATCGAATCGGGTCATCATTCGGAACTATACGAAGCAAGACAATCTGGATCGCCCGAGCCACCGATCCCCCCTCTACCAGATAGCATTATTGCCAGTACGGCCGAACTATACGCTAGTATGTTCCAGCGCCTTACTGGAGAGGCTCTTTGATGGGGACACATGAGTACGAGGAAGACCCTAGAAACGATGATGTCCTAATATCTGTAAATGGGGAGCTTTTCCCAAGGAAAAAGGCGAAGATTTCGGTTTTCGACTCTGGCTTCCTTTTGGGAGATGGTGTCTGGGAATCATTTAGGCTCCACCATGGAAAACTAGTGTTTATCGAAGAACATTTGGACAGACTTTTCCACGGGGCATCGGAGATTTCCCTTGACCCCGGGAGGTCTAGGGACGAGATTAGGTCAGATATAAACAGGGTGATTTCTGCTAACGAAATGCATGATGACGTCCATCTCAGGTTAATCGTTTCAAGAGGCCTCAAGCCAACTCCATACCAGGCACCTTGGGTAATTTCCTCAAAACCTACAATCGTCATCATCCCAGAATTCAAGAAGGCCAACGAAAAAAGGTCAATCGATGGAATTAGGCTTGTCTCAGTAAATATAAGGAGAAGCGGCCCAGAGGTTCAGAATCCTAGGATTAATAGTCTCTCCAAGCACAACTGCATTGCTGCTTGCATCGAGGCAGATAACAAAGGGGGGGAGGAGGGTTTGATGTTGGATCCACACGGGTTTGTATCAACCTGTAATTCGACCCACTTCTTCATGGTAAGGGATGGCGTAGTTTGGACTTCAACGGGGGAATACTGCTTAGATGGTATTACCAGGCGCAAGGTCCTGGAGATTTGCGATTCTCACGGGATCCCATACACTCTGGGTAATTTCACATTTGAGGACGTACATTTGGCAGACGAGGCTTTCGTGACCGGGACATTCGCAGGCTTGACTCCCGTAATTTCTTTCGATGGTACTGTGATTGGACAAGGATCAAGAGGGAGGATATGCGAAAGAATCCAACAACTGTATCAAGAACTCGTAATGAGGTAACTCGCTTGGATAGAACTAGTATCGCGATGTGGTCTGGGCCCCGTAATATCTCAACTGCACTTATGTACTCATTCGAAAATAGATTTGACTGCCATGCAACCGATGAGCCTCTCTATGCATCTTTCCTCCTCAACAGCGGGACTCCTCATCCCGGCGCTGAGGAGGTTATTGAGAAAAATGAGACTGATTGGGGAAAAATAATCACAACACTCACTGGCCCCATTCCCAATGAAAAGCACATTTGGTACCAGAAGCATATGTGTCATCACATTCCCGAGGACGCTGACATTTCTTGGATTGATGATTTCAAGAACTGCTTCTTGATCAGGAACCCACGGGACGTTCTCCTGTCCCTTTCCAAGATTACCGACTCCATTGAACTGCTATCGACTGGGCTCCCGCAGCAACTAACAATCTTCAAGCATGTTATCAAGAGCTCCGGGAAAATACCCCCTGTCATCGATTCGGCTGACGTCTTGGAAGATCCCGAATCAATCCTCTCAGTGCTGTGTGAATCAATAGGCATTCCATTCTCCAGGAGAATGCTATCTTGGGAGCCAGGACCAAGGGCTTGTGACGGCTCATGGGGAAAATACTGGTATGATTCTGTATGGAAATCCTCGGGATTTTCCCCTCCGTCTTCAAAGGAAGGGGATTTGAGCGACCACTTGCATTCAGTCCTGGAAGAATCAACAATGATCTATCAGGAGCTCAGAGATATGCGCATCAGGACCTAGGAATGCCTTCTCATCAGAATCCCGCATTTCCTTTTGACAGCTGCTCTGAGAAAGACGAGAAGATGCCTAAATGCATCCTGCACTCCTCCATCGAGGGGCTCATCGGACTTGACTGACCAAGCTCCCTTCTCAATCTCCCTCCTAATTTTGGAGATATCTTCTCCGTCTAGCCAACCTAGCATCTCGATCCCTGCGGAGCCCTCATTGAATCCAGAATATCCGAATGAATCTTCATTCAGGCCCCTGCAAAGCTTCTCCAATAGGCGGTGAAGATCAGACTCCCCTCCCTCTTTCGTGTAGCGGAGGAGATACTCTATTGCATTGCCATCATCACTGGGGAACCTCCCTAGCCTCTCTCTTGAATGCCCCCCATCAAGAGATCGTGGAACGCTCCAGTCATCTTGCCAGTCGAGAATAGAGATGAATAGCAGAGTTGCCTTGTCAAGGGGGGAGTCTTCCCCCTCCTTAAGGCCCGCCACCTCTTCTATTCCTGCAGCTGAGAGGAGTAACTCTCCATGATTCCCAGACATGGAAGAGATGATTCCGTTTACCATCGAATCGGGACTGTTCCTTATCGGGTCGAAAGTATGGAAGGAAGAAGGCGGAATGTAACTCCCCATGGCACACACTGTTGACTATCTGTCAAGAAGCCTTCTGAGCCTCTCGTCGTACTCGTCACCCTCTTCTGTTTTATTCTGAACGACTTCTACCTCGTCATCATCGCTTGATTCGGGCTCTTCAACTACTTCGGGCTCATTTTCCTCGATCGAGGGCGCGGATTGCTTCTCGGCAATCTTCTCGTCTATTGCAGCCTGGGCCATTTGCATCATCCTCTCAGACTCCCGGCGGTTGCTAATAATCCAAGACAAACCAAGGTAGGTACCGACTACGAGAATAGCAGCAAGGAGGCCCGTCCCCAGTTCGTCAACTCTATCCTCTAGGGCAGTACCTCCACTGAGTACTATAGTCCTCTGATTATCACTTGGATCTGAATCGATATCCCACGGGAAAGAGCAGCTAATGGTTATTACAAGTTCTGTTGAGTCTTCCACATCGGGCCGATCGAATCTGGGGGCGGGTACGAAGGCCTGGGTCATATCGACAATATGCTCGGAATAGTGGCTTCCAGAACTTGCCTCGGCACTAAGAGAAATAATACAATCTGCATCGGATAGTAGGTTTTCGTTGAGTCTCTTTGTAGGGACGCTGACCTGTTGACCTGTACCCTCTCCGACTAATTCAACTTCTCCGATTCCAACGTTCCAGTCGCTCCTCCTAACATCAAACTCCCTCTCAAAGTCTCCAATCAACAATCCTTTCTGGTTTAGAACCCTGATTACAACGCTCCTTTCCCCTGGTAGGGGTTTCCATCCGGATCCACTCAGGTTTATCTGCTGAGCAGACTCATTTGACTCGAGACTACCGTAGAAGTAGTCTAGAACAGAACCCTCATCCGAAATCAGTAGTATTTGGAAATCAAAGCCCATGGTTCCGTTTCCTACGGAGCAAGTAGCCCCCATGTCGTCAAAATCCCCTGTTATGGAACATAAGACCACTCTTGATTCGGAATACTCAGAGGATAGGAAATAATGCAGTTCCTCTCCTTCTATTGACAGGGTTCCGTTGGTTGAATCAACAATTGGGAGCAACCAACCCATCTCGCTCCACTCTAGTCTACTGCCTCTGTCAAGAACTTCGGTACTTCCGTCAGTTCCATGGATGTTTATTGTGGCGTCATCCCCACTCTGAGCAAAGATGTAGGGCGAGCTAGCCCAGGAGAACTCGGAATAGTGCACTTCAAGTTCGATTTCTCTCTGATTACCACTCTCATCTTCTGCTAATATCCTCACTGTCTCGGAAGGGCCAGTCCAACCTTCTTCTGGAACCAGGTCAATTGGAATCCCTCTTTGTTCCCCAAGTGCGAGTACAATTTGCATACTCCCACTAGCCCCCCATCCATCTGGGACTTCTTCTATGTGGAAGTCGATGGTTGTAGGGGAATTTCCTGTGTTTGATACCATTGCGGGAGGTTGACCACCATGACTGGAAACCGCCCAAGAACCATGAGATTCGATAGAGAAGTTCTGAACCGCAGATACTCTAAGTGGCATGGTAATCTCCGTTAAGCCAGCAGAATCGCCGTCTCTAACTCTAACATGTAACTCTACAGATCTTCCCGGACTAGCAGTTTCTGATGGCGTTACGTTGATTTCCAGCGTTGTGGAATCCCCTGGAATCACTTCGGGGAGTTGCGGCAAATCTTCGATCAACCATCCTTTTTGTCCGGTGATGTAAGTCGAAACGAATGGTATGCTGGGATTGTTCCCCATCTGCATAATCTCTACTTGGATGGTAGATCCATTGGCATCAATCTCCAAATCAGATATTGAAGAAGACACTCCCCATCCCGGAACTCTGGTAACCTCGATCATGAAATGAAATTCCATAATCGCCTCATCTCTGGCGATACCAGTAACATCTACTCTCATAACAGAGCCATTCCACGAATCTTCTGGAGCCTGAAGATTAATTTCCAGAAACACAGAATCGTTAACTTCCACACCCTCAACCGAGCTCCCGTTGGCAATCCATCCTTCTGACGAATCCGAACCAAATGGGAAAATCTGAGTAACCAAATCTAGAGATATGTCATCAACTAGGTTCCCCGTGTTTGTTGCATTAATCGATATAGCCCTCTCTTCTCCTGGTGCTAGGAGTATTTTCGTTCCATTGATCTCTTCTCCGTCATGAATCAGGTCGAAGTCCCACCTATGATCCTGCCTTACTTCGAAAACAATCACCTCATGAGAGTAGACGGAAACATTCCCCTGTGAAGCCATGGTGAAAGATATCGCAACTGGCACTCTAGCAGGAGTGCTCTCTGGCAGCGTGACGCTAAGTGGGATGGTTCTAAGGCTCCCTGCTCCGAGATGAACTGGGTTGCTGGAAAATGATACAACAATGCCAGTGTCAGAAGTCATGTTCTCGTCGAGTATTACTTCGTGAGAAAGCATGTATGAGTCATCTCCGTTACCCGGATTCTCGAGCTTCAGTACAACTAGGTTGGACTCTTGTACGTCAACGACGTAAGGTTGCATTGTAGGGGAGTTGACATCCAAGCCCGCCCTGTGGATTTGCAATACCTCTATGGAGATAGATAATGGAGACTCAGACACTCCCGAGCCATCGTCTTCGAAGAGATGGAAAGACGGCCTGGCATCCTCCGGAAGATCCAATGTGAGTGAACCAGTTGCCCTGGTCCCGGAATCTCCGGTGATAGATATTACGTCACCCGAGACAGATACTTGCCCGGAACCACTCCAATCCCACCCTTGGATTGACATTCCGGAATCGGATAATGACCAATTCATACCCCCAACTCCCTCTGGGATGTCGGCTGAGATATCCCAGGTTAGCCCTTGTTCAGGTACCGATCTGATGTGGCTGGGATCCATCACTGACCTGGAAGAGATAAATTCCAACTGTACTTGACTGCACTCTTGCTCATCCCCCGTTCCAACACACATGCTCAGAGGGGTGGTCACGGACTCTCCTGGAGCGGTTCCGGATGGTACGGGGAGTCTAGCAGTCACTTCCCTCTCCTCTCCCGGACCCAGAGTCAGAGCACTTATCTCGTATCCAGAAGAATCGAAAATTCTCAGATCTGAGCCCCATTCGGTTCCGTCCCAGGATATGGCGATCTGACTCTCCTCAGCGTTTCCAACATTCTCTATCAGTAACCATGCCCTGGCATCCTCGGATACAAGCCCAAAACCAGTACTCTGTGTAGTCCCGTCTGGACCTCTTATCGATAGGCCTCTGGTTCTGTTAGCCTCTACTGGGAGATTTGCATAAATCTCCTCATCGCCTCCATCACGGGTAAGGGTCAGGGCTAGGAAACCTGCATCAGAACCCAGTGCTTCCGAGGGAGCGATAATTCTCAGCGAGGGGGTCCAGACCTGTCCGACACCAATTTCGATTGAACTAATCCCCCCAGGAGTTTCGTCTTCCCAAGTCCATCCATTAGGGAGAGAGGTGCTGTCGACCTCAAGCGTCCAGGTCCCATTATAGCCAATCTTGATTCTGATTCCGATCTTGAGATTATAGTCACAATACCAAGTGATGCAGATGGTTCAACTGCTGTGGATGGAGCTGAATTCAGAGGAATAGAAATTTCAGATGGTTCGCAATTGTGGGAATTCGAGGCAACAAATGGATTT
>CACKMK010000009.1 GCA_902601345.1 uncultured Candidatus Poseidoniales archaeon
CGGAGGCCGACGAACTGACCAAGAAGTCGGAGAGCAGCAAATCAAGCGCTGAAAGCGCGAAAAATAGGCTCAAAAAAGAGAACGCGGCTGGTAAGGAGGCCAAGGCCCAGCACGCCGAGAGCAAGAAAAGGGGCGAGGCGGCCAAGAAGGAGCTCGCAACCGCAGACGAGGAGCGCAAGAAGACAGTCGCCAAGATGGAGGAGGTCGTGAAGGCGAAGCAGGCCTACCAGAAGAGGGCCTCCGAGGAGAGGAAGAAGGCCGAGGAAGTCGAGGGACAGGTGTCCCAGAAGAGGAAACTGACAGCCGACACGAAGAAGAAGTCCGAGTTCGAAGCGAAGGCGAAGGCCGAGGCCGATGCGAAGGCGAAGGCCGAGGCCGAAGGCCACAAGAAGGTGAAGGATGACCTGAAGGTAGAGACCGAGAGGTGGAAGGAGGCCGAGAAGGTGCTCGGGAAGACGACGAGCGAGCGGAAGAAGGCCCAGGCGGAGTCCAAGAAGGCCGAGGAGGCGAGAGAGTCGACCCGCAAGGAGTTCCTGGACGCAAAACAGAACAGAATCGAGGCAGAGAACGCGGCCAAGCAAGAAGAAAGGGACCTGAAGGACGCCCAGAGACGGGCGGAGGCCGAAGCGAAGGCCAGGAAGGACCTAGAGGATGAGATCGAGGAGGAGGAGAAGCGAAGGAAGATCGCCAAGGCCAAGAAGAAGGCCCTCGAGAAAAAGAAGCTGACGGCCGAGGAGCTGGCCATGGAGGAGGCCAGGAAGCGGCAGGAGGCCAAGGACCGGGTCAAGAGGAAGGCCGAGAAGAGGAGGAAGAGGGCCGAGGAGGAGCGCCAAAGGAAGATGCTGGCGGCATCCGAGGCCGAGCAGCTCGCCGAGGTGAACAGGCTCGAGGTGGAGATGAGGCTCAACGACCTGAAGACCCAGGAGGGCACGATGGCCAAGGAGGACTACATCCTAGCTAGGATCAACATCAAGGCCATAACCATCGACTTCGAGGTCATCGGGGAGGCCAACGGCCACACCGACGACCTGCAGCAGATCGACGGCATAGATGAGGGGCTGGAGCGGAGGCTGAACACCCTCGGCATATCCACCCTCTCGCAGATCTCGAAGATGGACGACGACATGAGCGACGTCGTGAACGACGCGATAGAGTACATGCCGGGAAGGATCCGAAGGCAGCTCTGGGCGGAACAGGCCCAGATCCTCCTTGAGTGAGAAAATAGACACCCCTTTAGGGGTGTCTAAGCCGGAAAAAGAGCGCATCCCTCGGATAGAATCAAAAGCGGATTTTCCCGATAGAGGAAGCGTGCGAGCGGAAGCAAGGTCACGAGTGCGGGCACTGATGCTGATCCTGTTGATGCTGGCCAGCACCCAGATGGCCCTCATGACCTCCCTAGAGCCCCGGGAAGTGGAGCTAGATGAGACGCCGCTCAGATATGAGACCCTGGACAACTCAGGAGTCGTCTCGATAGACATCGGCAGCAACCACGCATGCGTCATCGGCACACTGAACCAGATGAAGTGCTGGGGGGGCGGCGAGGACGGCAAGACCGGGCACGAGAACACCGCGAGCTACGGAGACGACGCCAAGGAGATGGGGCAGTACCTCATGTTCACAGACGTCGGGGCCGGACTGACATTCACCGACGTCGGGGCAGGCCAGAGGCACACCTGCGCCCTGGTCAACGACGGGTCCGTGAGGTGCTGGGGCAGCAACCACCTACTAGGGTCCTACTCCGGGGAGGATGGCTCCGGCGCGCGAGGCGATGGCTACATGGAGATGGGTTCGGCAATCCCGGCGATCGCCCGATTCGGGCCCGACAACTCGGCGAACCCCGGGCACCTCGCCACCTCGATCTCGGTGGGAGACTACCACTCTTGCGCCATAACCAACGACACCACGGAAGACATGCTCTTCTGCTGGGGGGAGAGCGGTTCCGGCCAACTGGGTAGTGGCAACACCAATACGGAGTGGGACACGAACGACGGTAACGGCATAGTCTTCCTCCCGGACAGGGGGGTCGGCCTCTCGCAGGTCTCCGCGGGATCGGCGCACACCTGCCTACTATGGGACGACGGCGAGATGGCATGCTGGGGCTCGAACTCCCATGGCCAGCTCGGAATAGGCAGCACCGAGGATATCGGCGACGACGAGAATTTCAGGGACAACTACGAGCTGGTCGACCTGCCCTCAGGACGAACCGCCACGAGCATCGCAGCAGGAGAGGACATGACATGCGCCATACTCGATGACGCCAGCCTGGCATGCTGGGGATGGGGCGACAGCGGGAGGCTCGGGAGCGAGACCACCGCGGACGTGGGAGACTCCTCGGGGGAGATGGGGGACAACCTGGACACGGTCGACCTCGGCACCGGCCTCACGGTGGTCTCGTTCGCGACGGGCTACGGCTCCTCCTGCGCCATCCTCGACGACGGGGACGAAACCACCCCCTACACGACCAAGTGCTGGGGCAAGGGGGACGATGGCGCCCTGGGCTACGGGGACGCGGTGACCAGGGGCGACGGGCAGTACGAGATGGGGAACTACCTGCCGAGCGTCAACCTGGGGACTTCGTTACACGCTACATCGATAGACGTGGGCGACGCATTCGCCTGCGCCATCCTAAACGACAGCCAGGTCAAGTGCTGGGGGACTGGGATGGACGGGAGGACCGGGCTCGGGAAGAGCGGTGCGACTGGCGACGAGTCGGGGGAGATGGGCGACGACCTGGAATACGTGGAGCTGTTCATGCCCGAGCCCACGCTGGACCAGCCCTGCGACCTGCCTGCCGAGGGGGAGGCGCTCTCACAGGAGACCCTGGACAGCAGCAGCTCGTACGTGGGGAACAAGACCTCGACGGCCATGACCCCCGACTCCTGCGGGGCGGTGGCCTACGTCGACGAGGCCAACAACGTGGTGAGGTTCGGGATATTCTACAAGGGCAAATGGTCGACGGAGGTGGTGTACAAGCATCCCGTTCACCCTCCGGGCGAGAGGATCGGGGACGTCTCGCTGACAATCGATTCCAGCGGGATACCGCACATCTCCATCAGCGATAATGAGGGAGGTGGGGACTTGTACTACGCGACCAAGGTCGATGGTGACTGGTCCAACACTGAACTGTACACTACAGCGGCCGGCTCTGTTGTGGCCAATTCCATAGAGGTCGACAATGATGGGAACCTGTACATAGTATTCCAAGCCCATTCAAGTTCCGATCCGGTGATATGGGCTAAAACCTGTTCTTCGGCCCAGTACGCCTTAACCAAATGCGTCGGGGATTTGAATGACTGGACGGACTGGCTAGCAGACTATGATCTGGAACTGGGGACGATCTCAAACTCACTTGACACCGATGTCGCACTGGACGGCACGATATACGTGACCTTCATCTCGAACGAGTCCTGCTCCGCATATTCCTGCGCCGAAGGTCCCGGTTACGTGATGGTCGTCCAACTGGACTCAGATGGGTTCGGGACTCCCGTCAACACGAGTGCCTTGGCCCAGGTGCCAGGCCGGTATGACACCGGAGCCAGCGTGGTCTCGGGAAACTCCTCGCTGGCCCTTGACCTCGGCCTGGACGGATCGATGCACATCGCATACCTGGGCAGCCCCGACGGCATCCACTACCTGTCATGCTCTTCTGCCTGCGATATCCCGGGGTCGTGGACCTCTGAGGACATCACCGACTCGGTCGACATAGCGGATACAGGGGTGATCGACATAGCGGTCGGCGCCGACCTGTCGGTCCTGGTCATGGCCGCCACCGCAGACGGCACGTACGCCCTCCAGAAGAGCGAGGGGGCGTGGAAGAAGACCGGTCTGGAGGGCACTGGCGGTTCGGACTGGGTCGGTGTGGAGCTCAGCGAGCAGGGCAAGATGTGGGGTTACGCGTACTATCCAGGCACCTCTTCCGCCATGACGGCCTTCATCCAGGAGGGAGTCACCACCGCGGGCCTCCTCACGGACATAGACGGGGACGGCTGGTCGAGGCTCGACGAGCTGAGGTGCGGGACCGACTACACCAACTCGTCCTCGACGCCGGCGGATGCCGACGGAGACGGCGTCTGCGACCTATTCGACGACTGGGAGGACACCTCGGTCTCGGCCGAGTCCGATGCCCTGGCGATAGGCGAGGAGTTCGGGTGCGCTGTGCTCTCGAACCGATCCGTTGCATGCTGGGGTGACAACTCCGAGGGGCAGCTGGGCAGCTCCTCAGCGGGATCTAGCAGCGCCTATGCGGTCATGGTCGACCTGCCGGCCGGATTCGAGGCCGGAGCAGTGGATGCTGGGTCCGCCCACTCCTGCTCGACCGGCCTGGATGGGAAGCTGGTATGCTGGGGCAGGAACACGGACGGGCAGCTTGGCCGTGGGAACTCGTCCACCAGCGAGGCACCGGGATACGTGACCCTCCCTTCCGGGGTGACCGTCTCGCAGTTCGCTGCTGGCGCGGACCACAGCTGCATGACGGGCACGGACTCGAAAATGTACTGCTGGGGGAACGGTAGCGACGAAAGGACTGGCAAGATTGTCAACAGCGACAACACCATCACCCAGTACGAGAACTTCACCGACAACTCCCGCGAATGGACCTCCAGCTGGACAAGCTACATGCAGGGCCCCAACGAGGGCTTGGACTACGTCTACAGGGCTCTTTACAGCTCATGGCGATCTGAGTACCTAACATCGGGCAGCACATTCGAGATATCCCCGGGAGACGTGGTATCGTTCAAGATGAAGGGGAGGTACCACGGCAACAACGGATACACTAACGAGTATGTCAGGATATCCGCGGATGGCCAGGCCCTATCGACAATCTACTCCAACGCGACCACCTCTGGCTCCTCCCTGTCGGCTTGGCAGGATGTCGCATTCGTGGTCCCGGAGAGTTACACTGGGGCCGGTAGCGTCTCGATGCAGATCCAAGTCTATGGCTACTACAACGAAGTCCACCTCGATGACCTCCGAATCAAGAACATGGCCTATGGGTCTCTGGACTCGGTCCTGCAACCCTCGAGGGTGCAATGGGACGAATCCGGCGGAGTCTCCCAGATATCGCTGGGTACCCGCCACTCCTGCGCACTGATGTCCTCCGGGAGCGTGAATTGCTGGGGATACAACGGCGGTAGCTACTCGAACATACTCGGCAGTCCCGCCTACAAGGGCGAGAGCACGTACAATCCTAAGGGAGTCGACCTCTCAGGGACGAGCAGCCTGGCTGCCTCGAACTGGACCAGCAGCACCGTGGAAGGGATAAACGCCGGAGATGGGGTTACTTGCGCGATCATGAGGAGCACCGAGGCGCTCTGCTGGGGGTCATCCGCCCAGACGACCTACGCAGACCCGGTCATCAGCACCATCGCCAGCACGGGTGACGTGGGCAGGAGCCCCGCCCTGACCACCGACAGCAGCGGTAACTGGCTTCTGGCCTACAACGATGCAGGCGGCATCTCGTACGCAAGGTACGACGGCTCGGCTTGGACCACATACTCCGCATGCGCCTCATCGGACGCCTGCGACTCCACTCACGGAGTGGGTGTCGGGGAGGACTCCCTAGGGGGCTTGCACTTCCTTAGCTACAACGAAGCGGACCAGCAGCTCATGCACACGAGGACCCTTTGGAACATCACCACGACGGCATCCGTGACCGGCCAGAACCCGAGTTTCTTCGCCATCGCTAGGGATCCCACGACGGAGGACCTGCATCTTACGTACTACAGAACGGACGGAAAGAAGCTGATGCACAAGACGTTCAATGGCACGGACTGGTCGGACCCGACAGTCATTGACGACGACAGAACTTACACTGGCTACTCGTGGAACGGCATGAAGATCGACTCCGACGGCAACCTACATCTCTCGTACTGGTCGTGGTCCACGTCTGGGACTGATGACTCGTGGCTGAAGTACGCCCACTTCAACGGGACCTCATGGTCCGTCGAGACGCTCCAGTCTATCATGAACCAGAATAACCCCACGCTTCACACCTCCCTGGACATAGACAGCAGCGGCAACCCCCACATCTCATACTACGACCACAAAAACGACACCCTTCGATACACCTACCACAACGGGACCGCATGGGTGGACCAGACCCTGTCGGTCGACGACTCCAACGACAACGGGAGGTTCAACACGATAGCGCTTGACAGCAGCGACCATCCCCGGATAGCCTACAGAAACGAGACCTCCGACGACCTTGAGCTAGCCACCTGGGACGGAACAGGCTGGACCAGGGAGGTGGTCGACAGCCTCTACAACGTCGGGAGCTGGGCATCGATTGCGATAGACAGTAGCGACCTGAGCAGGATTGCATACTACTACGACCAGTCCGCAGACCTCAGGTACGCCTCCCACGACGGTTCCTCGTGGTCTTTCGAGGACATCGACACAAGCAGCGTGTCGAACTCGAGGATAGTGCTCGAACTCGATGACAGCGACCGTCCTAGAATTGCCTATAAGGACGGGAACAACGAGCCCCGGCTCGCATACAACAATAGCGGGACGAATGACGTGTGGGAGTCCGTCCGAGTCAGGAACGGGTACGACCTAGGTGGCCACATGGCGATGACACTGGACTACTCCACCGGCACGGCCTACATGGCATACCGCCAGTACCAGTGGCCTGCGCACGCCGGGCTGGTGTCCAGCGTCTACACCGGGACCGTAATGGCGACAGACCCAGTGTCCGACAGCGGCGACACCGCAAACTCCGTGGGCATGGGGCCCGAGATACACATGGTCGGCAGCACCGTGTTGGCCCCGTTCATGAACGGCACGGACGGCGCGTCGCCGGCTTACGTGGAGATGGCCACGATAAGGGCCCCTGGCCCAACGATAACGAGCGTGGACGGCGAGTCATACAGCGTCGGAAGCTACGGCATATCAATGGCCCTGGACCAGACAGGGAACCAGCACATCTCCTACTACAACGCAAGCGCGTCCAGCCTGATGTACGCTCAGTACGACGGCACATCCTGGCAAGCTGAGGAGGTAGACAACGGGGGCTCCTCAGGGACTTACTCCTCGATAGCGATAGACCCCTCGGGCAACCCACACATCTCCTACATCAACACCACACCTAATCCCGATGCTGTGATGTACGCATACCACAATGGCACCGCATGGACGACCGAGGTCATCGACGCCACCCCCTACTACGCCTATGACACATCGATCGACCTGGATTCCAGCGGCAACCCACACATCTCCTACGCCGTCTACAACAGCACCGGGGGAAGCTACAACCTAAGGTACTCCTACCACAACGGATCGGAGTGGGTTTACGATGACATAAAGGACTACAGAAGTTCGTATTGGAACTCATACTCGAACACCGGGAAGAACAACCAGATAAAGCTGAACGGCACCGACGTGCCGCACATTGTCTTCTTCGATGACTACTACGACGACGTGTACCTCTCCGTGAGAGTCAACGGAACATGGTCATCCAGCAGCGTGGATGACTATGGGGGGATGTACACAACGGGCGGCGAGCGGGCGATATCGCTCGCGATCGACTCCACCGACGGCCTTCACGTCGCGTACTACGACATTTCCGGGAGGTTCCTTGAGTACGCCCACCGAGGCCCTGGAGAACCCGCATGGACCAAGACCAACGTCCACGACCAGGGCAACCACTACATCGGGACGTCAGTCTCCATCGCCGTAGACAGCGAAGACAAGCCGCACATCGCCTACCAAGACAGGCAACAGTGGGACTTGGAGTACGCTCGGTTCGATGGCTCCGAGTGGGTGGTCGAGACCCTGGACGAATATGGGCTCACCGGCAGGTATCCGAGCATCGCACTGGATGACGGCGACCAGGTACACATCGCCTACGAGAACTACTCCAATAGTAGGCTGATGTCCATGGTGATAGCCGATGGACTCGCAGCGACGGAGAAGGTCGCGCAAGTCGGCACCCACGGCTATGGGATGGGCTTCGCGGTGGGGGCCTCAGGGGGGATGCACCTGAGCTTCTACAACGGTTCCGGCTCCTCGGGCTCCCTACAATACGCAACCAAGAGCGGATCATCATGGACCAGCGCAACAGTCGATGTAAGCTCGACGATGACGGGGACGCACTCCGACATAGCACTCGACGGCAGCGGCAACCCGCACATCTCGTACGTGGACTCGACGAACGGTCTGCTGCGCTACGCGTATCACAATGGGGAATCATGGGCGCTCTCCACCGTGGACCCCAGCGGCAGCGTCCTTGGGCACACGTCGATAGCCCTTGACGCTAATGGAAACCCCCGCATCGCCTACCACGACGGCACCCTCCGCCTAGCGGAATGGGACGGAGTATCGTGGACCCTGACCACACAGGACCCTGGGTCAACCGGGCAGGGCGCCCAGATCGTTGTCAACGAGGAAGGTAAGGCGAGGATCGCCTACTTCGACGAGGACAACGACGACCTTTCCTTCTCACTCGCAGGGCACCAATCCCCTGCGGTCATGGGCAACTCGCAGTCACACCCCACCGGGTCAGTGATGGGCTCGGGGGCCTCAGAGCTGGCCTCCCTCGACCTGGGGGAGACACACGGATGCGCGGTCTCGTCCAACAGCGTGATCTGCTGGGGGGTAGCCACTGACGGGCAACTCGGAAACGGGGCATCCGCATTGACCTCGCGGGACCCGGTCAGCGTCACCGCAGTGACCGGATGGACCCCGCTGGAGGTCTCCGTGTCCACCAGTTCCGGCTCTAGTGGGGGAACCTCCTGCGCACTCTACTCGAGCGACTCCACGGGTGAACGCAGAGTGATGTGCTGGGGAGGCGGGGAGTCTGGACAGATCGGGGATGGTGGGACCTCCTCCCTCTCATCGCCAGCGTCGACCGACCTAGTGATGCTGGACTCAACTACCCCCCTCGGGGCATCTGACGGCAGCGAAACCCTGTCCTCGAGCCCATACGACGTGGTGGAGGTCTCCCTGAGCGAGATCGGGAGGTTCGGCTGCGCCAGGTCCTCGCAGGGGCATGTGAAGTGCTGGGGCTACAACGCGTACGGCCAGCTGGGGCATGGCAACACCTCCACTGCCTCCGACGGGGAGAATGAGATGGGCGAGGATCTCGCCTTCGTGCCGCTGGGAGCAAACAGGACCGCGACTAGCCTATCGGTGGGCGAGAACCACGCCTGCGCCCTGCTCGACGACGGGAGCGTCAAGTGCTGGGGAAGGAACAACTACGGCCAGCTCGGGATTGGAAACACAACCCAGATCGGAGACGGCCCCAACGAGATGGGCGACTTCCTCGCTGTTGCCGACCTAGGCACCAGCAGGACCGCGACCGAGATAGCAACCGGCCAGCACCACTCGTGCGCCCTGCTCGACGACGGGAGCGTCAAGTGCTGGGGGCTCAACAACTACGGCCAGCTCGGGATAGGAAACACCTCCACAAGGGGGGACGGCGCCAACGAGATGGGCGACGACCTGGTGGCAGTCGACCTGGGGACCGGGAGGACCGCGATATCAATCGAGGCGGGTGCCACCTTCACTTGCGCAATACTAGACAGCGGCGTCCTGAAGTGCTGGGGCCAGAACAGCAACGGACAGCTGGGCCAGGGGCATAGCGAGAACATAGGCCACGGGCCTGACCTCGACTCCAACGGCATCTCATGCCACCCGACGCTGAACACGGACCTCAACACCCGAGAGTGCAATGCGCGGCTGGGGGACGGCCTGGCAGCGGTGGACCTGGGGGATGGCAGGACAGCAGTATCTGTATCCGCGGGCTACTCGTCGACATGCGCGATCCTGGACAACGGCAGCGTCCGCTGCTGGGGTAATAACCAGAACGGAAGGACTGGGCTGGGGACGGCCTCTAGCTACACTGGCGACGCAGACGGCGAGATGGGTGACGACCTGGCTACAGTGGAGCTCGGCACCGGGCGAACGGCCTCCTCAATCAGCGTAGGATACTCCCACGCATGCGCACTCCTAGACAACCTCAGCATAGCATGCTGGGGGCACAACGGACAAGGGCAGATAGGGATAGGTACGAACAACGACGTTGATACCCCGACTGAGATGGGGGCGGGCCTGGTTACGGCAGACCTGCCAACGACCATGTCATCCTCTGTCTCCTCCGGCTGGTACTACTCATGTGCGATAATCCAGGACGGCACGGTCAGGTGCTGGGGTGAAAACTCCGACGGGAGGCTGGGGGTCTACGATGGCGCGGATGACGACATCGGGGACGAGAGCGGGGAGATGGGTGGCGAACTTCAGATCACCAACCTGTACATGGTCCCCCCGGACTTCGACGGGGACGGGTGGATAGACCTCTGGGACTCTGACGACGACAACGACGGGTACCTAGACACGGACGACGACCTGCCGTTCGACGAGAGGGACTGGTTCGACCACGACGGGGACGGACTGGGAATCAACGTGGACACCGATGACGACGACCCGTCCGTCAAGACGGCTGAGGAGGACACCGCGGAGAAGTGGTCGGACGCCGAGGAGGAGGCCTGCGGGACGCTCTGGTGGAGCAGCCTCTCAGAGCCCAGCGACTACGACGGGGACGGGATATGCGACGAGGTAGACGACGACGTCGACGGCAACGGGTGGAACGACTCCTACCAGTGCGAGTGCTCGGGGCTCGAGGACTCGGATGACTGGAACAGAGAATCCCTCTTCGGATACAACAGTGGACTGACTTATTTCACTCAAGACCAAGGACAGCATGGATACGACTTCGAACTCTCGGAGCACGGCCTGCGGTACTATTCAGCATACTACAACGACGCAGCTTACGTATGGTTACAAAGGCATGATTCCTCCACGTTTGGGGCTCAGAGTTTCTGGGATAGTGACGACTTCAACTACTGGGGCATAGAGAGCCAGAACGGATTCACCTACCTAGCACACCAGGGGGGTGTCTGGAGGTTCTCCGACACCAATGGCTCGGTGGCAGCGTCCGGGACTGGAATGAGCCACTCCCAGACCACCTCCTCGGACATCGCCATCTCGATGGATGGCGATATGGTGGTTAGGTGGCACGAGTCCGACAGCGGCGGGACCATCAGGGGCGCCTACCTGAACGGCACCACGTTCCAAGCGAACGCTCCCGGCGGTCTTGCTCCGCCCGACACCGGGGGGAACAACCAGCACGGCCAGATCTCCTTCGGGCCGGACGGTAGGCTGCATGTCCTGATGGTGAACAACTCCTCGGGAGTCATAGGATTCTACCACTTCTTTGCGGATCTGGGCAGCGACCTATCAGGCGACGTGAGCCTGTCCTGGAGCACCCCCGAGCTCCTACTGGAGAGGAACCAGAGTACCGGGTGGTCCTCGGGAGCATCCCACTCGGCCACGGAGGACCACTCGGCAGATCTGCACTACTCGAGCGACGGAAAGCTGTACGCGGGCATGTACAACACCACAGACCTATGGCTCTCGACCCATGATGGGGCATCATGGACCACCGAGCTTGTCGCCGAGTCGACAGGCAAGAACGAGGGCGTCAAGATAGCCACGAACTCAACCGGTGTTGTCCACATCGCATGGATCAACCACTCATCGGGGCAGCTCATGCTCTCCCACAAGTCATCCGGGTCCTGGTCGCACGAAGAGGTCTGGCTCAGCGATGGCTGGCCCACGTCCACATCGACCCAGACCCTCAACTGGGCACGCCTGTCCCTCAAGTTTGACAGGCTGGACGACCCCTACATCCTCTCACTGGACGCAAACGACTCCTCCTCCGCCTCTGCGCTGCTGCACTACAAAGGGTCACTGCTAGATCCCTCGTACACTTACCAACCCGCTGACGCCAACGGGGACGGGGTTTGCGACACCCTACAGTACGCGGTGATGGAGTACGACACCACCGAGCTGATCGTCACCAGCGGGGAGTCCGTCTCCATGACTCCTACCTTCTCGGGCCAGGACCTTGTGGAGGTTTGGGCGCCATCACTTCCAGACGGGCTCTCCGTCAACAACACGACGGGAGTTATATCCGGAACCCCAAACACGGTCGACACGGCAGGGACCGCCTACGTGATCTACTCCAACAGCAGCAGCGCATCATACCCGTTCACAATCACAATCACGGTCAGGACGCCCGCGCCGATGCACGCAGGATACGGGTCGTGGACGGACCATCAGTACGCGAGTTATAACTCCGGCAGGGGCTACACCCTGCACGATTATGACGCGAGCGGGAACCTGTATTACTACGGAAGGATCGGAAGCACCTCAGCCTGGGCAGCAGACGGGCTGAGCGTGAGCACATCGGGAATGGAGCTCTACGTGGCCAAGAGGTGGGCTAACGGAACTTGGGCGTGGGTAGTCCCCTTAGATACTGATTACTCCTTCCCAGGGGCACTCTCGGTCGACGATTCAGGGAACTCGTACGTGACCGGAGAGAGGACAACCGCACTCGACCTGCCTGGCACCGATCACGACCTCCCTTACAGGGAGGCTGCCTTCTTCTTCTCCCTGGATACGAACGGTACCACGAGGTGGGCGCAGGACGCCTACATATCCGGTTCCAACGCCGCGGATTGGCACGTCTCGACGATTTCCAGCATAGACATCTACGGCTTCACTAGGATGAGCTACGACGAGAGCGAAGGGGAGTTGACGATAGCAGCGCAGATCTCTACCAGCTCCATCAGCGATAGGACCGTGACCCTGGGCAACCTGACCATGGAGATACCAAGTACCAATTACAATTACCACAGGCCCTTCGTGACGAGGATCGATGGCTCAACTGGCGATTTCCTATGGGCTGCGACACTCACTCCCACCTCCTTTTACCACAGAGCCCTCCAGGGGATGGGCGTGCATGCAGACGGTAGCGTGGACATCCTGATGAAAACCCACGGTGGGACCCAGCTAGGCGAACTCACGGCCGGGAACGAGAGTCGACACTACCTCATCGGCAGGCTAAACGATACGGGCTCTTGGGTGGAAGCGGCCGAAATTACAGAGCTGACGATTGGCAGCGGAACTGGATTCACTGCGGGTTGGGACTCTGCGATGATGGACATTACCCCCTCTGGGAATCTGATAGTGGCGATTTGGTCAGAGCAAGACATCAGCAACATGACCGTGAACGGGGAGTCTTCCTGGTTCAACGAAACCTGCCAAGACAGCCTAGTCATGATCTCACTTGGCGGATCGGGTTGGAACGTGGAGGCCTCTCGGGAGTTCTGTATGGCCAATCAAGCCGCCTATTATGCTGAATACTACAGCATACTGGAAATAGACAACCAGGGCCGTCCAGTCCTCTTCTTTGGCCAGATGTATAGCTCTCAATCCAATCATCACAGGATCATGAGGTTAGACTCGAACATGAACCCAGACTTCGACGAGTTGGTCACTTACGCAAACAACCCCGGGAACGGCTTCAGATTGGACTGGGAGGACGTCGCATTCGACCCCCTCGGGAACATGCTGGTGAACTTCTACGCGGACCAATGCTCCCTCTACTGGAACGGGAGCTACATGGGCAGACCATCTAGCAGTTGCAATTACAACAGCCATTTCTTCATGGAGACCGTGGGCCATACTATAGGCGGCTCGACCCTAGTGGCGGGCGAGCCAAGCACCCTCTGGGGTGTCATGGGCCTGAGCGCGATGGGCGCGACTTGCAGCCAGGGCACCAGCTACTGCGACGAGTACCTCGACTCGTGGGCATCATCGTCCCTACCGGGGGGCCTCAGCATCGACTCGGACACCGGGATAATCTCGGGCGAGGCGGTCTCCAACATGTCCGAGTCTTCGTTCACGCTCTGGATGAACGACACCGTACTGGGGAGCAATCAGCTGAACGTTTCCTTCTCCATACTCAACGGCAGGCCGACGGTATCCTACAACGAGACTTCCTTCATCTTTGAGAGAGGCACGGAGATAGAGCCCATATCGCCCTACGAGGTCAATGGCACCATCCTCAACTGGACCTTCGTCCCAGACCTGCCGCCAGGGCTGCAACTCGGGGCGAGCAACGGGACGGTATGGGGGACGCCGACGGTGAACCTGACGCAACAGACTTTCCAGTTACGTGTGACCAGCGACGGTGGGACGACGCGAGTGAACTTCGACTTAACGATCAACGAGCCGATCGCCAACATATCGTACGGCAACGGGACGTACATCATACCAAGGGACGCCTTGGTTGACATCTCCCCGACCATAGTCGGCGGGGCCGTCGCAAGCTTCGCAATCAACTCGACCTCCTTCCCGCTCGGGCTCACCTTCAACACCACGAACGGCCACTTCGAGGGAATCCCGCTCCTGGTCACGAACCAGACAACCTACACGGTTTGGGCGAACAACTCGGGTGGGAGCTCCAGCACGGAGGTGACCCTCTGGATAGTCGGGAACGGTATCTTCCTTAGCTTCCCGACCAGCGATCTGATGCTGACTGAGGGAGTTGCCATGCAGCCCATCGCAGGACAGACCTCAGGCTCGACACCCGAGAGCTGGGAAATCTCCCCTGGCTTGCCCGACGGGTTGTTCTTCGGTGATGAGAACGGCACCGTCTGGGGGACTCCGACGAACGTGCAGAACCAGACCAACTACACCATATGGGCGAATGCATCGGGAGCGCAGACAAGTTCGGTGGTGATCTCTATCACGGTGCTCGTGGATACTGATGGGGACTCCATTGCGGACCTCTATGACGATGATGATGACGATGACGGTTGGAACGACACGGCGGAGTTGGATTGCGGCACAGAGCCCCTGAACTCAACGAGCACCCCCCCCGACACGGACAGCGACGGGATCTGTGATACCCTGGATGATTCCGACGACCGAGCGATAGCACTCGCATACTCCGTCAATAGCCTCGACCTAGTGGTCAACATCTCGGTAGTTGACCTAGCCCCCATCACATCCGGGGGCACCATCTCGTCATGGGAGGCAGGCTCCGGCCTGCCATCCGGGATCAACCTAGACAATAGCACGGGAGTGTTATCGGGAACCCCCATGGAGGTCTTCAACTCGACATCCTACGTCATATGGGCCAACAACAGTGCATTCTCCGCTTCTTTCAGCATCAACATATCCTCTTCCCTCCTCGATACCGATGGGGATGGAATCCCAGATGAGACAGACACTGATGACGACAACGACGGCTGGGACGACGCTAACGAGACAGCCTGTTCCACGGATCCACTCGAGGAGGACGACCACCCAGAGGACGGGGACGGGGACGGGATCTGCGATGCAAACGACCCGGTGGACGATTCCCCAGTCCTCCTGGCATACCCGGACCCTCTGCTTAACCTGACGACCAACATGTCAATCGTCCAAATCCATCCGATAGTCTTCGGCGGGGACGTACTCTCATGGGAAGTGTCTCCAGACCTGCCTCAAGGACTCATGCTCAACAACTCCACCGGATATCTATCCGGGACCCCCAGCATCGAATTCGAACTCACTAACTACACAATCTGGGCTAACAACAGCCTGCATGGATCACATTTCACAATAGGGATATCCTCGTGGTTGCTTGACTCCGATGGGGATGGGGATCCCGATGAGACCGATTCTGACGATGATAATGATGGCTGGGGGGATGAGGAAGAGGGAGACTGTCTGACAAGTACTCTGGATCCCACTTCATTCCCAGAGGACGGGGACAGGGACGGCCTGTGCGACGGTCTGGACCAGGTAGACGACTCCGACATATTCCTTGTCTACAGCATGACATCCCAACTTCTGTTCGTCAATGAGCCGATAGAGCCGATCGTCGGCACCACCTATGGTGGAGACGTTCGCACTTGGGAGGTCTGGCCAGAGTTGCCCGAGGGCCTCACCCTCAATGGGGCACTTTCCAGAACAACGCCAGTGAACGGGACCATCTCGGGAGCACCGATGGGGGAGTTCGAGATGCAAGTCTTCACAGTATGGGCCAACAACTCCCAATACCACAGCTCTGTGGAAATAACCCTCCAATCGGTCATGCCTGACCCCGACGATGACGACATCGACCTGATTTACCTGGACGATTTCCTCAACCTAACCACCAATGTGGATGAGGTGTACTTGGAGCCCCAGATTTTCGGAGGAAACGTTACGTCTTGGTCCATCTCCCCATCCGCACCCGACGGACTGGAATTCAACAACACAAACGGCCTGCTGACAGGGACGATAGCAGTCGAGCAGAACGAGACCGTCTACACAATCACTGGGAGCAACTCACTGTTCTTGGATACCTTCCAAATTACGATAGTGGCCAAATACCTCGACACCGATGAGGACGGCTTGCCTGACCTGTTCGACCCGGATGACGACGGGGACGGTTGGAACGACACCTTCGAGATAGCCTGCGGAACAGACCCCCTGTACATCGTCGAGAGTCCCGAGGATCACGACGAGGACTGGATATGCGACCCACTCGATGATTTTGACGACTCCCCGATCGTCTTCTTCTACCCCAATGACAAGCTTACACTCACTGTTGGGGAGGAGATGGAACCACTGGAGCCACTAATCGCCCCTAACAGTGGAGGAATACTCCTGTTCACTGTGATTCCTGACCTACCTAAGGGACTGGTCCTGGACAACAGCACGGGAGTCATCTCGGGGACTCCCGAGGAGGCCTTCAGGCACATGCTGATCGAGTACTCGCACCGATTCACGGCCCAGAACTCCCAGTGGGACTTCTCCTACAGGGTGGACTTCGACGTATTCTGGCCAGAGGACAACACCACCGACGAGGACGGTGATGGCTGGCCGGACCTTATCGAGCTAGAATGCAACACGGATCCGACTGACTCCTCCTCTTTCCCGGAGGACATAGACCTCGATGGGGTTTGCAGCTACATCGATGAGGACGACGATGGGGACAACATAGGGGACCCGATTGACAGGTTCCCGAAGGACCCCACAGCATGGGATGACACCGACAACGACACCATGCCTGATGAGTTGACCTGCAAGTACCTCACGGACTCAGCCAACTGCACATTCGAGCTGGTAGAAGACCTGGACGACGACAACGACGGTTGGCTCGACCTCAACGAGACCAGTTGCGGGACGAATCCGAAAGACAACCTGTCAGTCCCAGAAGACGACGATGGGGATGGGGTCTGCAACCTCTTGGAGGTGTACGTCCCAGATGCAGTCAGGATTCTCTGGATTTGCTGCTTCCCAATTCTCCTGCTGCTGCTCCTGCTCCTATGGGTAATCAACCCCTTCACCGTCAGGGAAGAGGAGATACTGGGCCCAGAGCCAGAGTATACGACCACAGAGTTCGGATGGCAAGGAGGGACGGGCGAGTATGACGACCCGTACGTCCTAATGCCCGTTAAGGGAATAAGGAAGGGTTCTTTTGCCAGAAGCCACGAAATCATCCAGGTTTCCAACATATCGCCAAGGCTCGATTGCGACTTCACCGATATGTCATCCGAGCAGAACGGGGCTAGGTTCAGCATGAAATCCAAGAAGGCCAACTCGAGAGGCAATCTGGAGTTCAGGCTGGAGTTCAGCGACAACGGAGAAACCGCGGAGACTACCGAATACGTGGGGCTCATCAGGCTAGGGAAGGCCACAGTATACTTTCAGTGGACGGTAGAGGTCGAGGTGTATCAAGACACGCCAGAAGAGGAGATCGCAAAGAAGAGGGCTAGGAGAATTGAGAGAGAGGCCAAGAGGAAGGCCTCTGAGATGGAGAAGGAGGCTCATGAGAGGGCCGCAGCGGCCGAGATCGATGCCAAAAAGAAGGCAGCGGAGATGCAGAAAGACCTGAAGGCAAAGGTCGCGGAGGTCGAGAAGGAGGCTCAGGAGAGGGCCGCAGCGGCCGAGGAAGCTGCGAAGAAGGCCGAGGAAGCCCAAAGGGAGGCTGAGAGAAAGCAAGCCGAAGCAGAGAGCGAAGCCCGTAGAAAAGACAATGAGCGCCTGGAAAGGGAAGCACTTGAGAAGAGGCTCGAGGAAGAAGAGAGAGCTCGCATAGAGTCCGAGGAGGCTGCAGAGGAGGAGCGCAAGGCGGAGGAAGAGGCCGCAGAGCTTAGAGCGATGCTCAGAAAGAAGGCAGAAGAAAGGAAGGCTGAGGAAGAGGAGCGCAAGGCGGAGGAAGAGGCTTCCAAGAGGGCTGCAGAGGAAGAAGCGGCGAGGATCGAGATCGAGGCCCAAGAGAGGGCCGAGCAGCTCCAGAGGGAGGCCCAGGAGAGGGCCGCTATGGTCGAGAGGGAAGCAGCAAGGAAAGCTGCTGAAGTCGAGCGAGAGGCCGAGATAAAGGCCATGGAGGCAAAAGAGAAGCTGAGGAAGAGGGCTATTGAGAGGAAGCGGCAGATGGACCTGGAGGAAAAGGAGAACCAGGTCGCTCGGGACAAGGCTGCGGAGAGGTTCAGGGCCATGGAAAAGGACCTCGAGGACAGGAAATCAAAGATCGAAGAGTTGGATGCCGAGGCCAGGAAGAAGGAAACAGCCCTACTCAGGGTTGCAGAGAAGTCCAAGGACATCGACTTCGGAATACTAGGATTCGCAACCGCAGACCAGAAGGACCAACTTCAGGAAATCAAGGGTGTTGGTCCGTTTATCGAAGAAAAGTTGAACGCACTCGGTATCTACACATTCACACAGATTTCCAGAATGAACTCAGACCTGGAGGACAAGATAAACGAGGCGATAGAGTTCTTCCCGGGTCGGATAAAGAGGGACGAATGGGCAAAGCAGGCAAGATCCATGGTGGGCAAAGAAGACACGGGTGACGGTCCTTCTGCGGATCCGGATAGTGCAGCTGTTTCTCAGAATGAGCTTATCGAGAAGGCTAGGGAAGAAGTCAGGAGAAAGGAGGAAGAGGACGAGAAGAGGAGGGAGATCGAAAGGAGGAAGGAGAGGGCAGCAGAACTTCTGAGCAAGGTTACCTCCGATACGGTAAACGAGAGGGGGGAAGAAGAAGATTCTGGGATCGACTTCACAATAATCGGTTTCGGATCGGAGGAAGACCGTGACAACCTCCAGCAGATAGACGGAATAGGGAGATTCGTGGAGAAGAAACTGAATGGCATCGGAATATACAAGATTTCCCAAATAGCAAGTATGACACAGGAAATCTCTGAAGAGGTTAACCAGGCGATAGGACTAGGTCCGGGCAGAATAGACAGGGACGAGTGGGTCCTTCAAGCAAAGAGATTGATACGATAAGCATTTGATACATGGACGATTGGAGGTAAATGGATGGCTGACCCGATTACAGATGGATTTTCCGCACTGGCCGAGCTACTCGACGAAATAGAGGAAATCGGAATAATCGCTCAAATTGGAGTCTCGCTGGGACTTACGCTGTTTGCACTTGTTTTCTCTAGGTACATCATTCTCAAAGCAGCATGGAGGGTTGTTAGAAGAACAGAGGCGGAGTGGGACAACGAAATCCTAGATCCTCTGTTCAACCGAGTTTACATCTTCGTTCTGACGGCGGGAGTGGAGTTGACGATGATGTGGACATTGGGTAGGAACGATGCTTTCTACACCGCTGTATCGCCCTACTTCTCCGCAATCTACATACTCCTTAGCGCATCAATAATTAGCGTTGGTATCAAGTTCATCGTGCCCGCTGCAATGGAGAGATACAACACCAACAAAAGCGTAACAGTGACCGGAGGAAACCCCATCGTAACTTTCGTGTCGAGGGGCATAGTCGGATTCATGGGGATATACCTGGCCCTACAGGAGGTTGGCATCGAACTACTGGGAATTCTGGCATCACTGGCAGTTTTCTCACTCATCATAGGATTGGCAGTACAACAGACCCTTGGGAACATGTTGAACTCATTCATGCTCGCAGTGGACCAGCCATTCGAAGTCGGAGACAGGATCCTGGTTGAGGGAGTCACTGGGACTGTGATGTCAGTGGGAATCTTATCAACGAAGATACTGACCCTAACAGAGGAACTAGTCGTGATTCCGAACAACAGATTGGTCGACTCCACTATCACCAACTATGCGAGAGGTGGAGGTGACGGATTGGGATCGAGAGTAACTCTGACACTTGACATAGGAGTGGACTACGACGAGCGCTCCGCTCACGTGAAGCAGGTGATAATGGACGTGGCGAAGAAATGCCCGCTAGTGGAGGAAGAACCCGCTCCAAGGGTCCTTCTACGAGAACTGGCTGACTTCTCCAAGAACTACCGGCTCTACGTGTGGATCAGCGACTACAGCGAAGAGTTCCTTGCAACCGATTGGTTACTCCGGGAAGTAGATATCGCGTTCGGCAGAGAAGGAATCAGCATCCCATACCCAGTAGGAGTAGAGCTGAAGAACAAGCCCAGCCCATTCCCAGAAGGCGAAGCAGGAGAGAGGATGAGGAGGATGAAAGCCACCAGGCAGCACGTTTCAAGGATCAAGATGCTGAAGGACGAGGCAGACCTAGAAGAAGAAAGGGACTCGGCCAGAGCAGAGCTAGAGCTGCTACAGGCGAGGCTGGCAGAGGGTGACTTGAGGAAAATCGAGAAGGAAACCCTCGAGAACGACATAAGGGCACTCGAAACCTTGCTAGCACAGTTCACTGAGTGAGTCTGCGAAACCTCTTCAAGCCTGATGTCTGATTGGGTACCATGAAAACTGAAGACTCTGGAGCGTCTGCGAAGGGAGCAGGTCTGGAATTGAGCGACAGGGAAACACCTGGAATAACGAGGAAAAAGGTCGAGATACCCGCCGAAAAGAAAGGTGACGAGCCGACCTTCTCATGGGACTACTTCCTGCCGAATGGGAAGAACTTGACCGACAAAGAAAGGGTAGAATTTCTCAACTCACTTGCAGTTCCTCCGGCATGGACCGATGTGTGGTTCTGCTCGAATAAAAATGGACACATACAAGCCACAGGAAAGGACGCGAATGGCCGGTTACAGTACAGATACCACCCCAAATGGATAGATTACAAATCAAAACTGAAGTATGCGAATATAGACGAGTTCGCAGCGGAATTGGATAGTCTGAGGGATCTGGTAAAGGAAGATCTATCGAGTAAGGAAATGAGTAAGAATAAAGTTGCCGCATTAGTAGTTTGGTTGATTGACAGATATCACATCAGAGTAGGTTCGGACCAGTATGCTCAGGAGAATGAATCCTATGGTCTGACAACTCTCAAAGAGAGCCATATAACTTACAAAAGGGGCGAAAAGGCAATAGTTGAAGGAATGAGAGTGCTGAAAGGTAGCAAGAAACCTCTTCCAAAAATCAATGCAATGATGAAATTTACAGGAAAGTCTGGGAAGGACTGGAAAATTTACATTCGACACCCCGAGATTTCCAAACTAATCGAGGACTCCGCAAAGATAGGAGGGAAAGACAAGGAACAGGACCTATTCAGATACGTTGACGAAAATGGAAATGACTTCGATATCAAGGCAGAGCACATCAATGAGTATCTTGACCAGAAAATGGAAAATAAGTATACTGCCAAGGACTTCAGGACCTGGGCAGCATCATGGAAGACCGGTGCCAGACTAGCAATGGTATCTGAAGCAAGTGAGAAAGAGATTAGCGAGCTACCGGAACTACATCGAGAAGCAGTTGAGAACTCTGAGAAAGACGGTTTTCCGCCATATGTAGAATGGTGTGGGAGATACCTCAAGGGAACAGAGGGACTGGCAAAGCTGGCGGAATCAGGAAGTCTCCCCGGAGAGACCGATAAGGAAAGAATGGCAACAATGCTTGCAGTGATAGATACTGTGGCCGCAGACCTAGGAAACACCAGAGCAGTCTGTAGATCATCATACATCAGACCTATGTTCATGGAAGATTGGGATGAGAGAGTCTTTTTGCATAGGTGGAACGAGGCAAAGAAGGGCCAGATAAGAGGAGAAAATATGTGGTCAGATGAGACGGCTGCGATTAATTACATGAAGAAATGGGAAGAGTAGAATGTTGAAGTGAAGCCTGTTCACGGTGATTAGATGGGCAAAGGGAGAAGCATAAATCTGCTCGGATTTCTGTGCCCGATTCCAGTTCATGAGACAAGGAGAGTTATACAGAATTGTGAAGATGGCGAGATTATTGAGGTAATATGCGACGATCCGGAGACCCTACACGATATCCCTGCCCTATGTGACAGGATGGGCGTTATTCTTGAGAAAGTGGAAGAGAAGGATGGAGAATTCAGGTTCCTTATAGCTAATGTGACTGGGAAACTATAGTATTGAAATGGCCGATTCAACTGGATAAAGCATGAACAGCGCGCGGGTCTACGAACTGGGGGAGGTGCCTGCTGATGCTCGCTTACCCACAGAGCACGGAGATTTCAGAATCAAGGTTTTCCACGAGGAGGAGACGGGCTTGGATCACGTCGCACTGCTTCTCGGAGATATGGAAGGGCCGGATCCTGTTCTAGTCCGAGTACACTCGGAATGCCTTACTGGGGATGCCTTCGGAAGTCTTAGATGCGACTGTGGACCGCAATTGCAAACTGCCCTCGGAATGATACAAGATGCAGGATGGGGGTGCCTAGTTTACCTGAGACAGGAAGGGAGAGGCATAGGGCTACATGCTAAGATACAGGCATATAACTTGCAGGACAGAGGAATAGACACACTAGATGCCAATCTAATGCTAGGCCACCCCGCCGATGCGAGAGACTACGGTATAGCCTCGGAGATACTTGCTTCTGTAGGAATAGAGAAGGTGAACCTGATGACCAACAATCCAGACAAAGTTGAGCAGCTTTCTGAATATGGAATAAACGTAGTAAAGAGGAAGGCAATAGTAGCCGGAGTGGGGGAAGGAAACTTGGATTATCTATCCACAAAGGCCAACAGAATGGGGCATCAAATCAGCGAAGATAACCTGGAGAAACGTTAGTTCTGGGGCCGTGACCGGGACTCGAACCCGGGCCGGCGGGACCACAACCCACCGTGCTAACCGCTACACCATCACAGCCAGAATTAGGTTGGGCGTGAGTCAGCCCGTATTTCAACAGTTTTGCAAGATTGGCTAGAAGCCAAACACCAACGCCTTGAAGCGAGGAAAGCCGTCGTTCGCCCATGGGATATTGCAGGGCGCCTTCAGTTCTCGTGGCACTGTTGCTAACTTCACTAACCCTTCCTGTAACCTTTGGAGATACTGTAATTTCTTCAGAGGAAGTCGAAATTCTGGAGGCCGGGAGTTTTCAAATTCCCTCAGAGTGGTCTTTCGAAACCACTACCGGTTTCTCAACCGATCAGGCAGAGTACACCATTGGAATGGTGGCAGATGGCGAGATGTCCTTCACCCATGCCAGGCCGGACAACTTCGCTGAATACACTTCTTGGGCAAGCAGTGGATGTAGTTCCTGTAATGCAACTTTCGGGGAAGCGGATGGATTCTACTCTTGGTCCAGGGGTCCGGACATAACAATGAGCGGATACAGTTACTCTGGACTGAATTCTATGGAAATTGAACAGGTTTCACTTGTTTTGTACATCTCCATCCCTGATGCTCTTCCTTCAGATGAGGTGAACGTGATAATGCAGAATCATGGCTCTGACATTCTCGTGACCACATTTGCGAGAACTCTTGGTCCACTTAATCGAATGAGCAACCCGCTTTTGGTGAACCTGGATAGTCACTTGGACTGGGATTGGTCCAAATTAGAGCAAACTCAGTTCAATGTGGACTACGTTTCTGACAACCAAGGAGCTGATGACTCCGAGGTCAGGGTCGATGCTGTAGGTTTGAGAGTGAAGTACCACCAGCCTTGGTTCTCTTTCGAAAACGCTAGAGCAGAACACTCATCGGTGCTGGAAGAAGTGCCAGTCTTCGACATTAGTACCTACCAAGGACAAATATCAGGACTTGAACATAGCACGTGTGGACTCGTCCCTAGCGAAAAGGAGGGTGGAATTTGGGAATTCCGCGTTTCAGCACCATCCAACCAGAAAATAGGAAGAGTGCATGTTTCTGGAACAGGGAATCACAGCATTTGGTTCTATCATGAGAGTACAGGCGGAGAGTACGTGGAGATTGGTTCTGGCGATCTGGTTTGGGGTAATGCTGAAATCGTTGATTTTAGAATAATAGTGGAAGATGGTTGTATCTCTGGATCTAGAGTTGATTTGAACGATCCCCACCTAATTGTCAGTGGCAGGGTTTCAGGCGGTTTTGCTGGTCTATCAAGCGAGTCGAGTAATATCAGATTCGCCATAGGGTCATTTCTCGTACATACAGAGCAAATGGACTCTGGAGAGTTCGAATTCTCAGTGCCTGTCGGATATGCGCTCCCCCCTGAAGGTGAGGCCCTCCGAATAGGGGTTGCTGCGAGATTCCAATGGTCTTCAAACGGAACCTCAGAGAACACAGTTGTTCACATAGGTTCGATGTCAATTTCTGGGGGATTCTCACTAGAGTGGGATAGAGGTCCGAACTGTGAGGAAATCGCTGATGTAAGCCTCATCGAGGACGAAGGCGGAGAGATAATCTCTGTCTATTCAATTTGCAGTGATGACATCACAGACCCTCAGAGTCTGGAAGTCAGAGCTCATAGTTCTGACAATAGTACCCTACTGGCTTACGGCGAAGGAGGACTTCTGATGATTGAGCCAGAAGATGAGGCAAGTGGTACTGCCGAGGTTTTTGTCCAAGTGATTGACGAGGTTGGGAACTCTTGGACCGATTCTTTCTCCGTGGAAGTTGAACCGGTCATGGATCCCCCGGAGTTTGGCTATGTCCCAGGGGTCCTTTACATCGAACTAGGCGAGTTTGGAGTCATAGCTCCGGAAATTTTCGATCCGGATACGGAGGCCCTCTCCATCACCACTAGCAAATCCTGGGCCTCAGTAAACGATACAGGCGAGATAGTATTACAACCTGTAGAAACGGGCGAACACCTACTAACGATATCCGTCACTGACGGAAATTCAATGATTACTAGAGACGTAGTCATCATTGTTACCTCTAAACCGGATTTACTAGTAGAGTCCATGGAAATTAGGATTGGAGGTCTAGAAGCGGATGGTTTGGAGAATGGGGATGTTGTAGAGGTGATTGGATTCATCCGTAATCAAGGAAGGGCGGCTGCTCAGAATGTATCATTCTACTGTATGTTGAATGGGATTCTAGTTGGAACAGGAGAGATTTCAGAATTGGATCCTGGAGGCCTGTCTATGGCGACTTGTGACATTCAACTGATTGGGTATTCTGAAGTAGCCATCTTCACAGTTGAGATAGATGGAACTAACTCGATTGAAGAGACAATCGAGGGAAACAACGTTCATTCTGTAGAATTCCCAATTAGAGACCCGAGCACTGGGCCTGATGATGGGAATGCGGGTTCTACCATAGTGGCCTTATCCGTTGTGGCGATTCTGTTTTCACTAGCAGCGTTCCAGATGGGGCCGAAATCACCCAAGAAGGAGTTCCGACAGAGGAAGTAGAGCGGCAATGTATAGCTTCTGACCTACGTTTGGCTGATAATCTGAGCAAAATAGGCAATGGTTATACAAGGAGCGAAAGCCAAAGCAAACTACCGCACTAGGGGCCTAGGTCGCGAATGCGGTGGTGTGTGTGAAAAATGATGGTATTGAAAATTAGGCTGGAAACAGACGAATGGATATACGAAGAGCATGAGAACGCGTAAGCGATCTAATCCTTCGACCAAGTCTGCGGATATGTCCCAGGTGGCATTATGACTGTCTTTGGTGCTGCTATCTGACCCGATCTCATTTCGGGTATAGAATCTGAGTGGACTGAAAGTTCAGAGATCGCTACAGCCTCTCCCTTTAGACTAGAAATCAAGACTGACGATCCTAGTGGCAGTCCTTTCGGGACTGAGACTACTCCGGGCCTAGCGAGTGGGGCTCCGTGCGAAAGGGCCGAAACCGCCCCATCCTTGACCACAATTCTGGGAAGGTCGTCTAGCACCGTTTCTACGGGACAGACCAATCTCTCCAGTCCTCTGGGATCATCATGCTCCTTCCAGAGGAAGACTGCGTCTGCGAGTTGCTGCATCGAGCATGCCATTTTATCCTCAAGGGGTCCGCTCCTGGACCTATGGAGCTCCAATAGCTCGCATTTGTTCCCTGAAAGAAGGCCCAGGTCCTTCACCATGGTCCTGATGTAGGTTCCAGCCTCGCAGCTGATCGAGAGCAAGTGCACCCTATCTCCCTCTTCTGTCTGGACCAGTCTAGATTCAGAAACATCCCTTGTCCGGACTTGGACTTTTACTGCAGATTCCTTCGGTGGGACATTGAATATCTCGCCTTTCATTGAGTTTACCAGCGAATTTAGTTTATCTTCCGGAACTGGTGTCTTGAATCGTATCACAGCAACGTAACTCTTTGGCTTCCTGAGGAGTTCCGCGGTGATCTTTGTCGATCTACCGCAAAGAAGGGTGAGTAGACCGGTCGCAAATGGATCCAACGTACCACCATGTCCAATTCGTTTGATCCCTAGCATGGATCGAGCCCATGCTGCTAGTTGGTGGCTGGACGGTCCTGGGGGTTTGTCCACCAGAATAATCCCGCATTCAAGGAGTTCTTCCAACGGTCTTTCCTCCGGATTGCAGCCAAAGGAATTGTTGGTTTTCGCGGAAGGTTCGATTGACCATGTTTCAGTATCCATCATTTCACCCATCCAGCATGGCGTCTACTTCGTTGAATACTTCCAACTCATCTTTGCTATCTGCGTCGATAACGAGGTTATACGGCGACATGTCATCCAAATCTATCCCATACAGGGACGAGTACCTAGCCATGTCATCTTCCTGTCTCTGCTGGGAACGTCGGAGACAATCGGAGAACTCGCCCCCTTCCCTCTTCTGAATACGACGTGCCCTCTCTTTGTCCGAAACGCTCACCCAAACTCTCAGGCATTCGAGATCGTTCTTATGTGCCCACCAGCCACTGAGTCTGCTCTCCACAATCTCGGGAGATTCTGGGGATGACATGCGTTTCTGGAGAAGTTCGTCTAGATGCCTGTCTACATCAGTGTCCTCTTTTGCTTCTGCGCTTAATTCCTCTACCGATAGGCCGCGGGATCGGGCTTCTTCCCTGAAAACGTCCCCGCCATTCATTGATTCCCATCCTCTGGAATCTACAATCTTGGCCACCAGTGTCGATGTCCCACTTCCTGGGGGACCGCTGATTGTCACCTTGAGCAAAGTGATCATCTCCACTCGCTTCTACATACGTCGCATCTAAGGAGCCCTTTTGGGGTTCTGGAAATCATATCGGAATTGCAAATCTTGCACTTTGAACCCTCTCGGGGTGGCGCCACATGCTTATTTCCCGAACGACGATGGTCGATATTCTTGGAGCTCCCCCCTGTTTTCCTTGGTCCCGCTCTCCTCTGCGATCTTCTAACTGAAGATGATGCGGACTTCCCCTTTGCATCATCGAGCATGTGCAGTAGAGGCTCTGGAATAGTCTCCCCTGACAGTACCAGAGGATGCCTAGAGAAACGGACGATCTTGATGTGCCTATCCAGAATTCTCCCCAAAGGAGCACTCATTGCTATGTAAGTCGCTATCCAAGCCGGGAATATCCAGAGTACTCTGGCATTGAAACTCCACATGGGGTCCCATGGTAAGCTGACGAATCCTACTCTGAATGATTCCACGGAACCCGCCATCCAACTGAATATCGCAATAATGAAGACCATTGTGAAGACCATTGGCTTCATCATCGAGGATTGCATCTTCATTTGCTCGGGCATCATCTCGAGCTGTATCGTTTGCATCTTATCTGCCATGGCTGTGTCTCTTGCCATCCTTGCTTCTCTGAGTTGCTTCCCAATCTGTCTACTCCTGTGCGAGAAATGGGCTTGTTGTAGTGGGTCCATGAAGAATGAGCGAATGATTGTGTTCACGACCATAATTGATGAGCCGACAATGAAAACTGTTGGGACAAAATAGGTTTGATGGAAGGGCAACATAGGTTCTAAAACTGATCCTGCTGTATCCGAGAGACCTACTCTCAGACCGGGATAGAACATCAGCATGACCATCATCCCTAGGAGCAACAACATGGGAAGCATCATTGATGCCATGGCATCCGCTTGGGCATCGCCGCCCGATTCTGCTGGTGCCATATCCCATCGACACGAAGGAGTGAGAATAACACTTCGGTGATGGGGAGATGGGGGCTACACTATGTCAGGAAAGTGTGTGCCCGCAAACCACACATATCGAAGACCCTATTCCCACCTCAAATCCACATGCCGGACATGTGTTAGATTTGTCCTCAGATTCTTCCGATTCCTCATGTTTTTCGGTCTCTGGTTCTGATTCTACCTCGTCCTCTTTATTCTCGGGTTCTTCTTCTACCACTGGTTCGATTTGGTGTTCTACTTCTATAGAATCCTTGGATGCAGACGGCATTTCCTTTTCTTGTTGTTCCAGCCATTGTGGGACATTTGGCTCCTCGTCCACCTCGTCACCAAATGTCGCACCATGGAAATCCTGAGCATCGGATACTTTGTACTCTGCCTCTGGATCTCCTTGAATCGTATACAGGACTTCTATCCTCTCTCTCTGAAGAATTCGTCCTATCGCCCAAGTTACCTGAGTGCCGTCCCTTGCAGACTCCTTTGTTATCGAAGAGTCCCTTTCTCCTTCCTTATCTGAGCGGACAACTGATTCTTCTATGGAGAACGTCCCGGGCACGATATCGTGAAGGGCGAGGTCATCTAGTGCGCTGTCAGAGCTGTTGTGGAACATTAGCATTATTTCGTATTGCCCTGGTTTTCCGCCCGGGAAGACCTCCTTGCCTGTACTTATGTTTCTCCTTTTGTGAACTACCGAAATTATTGGAGGCTTGTCTACCGTCCTGGTGGCAACTGGACCGAATCTTTCTGAACTGAAATCGACCTTTATCGGAGCAACCAGTAACTCATTTCTAGGGGAGGGATCGGGTGCTAAGAGAGGGTATCTAATTACCACTGCCTTTCCAGGTTGTAAGCCTAATGGAGCAGAGGTACCTATTGTCATCCTCAGGGAGTTACCTTCCCTATCAGGAGAGACATATTTCTCCTCTAATTGCGTCCCATTTACCAGATCAATTCTGTATTGCTCCTGTTTGAGTTCAGTACCCTCTATCTCTATGGAAATATCTTCTGTGTTCGGAGTGTCAAAAATCCCGGGAACATCATCAAGAACTCGGAGAACATTGATCTCAGAGGTTCCAGTATTCTCAAGCGTGATCACTGTTTCAACCTTGGATGAGATGTATGATTTTATCCGTGACTTGTCAAACCTCTTTTGAAGAGCCGCGTCGAGAACCGTGAGTTGCTGTTCCTTCAATTCCACGGTTCCAGAAGATTGTACTGAAACCCTTGGAAGAATCGAAAATCTAATTTCCTGAGTGAAGCTTGGTTGATCATCAGATTCAACTCTCTTCACCATAGAGTCCCATTTACCCTCCGGGGGGACATCTTGCCTAATATCTGAAACTTCCAATATTGGATCTTCCCGCCCTATTAGCCTTACAGTTGCACCAGAAAGTGAGACTACGAAGGATGATTTATTTTCGAAAACGCATGTACAGTGCCAAACGCCTGGTCTGTCATCCTCCTCTGCGTTAACATATGAAAATTGACGTCCGGATCCGCTCACCCTGTCGAATCTTGCTCTAGAGACTGTTGCCTCTGAGGAGTAAGTTGCTGATGTGACTCCGGCATTTATCTTTTCAACCGATTCTGTGTTTACCCTCGCGGAGATGGCTAGATTTCTTTTCTCCCCTATGTTCATCCGTCCTATATCCCATACCACTGAGTCTTTCTCGACACTGTAGATGCTGTCATCTGGAAGAATGAAAGATTCTGGAATAGTCCTCTTAACCTCGACATCGTAAAGTGGAGCCGGTGAAACATTCTCGATCTCAATATTAATTTCTATTTCCTGAGGAGAGTCTGAGAAGACCATGGATAGGCTTGGCTCCTCGTCTCTGGAGCTCTCTGTATCTATCGACTCCTTCAGAACTAACATTCTTGGTCCAGAAGCAGTGTAAGGTATCGCCGTCTCCTCAGTAGGATCTAGCTCCTTAACTGACGATACTCGATCTCCAAAATCTGTGGAGTCTATTGATTCTAGATGAACCTCAATATCCCAAGCCCTATGTTTCTTACTTGAGTTCCTCAGAATAAGTTCCCCATCAATGAACTGTTTCCTTATTGTTCCGTCTGGGTTCAGTACTGATTTTTCTGTTTCACTTAGCGTAGCGTGGAGTTTGTCTCCAGGAATAGAATCTACTTCTGACGCGGATCGCAGGAATGGGGATTGTCTGGGCGTCTTTGTCTCATCTGGTTGATTTAATTCGGGTTCGCTAACCAGCTCGAATGAGTCTATTGCTTGGGCTACTTCCGATTGGATTGTTTCCTGATCAATTGATGTTGTAGGCCACTGATTTTTTTCTAAAGGAATATTACTTTCAAAAGGATCATGGGTCACTGCGTCTGAATCTGGCTCCCATTCATCCTCTAGAAGGGATAGGGAGTCAGCTAGCGAATCTATAGAAGAAATATCACTC
>CACKMK010000010.1 GCA_902601345.1 uncultured Candidatus Poseidoniales archaeon
CTCCCAGCCGAGATTGACATGAGGGACCAGATCGACTGGGACTCCCTCAACGGGTGGGAGCACGCCCTCTTCGAGTTCATCCACCTCTCCGACAACCCCTGGAACGCATGGCCGAGCCTGCACATAGTCCACTCCTACCTGCTAGCACGTCTGATGACGGTATGGGCATCGAGGAGGGTCGCGGAGTCGAGCGCTTGGAACCTCTTCCTGGTCGTGCTCTGGGTGGAGTGGGCCCTGCTAAGCATCAGCATCCTGACCACCAAGCAGCACTACCTTTTCGACCTGGTAACGGGGATAGCGGTCGCACAGCTTGCCTGGATGGCAACTAAGCCCACCCTCGACGAGATCGGGGAGATGGGTCCTTCGGCCTTCGCCGAGAAGTGCGGGTGGACCGACTAGTTGTAGACGATGGACAGCAGACCGTTGGCGGCCTTCTCGCATGCGTTCGCCACGTCATCCATCCTCTGCAGGACCCTGTACATGTGCACAGCAGCCAGCGGCGCGTCCTCGCCATGGCTGAATACGTAGGCAGCGGCCTTGCTCTCAACCAGGTCCGCCTCGTGCTCTGCCAGGTTGACCTCGTCGATCAACTCCCCGAGCCTGTCCCTCCCCGCCTTGGTGTAACCTGAAAGGGCCACGTCCTTGAGCTGGGAGACAGCGTCCTCGTAGAGGGAAGTGGTCTTAGAAACGGCCTCTGCCATCTCCTTGAGCATACCCCGTGCCTCCTTGTCGACGAACAGCTCCCTGAAGGATAGTTGCTCGGCGACGTTCTGTGCATAGTCCGCAATCCTATCCTGCCTGGAAACCATCCTGAACAACTCGTCCTTGCCCTGTAATACGGATATCTGTCCAGTTCCGAGCCTTCTCCTGATGTCGTTCTTCACTTCGTCTGCCCTGAGCTCTGCTTCGACCGTCGATGTGATGTGGTCCTCCGGGTCTTCCCCATCCGCAGCGGCATTTACCGCGCTGAGCATGTGTCCGACCGTCTCCTCCACGGCAACTGCGTGTGCGTGGAACAGCTCGAAGTGAGTCGGTGCTCCCTTGTTGTCCGCGCTACCGGCATCGGACAGGGCGTCCTCGACGTGGATTTCCTCGTCCCAGGTGGCCCATATCACGTACGCTACAATCGCGAAGGCTATCGGGATGATGACCAGGAGCTTGATCGGGTCGGAACCGGAGGCGACGTAGATCGCTATCGATCCGAAACCCGCTGCAGGTAGGCTTGCAACCCAGGAGGAAACGATCTTGCCGAACACCCTGAAGTCAACGGCCTTGGCCCCGCCCGCGAGGCCGACTCCCACCACTGCTCCCACTAGGGTGTGGGTGGTCGAAACAGGAACGGCCAGGAATGGCATGGAGAAAATCAGGATGGTGGTCGCAGCGCCGAACTCTGCGGCGAAACCCCTAGTTGGCGTGATGTCGGTGATCTTGTGCCCTATGGTGTCCATGACCCTCCATCCCCAGGTCATAACGCCGATCGCTATTCCCGCGCTGCCTAGTAGGACCAACCAAACCGGGACGTCTGCCTTGGCAGCCAGCACCCCATCGCTGGATATGACCTGGTAGACCGCAGCCATCGGCCCTATGGCATTCGACCGATCGTTGGCACCGTGCGCGAATGCGACGTATGCCGCAGTGATGACCTGCAGCCAAACGAATATCCGCTCGACGCCGTGGAAGCCGTCCTCCTCGCCCTTGAACTCGTAGTTCCTCAGTACGTAAGCAAGAACGCTTGCTGCTATTACCGCGATGACGAATGCGAGGATTATGCTGTTTATCGGGAACCAGGCGTTGTCGACAAAGGGGTCCCAAGAGCCGTTCTCTTTGACTGGGAGCCAGTCGTACTTGTCGTCTATCCAGCCATTGGACTCCGCTCTTGAGAAGAATCCCTTGAGGGCCTTGAACTGGAGCGCTATGCCAAGGACGAAGAAAGTGGGGATCGCCATGATCGGGGCGAGCCACCTGGACCTCTCCTCGGGGTTGTTCGATTCGAGGATGGTCTCGCGGACTATCCAGAACGTTCCGAATGCCAGCAGTCCTCCCATCAGCGGGCTGGCGACCCATGACATGACTACCTCCTGGGTCTTCTCCCAGTTGATCAGCTCAGTGTCGTGCTGGACCTCTAGAACCAGTCCGACTCCGATGATCCCCCCGATTATGCTGTGTGTGGTGGAGACTGGCAGCCCCAGCCTGGTGGCCGTCGTCAGCCAGATCGCAGCCGCCATCATGGCTGCGATGAATCCGTACATCAGGTCGCTCGCGAAATCGTTTGTCACGGTTTCGAAGTCGACAACCAGTATTCCCTTCCGTACGGTGTCAGTCACCGCATCCCCTGCGAAGAAGGCCCCGCAGAACTCGAAGACGGCGGCAATAATCACCGCTTGCTTCAGTGTTAGGGCCTTCGAGCCAACCGAGGTCCCCATAGCGTTCGCAACGTCGTTTGCTCCTATGTTCCAAGCCATATAGGCACAAACGATCAATGACAGAATCAGTACTAGCCACATAACTCCTGAGAGTTCCATATTCTATATTGGGTATATAGTCAGTATATCAATTTTCGAATATAGTAACTATATAGAAAATAAACAAAACGAGATACTGCAAGGATGATGTAAGTATATATTCTGATCCTCTTTCCGCAATACATGGCGGGGGCACCTGAAAAATCTGAAGTTAGAAAAATTCAGTTGACAGGCGGTTCGACCTATATCGTAAGCCTTCCAAAGAAATGGGTCATGGAACATGGGCTGAATGCACGGGATCAGATTAGGATAGAATGGAGGCCTTCAGGAACACTTCGAGTAATTCCCGAGGCATCAACTGTAACTAAGAGGAGGGAGGTGGATGTCGACCTCTCATCCGTTCCGGATGAAATGATGTTCGATCACCTAATCGCAGCTTACCTTTCTGGCAATCAGCTAATTCGAATTCATTCAAAGAAAGGTTTCTCTAGGTTCCACCGGAAGGTGTTTAGAAAGTTCATAGGATCGACGAGAGGTATCGAGATTTCCAGTGAGTTTGAGAATACTATCGAGATGATCAGCCTCATCAATCCTGCTGAGATGCCCCTTTATTCAACCCTAAACAGGATGTACCTTCTCATTTCAAGCCAAGTCAGGGATGTGGTAGATGTTCTGTCATCCGGGGACAAGGAGTTGCTCGAGGATGCCGAGGAAAGAGAGGGGGAAGTGGATGCGCTAAGATTGCTTCTTGAGAGACAAGTTGGCCAGATTTTAGAGTCAGCTAGCATTGAGTCAAATCTCGGAACCTCTAGGTGGGAAGCATCAGAGTTGAGCAAAGTGGTTCGTACCCTAGAGAGAATGGGCGACCACTCATTCGCAATTTGCACTTTAACCAGGGATCATGAATCTCCAAAAGGAATCAATACCGGAACTTTGCCACTATCAGCAATCCCCATTTGGCAGTCCTCAATAAAACTACTAATTTCTAATTTCAGAAAGAGGCGAATTTCCGAGATTCATCAGGCTAAGGCACAATTGATTTCCGCAAGAAAAGATCTTGAGAAGTATGAGGATAAACTCAGATCCAGCGATATTGACATCAAAGACGCGTTGTTTCTCGATAGAATTTCTGAGTCACTAAGAAGGATGTGCGCCTATTCCATAAACATGGCTGAAGTTCTCCTAAATATCCAAGCACATAGAGACTCTATAGAAGTAGCAAATTGAATTAAATAAATTCTAAACTATAGAGACAATATATCTTCTATCCGTCTATAGCAATAGCGTTGCCTTTTTTCATTTGGTATATCCAATACGGGAGTTTGAGGAATTACGATGAATGTAAAGACGAAGACAACCCTAATGATTGCCCTGTTTTTCTGCAGCATGCTCGCAGGATGTGCAGGAGATGACGATAAACCAAGCCTGGTTCAGACCGGCTCCTCTACCGTTTTGCCACTTGCCGTGGTGTGGGCAGAGGACTACCAGGATGCCGATGTATCGGTATCCGGCGGTGGAAGCAGCCACGGTCTGAACGCCCTCCTCAACGGGGAAGCCGATCTGGCCGATGCAAGTCGGATAATGAAGAACAAGGACTACGGGAAATTCGATGATTGCGACGATACTGCTGTAGACGAATCGACCGGATCAACATCCACTCCTTGTAACGGGGTTCTTCCGGTTAAGTGGGTATTGGCCTTCGACGTACTGGCCACCATTGTTCACCCAGATAATGACTGGGCCACATCGATGAATTTCACACAACTTTACTCGATTTTCACTGATGACAACCCAGCTGCTTACTGGGACGAGGTTCCAGGGATGGAATCTACAGCACCTCATGAGTTGATAGAAATCTACGCGCCGGATGAAGCAAGCGGGACTTTCGACTTCTTCTTCGAATCAGTAATCGAAGATTGGGGCAAGGACTCGCAGGTCGCTGGAACAAGGTTAGAGTCCGGGGACGGCGTTTACCATCCTTCTGCAGATGACAATGTGATAATGACCGCCATCAAAAATAACCCCTACGCAATAGGATATCTCGGGTTTGCATATGTTAAGGAAAACCCCGGAAGCGTAGGATTAGTCTCATTGGATGGGGGCTCGGGCCCAGTCGAACCGTCACTTTCGACCGTCGCCGACTACCCGATGGCCAGGCCCCTTCACGTGTACACCGATGCTTATGCAGACAACCGGGATGCTGTTGAGGGTTACATCGCCTTCTGCCTTTCCGATGAGGGCCAGTCTGTGGTAGATGAGGTAGGATATGTTCGCGTGGAAATGGTCGATCCAGACCTACTATCCGAACAACTGTCGAGAATAAACTGAGGATTGAGGTGATGACGGAGGCGAATCCATTAGAGGGCGATTCGCCAAAACACAAATTTGTGTTGGGCTCTCTTTTCGCCTCCGCATCCCTCTCAGTAGTAGCCAGTGCACTGATCATCTACACTCTCGCCGAGGGAACCATCGAGTTCTTCTTGGCCGAGGAAGCCACATTCTTGGGCTTCATAGGCGGGGGGGAATGGGTCCCAAACGGTAGGAATCCAAGATTCGGGATATGGCCACTACTCTCTGGGACCTTCCTAATTGCAGGGGGGGCACTGCTAATCGCAGTTCCATTGGGAGTTTCAGCTGCCCTATACCTGTCCGAATTTGCGAGCAACAGGTCAAGGAAGATACTGAAGCCAGCCGTGGAGATACTAAGCGGTATCCCGTCAGTTGTTCATGGGTTCTTCGCGCTTCTTGTCATCAGTCCTTTCATCAGGACCTACTTCGACGCTTCTTACTTCAATGCGGCTAGCGCCATTATCGTAGTAGCAGCGATGATTCTACCAATCATCGTTAGTATCTCTGACGATGCTATACGAGCCATACCAAGGGAGATGAGAGAGGCGAGCCTAGCTCTGGGAGCAACGCGTTGGGAGACGGCGAGTCGAGTAGTCTTGCCCGCAGCTAGATCTGGGATCGTGGCCTCTGTGCTATTGGCCCTCGCGAGGGCCGTTGGCGAGACAATGGCGGTTACTCTGGCCGCCGGTTCAGTCGCCTCGCTTCATTTGGACCCCCTCAGGGAAGTACAGACACTTACCGCATACATAGCGCAGGTAGCAACCGGAGACATTCCACCTGGAACTGCAACAGACGCTGGTTTCGCCGTAGGCGCTACTCTTTTCATTCTGACTTATACAGCAAACACCCTCGCTATAGGGGCCACCAAGAAGAGGCTAGGTAGGAAGCCAGGGAAACTCAGCAAGTCATTAGGAAATCTCTCCAGAAAGGCTCGAAGCGCCATCTCTTCGTTCTCAAATGGCGATATTCCGGGAAGGGCCCCAGTTGATCCTCTATCTCCGAACAGCACTGATTTGAAGAGGAGGAAATCAGAGGTCATATGGCGGCGATTGATTGGATCAAGCCTTCTATTGGGAATGGGCTTCCTGACAATTCTATTGCACAGCGTGATCAAGGCAGGGGCACCCGGAATCGACTTGGCATTCCTAACGGACTACCCCTCGTCACGAGCGCACCTAGCAGGGATAGGGCCAGTTATTCTAGGCTCGATTTGGCTGATTGCACTGACGATGATTTTCGCTCTTCCTGCCGGAGTAGGTGCCGCGGTGTATCTCACTGAAATGTCGAGACCGAGCCCGATAAATCTCTTCTTGAGGAGGACAATTCAGAATCTCGCCGCCGTACCTTCGATAATTTTCGGACTCGTGGGTCTGTACGTATTCTCCAGGATGCTGGGCTTCGGACTTAGCCTTCTTACTGGGTCACTAACCTTGGCAATGATGGTCCTCCCAATGATCGTAGTAACATCAGAAGAGGCGTTACTAGCCGTCCCCAAGGGATTCAGGGAAGGGGCCCTTGCGGTTGGTGCTACACGATGGCAGGCGGTACGCTACCATGTACTCCCAAATGCAGTCCCCGGAATAGCAACCGGGGCAATACTCTCCGTCGCTAGGGCACTGGGTGAGACCGCGCCAATCCTATTCGTCGCTAGTATTTTCTCCAAGACGGCGCCAACTGGAGTCTTGGACGGTTTCATGGCCATGCCCATCCAGATATTCTTCTGGACACGTCATCCGTCGCAATCCTTCCAAGACCTAGCAGCGAGCACTATCCTAGTGCTGCTCATGCTTCTATTAATTCTCAATGCAATGGCCCTGTTCGTCCGTAACAGGGCAGAGGCTAGGAGGTCGTGGTAATGAAAAAAGGAGGAAACATTTCCGTTAAGAATTTGACAATAAAATATGGGGACAAGGTAGCAATTAACGACGTCTCTATCGAATTAATTGAGGGGAAAGTCACTGCATTCATTGGTCCATCGGGCTGCGGAAAAAGCACTTTCCTTAGGGCATTCAACAGAATGAATGACGAAATCATCGGTGCTTCCATGGAGGGGGATATTTCTTGGATGGGCAAGCAAATATTGAGCGATGAAATCGATCCTGTACTCCTACGTCGTGCGGTTTCTATGGTATTCCAGAAGCCGAACGTATTCCCGATCTCCATCTACGAGAACGTAGCATTCGGATTGCGCATTCAGGGCGAAAATGAACCCTCCAATCTCGATGCCGCAGTCAAGCAGAGCCTAGTGGACGCAGCACTATGGGATGAGGTCAAGGATCGACTCTATGATGATGCATACTCTCTATCCGGAGGGCAGCAGCAGAGACTCTGCATAGCTAGAGCACTAGCTATCGGCCCCTCGGTTCTTTTGATGGATGAGCCAACATCCGCCCTAGACCCGATAGCCACTGCCAAGATCGAGGAACTCATTTCAACACTGAAATCAAAACTAACCATAGTGATAGTGACACATTCGATGAGCCAAGCGTCTAGGATCTCAGATCACACGGCCTTCCTGTATCTGGGCGATCTGATTGAATTCGGAGAAACCAAGCAGATATTCGAAGATCCAAAACAGGAGCTAACTGGGCAATACATCTCCGGAAGGTTCGGTTAGAACCAAGGACTCAGCGAATTTGCTAATTCCATATGGGCCCCTAAAATATCGCTTCAGAGATGTAAAAAAAGCCGCTTCCCACGATACCTGCCATCACCAGCTTGTGGATCCATTCTGACTTCATGGCCTCCAACCACCTCTTCCCGGCTCTCACGCCGAGCAAAGCGGCCACCACTAGTAGCAAGGTGACCTGTAGGTGCTCTCCTATCTCCTCCGGTCGGAAGTATAGGTAGACCGGGACTCTCGACAGGTCCACGCAGAGCGCGAGTACGCTCGCAGTGGCGGCATATGCCATCTTGTCCGGAAGACGACGAGTGAGGAACATCGCCCTCAAGGCACCTTGGTGCCCGGAAAGGCCCCCCATGAAGCCAGACCCGAATCCGCCTATCCGGTCGTTTGCCTCCGGGATCCTAATCCCCGTCCACGACTCGCTTAGGGTCAGCAGGGGTAGGAGGATGAGGAAGGCACCTAACAGGGCGAGGAGGGGGTCCTGTGGGACCTTGCTCTGCAAAGCGGCACCAATGACCGCACCCACCACGAGCCAGATGCCGTAGTGCCTGAAAGCGGAGAAGTCGACGCTGTCCCTCAGAGCCAGGAACTTCCCTGCATTGTGCGCCCCATGCACCACTGCGACAACTGCCACTGCCTCGTGAGGCCCCATCATCTGGAGAACTACCGGAGTGAGCATGGTCGACAACCCGAAGCCAGCAGGGACGGTCAGGGCTGCGGCCAGGAACGCAGCAACGAAGGCCAGAGCCAAGAACTCCATGGCACTCTGAAGAATCGGACAACAATTGATGTTTCTCCCATTATTTCCCACAAACCACAGCCTAATAGGTTCCAGCCTTGCCCATGACCTGCTCCTAGAGCATTATGGGGATGGCGGGCCAATGTCGAAGAAGGGTATCCTGATTGCCGTTGAGGGAATGGACGGATCCGGGAAGAGCACGCAAGCAAAGCTGCTGTACCACTGGCTGAGAGCCAAGGGGCTGCCGGTCTTCCACACCGAGTGGAACTCCAGCAAGATTGTCAAGCAAGCGACCAAGATAGGGAAGAATACCCGCAGGCTCCTACCAATCACGTTCCACATGATACATGCCGCAGACTTCGCAGACAGGTGGGCACAGCAGATAGAACCGGTCTTGGAGATAGGCGGGATAGTGATTTGCGACCGCTACAAGTACACGGCCATGGCGAGGGACGGTTCCAGGGACGTCCCCCGGGAGGTCATCGAGGACACATACTCATTCGCGAGGGAGCCGGACCTTACCCTGTACTTCGACGTCCCAGTGGACGTCAGCTTCGATCGCATCGCCAAGGGACGACCGAGCCTGAAGTTCTACGAGGCCGGGTTGGACATGGGCTGGACAACCGACCCATTCGAGTCTTACAGGATCTTCCAGGGCAAGGTCTCGGAAATATACTCGGGACTCGTGGAAGAGGGCAGGATCGAACGCCTCGATGCTGAGGGAACCGTGGCGGAGGTCCAGTCCAGGGTGAGGGAGACATTCGACAAGAACATCGACCTCTCTGGGGTAGAGGTCATCGACCAATCGGACAGGCTAGCACAGAACCTCAGCGAGTCTGAAATCGACTGGCTAACATACTCGGAAGGTGAGGGAAGATGAGTCACGCGGGCAAGCTGATCGTAATCGAGGGACCGGATAACGTAGGAAGGAGTCTGCACACACGCCTCCTTTCTGCCAGGCTGAAGGCGCACGGTATAGCAACCCACATCATAGGGCTGGCCCGCTCCGAACTGATGGGCGAGATTGTGAAGTCAAGAACCGCTGACATGCACCAGCTGAACTGGCGAACCAGGTCGCTCCTGTACGCCACCGACCTGCACGACCAGATCAAGCACGAGGCCGAACCACTTCTGGACGCCGGATTCGTGGTCATCGCGGATCGGTACACACTCACTCCGAGGATCAGGGAGCAGGTAAGGGGGGGAGACGGGGATTGGATCGACTCTCTCTACTCCAATACCCCCGATCCCGATGCCATGATCGTACTGCACGCAGGACCCCGGCGACTGTTGAATCGAATCATGTTCGGAGAGAGCCTGGAGGCACTGAACCACTTCGAAGCAGGCATGGACCTCGCGCTCTCTTCATCTATCACCTCGTCCTTCCTGCAGTACCAGAAGATCCTCAGGAACGAGTTCCAGGAGGCTGGGAAGGAGAAGGGCGCTACCCTGATTCCAACCAGGCACACGGTGCAAGAGGTCCATGACAGGATATGGGACTCGGTCAGGCCAGTGGTCGAGCACATGCTGCAGCCGATCGACGGGAACTAGCCGATCATTCCCGCTACGATATCCGGCTGGGTCAGGTAGGCGAGTAGCCCGATGCCTGCGAACATCATCATCCAGGATCCTGTTGCCTTGACTAGGGGGGAGTTCCTCCTCAGCGAGTCGACCATCGCCCCCCTCCCCATTCCGACCATCGAGGTGACTCCGATCATCAGTAGCGAGACCGAGATGATCAGCCCGCCCATGCCCATCAGGAGGGCTCCCTCCCCGACCACGGCTAGCCATGCGATGAACGGGAAGACCGCTGCTGCGGTGCAATCCACTGACGCGGCGCTGTAGCCGATGCCCCACAGGTACATGTTCCGCCTGGGGGTGAACCTGTCGTCCTCCTCAGTGGTCATGTGCCTGTCCAGTAGCCTCTGGACCCCGGAGAGTATGTGGGCCGTCCAACCCAACAGCATCAGGGCCCCGAGCACGACCAGGAGGAGCGCGATCCCCACGGCAATGTCATGCAGTACCCCTGACAGGTTCAGGAACTCGTCCAGCCCGAAGATCACTATCCCCACCGTTCCGAAGAAGGTCAGCTGCCCCAGAGCGGCGAATACCCCCACCTCGAATGGGCTGGGGGCGGCCCCCTCCAGCTTGCCTTCCTCACGGAGCTCGTCCTCCCTGACCCCGAGGCTGAGGCAGTAGCTGATGTAGGACGGGAGAACGGGGAAGGCGCACGGCGAGAAGTAGACTAGGACCCCGAGGAAGAGGCCGATCACGAAGACCCCGGAGAACGACCTGTCGGCCTTCTCGATACCGAACCTGAGGCTCTCCGCATCTCCCTCTATCGCCCTCTCAACTGCCCGGTCGAAGGCCCTCCAACCGTCGAGGGGGGTACCCGTACCCTCCTTGGCCACGACGTACCCCTCGTGGTCGATCACGTACACGAGGGGGAGGTTCTGAGCCGCGTAGTACTCGACGATATCCCCCCTTGTTCCATTCTCGAGCATTATCGAGTCCGAAGCGCCGTTGGCCACTGGCCAGGGCATGTGCTTGCTGGACGAAGGGTCGCCGAACGTGTCGTTGATGCGTTCGAACGACTCGTACCGGTACCATGACCCGATTGAAAGTGCCACTACGGGGTATTCCGAGCTCAGCGACTGCCAAGAGCCCAGTTTGTCCTCCATGTGGCTCTGCACGTAGTGGCAGTTTTGGCAGTCGACAGCCGTGAAATCGAGGATGACTATGCTTCCTCTGAGGTCCGAGAGTTTCACCATCCCGTCTTCGAGAGGGATGGAGTCGTCTATGCCAGTCCTGTTCATTGTCATCACCTCGAACTCCGGGACTTGCTCTGCATCCTCAGAGACTCCGTAGATGGACGAAGACAGCCCGAATATGGACAGCGATGCATAGGCGATGATGCAGAAGAGGACGATTCCGATGCCGAAAGCCTTCCAGGTATCCCGCTCTCTCAGAACTCCCGTATCGAAGCCCTCTGCCACGAGTTTCCGAGCCCTGTGCCTCTTATGACCCCCGCGTGGCGATGATGCCCCTCCGTCACCAATCTTATGCGGGGAGGATTGCTGGCGAAAAGGCCGGGCTCGTGGTCTAGGGGTTATGACGTCGCCTTCACACGGCGAAGATCGCAGGTTCAATTCCTGCCGAGCCCACCACCGACGATGTCATCCACCAGCGACGATGCCCCTATCCGGAGCCTCCCCGCCCCAGAAATCGACTCGTCCCTCGACATTACCAGCCCTACCAGCCGCACCGCGTCCCCCCTCCTCGAGATGCCTCCTGACAGCTTGATGCCAGGGGCGCCCTCGAACAAGAGGCAGTGCCTGCTCACCTCGTCCGCCAGTATCTCGGCATGCTCGTCCGAGCAGGGGCCACGCTTTCCCGTGCATGTCTTGACGAAGTCCGCCCCCGTCGAGAGGGCCATCCTTGCGACTGCCCTGATTTGCCTCTCTTCCAGCATCGGGGTCTCGACAATCACCTTGAGAACAAGCCCGGAGGAGGCTTCGCGCATCGCTATGAGCTTGGACAACTCCTCCTGCCCGGGGAAGTCCCCCGTGTCTCTGGGCTCCAGCACGCAGTCAATCTCGTCAGCACCGCATGAGACGGCCTCTGATATGGCCAGGGAGATGTCCTCCGGGGATTCGCCTCCCTCGGGAAACCCCCCCGCCACAACTGCCAGCGAGACTCCCTCTCCCAGATTGTCTCGGGCTAATTGGGCGTGTTCGGGGAAGACGCAGACGGCAGCCGTGCCTTGCTCGTTCGCGACTCTGCAGAGACTCGCAATATCCTCCTCGGACGCGCTCCTGTCCAACAGGGTCAGGTCAACCAGTTCGAGGATCCCCCTCGCTTCCATCGTCCCACTCATCCATGGCGACTCTCGAAGTCCGTCATGAAGGATGCGAGGGCTTCCACGCTCTCGATGGGGCACCCGTTGTACAGGCTGGCCCTGATCCCCCCGACGCTACGGTGGCCCTTCAGGCCGCCCATCCCGCTATCTCCGGCCTCCTCCAGGAAGACCTGCTCCAGACTCTCATCAGCCAGCCTCCATGTCACGTTCATCATCGACCTGCATCCGGGGTCGGCATGCGGCCTCCAGAAGTCGCTGGAGTCGAGTATGTCGTACAGAACTCCAGACTTCTCGCTGTTCCTACCTATGGCGCCCTCTAGCCCTCCGTTCCTCTCGACCCATGCTAGGACCCTGTCCAAGACGAAAATCCCGAACGTGTTGGGGGTGTTGAACATCGATCCCTTCGAGATATGGGTCTGATAGTCCAGCATTGTGGGAAGTCCTTCCTTGCGCCTGCTAGACGCCCAGGGCGAGAGGATTACCACGGTCACTCCACTAGGGCCGAGGTTCTTCTGGGCACCAGCGTAGATCAGATCGTGCTCCGAAACGTCGATGTTGGCACCGCAGATGTCCGAGCTGGCGTCGACTACCCTGGGCTTTCCGCCACTTTCGGGGAGGTGGTGGAACTGAGTCCCGAATAGCGTGTTGTTGGATGTGTAGTGAAGGTACTCAGCACCGTCCCTAACGGAATAATCGCCGTCACTAGGTACGCTCCTGAAACCACTGCCGGAATCGTCCCAAACGCCACTCGCGTCCCCGATCCTATTGGCCTCCACCAGCGCCTTCTTCGACCAGATACCTGTCACCAGGTAGTCAGCCATCCCGCCCTCGCTCATCAGGTTCAGTGCACTCATGTAGAACTGGGTCGAGGCGCCCCCTTGGAGGAAAAGAACCTCGTAATCATCGGGGATGGCAATCAACCCCCTAAGCCTGGACATGGCCGAGTCTATCACATCCTGGAAGGTCTGGCTCCTGTGTGACACCTCCATCAGACCGAATCCGCTTCCGCCTAGATTAGGGAGGGTTTCCGCAACCTCCTCCACGACCTCGAGTGGGAGAACGGCAGGACCCGCGCCGAAATTGTGGATGCGACCCGATGGCCCCATACCAGCACGAGGCCACGGGCGGTCTTTCAGGCCATCGGATGAGCAATAGGGTTCATTTCTCGTTGTCCTGCCGCCGATTCGTGCTCCGTATCGGCCTGGTGATGCTCCAAGGCGCTCGCCACTCTCATATTGCGGCCCTCGAGCGGGCTTCCAAAGAGACAGGGATAGATATCAAGATACACGAATTGAGGAAATCGTCGGACTTAGACTCCTCGGAAGCCCATGCGATTGTGATGCCCGGAGGAGAGTCAACAACCATGAGGCTGACAGGGAATGACCCGGTATCATCCCTCCTCCCAGCTGTCTTCGATTGGATAAGGGCCGACGCAGAAAGGCCAGTGCTGGGCACATGTGCTGGTGCTATCCTATTGGCCGAGCCGGGAGACGGGGGCGACCCCCTGGTCGATGCCAAAATCGAGAGGAACGGCTTCGGAACCCAAGCCGACTCATTCCAGTCCACCATAGAGGCCTTGGCTCTAGGGCGTGAATTCCCAGGGGTTTTCATCAGGGCCCCCAGATTCACCTCTTCTGGGGACAAGGCACAGGTCACGGCTAAATTGGGCAATGAGGCCGTTGGAGTGATGACGAACAACCGGATGGCCCTTACTTTCCACCCGGAACTGTCCGGAGACTCTGGGTTCCACGATTGGCTCCTCAGAACCGCGAAGAAATACGAGGCGGACTCAGAATGATGACCCTCCCTCAGATACCAAATCTCGCAGAGGCGCCCGACCTCTCAGACACGGAGGGGTGCATCCAATGCCAGATGGGCAGCAAACTGGTTCTCTTCATAACCGGGAACTGCCATTGGCAGTGCGACTACTGCCCCCTTTCGGAGACTCGGAGGGACATCGACTGGATGTTCGCCAACGAGAGGAGGTGCGAGACCTTCGAAGAGGTCATCGAGGAGGCTAGGGCGATGAGGGCCACGGGGGCCGGAATAACCGGTGGCGACCCACTTATGGCCAGGGAGAGAACACTCGAGGGGATATCCCGATTGAAGTCCGAGTTCGGCCCGGGCTTCCATCTTCACATGTACACAAGCATACCATTCAATCCAGAACTGGCTAGGGGGTTTGCAGATGCTGGTCTCGATGAGATTCGCTTCCACCTCCTGGGCTTGGATGCCGAGAGGTACCGCGCGACGATCTCGGCATGCTCAGATTCAGGTATTCTAACTGGGGTTGAGATACCCTGCGAGCCAGACAAGAGGGAAGAGCTACTCTCACTACTGGAGGAATTGAGATCCTTCGACATCTCGTTCCTGAACCTCAACGAACTGGAGATCACAGTGGGCAACCACGAGAACATGGAGTTGAGGGGCTTCAACCTCTCCACTGAGATCACAGCCGGAGCCTCTGGATCAAATGAGCTGGCGCTGGACATGAAGTCAAGAGTAAACGCCGCAGAGCAGGGTCTGCCGGACCCTTTGGACGGCGGTGTCAGGGAATCGTACGGATTCCACCTAAAGTTCTGTACCGCCGTCTTCAAGGACGCTGGACAACTCAGGCGCAGGTTCCTCCGAAGAGGTGAGTCCACGATATCCCCTCATGAGGTCCTGACCGAGGACGGAACTCTGATTTTCGGGGCAATCGACGCTGATGAGAGTTCGAAGGACGATTGGATATCTGAGATAGCCCAGGAGACCGGACTGCCTCGGAGGTTCCTCCTCTGGGACGACGAGAACGAGAGGATCGAGATGCCCCTGGTCATAGCCGAGGACATAGCCGATGAGATAGAAGACCCCGTCTTCATGATCGAGGTGCTACCCACTCACGAGAGGACCGAGGTCACGGCAGTAAGGCTGAACGGTTTCGAAGAGGAGTAGGGCCAGTGAAGAACTCCGGACACCGGCTAGGGGCCTCAGGAACCACTGCCGAGAACACCCTTGAGGGATATCGCGAATCCTCCGCAAAGCCAGAGATGAGGGGATTCAGGTACTGGGAGTTCGACATAAGGGAGTCCTCGGACGGAACCGTCTTCGTCTTCCACGACGATACCATAGACCTGAGCGGAAAACAGTCCGAGACCTCACAGATGCCATTCTCGGAGATCAAGAGGGCGGGTTCGTTGGGGGGGATTTCCATCCCTCTCTTCTCGGAGGTCTGCGAGGAGCTCGGCGATTCTCCGGAGATGGTGATGGTGGAGATAAAGCACCTGAGCTCGGAAGGAGCCAGGACCGAGGTCCTGGAAGCTCTCCGAGGCAGACGCAAATGGAAGGCAATGGCGACCCCCGAGAGGTTCTCCCGCGCATTCCCGTCAGATATCAGGGAAGATTGGGGGGCAAGGTTTCGGTCAGCGGGGGTGGAGCTTGTTCGAGTCGGTCGCCACAGGGTGAACCTCTTCGATGCATGCAAGTCCCGGATGGGCTGGATCTTCGCAAGGCCTAGGTGGCTTTTCGGCCTGTGAACTCTCCTCAAGTTGATAGGTCCCCGACTCCGAAACGGCACCGTGCCGGTCAGGAGGCCAGACCCCGAGAACCCCAAGGTGAACCCGTACCGGAGGCTCTCCGCATCCCAGGTCAATGCATGGAGGAAGTGTCCCAGGCTGTGGTATTACGGCTGGATGGCCAGACTAAAATCGCCCCTCCCCCCTCAGATTCTGAGAGGAAACGCGGTAGAAGAGTGCGTATGCAGGGTCCTGAGGGAGTCTCCAACTCTGATGGCCGCCGACTCACGCTCCTCAATGACCTCGCCTCTAGCAGAAGACGGCTCCCCGGACTGGGATAGCCAGGACTTCTGGATAGGGCCCGGCCTCTCCCCACTAGACTCGTCATCGGTCCCGGATGACCGAGAATCCCTACACTCCTGGGCCTCGTCCAGGGCTGAAGCACACTTCGATAGGTGCTGGGAGTCTGCGATAGCGGACTGGGAGTCCAGCCCGAATAAGGTAGGTTCAGCAGACGACATCGACAAGCAGGAGGGAAGGGACATGGTCGAGGCTGCGATAAACCTGCATCTCGATGAGGTCCAATCATGCATGGAGTCGGGAGGAGGCCCGGCTCTGGACGATTGGAGATCAGGCAAAAGGGAAGACTGGCCCGCTCCCGATGGTTTCCCTCGTCAATGGGACGAGCCCCACCCGGCTGCAGGGAGCGGCCCAATAACATGGGCTGAGGCATGGGAGGTCGCCAGACCTTGGTTCGTGGACCCCGATGCTAAGTCCTTCACCCAGACAAGCGCTCACCCAGGCGAGTGGTTCCAGGGGGAATACGACATGGTTTACCGATGGAGCGGGACTCCCAAGATCGTCGACCTCAAGGCCTCGATTGGAAAGGGCGACCGTTCAGGCGACTACCTCGATCAACTGCGGATGTACGCGTGGCTGTGGTGGGAGACTCACGACAGGGAGGAGCAGGTAGGGGGCTTGGAAATCTGGTACCTCGGGACAGGGACTGTGAAGCAAGTCACCCTCCCCTCGGAGGAAGAGATGGCTGCCCTGGACTCAGAGCTGGAGGGGCTCTACGGGAAGATTCACTCCCGGGACCCTTCAATCGAAGAATGCCCGCCAAAACCCTCTCCGCTACGTTTCTTCGAGAGGGGAGGGGTTCCCGCCGATATCCCTGTCCATGCTGATGAGAGGGCCAGATGCACCAGATGCGACTACAGGGGTATTTGCGATGGCTCGGACCACGATATCGCACTCCCCCTGGAGACCAGGGTGGAGAGGTTCGGCCATGCATGGCCCGTCACCCCGATTGGCGAGATAGAGACCCGTGCGAGCGTCATAGGGGAAGTCGTGGGCCTCCAAGGGCCCGAGATTCTCGAAGACGGTTCAATAAGCCTGGAGTTCACTCTTCAGGATGGCTACGACAGGGCACGAGTTAGACCCTCCAGACAGGGGAACCCGACCCAGGTGACTCGGAATATCTCAGAGGGCTCGCGCGTCAGGATCGACGATGGCATGCCCTCCCTATGGCGAGGCCAGTTGCAGATAGACTTGGATGGGAACTCTTCCGTATCAATGGCCTCGGAGGGTGATTCTTCCCCTGTGGTAGAGGTCGAGACCAGGGTAAGCGTTGTGGGCAGGGTCTGGTCGATAGACGCCTACCCTAACGGCGTTGATGTGAACCGCTGGTCGATCACATTGATGGACAAGACTGGCTCGGCAGCCTCGGTTGCATTCAAGCAGTTCGTCCCCGTGTCAGCTGCCGCCATTTCTAGGGGGGACGAGATCGCCATACTGAACGGAGAGGTGGGCGAATGGGCCGGACGCCCCCAGGTGAGGATAGGCCCCGGTGCTAGGGTCGTGATTCTCAAGCACTCGCCTGATACGCCAGGGTTCTGACTCTATTGGCTTCGAGTGGGCAAGAATGGAATCAGCTGGTTGGCCAGAGATTGGATGTTCCTGGTCTGAATCCAGACTGAGCCCGAACCATGGAAGTCCAATGTGAAGCCCTCCCCACCGAAGAAGAAGGAACCCAGTCCCTTGACCTTGGAGATTTGGTAGTTCAGTCCCTCGGAGAAAGCTACCACGTGACCGTTGTCTATCTTTATCGGCTTGTCTGGGGTGACCTCTATCTCCTTCATAGCCCCGTAAGATGTGAAGAAAACCTTGCCTGGGACATCAGCAGCCTCTGCACGCAGGAAGAAAGCCCCTTCCCTGGAGAACAGGGATTTTGCTCCCTGGAACTTCGTCGATGTATCCACATTGATAGTCGAGGCCATGAAAGCACCTCCTTGCATGTATAAACTCTGGCCGGGCTCCATGTCGAATGTTTCAATGTCGCCAGGAGAAGAGGGAGCCAGCGATATCCACCCTCCAGAAGGCCCTGCAGTGTACGTGTTAACGAAAAATGACTCGCCCCCGAGGGCACTCTTCATCATGCTCTTCATGAAGCCGCCAAGCCCTCCGCCGCTGCCCATTCCGGTCTTCATCTCAAGACCATCGGATTGTGCCACCATCGCACCTGGTTCGACCTTGATCTTCTCTCCAGGGGCAAGGTTAGCTGTCATCATAGTAAATGCTGGACCATACTCAGTCTTGGTTTCCATGCTTTCTCGGAATAACTCATCTTCAAAAGCCTACTCCAAGTTTGAAATGAGACGAAGATGGCGCCGAGAGAGGGATTTGAACCCCCGCGTCCAATGGACAGTGGATTTCGAATCCACCGCAATACCGGGCTATGCGATCTCGGCAGCGAACCCCCCACCTGCGAATCAGAGATAAGGCTGACCCGGCCCCAGGAGACTCATGAGAGTCGAGATTCAGCACGAGGGTGAATCACTAGAGGTGGAGTCTAGCGAGCCGATTACCATCAATGAGGTCCTGGAGAAATTGGAGATACCCCCTTCCACCGTACTTGCCGTGCAAGGCAAAACCATCCTACCACACACTTCACTGATCAAGGACGATGCCAAGTTGGAACTGGTGGTCGTCTCTTCTGGTGGATGAGTAGATGCCCATGCAGGTAGGAAGGCCCGATTGGTGGGGGGAAGCTATTTCTCTTCTATCCAAAGATCCGCTCATTGGCGAGATAGTGAGAACTTTCGATGGAGAGGGGCTTTCGGGAAGGGGAGAGATATTCCAGACTCTGGTCAGAAGCATAGTCGGTCAGCAGATCTCCGTAAAGGCAGCCGATGCAGTTCACGGACGCTTGGAGGAGATGAGCGGAGGGGAAGTTACCAGAGAGGCAATCGGCTCCCTAACAGTGGACGAGTTACTGTCATGCGGGCTCTCCAGGCAGAAGAGCCAGTACATCCTGGGCATAGCTAACGATGAAAACCCCCTTCTCCCGGACGGTTACGAGGAATTGGATGATGAATCTCTAATCAGGCATCTCGTGAAATTCAAGGGAATCGGGCCCTGGACCGCGGAGATGATGCTCATATTCTCGCTTATGAGGCCGGACGTTCTGAGCTTGGGTGACTTGGGGGTTGTCAAGGGAATCAGGATGCTCGACCCAAAGGCCCAATCTAAGAGCGAGATGCTGGCGGTGGCAGAAGCCTGGAGGCCATACCGGAGTGCTGCTTGCTGGTTCCTTTGGAGGTCTCTGGACCCAGTTCCAGTAGAGTACTGAATACGAAACACGAGAAGATTAACCCTACCAATCATCTGGAGCTGCCGTGGAACAGACAGGGGAGGCCAGGCAACATTCTGTTCTCGGGAAGACTTTCCACTGGGGCTTCATCATCCTTTACGCATATGGGATCTTCAAGCAGATCGATGAGTTGGAGGAGCTCGACGACTCCGCGTTGCTGGCCTTCGAGGTCGCCTTCGCTACAGTCTTCCTCGGCATTGTGATGATTCGGTACTCATACATGAGAAGGTTCGAGACCTTCATGGGCGCCACCGAACCAGTCCCCCTCGCCCATCGCTATCTAGCTAAAGGGATTCACACATCCATGTACCTATGCCTCGCTATGCTGCCAATTTCGGGTCTTTTGATAGCTGGCTTGTTCACACAGGGAGTAAGGGACGGGCCTTTCCAGGACTTCGCTCTCGCTTTGCACGAGATATCAGCCTCACTGAGTTATGTACTGATTGCTATGCATGTCGGCGCCGCAATATGGTCCAGGGTCAAGGGAGAGGGGGTTTGGACATCCATGGTGCCAGTATGGAAGGAGGAAGGGACCTCTAGAAACGAGTTGGTTACCAGAATCTCAAAATTGGAGAACGAGGTCTTCAACCGAGTAGAGAAGGCCCTCACATCACAGAAGGAGTAGGGGAAAAACAGTCGAAACTAGCCAGGGGAAACAGAAGCTTAAGTCTGTCCTGCTCAGTCGAATAGCCATGCCCACAACCAAGCTCCCCCTGTTTGTCCTTGGACCCGACTTCATGCCCATGTCTAGCGCATCGCTTAGGGTATTCGAACCACGTTACAAACAAATGATGGACGATTGCATCCTGGACAGCAAGCCGTTCGGCTACATCACCTACGACCCGGATGCCAAGGATATAGGAGGTTGGACGCAGCCCGCGAAATACGGTGTTTTGGTCGAGATCGAGGATTACGAGGAGTCAGGATCGAACATCATGATCAACATCATCTCAGGCAGGAGGTTCAAGTCAACCCAGGTAATCCAACCAGTTCTCGACAATGATGTTCCAGGAACTCACTTTCCCGCCGTGGACGAGCTGATGGAGAAGGCGGAAAACCCAGTAGATGGAAAACTCTACCTCAGGTGCGAGGCCGAGGTCATGGAACCCATAGTGCATAACCACGACCAGCAGGACTTCGAGTCGTTCGTCGGCTACATCTCCCCTCTATCCAACCTTATCATGGTGAGCTGCATGTACAGGGGACAGCAGATGGACTATGAGGACAGTGTTTCATCTGTGGATCCGCAGGAGCAGGAGCTTTTCCTCTGGCAGGTCTCGGCCTCATTATGCAGCTCAGTTAACGTACAACAGCAAATGCTTGCATCTGTGACAACTACCGAACTAATGCAGGTCTGCATCGAGGCTGCTAACGATATAATCCAGGTCATTTCCGAGGATGAGTAGCTCTCAACACGCCCACAGCGATGAGACACTAACTAGCGAATAGATGAAATTGCGATGACCAGTAAATGGGCTGTGAAGAGAGCAATAGAAATCATCGTGAGTATCATCGTACTGTCTGTTGTTTGGAACGAATGGTCCGACTCAGGAGTAATCTAGTCTGCTGAATTCCGCCCTTGGCTAGAAGCTGTCCACGAGCGAGAATATCTGGCCTAACGTCAGCCTGATTGCATCCATCACTGCAACTGTTAGGACCGACACAGCCCCGAGCAGTATGACAGGTTCAATCATGTATACTGAATCGCCGTGGCAGAAATAAATGGTTGTTCAATTAAATGCCCCCAATCAGAGGAAAAAATTGAGAATCACAATTTCCTAAGATCCCCCGTCAGATATTTCCTATGAGTTGGAGGAGATACAGGAAACCTAAGAAGGCGTGAATTATGATTAGACCCATCATCACGTCGGATAACCTTCCGTGCAAATCCTTCGTCCTCGCGAATGACTCGCCAGCAGCCTTACTCGAGCTTGCCCTTCGACCCAGAACCCACAGGTAAGTCATCAATAAAAGCCCGAGTAAACCTCCCCACCCATGGAAATGGCCAGGCATCAGGTCATCATATCCTACATCCTCGCCTGACAGAGAGGCCGATACTAAACGTGCCAGGAAGGCAAGTACAATCACCGCGATGACCAGACGAAAAAGACGCTCCCCCCTTATCTCGTGGCGCCTTAACTCGGAAGCCCTTTCTTCCCCCTTCAGCTCCGAGCTTTTTTTCCTCCAATCTCGTTGCAGAATGAACTCCCTAATCACCAGAAGCGCAGCTATGGGGTGCAGTAGGAGGATGAGAACCAGTGCCAGGTCCATGTGCCCTCGCTACATGACGAGCTCTTGAGTTCTCTCTTCCAAATGCCTACCTAACGAGATTAGGATCACAGAATCCTATGGGGGCATTAGAGGCCGTCAGTATACTCCGGAGTGCTCTTGCATCCTTGCGTACCAACTGGAAACTACCTCGTGCCTCTCCACTATGTCGAATCCGTTCAATCCCTGCATGGAACGAAGTATCCCGAAGTTGGCGAAGTCCGCTCCGTTGGGCTCTCCCTCGCCGAAGAAATCCCCCTGTATCCCATTGGACATCTCGTCTAGTTGGTACTGGAGGTTCTCACGTGGTGGTAGTTCGAACATCTTCGCTCTACTCTTTCCCACCATGCGCATGATGAATGCGCCCAGCCACTTGTTGACTAGGCGACTCCCAAACGAGAAGTTGTCGACCTTGGTAACGTAGTCGAGGGCTCCGAGGGAGGTTCTGTAGGAGGTGTAGATCACCGCAACGATCGACTTCCCGAGAACCTTGTTAGAGAAATCCATCCATCGGTCCTGTTCGGGATCCTCGCCTTCACGGGGAAAAGAGTTGGCGCCGTTGGAGTCTATGTAGTGGAGGATGTGGTTCGAGTCATTCACTTGGGTTCCATCGACATCGATGAAAACTGGCACTTTGCCCCAGTCAGACCACTTAAGCTGGGTCTTGAAAGTGGGATCCACCTCTACTTTGGAGTAATCAATCCCTCTTGATCCAAGTATCGCCTTGACCTTGAAGCAGAAAGGGCAGGTCTCGAAGCAGTACATGGTCGGGAGGGCGTCAACCACCCTCTCTGGAACCAGAACCTCCTGCACTCCCGAAGTCGGCTCATCAAATTGCCCCTCTTTCATAGCCACTCGCGGAATCGCGTGCTTGTGAAACCATCGAACCATCATTTTCACTGGCGCTTACCGCGCCCATCGGTTCGGCGAAACATCACTTCATATCCGTTTGAGTTTGTTCCCTCCTATGGCAATCGAAGTGGTCTGGTTCAAGAGGGACTTGAGGACATCGGACCACTCTCCACTCTCCGAAGCATCAAGTAGCAATCTACCGGTTCTCTGTCTCTTCCTGGTAGAGCCTCAGAGGCTGGCACAGCCTGACTGTGACCCTATTCACGTCGAGTGGGAACTCGACTGTGCGTACGAACTCAGGAAGAAGCTGGAGGCGACCGGGGCTAATCTCGACATCATGCATAAAGACGCCCTAGAAGCGATGGAAGAGATCCATGGGAAGTACACGATTTCGAGAATTAGGAGTCACGAGGAGACTGGCACGGCATGGTCTTTCGATAGAGACAAGCGAGTAAGTGAATGGTGCAAAGAGAACAGAGTCGAATGGATAGAGTACCCAAATAATGGGGTGATCAGGGGGATGGATGGGAGGGATAAGTGGAAAACATCCAGAGATCGAAGAATGGGTTTGGATCTCCTGGCCCCTCCCAAGAGAATAGCAGGGGTTCAATCGAAGCATGAGAATGCAACTATGGGATCCATTGGCATGAGTAGAAGGCAGATTATTCACAGGCCAGGACCCGGGCAAGATGCTGCTATGGACGTTCTGAGGAGCTTCCTGAGCAGTCGAGGAGAGTCATACAGATGGTCCATGTCCAGCCCCTCCCTGGCAGTTGATAACTGCTCTAGACTGGCGCCATATTTCAGCACGGGATGCATCTCCATTAGGCGTGTGGTTCAGGCGACTTCCTCGAAGATGAGACGTCTGAAGGAGGCAAGGTCGAGAGGAGAGGATGTAGGGGGTTGGCTTCAGAGCCTCTCCTCCTTCCAGAGTCGGCTAGCCTGGCACTGTCACTTCATGCAGAAACTAGAGATGGAACCAACCCTGGACACACGTGCTCAGAACCCCCTGATAGATAGGAGCATGAACAGGGAGATGGACGAAGAGAGGTTTCGAGCATGGTCCGAGGGGAAGACAGGATGGCCCTTCTTCGATGCGTGTATGCGGAGTCTAATTGCTACTGGCTGGATTAATTTCCGTATGAGGGCGATGATGATGTCTGCAGCCTCGTACAACCTCTGGCTACCTTGGAGGGAGACGGGGCTACATCTTGCTAGACATTTCTTGGACTATGAGCCTGGAATCCACTGGTCCCAAGTCGGCATGCAGTCTGGTACTACCGGAATCAACACCGTCAGAGCATACTCGGTAATCAAGCAAGGCAGGGATCACGACCCCAAGGGGACGTTTATCAGAAATTGGGTATCTGAGATGGGAAGTGTGCCGGACAAATACATCCACGAACCTTGGAAGATGCCACAAGAACTCCAGAATGAGGTGGATTGCGTCATTGGAAAGCACTATCCATCACCTATAGTGGACGAGGCTTCAGCTAGGAAAGAAGGAGTCAGGAGGACCTACGCAGCAAGGAGCGGGGAGGAAACGAGGGAAGCCAGCAAGAAGGTGTATCAGAAGCATGGCAGTAGAAGACGACCAACAGGACGCCGGAGGGGAAGGGGAGCCAGGGATTCACGCCAGGCCAAACTCTTCTGATAAAAAAAACCTGTAATCCAGACCTACCAATCAGTCAGTGACGATTGCACCGGTCTCCTTCCGAATGCAGGTTCCAAAATGGACAAATGCAAGTTTGACACTGCCCTCGATGCCGAATCCAGAGCTGCTCCGGCAGATCCTATCTCTTTTCCAAAAGCATCGCCGATGAAAGAAACCCCGTCCTTGGTCAATACAGATCCAGGTCCCGTAGAAGCCCTGCTGTATCGCCACTTGTGGGCCTTCCAACCCTCTCCAGAAATACCTATTGAGTCTGTGATAATTTTCGATAACGAGAGCTTGTCCTGGTCAATCAACTGGCCACTCATCTCTGCGGATAACTCCACCATCGTAGTCGAGTTCCCCAAATCATGGATTCTGAAACCCTCCGGTACTTCCTCGGGGATTGTATCGCAGAATCCCCATGCAACAATACTGGGGATACTTTCGCCATCGATGTCTATACCCAAGTCACTTGATATCTCCGAAGCCTGCTCTACTGGAACGGCTACAATCACCCTATCGTATCTGCAAACTTCCCCATCTTCATCGGACTCAGTCGTAACTCGTATCCCCTCCTCCATAATCTCCAACCCGGAAACCCTGCTGCCGAGGCAGATGGACGACCCTTCAGACAAGTGCTTCAGAAGCTCCGGGAGGGGGGCTTCGGGGATCAGCGAATCTCCCTCGCGTCTGACCAATCCCAGCCTAGCCCACTCATCTACGAATCTATCCATCCACTTTGGCATCGAGTCAAGGGCCCTTGCTCCCAGATGAATTTCGGTACCCTCATCGGTCTGCCAACCGGTCAGCCTGCCCCCTATCCTGGAACCCTTGTCCCAAACTGTGACATTGTGACCTAGATCGGAAAGCAGCCTCGCAGCGAACATTCCCGAGAGGCCCCCGCCAACTACACCTATGTCCATGGAAACCCCCATCGTAGCCTTGTTCGTTAACTCCTGGTAGGCAGTCATGTCAATACGATTCACATGGACATGAGTGGGCCTTTTCCTGATCTTCCCCATTATGGGATCAACGGGCCCAAAGGCTCTGTCGAACAGGCCGAAGCACCATTGGACTCCCGCAATGGAACTGGGGTCCCTGCCATCGAGTGCGAATCTGTCATTCATCTCCAGGGCCAGATGCATTGCCTCTTCCGCATCCTCCCTCCATCCAGCAAATGCCTTCCCCCATGTCATCCTTACGTTGTTGTGCATGGTTCCGTGCCTGACGAGTCCCGTCTGTGCAGAATCCCAAAGGCGGTCGCCGGTCCTCCCCCTCTCGAGCTGGATCGTGGACAACTCCGAGACTTCCGGACTCCTGTCGTTCCACGAAGTAATCGCCCATCCGGGGATATTGGCCCAATCATCCGGATTGTCCTTAGCATGTACGTGGTGCTGCGCGTGCTCCCTGAAGACAAGCATCTCATCTAGGAACTTCTCGGCCCCCTTGCCCCCTATTGAAGAGGCGTCTCGAACCATTCTGGTCGTTGAGATCATGCCATAGTGAATCCAAGGGGACATTCTGCTAACCCCATCGCTCAATGCTGCGTTATTCCTCTTCATGTGATAGCTCCTTATCCCTGAATCGCACCAATTCTCCCAATGGTCTATCGCATACGAGGAACCCCCAGTGACCCCAGTAACTGCAACAACGGTGGGGTCGATTTCACACTTGGAAAGGAGCTCCGCCCCTCCGTCGTTAGACAATTCCAGACGAACATCAACGGGATCGAAGGGAGGAGTCCAAGACTCTGGCATCCTTCTGACCTCTTCCCTGACTATGGGCCAATTTCTTCCTACCCTCGCCCGCATTTCGTCATCTGTTGCCTTCCTGAATTTGAACGGCCTGTCCAGAGACTTGCCAAAAACGGGCCTTGGCAATACGCAGTGGGAGTCTACCTCTATTAGACAGCAGACCTCGCTTACTTTCTCTGCCCATTTCTTCCATGGTTGGAGATCGACCATGTCAGTGACGACTAGTCCAGACTCCTTCGCCAGGTCAACAAGGTATGGTCCCCTGCTACCTTCTCTGGAAACGTGCACAAGGTGATCGACGCGGAGGGACTCCGCTCTGTCTGCAACGTCAGCAGCACCTTCGAGCAGGAATCTGTGGTGCCTGTATGATGCGTATTGGTACCTCTCATCAATTCCATGGTATACTAGGAGGGGCACTCCTAGGGAATTCGCCGCAAGTCTCGCAGTATCGAAAGTAGGGCACTCGTCAAGCCTGATTGCCGTGCGCATCCAATGTATGACGTAGGAAGGCCGGTCATCTATCCCAGATCTTGCAATGCACCTCTCCCTCAAGTGCTCTGGAAGACCTAGGCTGCCCAGCATGAGATCAACACAAGCTCTGCACGATTGTGTCTCAGGATTCTAGAGAGATTGCTACAACGGAAGCTGGTCCAGGATTTCTGGCCTTGTTTGCAACCTCTAGCTCGTTGACCCCGCAGGTCTGGGTGTCTCCCGGGAACTTGGCCTTGCCGAAGTAGTACGAGGCAACGCAGGCGGACAGGTGCGCGCTTGCGATGGCGGACATCAGCATCTGCTCAATCAGTGATGTAGTGGTGGTCCAGGTGCCGAACAGGGCCGTTGCAAATCCCAGAACCGCCGAAACCAAAGATGCCAGTACTGCGAAGTGCATCGC
>CACKMK010000011.1 GCA_902601345.1 uncultured Candidatus Poseidoniales archaeon
AGTCAGAGGTTCCGGTTTTTCCGTCAATAAGGGATTCAACTGGTCAATTAGGCCAACAGTCAAGAGTTGCTCTTCCTGAATACATTCCACCGATGGACCTTGCTCAAGAAAGGAAGGAAGATTTGCAAGCGGAAACTGGATTTGATATCGGAGAGAAGTCTGATTTTTTCGGTTTTCCCTCAGTTGGAGATTTTTCCGAACCAGAAAAAGTCAGTGAGCCTGAAATTATAGAAGGGAGTCATGCCCAAGTTCCTAGTTCTTCTACGAAGCAGAATGCATACGAGAGAGCCTGGGGTGTGACAGAGGCTCCTAATTGGTATCAGGAGAAGGAAAAACCCAGAATTTCTGATAACAGGATAGACACGGCATTCTCAGATGCAGCCAATAGCCTGGACATGTTTGCACCAGGTGGGCTTTTCGACGGTGAAGCAAGTAACGAAAGTGTAGGAAACGACATGGGGTTATTCGACTTTGATCGAGATTTAGTCGCTGTTGAGGAAGTCGATAAACTGCAATCAAGCGCTCAAATGATTAAGCAAGCTCATGAAGAGTTTGGGGCTCCATCAGAACCATACACCGGAGCTTTGCTCCCGCCACCTACTGATGAAGCAGTGAGAAAGGAATGTAGAGCAGGTGTTGTTCGACAAGCAAGAGCCAGGCAAGAATTGAGGAGTCGCAGTTCCAGTGAGTTTGGGATTCAGACTACAAACTTAGAAGATTATCCAGCCCTGAACAAACTAGCCTCTACAATGTCTGGAACCGGGTCTACAAAATCCATCCGTAGAAGAGGCTCATCCGGAGGATGGCTTTCGAGACTCTTGAGCCCTGGTAGTTCTCTAGATGGTAGAGAGTCTGGGAAGAGGATTAGTTCCGAGATTGAGACTGAAAGATTCCAGACTTCCCAGTATATGAGGTTGAGGAGCGATCAGGATCATCAAGCTGAGTTGACTTCTCGTATACGAACAATGAGAAATACAAATATTGGTTCTTCTACTGCTAAGGATAAGTTAGATTCTATTGTTAGGAGTCTTTCTGCTGAAAGGGACGAACATGCAGTAACGATTGATGGTCCAAATGATTCATTGAAGTTCAGTCAATTAAAACCTACCTCATCAAGGGATGACCCCAACCCTCTACCCGGACTCAGAAGATTAGGCTAACTGAGTCCAACAATCCTTCGATATCTATCCATTCGGGCATGGTAAAGGCCCCTCTCCAATCCCTGGAGATTGTCAGTACCTAGCCCCTGGATAGTGAATGAAGAAGTAACAGTCGCATGGATCATCGCTGCCCTCATTGATTCGAGGTCGTTCATGACACCCTTCCTTCCAGAAATATGGGCTAATAGCGCCCCAGCAAAGGAGTCTCCGCATCCAGTAGGATCTACCAGTTCACTAAGTGGATATGATGGTAGAGATATAATCCCGCAAGGCAAATGGGCGAAAACCCCCGAAGAGCCTCTTTTGATTATCAGACCTCTAGGCCCTCTACCTGCAGATTCGCCTCCATGGAGGCAGGCTCCGGATAAAATCGGGCCTATCGCATTCATGAAGAATTCTTCACCGGATATTGCACATACTTCTTCTTCGTTTAGAATGGCCAAGTCTGACTTCCTTAGAGCCGTTGAAAGTTCTGAAAACTCTGTCTCAATCCAAAGCATGAATGTATCAATTGCCGTAATCTCAGATTCTGGACATTGATCCAAAACGGATACCTGGGAGGATGGATGGGTATTGGCACAGAATAAAACCCTAGGAGATCTCCATTGTTCTGGAATTTCTGGAGAAAAGTCTCCTAGAACATTTACCTCGGTGGAGATTGTCTCAACACTGTCCATTGAACCCGAATATCTGCCTGACCATCGAAATGTCTTGCCTGGCAATTTGGCTACTCCTGAGAAGTCAATTCCCAATTCCTCTAGTTTTCTTTGATGGGAATCTGAGAAATCCATTCCAACTGGGGCAACCATTCCAACTCTACAAATTCCTTCTGGAGTCTTTGGAAGGTGAAAGGAGGCTGAAACCCCAGCATGAACTGCTGACCCTCCAAGTATATCTGATCCCGTAGCAACAGGAGTTTCTATGTCATCATAGCCCATACTACCAACTATGACCAAGTCCAACTAACCACCGCCGATCAATAAATCTGCATGGGTTTCCAGATAGTCTGTTGTAATCTTTCTTTCCATGAAGTCTTCATCGACTAAAATCGCTCTATGCAAGGGTATCAGTGAGTCGACACCCAATAGAATGGTTTCTTCGAGTGCGGAGTCCAACCTTGCAATTGCCCTTTCCCTATCTGGGGCCCAACAAATTATCTTTGCTAGCAGCGAATCGAATGCTTCAGGCATCTCATATCCGGAAAAACCATGGGTATCTACTCTAATCCCTGGGCCCCCTGGCCAATGGCATTCCCAAATCTTCCCTGGTGATGGTTCCAAAGTGAATGGGTTCTCGGCATTGATACGTGCCTGTATTGCGTGACCCTGGATTTGAACATCTTTCTGTTCCAGAGGCAGATTTGCCCCCGAGGAAACAATTATTCCTAACGATACCAAGTCGACTCCGGTCAACATTTCGGTCACAGTATGCTCAACTTGTACTCTAGGATTAACCTCCATGAAGTAGAATTGGCCATTTTTATTCCTGAGAAACTCAAAGGTTGCTAGTCCGCGGTATCCTATGGCTTCTGCTCCAGCCACTACTTTAGATCCGATATCCTGTCTTTCTTCCTCACTAATCCAAGGCCCCTCCTCGATTATCTTCTGATGTCGCCTTTGGATCGAGCAGAAGCGTTCGCCGAAGTGAATAGCACGTTTTCCATCCGCTAGAACCTGAAATTCAATATGCTCTGCTGAATCTACATACTCCTCAATGAAAACTCTGCTATCTCCGAAAGCAGACTTAGCCCTACCTTGACATAATCTCAGGGCGGATTTGAATTCAGATTCTTCATGGACTATCTGCATCCCAATCCCACCTCCGCCAGAAGCGGCTTTGATCATTAAAGGAAATCCAATCTTTGATGCAATTTCTAAAGCTTCTTCGTTGTCCGTTATGGGTTCTTCCGTTCCCTTTGCTACAGGTATTCCTGCCTTTGACATGGCTTCTCTAGCAGCAATTTTGTCTCCCAGAAGTCTAAGTGACTCTGGCGAAGGACCAATGAATGTAATTCCTTCTTCTGATAAAAGCTGAGCAAATGTAGCATTTTCCGACAGAAATCCGTACCCAGGATGTACTGCATCGGCACCAACTTCTTTTGCTGCAGAAACGATAGCCTCAATATCCAGATATGAAGCAAGTGGGTCTTCCCTTGGGATGTAAAAACCTTCATCGGCAAGTCTAACGGGGAGAGAAATCCTATCTTCTCTTCCATGGATAACTACTGATTCAATCCCCAATTCTCTCAAAGTCCGGACAACTCTGAGGGCTATCTCACCTCTATTGGCGACTAACACACGCCGGAACACAACTCACTGGTAGGTGTGTCCTCGTTTGAGTGAATCGGCTGTCAATACACGTCTCTGAGATACCTCTTCTCCGTTTTCATTAATCCTGTTTCTACGAAATCCTTTGCATCTTCAGAACTCATTCCGCCAAACTCCGAGCATATTCCTATCAATGTCGAGTGTACATCTTTTGCCATATACTGTTTATCACCACAAACATAGAAGTATGCACCTCCATCTATCCAGTTCCAAATTTCCTCTCCATTTTTCTCCATCAAGTGTTGAACATATACTTTCTCGGATCCTTGTCTAGACCATGCTAAATCATGTTTCGAGATTATTCCCCTATCTTTCCAATCGCCCATCTCATCCTTGTAGAGATACTCTCCCTCCTCGGTCCAATCACCGAAGAAAAGCCAATTTCTTCCTGAGTCCCCGTTTATCTCTCTCTGTTGCAGGAATGCACGGAAGGGGGCTATCCCAGTCCCCGGTCCTACCATTATGATGTCCTTTGTACCATCCTCTGGGAGAACGAAAGACCTTGTAGGAGACATGTAAACTCCGACTTCCGTTGTATTAGTCTCACACCTGTCCGCCATAAACCCCGTGCAAAGGCCTGTCCGATCCCTTTCATGATGAGAGTATCTGACTATGGCTACGGTAAGATGGACTGTTCCTTCTTCGAATTCGGGGCTGCTGGCTATCGAATACAGTCTCGGCTTCAAACGGTCCATTCCTTCCAATAATTGCTGTGGAGTGAAACCGAAACTAGCGAAATCTCCCAATGCATCAACATAATCTCGTGACCAAATGTAGTCCTCCATCGCATCGTTATCGGAGATAAGTTCGTGGAGAAGTATTGCTGAGTTATCGCCTATTTCTCCCATCTCAACATAGCCCTCGGGAACGTCTCCCTCACCTGTTGACGACCAGTCAACTATTAGCGCTCCATCGACAGATGAGGATCTCTTTCTTGAGACGATTCTTATTTCCGACTTGGGGGCATCTCCTCCTGATCTTTCTGCTAGGCCCTTGATCCACTTCTTCGAGACTCTGTGAACCTCATATCTATCTGTTAGCGCTTCTCTTAGAGAGCAATCTCCGAGATTGGTTTCCACTATTTCCTCACCAGAGAATCCACAGATTCTCAGGATTTCTTCCACTTCCTCAGGAGGACATCTTGGAACTACGCCAAGGGCGTCCCCTGCCTTGTATTCCAAACCGGAATCTCCCAAATCGAATACGATATGTCTTGTCTCTTTTCTTGAAGATTCTCCATTCAAAACGAAATTGTCAGTAATTTTCGTGAAATAGGGTTTCTTTGCTGACCACTCAGATTTAGATGATTTTCCCGCCATATTGTCTTCAATAGCCCCGAGTGAAGTGAGATATATGAACAAATGTGTAAGCAAATGACGGTTTAATTAGAAACGATGGGGTCAAGTCATAGGGCCCGTGTCGGGATGTGTGGCACGGGTAGATTTCCTAGGCACTGGGAATGCTTTCTGCCCTAGTGGAAGGATGCATGCATTGGCGATTCTGGATGAGAAAATACTCATTGATGCCCCCCCGACACTTCTAGTCCAATTGAGAAGATCGAATATTTCAACGGGTCAGATAGAACACATACTATTCACTCACTGGCATGGGGATCACGCATTTGGATTTCCATTCTTAATTTTGGATAGGAAATATATCACAGACACGTCCAGAGATAAAATCCTGGCATTACACCACAGACCTGGGGGCAGGGAATACCTTACGAGTCTCAGCAAATTGGGATTTCCAGGAAGTCTGGAGGATTTTCTAGAATCCAGAATTTTATGGAATAGCGAAGAGTCAGGAATATTGGAAGGTACAGAATGGTCTTACGAGAGGTTTCCCGTTCTACACACACCTGAAACTGATCCACATGGGTATGAGTTTGTGCACCAGAGTGGGTTTAGGTTGCTCCATTGTGGAGATTCGGGGCCCTGTTCAGAAATTGAGAGTAGAGCCAAAGGTGCGGATGTAGTTTTACTAGAGATGGGGATGCCTGATATTGGAGATTTTCCCCACCATCACAGGCCTTCGGATGTAATCGCATTCTGGAAGAGATTCCCCGATACCAAGGTGTTAGTGACACATAATTATGCCAAGTCTCCGGAAAGTGTGTTTGGTTTCGATATTCCAGATTTGCCAGAAGGTATAGTCCAACTAAACGATGGAGCTAGTATCGAAGTGTATGATGATGGAAATTTTACTGTAAATAATTAGAGTATAAAAATAACGAATATATATATTCAAGTGGAATGAGGAAAAATATTTTTTCATTTGTAGCCTGTAGATTGATACAAAATCAGTCAATGTTGGGAAGGTTCAGAATCAACTGCTTAACTGGGAATTTAGATCTAGTAAAACTCAATTGTGGTGTAGAAAATACATCAGAAAAAATTACTCAGAATCATTATACTGAGATTATTATCAGAGAACTCGGGAATGGTTAGGTAAGGGAATATATTTCTACATTGGAGTATTATCAAAACTGTACATAGATAATGAAAATCGGGTCACTCTTATTACTACAAACATTGTCGCTCAGAAAACCTCACGATAAGCTATGTTCCCTATGGGAGGGAGTGGTGGCTTTTCTTGGAGTGTTTTTTGGTGTGAAAGAAAATGAAGGGAAATATTTTCGAAGAAATTCTCGGACAAGATAGTCTTTTCACGGATAGGAAGGCCTTTGATCATGCCTTCGAACCAGCAAGACTTCCTCACAGAGAGCATGAGCTGGATTCCCTAGTGAGGAATCTTGTGGATGCTCTTAATGGTCACATACCGTCTAATATGCTCCTTTACGGAGTACCTGGTTCAGGAAAAACCGTGGTAACTAGATACGTCCTGAGCCAACTGAGGGAGAAAGGCTTGGAAATGGGGCAATCCGTACATACTTACGAGATTAACTGCAGGAATGTAGATACCAAATATAGAGTTGTACAGACTATAGCTACCCAGTTGGCTCAGAGAGGCGATGCTCCTGTCCCATTCACGGGTTGGCCTACAGACCGAGTTCTTGATACGGTAGTTTCCAGAATGAGCCGCGTTGGAGGGGTGCACATCATAGTACTAGATGAGGTGGACAACCTGGTAGACAAGGGGGGGGATGATCTTCTTTACGCGCTTACCAGCCTCAATACCTTGCTAAGCGAGGGGAGGTGCTCAATTATCGGAATCAGCAATGACTTGCATTTTACTCAACACCTTGATCCAAGAGTCAGTTCAAGACTGAGCCAAGAGGATATAGTGTTCCACCCTTACGTCGCCACTGAGATTCAGAATATTCTCAACGAGAGGGCTGAAATGGGAATCAAAGCAGGTGTCCTGGACGATGGAGTGATTAAACTGTGTTCGGCATTAGCTGCGCAAGAGCATGGAGATGCAAGAAGGGCTTTGGATTTGCTTAGAATCTCGGTACAGAAAGCGGAACAGAGGTCGCAGAATAGAGTAGATACAAAACACGTTAGATTGGCCCAAAGTCAACTAGAATATGATCAGGTGACTCCTGTTATCAAGACCCTGCCACTTCACCAAAAGTTAGTACTATTCTCAATCTGCTTAAACGAAGAGAACGGCCTGAGAAACATCTCAACAGGCGAAGTATACAGAACTTACACAGAAGCGTGCTCGAAGATTGGTACAGAGCCATTGACGACCAGAAGGGTCTCCTCACTGCTTAATGAATTGGATACAATTGGACTTATCATGGCAAGAAACGTCAGCAAAGGCCGAGGTGGGCGAAGCAAGCAAGTTAATTCGGCAATTCCAAAGGCTATAGATGCAATCGTCCTAATGAGTGAAAGTGAAACTCTGGTTAACGAGGCCGCAATGGGCAAATATAATCTTCAAGGTCATCTATAGGGATAGTTCAGACAACGGTTAAACAGAGGTTCCGGGACGGCGGCTCGATGTCAGAAGCTAACCAAGAGTGGATGGAGGTCCTGAAGAGCCCTAGTATTACTATGTCTGTTGGCTCGTTTTTACTGGGCTCATGGATGGCATTTCTTACTCTCGTCAACATAATTTCTGGAGTCTACTCGGATGGTAGAAAGGTGAACTGGATGGACTTCATCACTAATGGCCCGGTTACAAACTCTGCTCATGAAATCGGACTAACCTTCCCCGATGATGTAATATTTGCTATAATCAGTGCGGCACTAATTGGCATAGGAGTAATGGGCATAGGCTCCTCAAGAGAGGATGGCTTTGGTGGCTGGATTTCCGGATTACCGAATGAACGGATAATGAAAAGTCTGATTTCTCCTAACCTAGATATTGTTAGAACCATAGCAAGTTGGATGATGCTGTTGGGCATTGTCTACTACTTTGGATGGAGCCTCAGGGAAACAACATGGGTTGACCCAGGGGTATACTCAGTCATGATTGCGCTAGTTGCAGTTGGTTTGGGCCTTCATTGGATTAGGGATGCTGAAAGCTAGTCTGTAGAAAAAGCTCTGAGGATATTTCTGCATCTGATCTTTGATTCTTCGTCACACCACCTAATGACTAACCCCTTTCCTGGTTGACCATAAAGAACTACAGAGCCAATGGGTGCCATCGGATGTAGAAGAAGCGGAGAAAGGTCCTCTTCACCGACTACTCTGATTATGCTGCTGCCTTCGTTTTCCATCCATGATGAGATTGAGGATTCACATGATTTTAGGAGCGATCTGGATAAAGATCCTGCTGGACTGATACATTCAAGGAGATTATCATACAAACTGAAGTCAATTTCATTCGAGCCCTCCCATTCCTCGCGCTTGGTTTGTCCGTCGACTATTGCTATGTCTGCTGGTCTTCCTGAATTCTGAAAGGCTAGGACGGTGACGTCTCCGACGGCAATTAGTGGGCCGGAAAATTTTGTAGATCCTACTATCTTAGAGATGGCTTCCAAAGCAGCCACGGTAATATCCTCCTCAGGCCCCTCGATTAGTTCGCCAAATGGTTCTTTGAGTTGGGACTCTACCTCGGGAGTCATAATTGGATCTGAGGTTCTGAAATGTTCTGGAATCCATGGCATCCCCTCCCTGTCAATGTGGCCATCTCGGATTCTTGAGCTAGAAATTGTCCTCCCATCCCAGGAAGTGACTCTCTCAACGGAGATAATATCTAGAGGAGAGAATCCATCTATTTCCCTGAGAGAGTTGATTTCCAAGCATCCCTGAATTGTTTCAGCAGTGCATATAATTGCTGATGCCTCAGTAGATCGCAAGGATGGCCCGAATTTGTCATCGAGTTGATGAGTTGTGATTTGAGAGGAGTGTTCTGATGTGGCATCGATCAAACCGGACTCCCTATCATACCAGTCCTGGATACGTCGATCCTTCGACCTAGCTAACTTATCATTGGTTATCCAGACCTGGATTTTCTTACAATTTGCAAGACCTGCAGAAATCAATGACATGTGTCCGGCATGGAATCTATCAAAAGTACCACCAATTAATCCTATTTCGTGCTTCTTTTTCTCCACTCAAAACACCTGAAATTTCAGTGTGCCCCGGGGCGTAACGGCAACCTTCACTGCTTTGCTCTGGCGCCTGACCCACCCCGGGACGTCTGTCGGACTGCGGGGTAGTCCCTTGATTCATTCTATTCCGTCCTCAGGGGACCTACGCAATCCGGCCACCCGATTTGCGCCATCGATCATTCTCTCGGAAGAGTCACGATGGTCTTCGACGGATGGTCACCCAATCCGTGGTGCCGTGTTTCATCCTCCACCTCCGGCGAGGGGGTTTTGTCCGCACGGTGTTGCCGGTTGGGCAACACTACGCCTGCAGATTTGCTCAAGAACCCAACGGTTGTGGAGAACTGTCGAAATTTCTAAATCCTTCGTGAAATCCAGACTTCCGAAGAATTAGACTTTCTGAAACGTCTATGTCTCCATCCATAATCATCTCCAGAGTGAAGTTGGGCCATTTCTCAAGTGGTTGTGCTAGCCAACCTGATAGTTTATGAGAAAGCCCAACAGACGGATTAGAGCCTTCTCTAATTGATTCTAACGCGGATAGCAAATCCCAGAGATGATTCATAGAATTGACATCTCCTACCTTGGAACTAGCTGAACTTAGGTGGTTCTGCAGTAAAGGGAAAATTTCGATATCACATCCCTGATTAATTACAGATGATAGGCCTGGAGAACTTGACACCTCTCCTTTCGGCCTAAGTACACTTGAACACCAAGGAATATTTAGACTGAAGAATTCGTCTGTAATGGTACTATTCAGTATCATTTTCAAGAATTCTGATGAAAATGGTGCCCACCACGAATTGGGGATATGTGTGATGAATAACTGTATATCTTCCATTTTAGCTTCTCTTTTCCCTAAAGCGTGGTCATACAGCCTAGACCAAGTATTGAGGTGATGTCCCTCAGGGAGTGAGGATCCGATGTCTCTAATTCTTTCAATTAGACTGTCGAAAACCGATTTCTCTAGATTTCCAGAAGTAAAGAGCCAGTTAATGCCATCTAGAGCCCCAAGAGATTGGGTCGGGGGGTCAGATAGCCATGCCTGAACGGCCCAGCCAATGATATCATGATGCGTCTCTTTAGGCATCCATGCTGAGTTCTGAATAAAGTGGGACGCCAGCCAAGAAGCACCTGAATTGGCTTGACTTGGATCTATTGCTGGCCATGATCTTAGCAGATTATCCGGATTCTCTCTAAGTTTGGAAGTTAAGGTTCGTGAGAAAATTTCCTTTACTGATTTCGGGGCTTGATTGGCCAATTCTGAAATCTTCTCAATTGGAACATAATCCAGATCAAGTAGTGCTATCCATTCTGAATCCAATCTCGAGGAAACTCTCTGCCATCTTTGCCACCTAGTTGTCCTTGGAGATGCTATCCAGGACGCGAGTGGATACATTGCCTCCATTTGATTCGCCCATTCTTCATCGCCATCAGGAAATTGGGAGACGGCAGAGCTAATTATTGAAGCTGAATTTCTAGCTATTTCTTGCTTGTACTCATCATCTTCAGAAGGGAGTTTCAAGATTTGCCATGGAGAAATCGTAGTGCTCTCTGGTTCTGCTGGATAGTCTGTGATTTTTCCTCTTTCTACCATCCTTACTGGTATCCCCTCTCCCCTACTGGTACGATAACTCAACCATGGAAGCGTTCGAATCCTATCAACTTCAAGCAAAGTGAATGAAGAAAATTGATCTGGTAAATGGTCGAAAATTACTAGTCTAAGATTTTGCTTAGATGCAATTCTAGACATTAATTCACTTGGCAGATCATGTCTGATTTCTATCACTAGTGGGGTTGAATCATTATCCATAGACCACCTGATGATAGACTCTGTCGCGTTTTTACTCAGGCCCCTCAACTCGATTGATCTGATTTCCGATTCATTGTTTGAGAATTTTCTTCCCGCCCAATCCTTCCTAAATTTTCTAATCGTAGACTCTGGAACCTTTATTCTTCTAGAGGATGAAATCCTATCGATCAACGAGTTTAACCTCTTTCTCCTTTCGGACTCCGAAAGCCTAGGATGGGCTTTCTTTATCCAATACCTAAGTGCCCCGATTGGGTAGTCTTCGCCTTCCATTCCCAATCCTCTGAGATCTGCAATTACTAGCGAGTTTGACCTAGCTGACCTGAGTAGAACAGAAAGTGGAAGTCTTTCCTTGATGGTAGCAGCGATTGGTTGAGTTGGTCTAATATCGGGCGATTTGCTATGAGGTGAGCCAAGAGTCCAATCTCCTCTGTGATGAGTGGCCTCGTCCAATGGGGCTTTGTAAATCTGGTTTGGTTGAGAAAACCATTCTCCCGGTGAAATTATTGAGTTAGAAGATTGGTGCACGAGCTTAGCCCTGATAACTCCGAAGATTTGTGGTTTTTCTGCGTATGACTCTATACTTCCCGGGTCAGCAAACTCCGGAGGTGAATCTAGGATTATCATTTTCTCTCTGTCGAACCAACGAGGGGTAGCCTCAGAAAGAACTGCCCAACTCCAAGAGACCCCTGTGTTTCTTGTGGACATAGTAGTCTCTGAGATTAGGGTCGCGATTCGGTTTGGAATCTGCACCAAGGGTTCTCTTGGAACGCTCAAAAAACACAAGGTTAGATTTTCTTCGTCCCGCGTTAATACACAGCAGTAATCTGAGTTTGAGGATGGCGCCTTCAACTCAATTACTTTCGACCACTCGTCATCCTCTAGAGCCTTCCAACCATCCTCAGTGAGTCTGATTCTTGCACCCCTGGAACCAGGGGGAAGGTCACTTGTAGCCAGCCCCTCGACCCTCATACGACTGATTTCAGCAGAGACGTGAGGCATTCTGAGTCCTGATTCTGAAGACAAAAGAGAGACTGTGGCTTCACCATCCGAGAGCAGGGAGAGAATCCTGCGACGGTGCTTACTTCTGATTTTCTTCGGATCATCATGGACGAATCTACGGGAAGCATCTGACACGAAAAAACACCTACAGAAGGATACTCCATGAAAGATAGTAATAAAATATTTGTTTTCGTTACATTTAGTTATAACTTTCCAGTGGAAATATCAGTTATTCGGATGTGCAGTGGAAAAAACATATAGAAAAAGCAAAAAAACTGTCATTATTTGTAACCAAGTAGAGAAAAAACATACAGAAGCATTATATTACCATCCGCTATCCTGAGAAAACGGGGCTTTGTGAGAGTCCCGGGAACAAGAAGAGTGAGAATATGAGGACCACAAGACTGAGGCAAAAGATCAAGAAATTCCTAGACGAAAGAGGAGAGGCGAACACCACCGAAATACTAGAACATGTTAACTCAACTATGAGACATGGAACTACTCCGCAGCAGCTAGGGAATGTTCTTTCAAAGGACAAAGACATACTGAAGGTGGCTACGACCAAAAGAGGGGGGGCACTTTCTGGCAGATACGAAATCTGTGTCTGGCAGGTTCGCCCAGGCGCGTTAGAAGAGAAGGCCTAATCACAACTCTAGGTCCTTACTCCAATTACCAAACCTTGCCAAGCTATTCATTTTCGCCCTATGTGAAAATGCTTTTTGGCTAGATATATCAGAACCTTCAGTAGCCTCTGCCCACTTTCGAAGGGCGTCTGCTTGTAATGCCCTCCCATAGGAGTATGATAGCTCCCAAGGGTGCTCGAGAGTCATCTTATTCATCAAATCGAGGTGTGCTGTAGCATCTTCGTCAGATTGACCCCCAGATAAGAATACTATCCCAGGGAGATTGTGAGGAACATGCTTTGTTAGACATTCGACAGTGAGATTTGCAACCTCCTCTCTAGAAATCTGGTTTTCACAATCATTGCCTTGAATTATCATATTTGGTTTTAGCAAAGCTCCAGGAATATGTACGCCTTGGCTTTCACACTCAGAGAATGTGGCATCCAAAATTTCTGCCGTTACTTCGTAGCATCTTCTAGCATCATGGTCCCCGTCCATCAGAACCTCTGGTTCGATTATTGGAACTAGCCCTTGCTCCTGACAGATTGCTGAGTACCTTGCCAAGGCATGTGCATTCGTGGCAATACACGCCTTGGTTGGGAGTCCTGCATCGATCCTAATTACTGCACGCCATTTAGCGAATCTGGCACCCATTGCGAAATACTCAGAACATCTTTCTCGAAGTCCATCGAGTCCCTCTGTGATTTTCTCACCCTCATGATTGGCCAGTTCCTTTGCTCCTGTGTCAACCTTTATTCCTGGTAGGATTCCTCTGCGGGAAAGTTCGGAGGGTATTGGAGTCCCATCTTTCATTGCCTGGCGAATTGTTTCATCGAATAGTATAACGCCACTAATAGCAGATTCATAATCCTCCGTGGAGAAGAGATTGGCACGGTATTCCCTTCTGGTCTCAGATGATGCTTCCACACCTACTGCTTCCAAGCGATTGGACATCGTCCCGTTGCTCTCATCTGCAGCAAGTATGCCTCTCCCTGGGGAGACCAAAAATCTTGCATTTTTTTCCAACAATTCCCTATCCATCTTCTTCCCTCGAAGTAGTGGAGGAGGTAGTAAGAAAAGAAACCATCGTCAATGCTTTTTGTATAGAAAGGAGAATCGGCCCTCTAAATTGTAGTTGAAACGAAATAGTGTTCTTTTGATTTGACATCTATAATCTCGGAATGAGCAGTATAGGACCCTTGTCCAAGGTCTTCAACTCCTTTTGTTCTGCCGTCACAGACACCTGTACCAATGAAAATTGAGTCTTCCGTTGAACAGAGTTCGTCTCGAGACCAGATTCTCTCTATATCTCCTTCAATCATTTCCTCTGCTCTCTCCCGGTGTCCTTCGTTTTTGAACACAAGTCTTCCCTCAAATGGAGCATCGAGACCTCTTAGAGCCGTTGCTGTGATCACTCCCTCCGGGGCTGCCCCTATCCCCATCAACATATCAATCTCTGAATCGGGATCAGCAGCGTTCAGTGCTGCAGCTATGTCCCCATCACCAATCAGTACCGGAGAAATTCCCATATCTTTCAGATTTCTAATCAAATCTTCATGCCTAGGTCTATCCATCACCACTACTTGCATGTCTGATGGGTTCTTACCCAATGCATCTGAGGCCCCCTCGATGTTGTAATCGACATCTGCCTCCAAGCTAATAGCGTCGAATATCTCTGAAGGCCCTGCTATCTTGTCCATGTAGCAATCCGGAGCATGCAATAGAGACCCTCGTGGGGCTGCGGCCAGTACCGCCATTGCATTTGGGAGATCATTTGCTACGTGATTGGTACATTCGAGAGGATCAACAGCGATGTCTATGGATGGAGAATTTGGATCTCCTTGCTTGGATCCGAGAGGCTCCCCGATCCACAGCATCGGAGCGTCGTCCCTCTCGCCCTCACCAATGGCAACTCTACCATCGAAAGGAACAGCGTCGAAGACTGCACGCATTGCTTCGACGGCGGCTCCGTCGGCCCCCTTCCCATCTCCTAGCCCCCTCCAACTAGAAGCAGCGATAGCTGCAGCCTCTGTGGCCTTGAGGAAATCTGGAATTAGGTTGGCCGTTGGCACAACCTCGTGTAAGGGTTATAGAATTCAATCCTGCGGCTGGGCCTTCTTCTTTCTTAGGACTCGGATATCCTCAATTCTTACTTCGGGATACTGCCCTTCCTTATCCTTCTCTAACGGCTTCAACATGTCCCAAGCGCAAAGCAAACCAGCGCTTACTCCACACAGAGCTTCCATCTCAACCCCAGTTGTCCAATGAGTCCTTACTGTAACATTACACCTCAGTCCCTTTTCTTCTAACACCCACTCAACATGGCATCCCTCGATGGGGATAGGGTGACAATGAGGAAGGGTGCGAGAGGTCTCTTTGACTGCCTGAATCGCAGAAATAGTTGAGGCTTCGCGGACATCTCCCTTCGGAGAAGACCCTGTGGCCACTGCGTCAATAGATTCTGCCTTTAACCGAATCATGCCGGTCGCAATGGCCTCCCTCCGAACAATTGGTTTCGAACCCACGTCAACTATTCCAGACCAACTGTCGCCCATCATCTCACCGCCTTATCGGAATAGGTCCACCCTATTCAGACGCACGGACTTGGGTGGTAGATTCAACCGGCCCTATCCAAGACCTGTCTTCCAGAATTCTCCGTCTTCCCTCAACTCCTTCTTCCAGAGAGGAGCCTGTCTCTTTAGCTCAGAAATTATCCAAGAACATGCAGTAAAGCCCTCGGCCCTGTGGGCCGATCCTACATGGATGCAAACTATCTCTTGGCCGGGTTCAACGAATCCAGTTCTATGTGACATAACAACGGAGCTTACCCCGAATGTGGAAATTGCTTCTTCTGCAATACTCTGAAGAACCTTCGGAAGTTTATCCTCCCAAGCATCGAACTCTAGTCCCTTAACTGGAACTCCATCCTCATGGTCCCTAGTTAATCCAACGAAACTGACTACGCTACCACAACCCTTGGAGTCGATAATGCTGCGAAGTCTGGAGATATCCAGAGATTTAGTGTCAACCTCGATATGGACTGCCACACCCCCCCATGGGATTTATGCCTTGAAACCGACGGGTGACCCAACCGTTCAAGGGAACATAGGAGGCCGCGAAACCGTGAGCGCCGAAGTGCACATCCTTGGAGCAGGTCTCTCGGGCCTCTCATCTGCAACGATATTGGCTAAAGCCGGGAAAGATGTTCACGTTCATGAAATCCGGTCTGACAGCGGAGCAAGGTTCGATGGGGACTTCCAGGGCATCGAGAATTGGACGAGCGAGATTGACTTCTTCGAAGAGTTAGCTGATTGGGGATTTGACGCAACAGAGTTCAAATCTGATTCATTTGGGATTATTGATTTAATCCACCCAGATGATGTTGTGACCAATCCAAAAACGGAAGGTGTTGCTTTCAGGGTGGTTGAGAGAGGCACTGCGGAGCATACAATAGATCAGGCATTCAAGAGGATGGCCTTAGAGTCTGGAGTAAAGATACACTATGGAGTAAAGAAATCTCCTGAGGAGTGCGACATAGTTGCCGCAGGACCTAGAGAGTCGAGTGCCGTCGCATACGGCGAGATATTCCATACGAGGCACCGGAACCTAGTTGCTTTCCAATTGAATGACAAGTTGGCACCTGGTGCATACTCTTACCTGATAATAATTGACGGAATCGGACTTATTTGCACGTGTCTCTGGCGTAAGCAAAGGAATAGTGGGAGATACCTTGATGAAACAATAGCGTGGTATGAACGAAATTACGACTTGGATAGGGAGCCGATAAAGAGGGTCGGTGGGAAGGGGGACTTCGGAATACCTACCAAGTACGTCCATGAGGAAAGGCTCTACGTCGGCGAGGCTGGGGGCCTACAGGACTTCATGTGGGGTTTTGGCATGAGATACGCAATAACCAGTGGAGTGCTGGCGGCTAAGTCGTTACTAGGGGAATTCGAATACGAAAAAGAAGTGAGGAGGAGACTTGTCCCTCTCGTAAAGGCCAGCGCGATAAATCGTTTCCTGATGAACAGGGTTGGTAATAGAGGATTCAAGATGGTAGCAAACCAGTGGATGAGAGATCAGAACAGGAACGGAGACGGATTGAACTTCATGCGTTGGCTGTATAAACCCGGGCTATTTCGAAGAGCATTGTGGCCGATTGTCAAGATTGGAATGCTGAGAAGGAAGGATCTTTCTGACGGTAGGGTTGTCCACAGGATGCCCTTCAGAAAGTCGCTGAAGAGAGATTCATGGGATCCTAGCATTGAGGCTGAAAGAGTTCGTGAGCAATGGAAATCCACCCGAAGCAAGGGAGGGGCTGTATCGTTCAAAGAGACAGATGCATAGCCTAGTATTGTCTCCGTTTGATTGATATGGCTGGACTAAGTCGTGGGAGCATGACGTCTTGGCCAGAACTTAAGCCCATGAAGAATCGTCTCGTTAACTATGGAGAGACAGAAAACGGAGTCGCGATTATTGAGCTCATTTCCGATTCCGCCGGAGATCCACTCGAGGGAGATAAGACACCGGTGAACACCTACACAAGGGAAATGTGGCACGACATTGACGATGCCATACTTGAAGCAAGATTCAATGATGACGTATCGGTAATCCTGATAACTGGACACGGTGAAAAGTTCTTCTCTGCAGGTGCTAGCATAAAGTATCTGAACACTCTGTCTCCGAGATACAAGTACTTCTTCTGCCTGCACGCCAACGAAACTCTGTCCCGTTTGGAGCAGACTCCCAAGTTGGTCATAGCCGCACTTAACGGACATACGGTTGGGGGCGGACTGGAAATTGCCATGGCCGCTGACATTAGGATAGCCAGAAAGGGCAATTACCAGGTAGGACTGCCTGAGGTCGCTCTCGGAGTATTGGCAGGTACAGGTGGAACGGCTAGACTGTCTAGACTGGTTGGAAAAGCCAAAGCAATGGAGATAATGGTTACAGGAAGGAAGTTCTCCTTCGAGGAATCCAGGGAAATGGATCTAGTGCACGACATCTATGACTCACTGAGCCTAGACGAGTTTAGGCAGGACGTTCTTGACTACGCTGGAAGGTTCTCTCTACCATTCGCAGCCTCAAAGGCAATAGGGAACATCAAGAGAAGCGTGCAGAGTGGTATGGAGATACCGCTTGAGTACCATCTTGCTCTTGAGAGAGAGTTGCAATCTGATCTATTCCAATCGGAAGACGCAAAGGAAGGCATCAAGGCGTACGTTGACAGGAAAACACCTAGGTTTGAAGGAAAGTAGGCTGTCTATTTGTAGGGAAGAAAAGCAACCTCTGAAATACCCCTTAATGTTGGGGTAAAGTATGGCAGATACTGATGTAGTTCAGAATTATCCGACGAACTTTGAGTCTTGGATTGAAGAGTTCAATGACTGGCAGACGAGAATAGGGTTCGATCCCTCCTGGTTGGGCGATTACAGCTTCGATATCAAGTTCGATTGGGATACAGCGGGAGGAGAAATAGAGTTTGGTGACTTCGAGGGCATGCCCAAGTGGGAGAGGAGGATGCAAATCCCACAACAGAACATCACTGACGCGATTCTGACTATGGTCAGTGTCCAAGGAGATACAGAGTTCGCCAGCGTCGAACAGCAGAATCATCTCCTAGAAACAGCGCCGACCGAGTATGACAAAAAATCGGCTTTGAGAATAATGTGCGAGGAACAGAGGCACGGTTGGCAGATGGCCTACCTTCTATGCACGTTCTTCGGGGAACAAGGCGTGAGGGAAGCTGCCAAGCTTCTCGAGAGGAACGCTCAGGAGGGAACTCGGATACTTGGATCCTTCAATGAGCCAATAGACCACTGGCTGGACTTCTTCATGTTCACCCACTTCATCGACCGGGACGGGAAGTACCAGTTGAAGATGCTGAGCACCTCCTCTTTCAAGCCGCTTGCTGCGAGTATGGGACCAATGCTAAAGGAAGAGTCATTCCACCTTGGAACCGGAGCGAACGGGCTTCGTAGGGTGGTCAAGCAGGGAGTGATTCCTTGCTCACTAATTCAGAAATACATCAACAAGTGGGTTAGCACCGGATTGGACCTTTTCGGAACAGACGACTCTAGCAGCGCGGAGTGGGCATACGTCTATGGAATCAAAGGTAGGTACGACGAGAGAGAGGCTGACACAGAAGCAGACAGAGAGCACCTGAATGAGGCTAGCAGGGACCTCTACTTTCAGGAGCTCAGGGCGGAGATGAGCAGGATCAGCAAGGCCCGCAAGGAAGGAGAGCCCGAGTTGTACATCCCCTCTGACAAGTTCAAGAGGGGCATAGGCAAGTATGCAGGGAAGAATTACACTGTAGAAGGTGAATCCTTCGAAGGGTCGGAAGAAGAATATCAGACCTATTTGGATTCCGTACTTCCTACCGATGAGGACGAGGATACCCTAGTCAACGTGTACATGAAGGACGACTGGATACAGTACAGAGAGTGGAAGGGGAAATAGTCGAGGTGGCCGTAATGCAGTTCGTTGCGCTATCCTCATTTGACAAAGAAGCATGTCGACCGTTCTTTGAGAGACTGACCGATCTTTTCCACGACCATCATCACTCTGATGACCAGGATGCTTCTTCATACGAGGAGTTGCTATACAAAATCCGTAGACCTTACACTCCCGAGATGCTAGATATGATTGACGATTGGATGGGCCTCGAAAAGAGAGAATGGAAAGAGGAAACACAGCGAGAAGTGCTGCTATCCCTGTACGCAATCAAGTATCCAGACACCCTTCTTATCGAGAGCTTGACCGACAAGGCTAGGTCCGATGTTAGGAGGCTCTCCGCTTATCTTCACTTCACTCACCACACCTACTCGATATGGGACGAGGATACCAGGAAAGGACTGTCAAAGCTAGGTATTCAGATTCCTTCCATAGAGAGTGCAGACCCATTCGTCTATGGCGCATACATTTCATCGATTGAGCTTTTGAAGGACGTAGCGCCATTCACATGCTTCCTAGAGCATGACGTACCGCGACAAAGACTGTTCCAGTCAGCACTCGCGGCATACGGGCGTGAGGGTTAGTACGGCTTATGGGGAGAGATGCTTTCCGCATCTCGTGGTAATTCGCAAAGTGGGCATCATCGGCGCTGGCGCTATGGGATCTGGGATAGCCCAGGTTTGCGCCCAGACCGGATGGGAAACTGTACTCTACGACGCATTTCCTGAATCTCTGAAGAAGGGCGAGGAGAGTATACTGAGTTTCTGGCAGAGGGGCATAGAGAAAGGTAAGACCGGAGAGGTTGAGGTTTCATCATGGAGGGCTAACCTGTGTACTTCCTCCGACATAAGTGAGGCTTCCAGAGGTATGGACCTGATTATAGAAGCAGTCCCCGAGAAGATTGACTTGAAGAAGTCGGTCTTCATAGAGTTGGAAGGTTTGGCACCCAAGGAAGCAGTCCTAGCAACAAACACCTCGGGGCTTTCCATTTCGGAGATTGCCACTGAAATCCAAACCCCCGGGAGGTTTGTCGGTTTGCACTTCTTCAATCCAGTCCCGCTGATGCCGTTACTCGAGATAGTGAAGCACGGAGAAACATCAGAGGAAACGATAGCGATTTCTGAGAAAGTTGGGGAGTCTATGGGCAAGACCACGATACTGGTGAATGACGTTCCAGGATTTGCTACCAGCAGATTGGGAGTTGTATTGGGTAACGAGGCAATCAGAATGCTGGCAGAGGGAGTTGCATCAGCAAGTGATATTGACACTGCGATGAAATTAGGTTATCGGCATCCCATGGGACCTTTGGAGCTATCCGATCTAGTGGGTCTCGATGTTAGGATGGATATTCTGAATAGTTTGGCGGAGGCCTTTGAGGACGATTCATACAAACCGCACCCACTACTGAAGAAACTGGTGGAATCCGGAAATTTGGGGAAAAAGACAGGAAAGGGCATCTACGATTGGACATCTGGTAGCAGGGTAGAGAGATTTTAGCCCCGAGACTACCAAGTCCCTTCGAAGTAGCACTCCCCTGAGCATGTGTCGGTGATCTGGCCGCTCAAAAGGAACTCAGTAGCCAAGTCGACGGCAGGATCGTATCCCAACACCTGATTATGCGCTAGGGAATGGTATTCCATAGGTCCCTGTATGTTTCCCGAAGGCACTGCAGGGAATCCACCGTCGAAGTAGACTATTGCAGAGCCAGAAACCGGAGCCTCGGTTACATCAAGACCGTAGGGGTGATATGTAGAGTTTGAAAGAACTGGGATTCCCGAAGTCCTAGAGGCTCTATCAGCAGAGAGTGTCGTTACCTGGGCATCATTCATTGAAATTATGTATAGTATCTCATAGGGATGTAATTCGCCGTCCATCCCCCCATCAATGAAAGGGAGATATGTTTCTGCTTCGGTCGTATCCCACATAGATTGCATCAGTGAGATAAGAATTGACCTGTCCAATGTAGATTCGTAAGCGAGAGGAGAAGCGAAAAGCTCCTCGAATTGAGTGTACTGTGTGGATCTCTCGACCTGAAGGCTGAAAGATGAACCTCCAACCCAGAGTACTCCTCTATCAATTGCTGGGATTAGGGACAACAGGGAAGGGCCCCTGTTCCCTCCTAGAGATACCCCCATGTAATTGATATCGGTAGTGTCAACCAAGTTAATCCCATTTTGGTAGAATTCGGGGAGGTCGGAACATACTCCTTTGATGGTAGTTATCATCGCAAGGTGGTTGATTATAGATTGCTGGAGTCGTTCAGATTGATGCTGCAGATAATTCGGATTCATCAATCCAAAAGTTATGGCACCAAAGTCTCCATCTGAACTCCAACCCTTGAAGTCAGTTCCTATCGTGGCAAATCCAGAATCATTGGTTGGCCCTCTAAGAGCAGACACCATACCTTGTCCATCTCCCATGAAACCATGGCCCAGGACCAAAAGCGGTGCTGGTTGAGAGGCGTCTGCAGCAGACTTTGGGATTGTAACTGTGAACACAACCTCCGTCATGAAGTTGAATCTAGGAGTTCCGTCCTCAGAACGGGTCATAGCAGTTGGAGGATAGTTGGATTGAAGATAATGAGGGGTTGTTATAGTCCCACTGATTCTCCTGAGAGTTGTGTTGTCTCCTCCATAGTTCTCAGTCACAGATGTAACATTGCACCCTATTCCATTGTCACCTAAAAGTTGGGTTGCATTGTTCCTCATGGAGATTATGTCTCCCACGATTGATTGGGTTGATGCTGTATGGAACCACCATGCACTTGTCAGATCCTTCCTTTCGTAGCCAACCTCGGAAAGAGAGGAGAACATCACCTCATATCCAGTTCTCGCAGACTCTAACTGTTGGTTATCGGTTATTGATTCATCTCTCAAGGCCTTGAATCCCGGAAAGGGTTCAATGGGATCACCGCTCCAATCTGTCAGGTTCCTGAATGCGACTGCGTACTGAGTATTGTGATCTAGTCCTCTAAGGGTTCGTAGATGGACCAGAGTTGGCTCGTCTTCCTGTGTCCGGGCCGATATTTCCACCCAATGTTCTACGATTTGGCCAGTATCCATATTCAGCATCAAACTATTATGTTCGGGGAGAGATGAGGAGGGGATGGAATCCTGAGAGGCCAGTCCGGATATGTCAGGAAGAGTGCTGAAAGTAGTAAATATCTGCGTGGAGGGTGAGTGGCCATCCTTGCTATCTAGCATATGAAAATCCTCTGTAGGCGCGGAAGCCGAGTCGGGTACTGCCTCGCCGCTGATGTCTAATCTAAAGCCAGTACGAGTATCGGATGCTGGTTCTAGGAATACTGACGAGGGGAATGGTAGAAGGCAATGGTCTGGATTAGTATTATCGCAGTAACCCTCACCTGATATCGAGATCTCTCGCTCAGAGATTCCTTCATCCGCGATAGTATCTTCGCTTTCGCAGGAGTCTCCTATGATTGTGGAACAATCTTCAATTTCCGGATTTTCTGATGTCTCATCACTCAGGCATCCGGATAGCAGCAATAGAGAGACAAGCAAAGTAGCAATTGTTCTTTGTCGAGGCATGGGCACTGCACAACGAATGGGCGATTAGTTATCAATTGACTCTAAGATGTTAGCATTTGGTGGAAGTGATGGACGCCTATCTCCTTGGAAGGAGAGTATCGCCCTCTTTCGTAGGAAACTGATGATACGCCCCTGTGTGTAGACTCTACCACAAACTGATCTTCCTCCTCGACCTTGTCTAGGTCTCCTCCGGCACCCTTCCCTAGGAATTTCTTATCCCATACAAATCCATAGTACTCTATCCTTGTTCGATCAACTGACAATGGGATGACTAAGTTGACAGATAGGCCCCATGGATAGAAATTGAGCATTAGACCTGGATAAATCCAGTAATAATAAGCTGCAACTTTTAGCCCGGAGTCGGGTGAATCCTCAGGAATCTCGAAGTTAGGCTCTCCATCTCTAGCGATACCAATCTGCAGCACTCCACCATCGAAAATCTCAGTTCTATAATCGTCGTAGTCTAGAGTCCTATTGAGGTCATTGTGGACGAATGGGATGTGGAAACCCTCCAAGTAGTTATCAACATACAGAGCCCAATTTGCTTTGATTTCATAGCACCTATTCCTGGAATGATCATATTCGAATTTCTCAATTGGCATCCATCCAATCCTAGATTCCATCTCTCCCAAGCAGGCTTCCAAACCAGATGGCTCTAAACCAGCGAAAACCAGACCCTTCCAAGAAATAGAGGGGAATATCCTGAGATCATCTTCAGCAGCAGGAAATCCTTCTACAAGGTCGAACTCGGGCATCGATTTCATAGTCCCGTCTAATCCAAAGGTTCGACCATGATAGGGGCACTGAAGAGTGGTCCGGTAGCAACTTCCATCCACCAATAGCATCCCCCTGTGGGTGCAAACGTTCGACATGCACCTGATTTCATCTCCGGATACCAACATCATTGGCTCCCCCAGCAAACTCTCCAGGTGCCTCAGCTCAATTGCCGACTTGCCTGAGAGTTGGCTCTCATGGGCTGCAAAATGCCAATTCAGCGAAAATCTCTCCATGATTTGCTCGAATTTCTCAGGTTCTGTGTAGAATGCCGACGGAAGTGTGTGAGCTTTTCGAATATCGGGGTCAATAATTGCAGACAAGGTTAGCGCCGGACATCCCTAGACGCATTCTGATGTAGCCATTTCGACGTTGGCCATATGCTCAGCGAAGCTCTCGACTCGCGCTTTGTTGACTCCTAGATCAGAAACACCGAGGCGTGACTGTGAGTAAACATACAGTACGCTATCGCCATTATCACAGAAACCTTGCACCAAGAAGTCGTCTGGAAACCTCATGATTAGAGTTCTGAATACTGCATGAGTTTGTTCGGGCCAATCTCCTATGGTACTAGTTCCAGATTGGGAATCAATCCATTTTCTGACCTCAGCCATTACCTCGAGTAAACTAGCGTTGATTCTGATCTCTGTGAGGTTTCCACTTCTATGGTGATTTGGTGCAATTAATGAGCAATTAATCGAATCTTCGGGACATTTGGTTGGGAAATTGTCCGGTTCTATTGGGTTATCTGGGGCTGCAATTTGTATGGCAAATACTGCTCCAGCATATGTGGTAATTATACCAAACACGAGCAAGTAGGCTCTGCCTTTCTTACTCACGAGTCACCCTCAGCGACAACGACCTTTGATGCTCTGAGGATGCGATCGTGCATCCTATAACCAGTTTCGATGACTTCTATCACACTCCCAGGATTCTTGCCTTCTGGGCAGGGTAATGTGGCAATCGCCTCCATGCAAGTAGGATCGAAATCATTTCCTAAGGCTTTGATCTCATTGATTCCCTCTGACTCTAGAGATGACCTGAGTCCGTCTAGGGTGAGTCGCACGCCTGCAATTACTGACTCTGTCCCTTCACCAACTTCTGTAGCTTCTAGAGCCTTGGAAAGGTGGTCTAAAGCTGGAATAAGCCTCCTAGCGAGGGAGGCGCCTCCGTACTTCAGAGTCTCAGAACGGTCCCTGGCGGCTCTTTGAGCGATGTTTACAGTTTCTGCCTTGGCATACTGGAGCTCCTCCTCCAGTTCTGAAACCCTAGCCTCGAAGTCTACTTCCTCGGTGGTTGATTCCTCGGACCCGCTGTCTTCTGACTCTTCTGCCACGATGTTGGGCCGTAATAGTCCCTCAAGAAGCCAATGGTCCATCTCAGTCGGAGTAGAAGTATTCACCGGACGATTTTTGCTCTCGGTCCTTCCTGCTAGAAGGCTTGTTTATCCTTGGACGATGTGATTCTATGTCCCTCCTGAAAGTAACATCGGCATCGGATAGAAAGAGGTTCATTCCCTTTCGGAGTGATAGTGGGCCGATGGCCTTTCCATGATCCCCTCCCTCGCCCTGGAATACCAGAACAGAGTCGCTAACTATGTCAAGGAAGTAGGTGTCATGGTCTATGACCATCGCAGCCTTCTCATTACTTTCCATGGTCCTCCTGATTGCTTTTGCAGCTTCCATTCTAGCATTGGCATCTAGATGTGCACTGGGCTCGTCGAACAGATACAGATCCGCCTCCTTTCCCAAGCAGATAGCGATACTGACTGCCTGAAGTTCTCCTCCTGAAAGTTTAGTCGCATGCAAGTCAACCATTTTGTCAACCTGTAGGGCCCTAGTTACTTGGGTATGGAATTCGCCACTTCGCCATTTTCCTCCTATCTCCGTATCTAGCCATTCTTGTACGGTTCCCTCGAAGTCTGCACGGACGTGCTGAGGTTTGTATGATACCTTGGCATCCATGGTACACCAACCTTCGTCGGGATCTATCTCTCCTGCAATTATCTTCACCAGGGTTGTCTTTCCTGTGGCATTCGGACCAACTACTCCAACGACTTCAGCGGACTTCACCTCGCCCTTTCCTGTAGTCAGGCTGAAGTCTCCTAGAGTCTTCTCTATGTCTCCCCATTTTAGAATGGGAGTGCCTACCTCTTCACCGCGATTTCGTCCCCTCAGGAACTGTATCGGCTTGTCTCTAATCCTGACATTCTCCTCCGGGAGGAAGCCGTCAAGGTATGCATTTATCGCAGTCCTAGTGGATCGAGGTGGAGTGAAAATCCCATAGGCTGATCTATCCCCATATATAACGTGAATCGAATCACAGAGAACATCCAATATTGCCAAATCGTGTTCTACTACCAATACCCTCTTTCCCTTTTCTGCTAGCCCCCTCACCACTCCCACCATCCTCATTCTCTCATATATGTCCAAGTATGAAGATGGCTCGTCGAAGAAGTAGACGTCGGCTTCCTTGAGAAGGGTAGCACAAATCGCCACCCTCTGTAATTCGCCACCAGAGAGATCCCCGAGTTTTCTGTCCAGGATATGGGAGATCCCCATGAGTTCAGTGTAGTTTTCCATCTCTCCTCTATCGTCTACTCTTGCTAGAAGTTCCCTCACTTCTCCATCGAATATCCGTGGTAACTTATCGATGTACTGGGGCTTTACCGCAATACTGACCTCGCCCGTAGAAACCATTCCGAGGTAGTCTCTGAGTTCACCTCTTGGGAATGTGGAAATTACCTCGTCCCAATCTGGTGATGAATTTTGCCAATCCCCGAGATTTGGCCTGAATGTTCCGGAAAGGAGGTTTATGGCCGTGGACTTTCCAATTCCATTGGGGCCTAGAATTCCTACTATCTGTTCCTGTCGGGGAGAAGGTAGGCGGAACAACCTGAATGCGTTCTCACCGTAGGAATGGGTGAGGTCGGTGTCGAGTTCCTCTGGAAGATTGATGATCTTTACCGCCCCATCGGGACAGTGCTTGGCTCGTGTGAAGCAAACGGGACATGCCTCCTCCAGTATCTTGCATTTTGATCCCTCTACCTGAATGCATTCTCTTTCACACATTTCTGAATACTTCTTCAGATACGCAAAGGCGTTGCTGTTCGGTTTGCACCTCTCCTCGAGAAGAACAGCGACCCTCATGTTTAATCCTCCTTACTATTGAATAATACATCTTCCATACGAAAATTGATGATGTGACTATTACCGTTAGAAGCCAAAGAATCTATACCTCGCGTACACATATCCTGCAAGTAGGATCTTCTCCGTTTTTGTCAACTGAATCCTCTCTGTGAAAACATCTCCGTTCTTCTTGGTTATCTTCGCCATAATCGATTGGTAGAAAGATGCCATTGCTGCTGGGGAGTAGCGAGCTGACTTGTCCAGATGGGAGAGTAGCTTGAAGGCGCGCTGCCTGTATCC
>CACKMK010000012.1 GCA_902601345.1 uncultured Candidatus Poseidoniales archaeon
TTCTGGTTCAACTGGTTCCTGCGGGGTTACTTCTTCTGATAATTCACCCCTGTCCATCGTTTCATTTGGTTCTTCGAGCCCTAAAAGCATCCTCTTGGCTGCTTCGTGGTCTATGGTTTTGGAGCCCCCCGTAGAAATTGATTCCGAGTCGTTAGGAAGTTCTGGAAACCCGGGAGGAGGAGGAGGAGGGTTTGTTCCCAAGCCAGGTGGAGGCGGAGGTGGGTAGACCGGATCATTTTCTTTTTTTTCTCCGGCTTCCTCTTCTTCAGGGGAATCTGAATCTTCAACCATGAAATGTGCCTCAGGGTAAACACACACAGGTGACAGGTTCGTTTAACCGTTACCTGCTTAGGAAAATTTGTAGTTTACCTAAGAACGTTGAAGACGGAAACGTTCTCGCAGTCCTATGAGCTCCAATGATGGAACTACCCCGCCGGTATTATTCGTTGTAGGAACTGCTGGTGCTGGAAAGAGTTCGTTGGTTACGTCTTTTCAAAGATGGGCTAGATTCTTGGACATCGATGTCTTAGCGATTAATCTTGATCCTGGTGCTGAAAGGGTCCATTATGATCCAGAGTTTGATGTGAGGGACTTGATATCTCTTTCTGAGGTAATGGATGAGTACGACCTTGGCCCCAATGGCGCACAGATACTTGCTGCAGATCTAGTTGCTTCTCAGGCTGTGGAGGTTTTCGAGGAGATTGAGGGTCTTGCAGGGGATATTATGATAGTAGATACTCCTGGCCAAGTGGAGCTTTTTGCTTTCAGAGAGGCCTCTAGCCACTTAGTACATGTTCTCGGACAGGGCAGGGCATGCTTGATTTTCCTTTTCGATCCTTTACTTTCCAGTACTCCGAGTGGGTTCGTTTCTCAGATGTTACTCTCTTCGATTGTTCACTTCAGACTAGGGCTACCGACAGCTAACTTTCTGTCCAAATCTGATCTATTAGAGCCTGAGACGCTAGAAAGAATCCTAGAGTGGGGGGAGAACCTAGATGTTCTAGAAGCAGCGCTGTTTGAGGAATCGGCAAATCAGGCCGGATTTGACGGAGGCGGGCAGAGAGCCGAGTTTGCGATAGGCCAACTTAGGATGATGCAGCATGCGGCGATTCAGCCTGGACTAATACCAATATCTAGTGAGATGGAAGAGGGCCAAGCAGATGTCTTGAGTTTCGCACAAAACATATTTGGAGGAATGTCAGATGCCAAGGATGGGTTCGCAGGAGATATAGAACATGAGAGGCAGTGACTCGAAAATAGACCTTCTAGCTATTGATGATTTATCTGGTAGACTCTCGGAAATCATCGATTGGGCAATCAGAATAAAGAACGATGAAGAGGCATTGTATGACTTCAAACCTCTAGATGGAATGACAGTAGGCTCGATTTACGAGAAGCCGTCAACAAGAACTAGGGTATCATTCGAGGTTGGAGTTAGTAGGTTAGGTGGCCAGCCCCTCACACTGCTAGCTGGAGACATCCAACTAGGAACTAGTGAGACAATAGCAGATACTGCTGCTGTTCTATCTAGGTACATGGACTGCATTACCTACAGGTGTTTCGGCCATGGCGACGTTGTTGAACTAGCTAAACATTCAACGGTTCCAGTAATCAATGCCCTCTCTGATATGCATCACCCCTGTCAGGCTGCAGCAGATATGATGACCATAGTAGAAAACTCAGATAAAATCGATGGCCATGTTGCTTGGGTTGGGGATGGGAACAATGTGCTTCATGATTTGGTGCTTGGGTGTGCAAGTCTGGGACATGATATCGTTTTTGCAACACCACAAGGTTTTGAGCCGGACGAATCTGTGATTTCAAGGAGTTTAGAGATAGCTAAGAAAACAGGGTCGAAAATTGAAGGAGTTACTGATCCCAAGGAGGCTGTTCAGGGGGCAGGAGCAATATACACAGACGTTTTTGTTTCCATGGGAGAAGAGCATATGGATGGAAAGATGGGGTCATTCGATGGTTTCCAGGTAAACGAAGACTTGGTCTCGGATGCTGATGATGATTACATCTTCATGCACTGCCTTCCGGCACACAGGGGGGAAGAGGTAACAGACGGAGTGATGGACTCGCCTAATAGCGTAGTTTTCGATCAAGCTGAAAACAGAATGTGGGCGCAAATGTCCATACTTACTCTTCTGTGTAACGAAGTTGCTTGGCAGACATATTGGGAATTGCGCTAGCTTGGAATTAGCGATATCACCAAGAAAGCGATCAAACAGAGTTGCATTGAGGTCTTGATTAGTTTCTGGGCGTTATGATGCTCCGACGCTAGAAGCTTTGGTTTGACCATCATCAGCGTAACTACAGAGGGTATGACGAATGCCACGTGCCAATCAGTAAAAATCTGCAATATGGGTGAGAAGGGGGCCAACATTGCAGCTAGAGCGGCGATAAGAACTAGAGCGGCTAACGAACTCGCTCTTTCTTCTCCTACTCTCATTGCATAGGTGTCCCTTCCTTTATCCCCGCCCATATCTTCAATGTCCTTTACGATCTCCCGAGAAAAATTATACAGAAATCCCACAAAAAAAACTGACCACGCTCTCTGATCTAGAGGATCGGAAACACTAGCCGCACCGAAAATAATTACCAAACCCACGGACATACTGATAGCCAAATTACCAGGCAGACCTCTGTCCTTCATCCTGAAACTTAATTTTGATGGAGATTCATAGTTGAAAAGAAGAAGAAGCGCCAACATCCAGATTGCTAGCGATGGAAGCCACCCATCTAGGCCTATTTCTCCGCTATGAGAGACGTAGGCTGCGACTATCAGAAAAGAGGCCGAGAGCACTGCAGTAAATAGAATACCCCGACCAGCTGCACTTTCAGAAATCTCCCCCGAGGGGAGCGGTCTGTCTGGCCTGTTGATTCGATCTATCTCGATATCCATGTAGTCGTTCAATGCGTTCCAAGAGAACATGAACATCATCACAGAGAGGCAATGCAATGCCGTAATGATGGCGAAGTCTCCGCTAGGAAGTCCCTGAGAAGCTAAAATTGAACCCAATGCTACCCCGAATATCGAAGTTACCGAGTTGCCAGATCTGAACAGTTCTGCCCATGGGGCGAGAGTCCGGTACACACTCATACAACAATGTCAAGGTGCCAAGACTTCATTCCTTCCCCGGCTAATGTTGAGCCACGGCAATTTCCTCATGAGAAAGGCTCCACACGCAGACGGTGTACACACTACCTCTGAATGGGCCCCTGATGTGCCCAACTTTGGAGAATCGGGAATCCTTAGCCATTATGTTTCCGACTTGGTTCATGGTTGCGCCCCACCTAAATCTCTCATTTAGATGGTCGAATATCTCGACTGTGTTCGCCGTTTCCTTTTCCTCCAGTAGGCAAATTACTTCCTCCCTTAGTCTGCGGGTTCTGGACATCACAATACCTCCGCTTTCAGGGGCATTGTGGCCAACATCCTACTGTGCAGTCCTGCCCAACTGCTGGGGCTGATCTCTATTGGGGCTGTTTTTGCCCTAAGGGGCTTCCACGTACTATTATCGGCTATGTTCCCCGAGTTATCGACAATGGACGTCATATTTACCATCTCAAATCTGCTCTCAGTACGATTCAAACTGGCTAATGGAACCACTCGATGCGGTTCCGGCCTCTTCCTGTATCTCAGCACACTATGCGTCATTTTCCTACTCATCATGGTCAGATGTCGGTTCATTTGGATATTAACTGAGGGAAAAGAGGCGATAGTGAAAGTGAAAGTGAAATTTTACTTGTCTCCAGTATGCAACCTTTTGAAAAGAGGTCGCCTTTCGATGGATTGCCGCTCGTGTGGTGTAGTTCGGTCCATCATGTCGGACTCTCGATCCGTCGACCCGGGTTCAAATCCCGGCACGAGCACCAAAATTTTCCGATTGACGCATTACAGTCATAAGTCCACCTTCGTTCGAGTAGTAAGGTCATATGCGAATCGAGCGTGATCTGAAACTTACATTCGATGATGTGTTAATTCGACCGAAGAGGAGTACCTTGATCTCGAGGTCTGATGTGAACCTGGTAAGAGAGTTCACTTTCAGACATACCAAAGAAACCTGGGATGGAGTGCCGATAGTCGCTGCAAACATGGATACAACTGGGCTTTTTTCGATTGCAGAAATTCTACAGGGACACAAAATGCTGACCTGCACCCAAAAGTTCTACTCTACAAAGGAGTTTGCCAATGCTTGGGAGAACGGAGTTGATTCTGAGTTCATTGCAGTAACTTGCGGATCCACGGATGAGAGTTTCGAATTATTGAAACGGAAAATGGCCACCAATAAAGGCTTGAAGATGATATGTATAGATGTTGCAAATGGATATCGAGAAGTCTTCCTTAACTTCGTGAAGAAGGTTAGAGGAGAATTTTCAGAAAAGATAATCATTGCTGGTAACGTTGCTACTAGAGAGATGACAGAAGCTCTAATTCTAGCTGGTGCAGATATTGTCAAGGTTGGAATCGGACCCGGCTCGGTTTGTACGACTAGAAAGGTCGCTGGAGTGGGATACCCGCAGCTTTCTGCTATTTCCGAGTGTGCTGATGCTGCTCACGGTCTGAATGGTCACGTCATGTCAGATGGAGGTTGCTCTTCACCGGGAGACGTTGCAAAGGCTTTCGCTGCAGGGGCCGATTTTGTCATGCTCGGAGGGATGTTAGCGGGTCACGATGAGTCAGGAGGGGAATTGATAGAGGATAGTGGGGTTTCGTACAAGTCGTTCTACGGGATGTCCTCGGCAAAGGCAATGGAGGCACACTATGGGGAAATAGCTGATCACAGAGCTCCTGAGGGGAAAGAGGTCAGAGTCCCCTACCGAGGACCGTTGGAGGTAACTGTTCAATCAATCCTAGGAGGATTGAGGTCGGCTTGTTCCTATGTTGGTGCTAGGAGGGTAAAGGATCTACCAAAGTGCACAACCTTCATCAGAGTGAGTATGACTACGAACGAGGTCTTTCAGAAGTTCAACGTGGACTAGATCATTCGTAGTTATTGCACAGCTCTCCCTGCGATGGGAAGCTGTTCGGATCCTTAGGATTGGTATTCCATCTGCTCTCGCACTTGTTTACGAATCCATCGCCGTCAGAGTCTATCATTGAGTCGGAAGGATCCATTGGATCGTAACCGAAGTAGTATTCCCATCCAGACCACATGTCGTCGTCATCTTGGTCCTGATGGTACACCTCGGACCCGTCGTTCCATTTATCTCCGTCTGTATCGTTGTTTATCGGACTGGTTCCATTCTCGTACTCTTCGAAGTTAGTGTAGTTCTCCAAGTCATCGTAGAATGCCGAACCCGGACCGTACGGGTCTATGTGGCACTCGAAGTCCTGAGGATTATCCCATCCAGGGCAGTATCTGTACATCAGAATTGTTCGGTTCAACCCGTCATTGTCCATATCCTCGTTACCATCGTTGATTCCATCCAAGTCTGAATCGGGCATTCTTGGATCCATTGGACCACGTGATCCGAGTGCGTTGAGGGTGTTGTTATCTACGAGGCCCAGTTCTATTGCCTCCTCTGAGAACCTAACCTCCCAACCATCGGGAAGCTTGTCCCCGTCCGAGTCATGGTCCACGGGGTTGGTGTCCCACCTATCAGGAGCCTCAAGTGAGTTTTGTAGAGTGTCGTTGTCGATATCATAGATAGAGTCAACCGGTGAACCGAAGGAAGGGTCCAGAGCCCATCGTCCGTCATCTGGAATGTTGAATCCAGAAAGATTCATTTCATACAAGAAATAGTGAGGATCCAGGATTCCGTCATCATTTCTATCGCCTGATGAGGCGAATCCAGAAACGTAGTTCACCCATATCCAACCTCCTGGTCCCTTTCCGCACTCCATCATTGAATCACAGCCTGGTGGGAGCCAGTTAGTCTTGGAAATCCAGAGGCTGTGACTGTTGGTGTTCTCTTGGACGGAGAAAACCTGCATCTCCCAGCCATCTGGCTGACCATCGCCGTCGGTGTCGTTCAGGAGTGGATTGGTGGCGCTCTGCCACGGTCGTGGAACGAATAGGACTTCGTCTCCATCGTTCAGACCATCGTTATCGGTATCTGCATTATTCCCATGGGTGATGTACAGGTCCTGCCCATCGACGACCTCTTCTCCGTCCTCCAATCCGTCGTTATCGGTGTCAAACGCGGATGCGTTCGTAAAGTAGTAGACTAGGGTCCCATTATCGTACCATGGGTGTCCGTCCACGGCTTCTCTATAGTCCTCTAGGCCGTCATTGTCGGTATCCTTGTCTGTGGCATTTGTGAATGTCTCGTAGTATTCTACCGAGTCGGAAAGTCCGTCTCGATCTGTGTCGAAAACGCCCGGATCTGATCTCACTATGACTTCACGGACACCGAAGTCTACGATTCGAATCTTCCAGCCAATCACCTCGATCCCGTCGATTAGACCGTCGGCGTCAGTATCCGAATCGAGTGGGTCGGTGGACCTGCCATCGACCACTCCATCGCCGTCTCTATCCCTAGCATTGTACTCGTCTAAGTTGGTGAACCTCTCATGCTGCTCCACAATGGTAACAAGCTCCTGGAGCCTACTTCTGACTTCGTCGTCAACCTCTACATGGATATGGTAGACCCAACCTGGGGTATCGGTCTTCACTGGGATATTGACGTAGTTGCTGTCAACGACGGTTCGGACCCACAAAATCGTGTTATTGGCTTGTACGTACTGCCCTGGCACTACATCGATCCTCTCTATGGTGGTGGCCCCTATCATGTCCTTGTAGGTAACCGCGCCGTCCCCATCGGCATCATAACCATCGAAATCTGGATCTTCATCTGCATTGCTTCCATCGTTGGGGTGAATCCCACTTTGGAACTCCCACCCATCCGGCATTCCGTCTTGATCTGTATCGGGATCAAGAGGGTTGGTGAAGTTGGATGGCCCCCAGTCGTAAGAAACGGAGAATTCCTCGACGTTGTTTAATCCGTCTCCATCGTTGTCGCCATATGCGTCGGTAGAGTTGGCAGGGTTCAGGAACCAATTGTAGTCAGAGTTGAAGGAATAGCAGAATTCGAATCCGTCCGGCATACCATCCCCGTCCGTATCCCAGTCCCCCGGACCATTCAGCCTGCCATCCCCGTCCATATCCTCATTGAACCAGTTCGGATTATCGAGGGGGCTCTTTTTCTGGAGAGTGGTTTGAACTCCTCCGTTCGGTAGCTCTTGGGCTGTGAAAACGATCTCCGAAGCGAACGCCCTCAGGTGAGGGGCTGGAAGTGTGAGAGTTCCGAAGGTAGGCCTACCGCAGAAGGACTTCAGGTCGACAAGGTGAGTGGAGATCTCGACCAGGTCATCAATTAGATCTCCATCGCTGTCTGCGGCACGGGGGTTTGTGTCATATTTTTCCTCGACGAAGTTCCTGAGAGTGTCAGGCTCTGGTTGCTCCAAATCCAGGATGGCGTCGCATGAGTGTCCGAACTGAGAACCCATCTCCTCCCACAAATCGTCCCCAATGTCCAGCTTGATCTCGGCCTTGACAGAAGGGGTCAGTAGAGGGCAGTCCCAGTTTCCATCCAGCGGGTCTAGTAGAACAACAATTCCAGAGGGAGTAGTAACTTCATGCGTGTGCTCTGACTCCCAGCGGTCATTAAGCCCGTCCCCATCGGTATCCTTCAGGCGTGGGTTTGTGCCTAGCTCGGCCTCGTCTAAATTGGTCAGACCATCCCGGTCGGGGTCACCCAGTGGACCGTTATCTGGATTTGGGAATGTCTCATTCTGCTCCCCAGTTTCCCTCTCGGTGTCTACTGTTGCAACTGGGATGTCCTCGCATTCTACTTCGGTAAGTCCTTCCCCTATGGTAATACAAGGCTCCCCCGTGTCCAATGGATCTAGTCCGTTCTCTATTTCCCAGCCGTCATCGAGCCCGTCTCCGTCCGTATCTGCCTCTTGCCAATTTGTACCGTATAACGTGCTCTCCATCCTATCTGCAATTCCATCGCCGTCCCAGTCACATCCAATAGTTGGGACATCCGGTGGGCAAATTCTCTGGTTCCCCTCTCTTAGTTCCAAATCTTCCACTGCTGATTCGAAGCCCCCCCTATCGGTACTGGAAAGACCAGCCCCAACAACCGTATATAGGCCCGCCAAACAGAGAGTAGCGGTAATCGCAGCAACAGCATATTGGTTGTGAGTCAAAGCCATTAGAATGCCCCGCCCTCGTTTAGGGCGTTTCTTGCAAATTGGGTTCGGCTATAATGATTGACGGGGTTTGACCTATGAAAAAATAACAAAAAAGGCTGCATTGAGCGATTAGGCCTCATGAACCATTCAGAAAAGAATCGATTCGATCAAAAGCCTCTGAAAGCAATTCCACTTCAGGGAGGCAGACCATTCTGAAGTGCCCCTTACCCATTTCTGGAGAGAATCCGGACCCGTGGACCAGCAAGACGTGTTTCTCGTGGAGCAGGTCCAATACGAATTTCTTATCGTCTGCAGAATGCACGGGATCGGTGATTTTCACGAACAGGTAGAATGCCGCTCCGGGAGCTTGGCATTCGAGCCCTTGAATGGATTTTATCTTCTCTAGGGAGTATTCTAGCCTCCTTCTTATTTTCTCACGGTGTCCATCCATCCAATCGGATCCCTCGGATAGTCCTGCGAGATATCCGTGCTGTGCCGGAGTGGATGCGCAGAGGCGACTCCTGAGAAGTCTTTCAGTCCCGTCCCTAACATTGGAGAGGACTCCCGTGGGATCGTGCCATGCCATGTATCCGATTCTCCACCCAGGTGCAAAATATACCTTTGAGACGCCATTAAGGACAATAACTGGCACATCCTGAGACCGTGACGCCAAGGAGACGAAGTTGCCTGAGAAGTCAAGGCCATCGTATATCTCGTCAGAGATGATGGTGCACCTCGGATAGTCACGTGCTAATGAAATAAAGTCATCAATCTCCTGCTCAGTCGGGACGTTTCCGGTTGGATTGTTCGGATTTATCAGGACCAGGAGTCTGACTGAATCGTCCATCTTGGAGCGGATATCATTGATGTCTATCTTCCAACCATCCTGTGAATTCAACTTGTACTCTATGGTCTTCGCACCATACATCTGCGGATATGCCATGTATGGGGGGTAGTGAGGGCCTGGTGCCAGTACAGTGTCACCCGGCTCGAGAAATGCAGCGAAGATAATTTGCAGTGCCTCGGTAACGCCATGTGTCACGTACACATCGTCTTCTGAGCATTTCCAACCCTTCTTTTTCTCTGATGAGGCGATTGCCCGCCTTAGCGGGGAAATACCATACGAGGGACCGTAACCATTGTCTTGCGAGTCAAGCGCGCTCTTGTAAGCCTCAATCATGTGACTTGGGGTCTGAAGTCCTTCATACGCAAGAGGATCTCCGATATTTAGGCGGATTATTTCGTGACCTTGTTTCTCGAGTTCAATTGCAGGTACGACAACATCTCGAATTGCGTACTCTATGGCTGCTGCGCGTTTAGAAGCCTCAATCGGGTTAAACACATTCTCACAATCCAAGAATTTCACGTGCCGAATCGAGTGCCAAAGGGATTCCATCGGGATTCGACCCCCCGCCCTGTGCCATCGTCCTACTCCCGCCTCCTCCGCCGCTGATGTGTACGGAAATAGAGTTCAAAATTTCCGTTGCATTGTGCCTCTCTTCGGCTAGAGACCCTTCTGTACTGGCGACTATTATCCTCCCCCCTTCTTCCTTGGTTCCAAGTACGGCCAGAGTTGGGTTTGATGGATCGCGCGTTAGTTCTCCAAGCATTGACATCAGTGACTTAATTTCTCCCTCGACCTCCATAATAACATACCGAACTCCATCCCTTTCTACGGAGTCTTGCCCCCCTCCACTGGTTCTTAATCTGACAATCTCGGCCTCCAAAGACTCGATTCTCTTTTGTTGAGATTTCCACTGTTCAAAGAACCTAACTACTGCATTTGGGAGGTCCTCGGGGGAAACCCCCAGAACCTCGCTGGACTCGTTCAGCAGGCGCTCCTGCTCCCTTGCGTGTTCGCGCGCCGTGTCCCCTGCCACGATTTGCAGACGCTCTACCCCGTCTTGGACTTGACTGGAGCGAATTATGCGTAATTCACCAATTTGTCCGGTCGAGTCGTGGTGCGTCCCTCCGCAGGCCTGTGTATCGTGATTCCCTATTCTTATCACTCGTATCTCAGGTTGCTTTGGAGGGCCCCCTTGGTATATCTCAAAACCGAATTCCTCGTCCGCTTCGGCCCTATGCATCACTAGTTTCTCGACAGGGATGTTTGCTTCGATGATTGAATTGGCGTGGTCCTCAATTCTGTCCAACTCCTCCCTTGATAGTCTAGAGTGGTGAGTGAGGTCGATTCTAGCGTATCTGAATCCTTTGCTTGACCCTGCCTGCCAGATGTGTGGACCGAGAAGTGCTCGCGAGCTTCCTCCTATGATGTGTACTGCAGTGTGATGATCCATGAGTTGGCTACGCCTCTCCCATGAAACCTCCGCAGATACTTTTCCGAGCGATAATTCAGAGTCTGTAAGATGGAAAATCACGTCTCCTTGAATTCTTGTGTCTACTACTCTTGATGTGCCTATCTGTCCTTGGTCTCCCAATTGACCGCCACCCTCCGGATAAAACAGGGTTCTGTCCAGGACAACATAGTGAGTCGGTGTTACCTTAACCTCCGTAGAAAGTTCTAGTAGATTTATCTGAGAATCACTGAGCTGATTGCAAGCAAGTGCCGTTGCCTCGAATGAGGTCTTGCTTGTATCATCGTAGTAGTCCTTAGAGGTTTCTGGAAAATCGTTAGATGGGAATATGTCGGTTCTAGATTTCTCCTTAGCTGCTGCTTTGGTACGCTCAGCGTTTCTTGAGGCCATATCTGCAGCGAAACCGACTCTAACCTCTAGCTCCGGCCATCCTGATAAATTGGCTATAGAGATGGCCATTTCCGGATTCAATCCACGTTCCTCGGAAAGGCGAAAGAGTACCTCATCTGGTGCCTCGCTTGAGTCCTTAGGGAGGTCACGAAGCGCCGTTCTAACCGCTGATTCTCCCTTTCTCAGCATTACGTAGTACCTCTTCTCCTCGAGATCTAGGATATCTAGGACTCCCTCTCGGGATTGTGTGAATCGAGAGAAGTCTAGGTGGGCATCTATGTGATGGGATCCTAGTTCGGACAGTGAGACTCCGAGTTCGAGATCATCTTTCATCCTGCAAACTCTCCTGGCCAGCATTCTAACCAAGTACCCGGCCTTGGAATTACTTGGGACAAGCCCGTCGCCGAGCATGTTGCATATTGCATGCATGTGATCGGGGATGGCATAAATACTTGAGAGCGGCTCAGTAAGTAGCTTGATGTCCTCAATAGATACATCCAAGCCAGACTCCCCAAGCCTGCTTGACAGTTTTACGAAGAGGGACTCGACGTCTGTCCCCACATCAATATTCAGAATTCCTGCCAGTCTGGAAATTTCTCCAAGGAGATCACCCGTATCTACTGAGATACCTAAACCTTCTACGAGTTTTTCGAAACTCGCCAGTTTCTTCAACCACGTCACAGATTCGGGGTATATTGCGTCGTAAATCGTTGGGGTTCCAGCAGCAGCCCAGCAGAACCTCTCGAGCCCATACCCTGTATCGATTATCTGCAAGTCCATCTCCCTGTAGTTCAGTCCCTTAATCTCTATATCCCCATCTTCGTGCTCTTCCAGATTCATGAAGACGAGTGTAGCCAGTTCTAGGCCTCCCACAATAACCTCTAGTGCAGGTCCTGCATTCCCGCCTCCGGACCATGGATTCTCCACATAGGTTAGCTCGTTCGGGTCAATTCCGAACGACTCTACAAGCATCTCATCGCAATATCTGACGCACTGGTCGATCCAATACACTACACTACCTTCACTAGACTTGTTGAATGCATGGTGGGCCATCATCTCGAATGTAGACAGGTGTCTTCCAGATCTTCCAACTGCGGCAACGTCTGTGAGCCTTATACAGGGCTGGCTGATCACCAAAGGATTTGCTGGAGGTGGAACTAGACCGCTAGTCACATGGGGTTGGAAGTCTGCTATACTGGCTATAGTCAGGTGGATATCGTCCCTCCATCTTGCAACTACTGGATATGGAGAAACTCTGGAGTGCCCCTTCTTTTCGAAGAAACCCTGGAATCTTTCCCTCATAGCGTCCTTGAGTTCCTTGCCTAGAACCCGAAATCCGTCGATGATAGGTTCTCCAATGAATGTGTAGGGATCCTCTGTGCTATCTCCACAGGTTTCCCTACTCTGATCCCTAGTCCAGAATCTGGAGCCGGTTATTATGCAGGTTTTACATACGTGACCCGATTCTTCCCAGAAGGGAATTTCTACTTCTCCAAAGGTCACTGTGCCCCCCTCGGCTAGCCCATCGGATATCGGGTCTTGAAGTCAATGCGAGAATTACTCCCGGTGTGTTGAAAGGATAGGGGTTCTCAGAAAGGCTGATGGAGGACTGGAGGGATTATCTCAAGCCCGACGGGGATTCTCTAATGAGAATAAAGAAAAGAGGAGGGATGCTTGTGGATGCAGTGATTGTCTCTGATTCAGAACATGTTGGGAAGAGCAATGATAGATCCCTCGAGCAATTGACCAATGCCGCATCTTTACCAGGGGTAGTTGGTGAAGCTTGGGGGATGGCAGACTTCCATCAGGGCTATGGATTTCCAATAGGAGGAGTGGTGGCAACCGACATAGAAAATGGAGGAGTAATCTCACCGGGTGGTGTTGGTTTCGACATCAACTGTGGAGTTCGCCTATGTTCTATTGATCTGGGTTTGGAAGACCTAATACATCTGACCAGAAAGAAGTCTGGGAGTGGAAGCAAGGAGTTTGGAAATCGGCTAAAGGCGAGAATTCCAGCTGGAGAGTCTGGTAAGGGCGGTTTCAAGTTGAGTCCCCATGATCTGGATGATATCCTAGCTGGAGGGGCAAAGGGAGCGGCAGAAATTGGAATAGGCCATGACGATGATCTTTCGAGAATGGAGATGAAGGGTAATTTGGATGGAGATGCCAGTAGTATTTCTGAGATTGCCAAAAGAAGGGGCTTGTCTGCACTTGGCTCCATCGGCAGGGGGAACCACTTCCTGGAGATTCAAGTGGTAGACGAAATCATTGATCAAGGGGCCGCTAGAGCATTTGGCCTTGAAGAAGGGAGGTTGACAGCGATGATCCACACTGGATCTAGGGGGCTTGGTTACCAGGTCTGCTCTGAGCACGTTAAGGAACTGGAGGGACGTTATAGACACCATGGCGGTGTTTGGGAATCAGAAGATTGGGGGATCTCCATTTCTGACCCACAGTTGGCTTCCGCACCGTTCTTCTCACAGGAGGGAGAGTCTTACTTCGAAGCTATGAGATCCGCTGGAAATTATGCATTTGCGAATAGGAATTGTGTGACTCAAAGCCTAAGAGGGGCACTAAAAGCACATATGGGCACAGAAGTTGATGTTGATGTGATATACGACGTTTGCCACAACATTGCCAGGGTTGAGGAGCACATCGTTCATGGTTCAAACTGCGATTGCTGTGTCCACAGAAAGGGGGCGACTAGATCGTTCGGAGGGGATAGTGATGAGCTATCCGAAGAGTTCGGGGGAATCGGTCAACCTGTTCTAGTACCGGGGGATATGGGGACATCTTCTTTCGTAATGGCCGGTCCAAAAAAGGGGACTAATCAGGCATTTGGTTCATCTTGTCATGGGGCTGGGAGGGCGATGTCCAGAACACAGGCCAGAGAGGAAATAGATGGTGCAAAGGTGAAGAGGGAATTAAGCGAGAAGGGCATTGCAATATATGAGACTCATGAGAAGTACCTATCAGAAGAAGCCCCAGATGCATACAAGGACATTGACGATGTCATCAGACTCACCGATAGGGCCGGGCTCGCACGCCCAGTTGCCAGGCTCAGGCCCCTGATTGTGATCAAGGGATAGTCTACTTCGAAACGAAAATCAGCTCGATGTCGTCATAGTCTTCCATGATGTACTCTTCGAACTTGTTATTGCTTTCTCCGTTGACTGTGAGAGATATGTCAAATTCTTCCCGGTCTGAGACTCCGTTCCTGTTGACATCGAACGTCTTGTCATCGGAACCCATTAGTTTTGGACCTCCCTGCCTATCCCATATCTCGAAGAAAGCTCCCAGTGGGACGTTCATTTTCGACGGAGTCTCGATGTGGAGCTTTGTGAATCCCGAATCAGATGCATCGTGGACGTGGATCCACCTCATTCCTTCTCTGCATCCGACCTGATCTATCCCCGTGTTGGGCTCAATTGGAATCTGCTGGCCATCGACGATTACCTTCAGGTTAGGATGGTAGTGTTCGGATATCCCCACGTCTGCGTGATCCAAACCCCCCAAGCAACCGTCCGAAACATCCCAGTCAGGATCCGGGTCGAAGACCTCTGGCTGATATACTGCCACCGCAAAAAAGCCTATGGTAAAGACTGCTGCGATGGAAATCAGCCATTGCTCGGAGCTCAAGGAAGGCATTTGCATGAGGGTGCGGAGTTAGGCATTTCTCTTGAACTATGGGGACAGAGATGCCTACATCGAGTAACCGAGGCTTGGAAGCGGGGTAATCGGCTGGGCTGAGCCCGATTGGACCCCATCCGCCTCCTCCATAATAATGGTCAGTAGTGTGTTCACTAGTGCTCTCAGCTCCTCGAGCTCCTGCTTCAATTCATCCATTCTGGCTATCTCTGTCATATTGGCATCCCATCCGAGGGATCTCTCCCTCTCAACCAAGATCCGCGACTATGGCCTATAAACAAGATAGTGCGTTTTCCACGGAATAGGTACTTTGCGGTACCCCTGGAATTTCGTCGGCCCTACTCCTCGTACTCCTCGTAGTCCTCGTACTCCTCGTCATAGTAATCACTATCTCCTGCAGACCTTCGGATTACGTAGAATGCGGCACCCATCAGGGAAACCAGAATTAGAAGGGACCCTGCGATCAAGACGAACTCCCCGCCAGACTGGCCTCCTTCGGATAATGATGAGACCTGTATGTCGCTGATCTCCACGTTCATGTAATTATCATTGCCATAGTCCCCATCTACCACCAATACTAGCAAAGGCTGTCCGGCTTCTGAGGGGCTGTACTCAAATTCGGCCTTGACACTCGAGCTTCCAGGAGGAAGATACAACTCCACTGGACCATTGATAAGTGTGGATATCGATGGTTGAAAGGTACCGTCTATCCTCTGCTCGTAGAGGCCAACGCTGATCGTACCCTCGTTCTTTCCTGGGTTCTCCCAGTAGGTTACTACCGTGATCTTGTCACCAACTAGAGGATTCTTTGTGGGAGTTACCACGGAGCGGGTGTACTGCCCGTCGAACTCAACTAGCCTAATGGTGGGGGTCCTCGGGGAGTCGGGGCCACCGAGACCAGCTACCTGGTTTCCTGCCTTGTCTGTGGAGGTAATCCAGAACGAGACCCTGTCTCCGTCACTCATTTCGAACTCCAAGGAAGGTGAGAAGTCTAACTCCCCCCGATATACGTGAACGCCTTCTACACTCGAGAACCAAGGAACTTCGCCGCTGTCCTCAGTACCGGGGATAATCTGGCCGTTCCTCTGGAATGCCCATGAGACCTGAAGAGGTCCGAAGTTCATCCCTATCTCCTCCATGATGGTAATCGTGACGGTGACTGAGTCCATGTTGTTGGTCTCGATCACTGTGAGTGAAGAGTCCGGATATGCTTCAACGTTGAACAATGCCGTGGGCGGCTTCGTATCCACTGTTACGGAGGCCTGTGAGTCCTCGACCGAGTGAGCGCTGCCCGGTACTCCGATTAATGAGGTTGTTAGAACTGTCGTTGGCTCTATGGGTTGGAAATTTGGCAGGGTCATCTCTACTGTGAAGTTGCCACTGTCATCCACAGCACCCAAGGACTCGTAGATCCCGCTCCCGTATGTCATCGAAAGCACTGCGGTTAGATCCTGGTTTACCTCGGAGATCCTAATTCCGGATCCTTCGTGGTGGACAGAACCGCTAACTGAGAAGGTGTCTCCCTGTCCGAGGTATAGGGAGGTCCCTAACGCTGGAATTATGGGCTCCGATAGGTCTTCTGCCGCGTTTGGAATAGCGATAATCCTGTTGTCTAGGCGCCATGAAAGAGAGCTGAGGACTTCTGACTCTATCTGATCCAGTCCGTCCTCCACCAATACTCTGGGCTTGCAGTCGAAGTCTTGCTCTGTGAATGGCATGTCCCACGAAATCTTGAACCTGACGCTCAGCTCGGTTACAGTGGAGGTGATGGCCTCGGTGCTGGCCCCAATAACCTCTAGCATGCTACTGCTAGGGCTTAGCAGCGTAGAGGTGAATGGCTCGTAGGAGAATACCCCGTATTCGCTTCCGTAGCCGCAGAGGAATACAGAAATGTTGTCAATAGTTCTGAACCCGTTCGGCTCGTCCAGCCTCACCTTGAATGTATGCTCGATTCCCGGCACCAGGAAGTAGTCGATACTGTCCTGTGTGAGCCTGTCCAATGAGAACGTTGAGCCACCTCCGGAACCGGTCCCGAGACCCGCGCCTGCGAATTCGACCATCACGTCCTCTGCCACGACGACCGATGCCCATGAGTTGGTGGCACCGGGGCCTCCTCCTGTGGAACCGTCCTGGTAGCTAAGGCCTACCCAATCGGTACCCTCGACAAAGAGGTGAATAAGCTCGTTATCCATCGAGGAGACGTCTATTCCCATGAACTGAACTTGCTGCTCCCCGGTTAGCCCGACGCTGAGCTCCCTGTTCTGGGACTGGTACTCTGATTCATCGGCTATTCCGTCAGAATTCTGATCGTCTACCCCCTCCCTCCAGTATCTCAGAGTAAGAGACTCCCCTCTGGCCTGATCTTCACTGATTGTTATGTAGGGGGAGAAAGTCGTCGGCGGGACTACCATGCCGTCAACAAACTGTAGCCCGACAGGAGTCTGGACCTGCATCCTACTCGCCACGGGAGGACTATTGTCTACCACGATGTCCACCATAGGGGGGACTCCGGTAGTGTCTTCTGCCCCATTAGTTGAGGATGACGGCCCTACTCTCAACATCAGGGGAGAGAGAGTCATGGAAGATAACCCAGTGGGAGATTGGATCACGCCTGAGAAGGACCCCTGGTCCCCTACCTGTAGAGGGTATATTGATCCCGAGAGGTTCAATGCTACGGAAAAATCACTTGCTTGGGGCCTCCGGTTCTCATTGTCCTGGAATCTAACTGTTCCCGATACATTCAGGGGCCCCCCTTCTTGGATGGGGAACGGGTAGAATAGGGTATCATAGGTATTGGAAATTACCCTATCAAACTGGTCTCTGATCTCGAAGTAGTCTATCTGTAGATCGTTCTCTACGGCATTCTCACCGGAACGACCGCTCTCGGACGTGGCGGGCCAAATGGTTTCCCCGTCTACATCGTTTGCTCGGGCCTCCCACTCTATGCTTTCTACATCGTCCCAGTTCCAATCAACTTTGAATTTCCAATGGACTTCAATATCGACGTAACCGTCGCTATGCAGAGACTCTGCGACATAGCTCGCACCCACACTCAGAGGAGCTATGCTGTCTCCTGAGTTCTGTGAGAATTGCACGTCTCCCGAGCCTGCCCCCCAGAGGCCGTCGGGACTATTCTCTACCCGGAAGCCGATAGATTGGCCGTCCGAGGATGTGCCGACTAACGTGATATCTGCGAGTTGAGAGTTGTCGTAGAGATGATGGTGACTTGTTACGATTTCGATCATCTCACCGTCCGGGTAGAGCGTGTTAGGGACCGTGAAATCCCTGTTTACAAACATGAAGTCGTAGACTATCGAACCATCCAAGGAGAGTGCCCCGTAGTCCGAGGTATAGCTCAGTGGGATGTCCGTCTCGTCTTCGAAATCGACATCGGATATCCCATCCAGGTATCCTTCAATTCCTGGCCCCAGGCCGGACACGTTCTCAAAGAATAGGTATCCAATGCCAATTGAAGAGATATGTACTGTCTGGGCGGAGTTGGATGATACGGATATTGGTACCTCGAGCCAATCCCTGCCGTTCTGAGAGTCAGTGTGGGTGGGGTTGAGATACCCTATTCCAGAAATCTGTGCCTGGCTGAGAATGCTTGTGAAGGCTGAGTTCCCGGATCCACCTGAAATCGAGGAGCCTGCTACTGAGACAGTCACTGGGGATTCGAAGCCGTCATCATCTGGAGAAATGCTCACGAAACCAGAGTTGACTGTTGCAGATTCGGGAATCAGTACGGTAAGACTCTGCGGATTTGTACCGTCCAGAGCCAGAGATGCGCTTCGCGAGTATGAGTCTTCGAGGGTCATCCATGACTGCCATCCAAGGTTTCCGTACGCCAGTTGCCCCGAATCGTCAATCATCGGGAATTCCCAGTCATCAGAGCCGTCATCCAGGACGTCCAGATGAGGGTTTGAAGGTGGGTTGGAGAACGATGAGGTGATTCTCAGAACGTCTATCCACCCGTTAGTGGGAAGGGTTACTGATGTAGAGAAACCAACTTGCTGGGAAGGGAACTGTATGGTCCCTCCCTTGCTTGCGGATCCGAGAGAATTGCCCAGCTTATCGTAGATTGTAACGGAAACTGTGCTGGAAATGTTTCCGTATATCGTTACGCTCTTGATGGGACGAGGAGAGAAGACGAACTCAGATGATATCGTCCCGGTTATTGCAGTGGCGTTCAGCAACCCGTCTACGACCTCAATTCCGGCGCTATACTCCCAGCCGTTTTGCCCCGAGTCTGCGTTTAGTACTCTCTTACCACCGATATGCACCTTCTCCAAGCTTGGAGTCTGCTCGGGGTCATCCGAGCCCATGTGGACTTTCAGTCTGACCTGCGGGTACTGTTCGGCGTCTATCCCTGCAAGGCTGAATGGGAATGAGATGTTGGAGAAGCCTGGGACCTGTGCCCCAGTGCTAGCCTCCAATAGCGAACCTCGAATCCACCCATCCTCGCCTGCGTAGCCCTCGATGTCGACAAAACCTAGGTTGAATTTCCTGTCGGAGTCCAGCGAGATGGACGGACTTAGCCAGCTTCCAGGGATGCCAAAGTTTGAGATTTGGACTCCGGCGTTGTCTATGAACCATCCAGCGAGGCTGTAGTAACCATCGGATCCAAATGCGAATTTGAATTTGACAGAGTCGCCCTTGTAGGCATCTAGGTTCGCCCTGAGATTGGTCATCTGACTGGTCGAAGCCCATGTCCCAGAAAAAGCAGTACCAGTACAGTGATCCACCGTGAAAATGCCCATTCCCTGCAGGTTGTGGCCTGCGAAAGAAGAAGCAGTGCCAGAATACCATCCTGGGTCGAAGTACTGCCATGCCCCGTTGTTCACTTTGATGAATACCGCGCCACCGTCCCATCCTGCCTCTGAACATGACCAATGGTCGAACGTCAGATATGAGGTCCCATTGAGAGGAATGTCATAGCTAGGAGAAATCAGTCGTGCCTCATCAATTCCGTTCTCATAATTGCCTGAGAAACCTACTCCATACGCGTAAGGGAAAGATGCGGTTAGTGGGGGCCCAGAGTTCGATGAAAGCTTATTCAATGTGAATTTGCATTTGTCATTGCTACATGTGCCAGATGTCGATCGCGTCCATCCTGGCGCTTCGGAGACTGTCGGAGAGTTAGCAGTCGAGTCTTCGAATCCGATCATTTCGGATTGGACTCCCTTGGTTACGATTCTGTAAATCCAGTCATCGGGGGCGGGGTTTCCTTGAGAATCCGGCATTCCATAGTGGGACATAGTTGAGGATGAGGAGAAGTCATCTAGGAACATGGTACTTCCATCGTAATCCACCACTCTGAACTGGGATATGGTTAGTCCCTCCCTTCTATCCGGAGTCCCTCCCCCGTAATTGAATGAAGAACTGGTGTCAACTACTATTCTGATGTCGACGCTGGACTGATCCTGGAAACCGGACGGGATGTCGAATGAGACTAATCTAAATTCACCGCTCTGGTCCCCGTATGTCTGTCCATTGTCGGCAGTATAGCCGTTTCCGGGAATAGGTCCGGATCTAGCCGAGCAATCCGAAGATGTGCTGCTAGTGCTTGATGAGATGTCTGCCCATGTATTGCCGTTCAATGAAAGTTCAATGCAAGCATTGTCGCTGGAACCACCCTCTAGGTCCCACTCCATGTTGAACTCTATCTTTGACGAGGAGTTCGTGCCAGTTAGGTCGATGTTCCTCTCGAGAACTCCGTAGGCGTTTGAGTTGTATGTGCAGGAAGAAGCGGTCGTGGTGTAGCATCCGTGGTGCCAGACATCCAGATCCACGCCCTCGTTGATGGTCTCGATTTGATCTATGAACCATCCCGGCCTCTCATTTGTTGAGTCTGGGTGGGTCCAGATTACGAATCGGAATTGGATATTTTCAGCTTGGTCAATTCCAGAAAGAGAGGATAGTGAGAAGTTACTGGTAACCCATCCGCTATGAGAGTCGGAAGCAAATACTGGCACGGGTGATGAGGCCCCGCTGGGAACGGGAGCATCGGTCGATAGAGTACTGGGATACCCGCCTTGTGGTTCTATGTACGACCAATTTCCCCAACTTGAGCCGGACTGGAGCCTGTATTCAACCCAAGTTCCATCCCCTCCTCCAGATGCCGTGCTATCTAGGTGGTACCAGTGATCGAAGGTCAGGTAGTATTCACTGATATACTGATTATTAGGCACTGTTTGTGCTGGAACTATTAGATGCCCGAATGTTCCTGCAGGCACCGGTTCACCAGGCATGGTCCCGGCTGAAACCAGACCCTGGGGGGAGGACGATGGGACAATCCCGTGGGCGAGGGTCTGCTCCTCTCCGAAAATTGTCCCGTTTAGATCAAGGAAGGTAGTGGCCCTCCAGAGTTTACTCTCGTGACACATGAAGACTGTTTCCGATATCTCCGTGGAGTCGAGATTTCTGTTCTCATTCAAGTCTAGGCCGGCTAGTACCTTGAAACCAGAATGGGTACAGTTGGCCCCGCCAGATTCTGGCAAAATATCCACTTCATATTCGTAATAGTCTCCGAGAACTGCTGAAATATCTCCATCAGCACCACCAGTGTCACTAATTACAATTGTCGGAGAAGAAGTGTAGTTCGACCCTCCATCTGTCACTATCGCGGAGTGGATTACTCCGGTGGAATAGACATTTGCTGTCAAAGACTCACCAGTCCCGTTTGCGACTCCCACCGCGATAACATCTGTTGACTGGTAACCCGAACCCGGGGAATCAATATTTATCGAGGTAATCGCCCCAGCAGAATCTACTGACCCTACTGATGCCTGCGCACCTGTCCCGTCGCATTGGCATTGGATCTGAACCTGATCAGTAGTGTCGAAATTGGAACCTCCGTTATTGATTGTGATACTCTCAATTCCCGAGCTTACGGTGTAAGTTCCTGAGAATCCGGATCCCCCTCCTCCAGTAGCAGTTAGGTTGCCTGCTGAGTACCCCGTTCCGGAATCATCTATCGAAAGCGAAGTGATCACATCGTCATTTGCGAAGGACTCGCAGAATACGAGAGTATCAAGCAACTCATCGGAGTCTAGGACCTGGTTGAAATTATTATCCAAACCGTGTTGAATGTAGTCTCCAGCAGATCCAGAGCATCCTGAGAGGTTTGTGGATGAGGATTTGACGAAGACCCTCCTCCAACCAGGAGAGTATGTGTAGTCGGAATTCAAAATAACCTCGATTTCCCCGACATCGAATGTACTGACATTTGAACGAGTCCCGTCGTCCTTTAGAACCAATTCCCCATCGTCATTCATCTCGACACCGATCATGTTGCCAGAGCCAAAACTATCCTCGTCCCAAACTATACCAGAATCTGAGGAAGAAGGCAGTGGGGAGTTGGTCACATGTACCCATCCATCCATGACGGTAGCGTTCGTGGGTACGGTGAATCCGTCTACCACTGTTGGGGTTCCATCGCTGTTAATCATCGAGGGACCGGACCAATTGGAAACCCCTGCATATGAAATAGGGGACATAACCATTAGAAGTGTCATTGCTATTGCTAGTCTTCCGCGTTCGCTGGGCATACTTGGTCTGTGGGTTATGTTAGTTATGAATCAATCTGCGCCATAGAACTGTGGCGGTATTTCGACTGGAGCCACTGGGGGGAATTGAACCCCCGACCTTCGCCTTACCAAGGCGACGCTATACCTCTAAGCCACAGTGGCAGTGCAACAACGAGCGAAAGGGTTGGTTTAATGGTGGCGACCATGGGGTGAAGGTTTTTTGAAACGTCATTGTGAAAACCTGAAGGGCTGTGGGACCTACTAGCCGAGGTCGCATAGCCCGGTATTGCGCGGGCCTGGAAAGCCCGTGGGATTTTTCCCTCGCGAGTTCAAATCTCGCCCTCGGCGCCAAAATATGCATAATTAGCTCCATTCACCGTGTCCGAAGGATGGGATTCTTATTCAATGCCACTAGCCTAAGAATATCATGGAGATGCGGAGCGACGGTAAGTCAGAAGCCGACGGGGTTGCTCTCATGGAAAGGCTGAGCGACCATCCTACAAGAAGTATCTTTTCTAATTTCAACAGTCGTTTGCAAATTCTAGATGTTTTGTCTTCAGAGATTAGCTACAGTTTCAATTTAATCAAGAAATACTGGGGAGTCAAGGAACTGGTGATGATGGCTTTCTGCGTCTCTGGTTTCATTCTAGGTACCTGGGACATCGGAATTGGTGAACTTTCGAGTGGCGGAGACTACGATCGTTGGGGCGTAATGGGGGATGAAAGTGGATTCTTACATATGAAAGATCTAGCTCTCATTGTATCACTTCTTTCCTTAATTTGTTGGCTGGGTTTCGTGGTAATGCTCTGGAATAGTTACCCCATAATGAGGGAAAATATGCTTTACCTCTTGATTGGAATGGGATTCATACTATTCGGTTTCATAAGGGCACATGCAGAAAACCCGGATTTTCCTTCGGAAGCAGGGTTAACCAGTTGGACTTGGATAATAATTGCAAATCTGATAATGCTTTTCCTGTCCACCTTCGTTGTTAGGCGCGCTGTTGTGGAGACTAGGGACATCCATGTTCAAAGAAAGCATGCACATCCGGATCCAAGAGTCGTTGATCGAGCTTGGAAAGATCATAGCTTATTTGCGTGGAGCAGTGCTATAGCAACATGGATTGT
>CACKMK010000013.1 GCA_902601345.1 uncultured Candidatus Poseidoniales archaeon
AGCGACGGCCGCTGGGTTTGATTTACACTTTGCAGGACGGGGCAGCGTGCCCAACCAGCGCCAACTCGAGATTTTGACCTACTTATCGGGCTTCGGCAGGGACCTCGAGGAGTCATGGGACGTACCCAGGGAGATATCCCTGGCTGGTCTCGCCGAGCATCTGGGCGTCGTGCGATCGGCGCTGCATCCTCCCCTAAATTCGCTCGAGGAGCAGGGATTGGTGATTTCCAGGACCGCTCACGTAATCGGCGCCCCTCGTAGGAGGAAGGTGTACCATGCGACCGACACAGGAAGGGAGGAAGCAGCCAAGAGTACCCCCTCGGAAAACAAGCGCAGAGGAAGGTCAGTGGGACCCATCCCCGGCCAGATACTCCTGCACGGAAGGGAGGATTTCGTCGGAGCGGTGTCGTCGAGCCTCTCCGAGGGTTCTAGCATTCTGCTAGAGGGGCTTCCCGGGATTGGCAAGACGACCGTCGCTGCATCCTTGGCAGAGGCCCTTCTTGACGAGGGGTGGCTAGTGAGGTGGGCAAACTGTCAGGCCGACTCCGATCCCTCTTCGATAGCAGGAATGTGGTTCGGCGGGAGGACACCATCCTCAAAGGAAGCAATATCCGCCAAAGCAGACTCGAAGAAGACGCTCTTGGTCCTGGACGAGGCCCAGCAGTCAAGCGGTAGGCACTCGAACTCCATTCAGGAGATGCTCGAAGCATGCTCTGAGACCTCAGCTGCCGTACTAGTGGTAACCAGGGCACCGAATCCATTCACAGGGATGTCCGGCTTCGATTCGATCAGGTTGGAGGGCCTGGAACCATCTATGGCCAGGGCCCTCCTCCCGGAAGAGATGGCCGAAGAGGATGCAATGGAGGTGTGCATTTCAATGGATGGGCATCCGCTCGGAATCAAGCTCTGGTCACCCGATGACGATCTACCAGGGGCAGGAGCCGTTCAGGAGTACGTCGAGTCTCAGGTTCTACGGAGGCTTACGCAGGAGGGGACCTCATCATTGGACGAGCTCTCACTTTCTCCACTGCCCCTAGAAGTGGAAGAGATGCTAGGGCCCGATGGGGCCGAGGAGTTGGATAACTCCGCCATACTGAGATGGGAGGGCCATCTCGTCGAGCCCCATCACCTGGTGAGGAATGTCAGGAGAGCAACGCTTGTTAGACAGGGAGCAGCCATCATTCACGCAAAGCTAGCTGAAATGTGGGCAGGCCGAAAGGGCCCGAGGGCGAGGAGGATGGAGGCCCATCACAGGCTCGAATCTGGTTCTGAGATTGAGCCAGACTGGATTAAGGATACAGTTGCTGAGATTATGCGGGGGGATTCGTCTGCGGCAGCCGTAGTTCTGGATCACGCAATCGAATCCAATCCGGAGGAGGGGCTCTTCGAACTCGCAGCGGACATCGCACTTGAGAGGGGCGAGACTAAGGTTGCGTCTGGATACATCGAATCTCTGAGCGATGGCCCTAGGAAGGACATGGTATCATCCAGGCTCGCGAGGGCTGAGGGAGAGTGGAAGAAGGCCGACGAGTTAGAGGCCTCTGCAATCTCAAGATTAGACCCGGGGGATAGGGTGAGGGCCGAGATATCATCACTGGTCAGGAAGTACGATGACAGAGTTCCGGGAACCGAGAGCAAGATCCCGTTCGAGACTCTGTTGTCCGAAGCCGACTCCATCAGTATCTCGGATCTTGTAGCTGAAGACCGGGAGCTTGCTTCCCTGGCTCTGGATATGCTAAGGTACTCGCTATCCCTGGATACTGGTAACATGGAGGAGGCCTCCAGGACTAGAGACTCGATCGAGGCTAAGATCGGATCGGACGACCCAAGGGTGCCCTCTCTGAACCTTATGTCCAGGCTGTCGGTGGGAACAGAGGGCGAGGCTTTCCTGTATGAGGCACTGGAGGATGCCAGATCCCACATAGAATCCACGAATGACCAATTCGACAGACTTCGGACTATCCACATGTGTCTTGAGGCAAGCACAGAGTCGCCTGATTGGCTGGTGGAAGCCCACTCAGAATTCGACCATGGGGCTCTGAATGAGTCCATGGCCCACCACCGCCGTGCTTTGGCCCACTGGTGGTATTGGAGGGGGGTAGTCAACAAGGACGAGAGACTCTCAAGCTGGAAGGAGGCCATAGTCAGAATGCGTTCTTCCGGTAGTACGAACGCGGCTAGGGAGCTTACAGCCAGACTCAGCCGGGAGCTCTAGATTTCGGCTCCGATCAGGGTCCTAGTTTCGACGATGCCTGGAACTGACCTGATTCCTTGGACGATGGCCTCCGTAAGCTCGGACTCTTCGTCAGCCTCTACCTTTACGAAGCAGTCGAAGTTACCGAACACCACCCAGATGCCCTTGACGCACTCGACTTGTGCAACCATCTCCCTCACCCTGACCTCCTGTCCGGGCTCGGTCGTAATCAGAACGAATCCTACAGCCATCTCTACACCTCCACAGCGATCAATGTCTCTGTCTTCCTGACACCTTCCACGTGCCTCATCTCCTCGATTAGGGTCCGCGACATCTCCTTCTCGCTATCGAAGTCAATTCTCGCAACCAGGTCCAGCTCGCCATAAACCACCGAAACCTCTGACACTGCCTCCATCTCCAGAAGTTGAAGATAGACGTCCCTCTCGCGTCCGGGAGAGCAGGATATCAATATCCAAGCCAGCGCCATTCGAACGTTCCGCCCAACTGGACGCTTATGACTCCTACTGCGGCATACTAAGTATGGGTCAAATGACGCAAGTCATTAACCCTGATTGCGAATGGCGTTGCCCATGCGCTTGGCAGTCTCGATGGTCCTGATGCTCCTGCTCGCGCCAATTTTGTCAGGGACATCCGCGGGTCTCACTCGTTCTACGACTGTGTGGAGCGGGACGATCTCACTGCCTGATGGGTATCTGGTACAATCCAACCAAATCCTAGTGATCCAGGCCGGGACATCAATCCTTCTCGGAGATGGGGAGCGCCTCGGCGTTGACGGCAGGGTTTCTATCGAGGGCACAGCATCCTCGCCAGTGACCATTGAGTCCATTTCAGGAGACCACAGAGGGGTTATTTTCAATTCGAGCTCGAACAATCTTGGCTCCACAATAGACAACCTCACAATCACAGGTGGGGAGTACGGGATTACAGTCTATGGCAGCAACCCACTGATTAGCAATCTGCACGTATTCAATGCAGACAGAGTAGCAATCGATCTTTTCGACGGAGCATCTCCTACCATCACGGACCTCGTGATAGATGGAGGGGGACAGGACATTCACGGATCCTCAACCACGTGGAGGTACGGGATAGGAATCTCATCCGGGGCATCCTCAGCACCCATAGTTCAGGGAGCTAGCATCGGGAATCTGGTCACCAGAGGAGTCAACCTCTGGTACAACTCCGGAGGCCTCTGGAGCGGAGTCTCTGTCTACAACGTCTCCGGGGCGACAATGGCTGCTGCAGCCGGTATCTGGGTTGAGGACTCAATCCCCCTCTTCACCGATTCCAACATCACCAGATCAGACAACGGGATCATCGTTAGGCATATCTCCGATACGACAACTCGACCGACCTTCCTGAATACTAAAATTGAGGATTCCCAGTACAGAGGCGTCCTTGTAGAGCGCTACGATCACACCAACTACTCGAACCTACAGACAAATGCCATCTTCTCCGGTCTGGAGATCAGAGGTACCGGTGGTCCGAACGCGAAGACACCAGGCCTCGGAATCGGCGCTGCCTTTGACATTAACACATCTGGAGCGAGAATCGAGGATGCAGTGATCGAGGAAAACGCGATTGTAGGGGTCCGGGCTTACACCACCGATTCCTCTACCTCATTGTCAAATGTAACAATACTAAACAATGGCCCAGATTCCCCTTCCAAGCCCCACGAGGGAGCAGGATTGCTATTCAGAAGCACTAGCTGGACCAGCAAGGGTCCGGCAGAGGTATCGAATCTAGTAGTTCAGAACTCCACAGGAGCAGGCGTCGTGATGGCCAAAGGAGGAGCCATCGGTAGCAACTGGACAATCAGTGGAAATGGCGCCAACGGGGTATCTTTCGTGGAATTCCACCCTCGTGTAGAGTATCTGCTCAGCGAGGAAAATGCCGGTACCGGAGTGTCCGTCTCAGATTCAAGTAACGTCGAGTTGTCCTTCGTACACACATCCGGGAACGGAATAGGGACGTCAGAATCAGCCGGATTCTACTTCAGGGAGTCGAACTACGTGATGAGCGGCGGAAAGAATGTGACCTGCTACTCCTGTTCTTCAAACGGGGATCAGAGGGGCATAGTAATCAGGGACAGCATTGATTTACAGCTGATATCCACTACCATTGAGGGTGCACTCTCAGAACCATCCTTGGATATCGACAACACTGGCAACCTGTTCCCGGGTATTATCATCCTGGACGACATAGCGATTAATTCCCCCTCCTCCAACTACTCCGTCTGGCTAGAGGGAGTGGATGCCCAGATTAGAGGACTCGACCTAAGTGGCGACGGAGGGGGGATGTATTGGAAGGCTCGTGGCTCCACTCCGTCATCCATCTCTGACAGCGTAATCTGGGACAGCTCCTCCCACTGCCTGGACCTAGACTCACACTCCGAGTTGAGCGCAACAGGCATCTCCATGTTCTGCGATAACCTTCCCTGGATTGATGTCAGCACTGTGAACTTCACCGACTCATCGCTAGAAACTCGCTCTGGCGCTGAAAGCTCATTCTACCTGAACAAAAGCTCCCATCTCCGTTGGATTTCTTCAGACCCGATTCTCACCCCGGAGAGCACCGAGGACGATGTAATGGTGGATATCATGTGGATGCTCGATGTTCACACAATCAATCAGAATCTCCTCAATATCCCCCTAGCCTCGGTAAACATCTCCTTTGATCAATTCGAGAGCGATGTCAATGCGACTCAGCCGTACGAGGGCAGATTCACGTATGGTCCGTTTATTGGTGAGCGCTGGACGGCCATCCAAGGCTGGTCCACCATTAATTCGGCATATGTCGGTTGCACATATGATGAGGTGCACAATACCTCACAACCAACGCAATTGGATGGCGACTCGACGGTTTTCTGCCGAGTCGAACTCAGCAACCAGCCTCCGTTCATCCTTTGGGATTCTCCATCTGACGAGTCCGAGTACTCCAGCGGAAGCGAGATAGTTTTCGATGCCAGACAGAGTTGGGATCTGGACTTCGATGAGCTGACCTACAGTTGGGCTAGTAGCATAGACGGGGATTTCCCAGACTCGTGCTCTATCGAATCCAGCAACGCCTCTCTATTCATTGCAAACCAGAACCAGACGGAGCCGTGTCTGACGGATGGAAGCCAATCAATAACACTGGAAGTATGCGACTCTGAGGGGCATTGTGTCAATGAAACTCGCAGAGTTGAGCTGATCAACCTGCCTCCTGTTCTGAAGGTCGGGACCTCGCCCCTAATTTCCTCCTGGGGGACCCTGTACCTAGGAGAAACCGCGAATGTCACCATAGATCTCACGGGGACTTTCGACCCCGAGGCCGATCAGCTTTGGTGCTGGGCCTCAGCCTCTTACGAGTCCGACACGAATCCGGACCCGGATAACCCGCAATGCCCATTGCAGATAGCCAGGTCGTTCACGAATTCCGATGACGGCTCTTTCAGCGTTTCAGTTAATGCGTGGGATGGGGTTAATCCCGTAGAATCATGGACATTCAATGTCGAGTTATACAACGAAATCCCTACCCCAGTCATGGAAGTCTCTCGAACGGGGGAGACCTCTTCAGATTGGGTGGCTCTTACAGGCTTCGATACCACTGACCCCGAGGGGGACGCAGTCAGATTCGAGTTTCACAGCGACATAGACGGAATACTTGCGTCGGGATCCTCGCCGGAGCCCCCTGAATGGACTGGAACACTGAGCAAGGGCACTCACATCGTCACCATGAGGGCAAGTGACACTAGGGCTGAGCACGTAGGGCAGTGGAATGCCTACTCGGAGGTCCTCCAAGTGTCTAACTCCCTGCCTAACGTACTGATTTCCAACCCGATCTCGGGCATTTACACCGACTCTTCGGAGCTGATATATCTTGACTCCAGCGGGTCAGGAGATTACGACCTGTCATGCTCCGAACTACCCGACAACGGCAGTGGTCTGGTTTGCAACCCCACTGCGATTACCAGCAGGGACCTCGTCTCAGTACTCTGGGAGTCGGACAAGATGGAGGATCCCCTCGGAACCGACTGGGAGCTAAACACCAGATTAGAGGCAGGTGCACATCTCATCACACTCACTTTGGACGATGGTAGTGGCCCAGTATCAGATCAGATCGAGATTTACGTCTCCGACTCTGCACCATTGCTCGTCCTCGACTCTCCCATACCAGACGTCCAGGTCCTGTCTAATGCACCAGTTCTGTTTGACTTCCGGAGAAGTATTGACATGGATGGTGACGAGTTCTCGGTCTCAGTTTCTTCAGACCTTCAAGGTGTCATTCTCAACTCCGAGTCCCCGGAATACTGGTACAATGACTTCCTCAGTGCTGGATTACACAACCTGACCTTCCTGCTAACAGATCAGAATGGTAAGGAGAGGATACACCACCAGATGATAACAGTCCTGGAGACGGGACCCGTGGCCGTGATTTCCGGAATGTCAGACGGGCAGTACCTTCCTCCGGGACAAGCCGCTACTCTAAGCGCGACAGAATCGTTCGATTACGACAACGACATCGTACTCTACGAGTGGAGAGTAGACGGGTCTTTGGTAAGTGACAGCACTACTCTAGAAATGACTTTCCAACCTGGGTCAGTAAGGATCGACTTGCTGGTTCAGGACTCAAGGGGGGACGTATCCGTCCAGTCAGTCAACCTCACAATCGGCTCTTCGGCTCCGGAATTATTCGATTTGACGGTCTCGGTACTCAGAGTTGAGGACGAGGTCCCCACAGAGGTTACCACAACCGTGAGGGTCCAAGATGCAGATGGCACTACGGACATGGTTCGAGGAGAGTTAATCTCCGGAGGGAAGTCTGTTAGCATGTACTTCTATGACGATGGGACGAACGGTGACTCCGTAGAAGGAGACGACATCTGGACCTCACGTTTCTCTTGGGTCGTCACAGGGGGGTCTTGGGCGCGGGTCGAGGTATACGCTATCGATGGCGGATTGGTCAGCCCCGCGCAGGTTCACACCGTCCCCATAGTGGAATCTGAAAGTGGAGGCCTGGAGGAATGGGTCTCTTCCTTTGGAATTCCAGTGTTGCTTGTTGCAATAGTTTCACTCTCCATGGCGGGCTTGGCTTACAATAGAGCGAGAATGGCCGAGATCGCCAAGGACATGGAGGTAATCGAGTCCTGGTCCTCATTCGATCCAAGGGAATTAGACGAGGAGTTCGACTCCGAGGACTAACTCTCAGGGCCCCAGGCTGTCCTCTCCCGATTTATCCCCAGTCTCTTTGCGAAAAGGAATTTGAAGTTCTTCCAACCGTCTTCCCATGTGTTGATCTCGGCCTGCCCTACTCTGGTGCGGTAGGGCACCGATATCTCCACCGCCTTGGAACGCCCGAAGCACCTCCTAGCATTGATCTTCATCTCTTCAGAGAGGGGCATACCATCGTTGGTCGGTCGCATTCTCGGATTCTCCATAATCTCCTTCCTGAAAACCCACATCCCAGACTGAGAGTCGTGAATGCCATAGAAGAAAAGCATCCTAGCCGTGAAGGAAAGTGCCCAGTTCCCAAAGCCATGTAGCCCCGACATAGCACCATCCTCCGCCCTCCTAAGGCGGTCGCAGGTGATGAATTGCAAGTCGTCCTCGACCAGTTTACGAACCAATTCCGGAACCTCCTCCCCAGGATACGTACAATCTGCATCCATCGTTACTATCACTTGGCCAGGGGCCATCTGGAAACCCGTCCTGTAGGCTCTCCCATACCCTTTCCTCCCCTCAAGGTAAACCGTAGCCCCTTCCTCCTCTGCAAGCTCTCTAGTCCTATCCTCGGAATTACCATCTATGACCAAGAAGTCGAGTTTCTTACACCAACCGTCGTTCGGTACCGATCTGATGGTATCCACTATGGCCTCCTCTTCATTCCTAGTGGGTATTACTACGGTCACGTGAACAGGTATTGGAGCTCCCATGGGGTTTTGCCCAAATTGGGCCTATTTTTGAACCATTGTAGTGGTTCTGATTCCCCGCTCTCTTCAAAAATAACGTCTCTGACGGTTTGACGGCGGACAACATGCATGTCGCGATGATTTCTGGAGAGTATCCTCCTCGATGGGGAGGGATGGGCTCAACTGTTTACCATCTATCCTCAAGATTGGCAGATATGGGGCATAAAATCTCAGTAATTACAAGGAAGTCCAGAGGTGAGCCACCGCAGATAGACAACGTGGAAATAATCGAGGTTCCATGGTTGAAAGTCCCATTGGAATTCACAAGGTCTTATGGGAGATCCGCTCTCAAAGCTTTGATCCGCCTCCATTCGGAGCATCCAGTCGATGTGGTCCATCTCCACTGCCCCATGGTATCCTGGAATGACTCACAGTTCGACAGGTGCACTAGTGAAGTGGCACCAGTCGTATCTTCGATGCATGGAACATGGCTTGGAGAGAGGGACGGACTTACACTCGCAGCCAGATTCGGGGAGCCAGCAGTTTGGTCCAACCCCAATGACATCGCAATTCGATTCATGGCGAGCAGGTACTCCAACTTCGAGAGATCCGCAATCAGGAAATCCTCGGTCGTAATTCCAAACTCAGAAGCAACCAGACTCGATTTGGAGTCAAGGTACTCCGCCCCCAGCGATTGGGACTGTGAAGTCATTCATTGGGGAATAGATACCAGTTTGTTCGTACCCATGCATCCCGATAGCGAATCAGAAACCCACAGCATGAATGAGACTAGGAAGAAGTATGGCATAAGTGATGGAGGAAATATGCTGCTAGCGGTCGGAAGACTGGCAGCACGCAAGGGGCATGGCCTGCTTCTACGGGCTTTCTCCAAGGTTGCCGAGTCTACGAACTCCCACTTGGTCATCATTGGGCGAGGGTCCCTAAAAGGAAGGCTGAATAGAATGTCTGAGAGACTTGGTATCAGCGACAGGGTGACAATCGAGTCAGGGATGGGTTTCGAGCAGATCTCTGAGATGTACAGATTTTCTCAGTTATGCGTTTATCCGTCCTACTACGAAGGTCAAGGACTAATTCCTTTGGAGGCGATGAGTTCTGGAATCCCAGTTTTGACCGTGAACAATGGCCCACTACCAGAGATGGTCGATGAAACTGTAGGCGCACTCTTCGAGCTTGGTTCGGTCGACTCTCTCTCAGAAGCGATCGCCTCTGAGCTGTCATCTAACGAGAGCCTAAATCAGAAGGGTGCAGAAGGTAGGCAGAGAGTTCTGGATAGGTTCACCCTGGATGGTAACGCGGAGAGATTCCTCGAGGTTTATCGTCGAGCATCTAGTTGAGTCGATTCCGGGGAAACTCTTGATTGCTAATCCGCCTTCCGACCGCCTATGGGGGACACAATCAACTATCCGAGGAGATCGAATAGTGCAACCACTGCCAACTTCGCGATCATCGTCCTAGTGGGATATCTGGTACTCACATACCTCAAGCCGATTTTAATGCCGTTTTGCATAGCAATTTTGATCTATTTCCTTATTAGGGCTCCAGAGCAGTACCTAGTCGCTCGCTTCGAGATAGTTGAGAGGATGCCAATACTGGCATACGGCGTCATGATAGGAATCGGCGCTGCGTTTTCGTATGGGATTTCGATTCTTCTGTACAATAATATCGATCAATTTCAAGAAGAGATGACCAAAGATGGGGGACTAAATGACAAATTCAGAGAGAAGTGGGATGCTTTGGGAGAGACCAACCTCTATGGGTTCGAAGAAGTGATTACCAACCAGGACACAATTGAGAACCTGGTGAATCCTCAGGTCATTCAGGACTTTGCGACCAACATTCTCGCTGACTTTGCGACTTTCATCACTACCATGATAACAGTAGCAGTCTTCCTTATCTTTTTGATTCTCGAGGAGAAGAGCCTTCCAAATAGGTTCAAGGCAGCGTTCCCAGAATCCCACGTCAGGGTTAGTACGATTGTATCCAATTCGTCCGAGGCGATTTCTACCTATGTTATCTCCAAGGCCACGTGTAGCGCAGGTCAGGCTATCATACTCGGATTTTTACTCTGGTCCTTCGATATACCCGGATGGTTGATTTTCGCGATTCTTACATTCATGATGGACTGGATCCCACTGTTGGGAGCCCTACTGGCCACCATCCCTCCGATGATGATAGCCTTGATCGCTCTCGATCCAGCTCAGGCCGTTTTGCTTGGAGTATTGATGGTAATGAATCAGAATATGTGGGCGCAACTAATCGAGCCTAACTTCTTCGGGCAGAAGCTCGGTATTTCTCCCTTGGTACTTATCCTGACAGTAATGGTCTCTGCATCGGTCTGGGGCATAAGTGGGGCGATCGTTGGCGTACCCATCATGATAATCGCGAGAATCGCACTCGAGGAGGACGAGAGAACCCGGCCAATTGCTCTAATGCTAGCAATGAATGTCCATGAGGAAGAGTAGCGCTCATCGCTTGGATACCAATATCAAGACTCCTTCCCCCCTGATGTTCACGACATCCCCAGTGCCTTCATTGTGCAGTCCTCTCGATGATAAGCCCAGGTCATCTCCATGTAATTCCCATTTGGCCCCCGATATCCAGACCTTTCCTGCCTCAATAGCAAAAATAGAGAACAGCTCCCCTTCCTCGAACTCAGCGGAAAACCCTCCATCATCGGGGTGGAGCCTAGTAGAGACTTGGTCTTCGTGATGTATCCTGATCCTAGCTCCAGAGGAAGCGTCGTTCATAGCCGCCCAGTTACCGAGAATGTGACCAGGGTCCCCCCCATCAGCCCCTACTATCTCAATTTCATCGAACCCCCTGTGGATTAGTTCTTCGATAGACTTTACCAAGTCATTGAAAGATTGATCATTCAGTAGCAGAGTCCTACCCATCCAAGCAGATTCGTCGATGGAATCCAAATCTCCCAGAACCTCGGCGACCTCGACCCCCAAACCATGTGCTTTGTCGGCACCGCCATCGACTCCGAATACAGGCGCTCCAGACTTGAGGACCCATTCGACTACTGACTCGGTCGGTATCGAACCATTGCACCAGAGTACTCCACGCATTTGCTAACCTACCGCAAAGAGACCTTGCCCTCGGAAATTATCGTTGTCTCCTCGAGCAATACCTCCGGGGCGGTTATTGTTCCTCTCTGGTGTATCCCCACCCGTGTAGAACCCCCCAGATGGGTGTTGTCTCCAAAGCCGAAGTACGCACCTCCACGCAGGACTAGGTCCTCGACCCGATTACCGACGAGCTCACTGGCCTTTGGGTTCATTCCAAAACCAAACTCCGCCACCGTCCAAATAAGGTCCTTCTTTGAACTCCTTATGCCTGCCTTCGCCATTTCGAAAGACTCCTCTATCTCACTGGCGATTTGCCCTCCGGAGATTTTTACGACCATTCCTTTCACAATGCTCAACGACAGGGGCTCCTCTAGCAGAATGCCCTCCCAAGACCCGTCGATCACGATAGTCCCGTTCATGCTCCCTTCCTTGGGAGAGACGAAAACCTTGCCAGCGGGCAAATTTGCGATTTGGCCTGGTCTATTGCATATTCCATTGTCCTCAAGCACCCATCTCCCACCTGTCAGGAACTCTATTTCAGTGCCAGATGGGGAACTGACGCGAACCCTCCTCTTCCTCCTGAATACAGAACCCATCCCACTGATCTCTCTCTGGAGGGCGTTATAGTCCGCGGTCATGCCTCCAGTTTCGAATGAGATTTTTCCTATGCCTGGCATGGACACTATCCTCGCTCCTTCCTTAGTAGCCTGCTGCCTTGCTCTTGTATGCGTCATCGAGTCCTTGGTTGCTATGATTATCACCCTGTTCTTCCTCATGATGTCCGCCACAGGTAAGGGAGGTTCCTTGCCTGGTTTCTGTGTTGGAGGCATCATAACAAGCAGTATTCTGTCTGTTACCCGCGCAGCCTCTTCGTAGAGTGATTGTCCTACTTCTGCAGTCTCAGGATCTGTGATGACTAAAACATCCTCCTCCCTCCTCACTTGGAGGCATGTCCGAATAACTGACCTAGCGGTAGACAGCATCGCCTCCGATGTATCATCCTTAGTTCCCCCTCCCTCAGTCGCCATTTCTGTCGAGCCTAGGCGGGCTTCGGTCTTGATACTTCACTCCACTAGCGATAGGTCCTTGGCTCGGTTAGAAATCTCTGCGAAAATATCCGAAACGAACTGCTCAAGGGGAACGCCATTCTTCTGATTTCCTTTCCTGCTTCTGATTGAGACAGACCCCCCCTTCATCTCGTCATCACCCAGAATTAGCATGTAGGCAGGGCGGCTCTTCCTGTGAATCCTGATCTTCTTCCCAATTGTGTTGTCCGAATCATCCACTTTCACTCTGACTCCTGCGATTTTCAGAGTCTCCCTTACATGCTCTGCATACTCCTTGTGCTTCTCCGAGATGGTAATTATCTGGGCTTGCACTGGGGAAAGCCAGGTAGGTAGATTTCCAGCCCACTGCTCCAGAAGGAAAGCCACGAATCTCTCATGAGTTGATAGCGGGGCCCTGTGGATTACGAAGACCTCCCCGTTCTCATTTCCGGTCTCGTCCATGTAAGATAGCCCAAACCTCTCCTTGGCAGCGAAGTCTAGTTGAATGGTGGACATAGACTCCTCCCTCCCCAAAGGCGTCCTGAATTGTATGTCTATCTTGGGTCCATAGAATGCAGCCTCGCCGACTGCCTCGGTGTATTCGACCCCTAAGCCATCCATGATTTCCCTCAGATGGTCCTGGGTGGCCTCCCAGTTCTCTGGCTGATCTATGTACTTGCCCTTGTTGTCCGGGTCCCACAGGGACAAGCGAAAGTCATAGTCATCGAAGCCGAACGTTTCGTAGTATTCCTGTGCCATCCTAACGTTGCTTCGGACCTCAGTTGCCACTTGATCCAAGGTGCAATAGACATGGGCATCGTTCATGGACAACATCCTGACCCTCAGAAGTCCTGCTAGCGTTCCGGACAACTCGTTCCTGTACACAGTACCGTACTCTGCGATTCTGATTGGGAGGTCCCTGTAGGACCTTTTGCTATTCGTAAAAACTAGGTGGTGCATCGGACAATTCATCGCCTTGAGGTAGTAATCGCCATCATCCATCTTCATTGGAGGGTACATCCCCTCCGCGTAGTGTGGCAGATGGCCGGATGTCTCGAAAAGCTCCTTCTTCCCAAGAACTGGGGTAGTCACTCTGTCGTAGCCATACGCCTCCTCTGTCTCAATCGCGAAGTTCTCTATCTCCGACTTCAGTACCTCTCCGTAAGGTAGCCAAACAGGGAGGCCCTTCCCTATCAAATCGTTAATCATGTAGAGCCCCATCTCCTTCCCTATCTTCTTGTGGTCTCTCCTTGCAGCCTCTTGTATCTGCCTCTCGCGTTCCTTCAGACCATCCTTGGAAGGATAGCACATTCCGTAAATCCTAACCAGCGACTCCCTGTCCTTGTCCGCCCTCCAGTATGCCTGGCTGGTGCTAGTTAGCTTGAACCACCTCAATTGGGAGGTCAACGAGACATGAGGGCCTTTGCAGAGGTCGATGAAGTCTCCCTGGCGGTAAGCCGACGAACCCACATCATGGCCGATTTTATCATCCATTATCTCCAATTTGAAGGGATTTGAGGAGAATATCTCCCTGAGTGACTCATTGTCAAGTTCTTCCCTCTCAATCGCGATGTTCTGCTTTACCAGATCTTTCATCCTCTTCTCTATCTGACGGAGCTCCTCGTCTCCGATTGGATCCATTGCGAAGTCATAGTAGAACCCGTGTTCTATCGGCGGTCCGATTGTGGGCTTGGCATCCGGATAAAGCTGAGTCACCGCTTGAGCCAGTAGATGTGCACAACTGTGCCTTAGGATGTACAGCCCCTCCTCGGAATCGCCTAAAATCGGCTCTAACTTGCAATTCTCATCGAGCCTGAAGGACATGTCCCTCTCCTCTCCGTTTACGAATACGGCGACTGCTCCTGACTTCCTCCCATGGACGTTTTTTATTACCTCACCAGCGCTGATGCCACTTGCATACTCGTGAGACTCGCCCTCCCCGATGTCAACGGAAATCATCCCCACTGGTATCCCTCGTCGGCTACGCCGACGGCCCGCCGATATGAATGGCTTGGCCGTAAATTGATGATATAGCGGTCATTCAATGGTGAATTGGGTGCCCGCCTTACCCTCTACCATCTCGGCGATGTCCGTCAACGCACCAATTACCGCGCGCTCGCCAGTCCTCATCACGAAGTCACAGGCCGCCTCAACTTTCGGACCCATTGATCCAGACTCAAAATCCATCTTCGCTATCTCTTCGGGTGTGGTGGCCTGTATCAATTCCTGGCTTTCAGTACCCCAGTTGCGGTATACTCCATCTGCGTCTGTAGCCAGGATTAGCAGCCTTGCTCCCAACTGCCTTGCGAGTAAGGCGCTGGCCTTGTCCTTGTCAATTACCACTTCAACACCCTCCAGTGATCCTCCAGAATTGTACGCCGTTGGTATCCCCCCTCCACCAGCGCAAATCACAATCACCCCCTTCTCCAAGAGCCAGTGAATCGGCCGCAACTCGAAGATCCTGTGTGGTTCAGGAGAGGGAACCACTCTCCTCCAGCCGCTTCCATCCTTCGAAATAGACCATCCCTTCCCTTCGGAGATTCTCCTAGCCTCATGCTCGCTGTAAGTCGGGCCGATTGGCTTGGTTGGATTTTCGAAGGCGGGATCATCTGGATCGACCTCCACCATCGTTAGTATGGTAGCCAAAGAACTCTCAGTCGGAAGGAGGTTACCCAGCTCCTGTTGTATTGCGTAACCCAGCATCCCCTCTGTCTGAGCTCCCAGAACATCCAGGGGGTATTCCTCCGCATCCTTATACGATGCGGATTGCAGGGCTAGGAGTCCTACTTGCGGACCATTCCCATGGGTGATGACCAGTTGGTTCTCCTTCGCTAGTGGGGCCAGCTCCTTGCATGCCTTCCTGACGTTCCTCCTCTGATTCTCGGATGTTTGCTCCTCGCCCCTCTTCAGGAGAGCGTTTCCACCCAGAGCCACTACTAGTCTCACAATAATTCCCCAAGCGTGAACCGATAAGAACACCTCCCCTCTGGGATGCACATGGTGCGCATCGGGCTGCTTGCAAACCCAGACGCCGGACTGGGGGGGAGGCTAGGTCTGAAGGGTTCAGACGGTCAGGCAGAATTGGCAAGGTCAAGAGGAGCGGAGGATAGGTCAGGGCCTAGATTGAAGTCGATGCTGGAGTATTTCTCAAAAATCCACGGGGGAGGACAGGTTGACTTGGAATGGGTAACTAGCAGAGGGAGGATGGGAACTGACTGGATCCCGAATGAGATGGAAGAAGCCGTGATAGTTGAAGCCCACCAGTCCGTAGGAACTACGTCAGCATCGGATACGGAGGATGCAGTAGGGGCAATGGTTAGTTCGAGTATAGATTTGCTCGTCTACTCCGGCGGTGACGGGACCACCCGGGACATTGTGGCTTCGCTATCCAAGCTAGATTCCTCGGAAATACCCGTGATAGGCGTACCATCCGGGGTAAAGATGCACTCGGGATGCTTCGCGAGCTCTCCGAAGGGTGCTGCAGAGGTATTATCCTCGTGGATTAACGGAGATTTGTTGGTTTCTAGTACCGAGGTACTGGACCTGGACGAGGATTTGTACAGGGAGGGCAAATGGGTGGTTCGTCTCTATGCAGAGGCCTTCTCTCCTAACTCCCCTAGGTGGATGCAAGGATCCAAGGAACTTGTGCAGACAGAGTCGGAGGATGACGTTGTCGTAGGCCTTTCAGAGCACATACGGGAATCACTAGTTAGTGAGGATCACCTAATCATCTGGGGATCGGGAGGAACCTTGAGGGCGATTGGCGAGAACAACGGATTTGAATTGACGACTCTTGGCATTGACGCTACCATGGGCGATGAACAAGAGGGTACCGACCTAGATGAGTCTAGGATACTGTCCATCTTGAGTTCTCATGATGGCCCAACAACTCTCCTATTGTCTCCTATGGGTGGTCAGGGTTTCCTAATCGGTAGAGGGAACCTGCAACTATCGCCGGCTGTCCTGGAATCAATCGGAATCGACAATATTCTTGGCGTACTAACTCCAGCTAAGCTACTCACGGTGAGAAAACTTAGGATTGAGACCGGAGACGAGGGACTGGATGAAAGATTCGCCTCAATGAGATACATGAAGGTGCTTCAGGGATACAGGACAACTCGAATTCTACCTGTCTCTGTGGATTAGATTTCCATTCCTGATGCGGCCATCAGAAGACCTAGGAACGGTGGACTGGGACGATCTGGCCTGGACTTGAATTCTGGGTGGTACTGAGTGCCAACGTAGTATGGGTGCCCATCAAGCTCCATTATCTCACAACGCTCCCCCGTCTCGTCCTTTCCTACGTAGACTAGGCCCGCCTCCTCGATATCTCCTATCAGTTCAGGATTTACCTCGTATCTGTGCCTGTGCCTCTCGTCGACATGCCCCTCCCCTCCATACAATCTCCTAATTTTGCAATCATCCACAAGGAATGGGGTAGGCTTCGTCCCCAATCTCATAGTCCCCCCCATATGGGTCTTGGAAATCTCGGGCATGAATACAACAGCTGCATGGGCCGGTTCCTCATCGAACTCAGTAGAGTTGGCACCTTCCATCCCGAGCACATTCCGGCAGAATTCGATTGTAGCAACCTGGAGTCCCAGACAGACACCGAGGTATGGGATTTTGTTCTCCCTCGCATATTCAGCCGCCTTGATTTTCCCCTCAATCCCCCTGATGCCGAATCCACCAGGGACCAGGATTCCATCAGCAGATTTGAGCAATTTCCATGCGGAATTGTGAGACTCGGAATCTGACCTCTCGGTTTCCCCATCAAGTGCGGACGACTCGATCCAGTCGATCACAAGCTTCCTATTGACCTTGAAAGAGGCGTGCTGGAGAGCCTTAATCACACTCAGATAAGAGTCAGCCAGATCTGTGTACTTACCTGCTACTGCGATGTGAACTTCCTCCGCATCATCCAAAGTGTCAACGTGATCAGCCAGCTCCTTCCAATCATCTAGGACTTTCCTCTTGGCAGGTAATTCGAAACCAAACCTGTCTGCAAGCATACTCGTTACCCCCTGCGACTCGAGCATAATTGGAACCTGGTATATGTTGGAAACATCATGTGCAGAGACGACCGCTTCTGGGGGGACGTGGCAGAATGCAGAGATTTTGTTACGAGTTTCATCGATTAGCGGGCTCTTGGACCTGCAAACCAGCATATGTGGATTTATACCAAGCCCTCTCAGTTCCTTAACGGTGTGCTGAGTAGGCTTCGTCTTCTGTTCCCCTACTGGACCCATAACTGGGATCAGGCTCACGTGAACGAAGCACACATTATCCTGTCCTACTCTAAATTGAAACTGTCGCAGAGCTTCGACAAACGGGGCGCTTTCAATGTCGCCGACTGTTCCTCCTAGCTCGATTACGCAAGCATCAGGCTCCTTCCCGTTTCCATCGCTCGGTGTATGGGCCACTCTCTCTATCCAATCCTGTATTTCATTGGTGATATGTGGGATAACCTGAACGGTCTTTCCAAGGTAGTCCCCTCGCCTTTCCTTCTGAATCACCTTGTTGTACACCTTCCCTGTGGTGATGTTGTTATCTCTGGTAAGGCACACATCTAGGAATCTCTCGTAGTTACCAAGGTCCAAATCAACTTCACCTCCATCGTCTAGCACGAATACCTCTCCGTGCTCGAAGGGACTCATTGTCCCAGCATCCTCATTGAGGTAGGGGTCTATTTTTACTGCGGTTACCCTAAGTCCAGCGCTTTTGAGCAGGACTCCTATGCTACTAGCAGTCACCCCTTTGCCCAATCCGGAGAGCACACCACCCGTCACAACGACATACTTCATCTCATCAACGGGGTTTGAATCACTTGCCCATGCCATATCAACATTGGCACATAAGTTCCTGTTCCGCCCTTCTTTAATTTCAAGTATCGTCAGAATTACGGCTACACATGTCGGGCGTACACGGCGACAGAGTCCTTGTTACCGGGGCCCTTGGACAGATAGGTACTGACCTTGTCCAGGCTCTTAGGAGGAAACATGGAAAAGACTCGGTAATCGCATCGGATATCAGAGAATCAGATGACTACTCATCGTTAGAAGAAGGACCCTATCTCCCTCTTGACGTGATGGACACAGATGCTATTTCGGCAATTTGCAAGCGAGAAGGAATAGGAACGTTATACCATCTAGCTGCACTTCTTTCTGCGACCGGTGAAAGGAATCCGAATAAATGCAGGAGGGTAAATGTCGGAGGAACTATTTCGGTTCTCGAGGCGGCTAGGGAGTGCTCTCTGAGGGTGTTTGCACCCTCATCCATCGCTGTTTTTGGTCCTGACGCGCCCAAGAACCCTTCTCAGGATTCACCTCTCAATCCTACTACTGTCTATGGTGAGACGAAGGTTAGCGGAGAGGCTCTAGCCAGGGAATACAGAAGAAGCCACGGAGTCGACACCAGGGGGATTAGGTATCCAGGCCTCATTTCCTACAAGGCCCCTGCCGGAGGTGGCACTACTGACTATGCAGTCGAGATATTCCACGCAGCTCTCGATTCTGGGCATTACGAATGCTTCGTCAGAGCAAACACGCGTCTCCCAATGCTATACATGGATGATGCGATCGATGCCACGCTCACACTCATGGATGCAGACGGCGGTCTTCTGGGCGATTCGAGGGCAGGTTACAACATCCCTTGCCTCTCATTCTCGGCGGAGGAACTAGCGAATGCAATTTCAGATCGGGTTGAGGGGTTCACCTGCGACTTCGTTCCGGATGTAAGACAGGAGTATGCTGACTCATGGCCCGACTCAATAGACGGGACCTTAGCCGAGAGAGAGTGGGGGTGGAGCCCTCGCTTCGACCTAGAGTCGATGGTCGACGAGATGCTCAGAGGAATTTCCGGGAGCTAGTCCTCTGAACTCTCCCAATCTGGTGTACTTGGGTCCGTCCTGGCCCAGAGGACATCGTCGATCCTTAGAACGCTAATTGCTGCCTCCGTGGCCCCAGACAGAGCGTTACTAACTACGAATTCCGTGTCCAGAATACCCAGCTCTTCCATATCGCGGTTTTTGCCACTTTGCAGGTCGAAGCCAACCCACGCACCGCTATCCTTCTGGTCGGCTGACAGGGAGAGGATGACTTCCACAGGATCCCTTCCCGCATTCTCAGCCAGAATCCTAGGAATAGACTCCAGAGCAGATGCATATGCATCTATGGCAAGCTGCTCTCTTCCGGATTGAGTCTGCGAGAACGTTCTTAGATGACTAGATAGGTGTGCTTGAATGGCCCCTCCACCCGGAAGGACTCCGGGCTTGCTGTTGAGTCGGTGGGCAACTCCAATTGCATCATCGAAAATCCTGATCGCCTCATCTCTAATCTCTGGAGTCGCCCCCCTAACCACCAGAGTCATGCCTCCTCCTAGACCCTCAATGAGTGTGTGTTTGACTTCGGAGACGACCTCTTCTGACCTTTTCGAGTATCTCCCGATGTCATCTGCGCTCAAATCCTCAGCCTTTCTGATTGGCGTTGCACCTGTAATCCGGGATAGCAAGTCCATATCCTCCCTCTCGAACCTCCTGTATGCAGTAATTCCGGAATCCGTGAGCATGGAAACTGCCTCGTCATCAATCCCCTCTCTTACTACCAGCAAATCAACTCCCAAAGACTCGAGGTGATCCACTTGTTTTCGCAGGTTCTGCCTTGATCTTCTGTGGAAATCATGGAGAGTCCCCGGACTACTAATCTCGATAGACGCGGTGATCTCTAATTTCTGCTTATCTAGACCGCCATCGATGATCGCTACACGGCCTCCGTCAGCATTCGCCGCAGTGGATATATCGACTCTGGACTTTAGCAACATCAGCCCTCTTTCTAATGAGCTATCTACAACTCCGCCTTCCTTAATCTCGAGACGTTTCACAAACATCCTCTCAATATCGTCCCCATCTCCTAAATCAATTAGCGAATCTGCAGCCCTAATAGCTAAATCAGCCAAGATATCACATAACGATGAATCTCCTTTTCCTTGTAGTGAAGTTCGAATAACTTGGAATTTCTGACTCTGATCTGAGGTCTTCGAAACCCTTGAAATCTCAGAAATAGCCTCATCGAGAGCCAAGGAGTATCCATTGACAATTATTGATGGATGTACTCCCATCCTCACCAAATCCAGGGCATTCTGGAGCATCTCAGAAATCAATAGGACCGTAGTGGTGGTTCCGTCCCTTGCAGAACGATCCTGCGAAGAAGAGGCATCGATCAACATCCTAGCCGTGGGATGCTCGACATTGGCTGTCTCCAATACCGTTACCCCGTCGTTGGTTACCAATGCAGATCCTTCAGCGTCTACAAGCATCTTATCGAGGCCCTTGGGCCCTAGCGTAGAGCGAATCGCCCCGGCCAGAGATGAAGCAGCCCTGACGTTGTTTACCAGCGCGGTTCTTCCATGTATTCTATCAGTATCCTCGATAGCCAAATCGTAATCTGACTCTACCATGATAGAATGGCCACTGATGACTACGTTTTCAATACAATCATCTGGTTCTAGGTAGGTTTAGGTCAACCTTCTCCCGTTGAATTCAAATACCTCCCCTGTCTCCCACTATACAACTCAAGGTTAACTAGTGATACAATGACAGAAGAAAATTGGGACGATTTCGATGAAGAGGCCATGGATGAAATGGTCCGAATGTTCGAGCGAATGGGTATGCCAGTAGACGTCGATGTGCTAAGATCTCTGATTAAGCAAGTAAGGGACCAGTTT
>CACKMK010000014.1 GCA_902601345.1 uncultured Candidatus Poseidoniales archaeon
GTGTGTGCCGCTCTTCTCCTCATTCCAGGAACCTCGCTTCTTGCGCTCGGGATTGCTTCATCCGGAGCTATACACTATGAGGATACAACATCTGCTAATTTGCTGATTACTGATGCAGACGGTTTAGGTGATCAGGGATTCATCATTTTCATCAAGGGAACACCGGGCGATTTAGACGAAAATGGAATACACGACTACTGTGAGGCCGTAGTGGTAAACGCCCGTCATTCGGGGAGCTGGATTAGCGAACCATGGACATCAACGGCTTCGCGGAACGAACCAGATTCAACGAGGCAAGCGTTCGAACCAGAGATCGCTCACCCCGGGAGCGGGTGCAGCGCAGATGTATGGCCCGAGCAGAAAGGAGATCTGGTTAAGGTCGGACGGGCATGTTATGGTTGTATGGCAGGTACTACCGAAATTACCGCATTTTCGAATGACTTATTGTACGAAGTCCCCATGTGGATACAAGACGGAGAAAAAATTGTGGAGAGTATTGGTATTTTGGTCGCTGGCTCGTTCATTTTGGCCATTAGCGGGTTGACACTCGCTGCTGTGGCAGTCTTTAGCTCCAAATTGCGCGAATCCATGGTTGCCCACATCGAGGTACTGCAGGCGATAGAGGGCAAGCCAGTGAAATTCAGAATCAACGACCCTCCTAGCAACAGCTCCGCATGGGTGGGGATATACTCGTCTAGCGCCCCAGATGATGACCACGGAGAGGAAGGCGTCCGATGGCACTGGCTGAGTGAGATAGATGCAGGCAACGCGACTTTCCCCAGAAAATCAGCGGGAAGGTGGAGCATTCGAGTCTTCGAGGATAGAGGATTCACTCTAGACAGGCGATTGGACTTTGACATCCTACCGCAAAAAGAGAGATGGTGGGAGGACTGATGGGTTTCATTCGTCTGGCAGACCACCGGCTAGGAGGATTGACTATCCCCTAGTCCGGAGGAGGGGGATCATCGCGGGAACCCTCTCCCTGTATGCCTGATACTCTGGATCATCGCCCCATTTGGACAGTGCCCTCCTATCCAGTATGGGTATGCCGCTGACCTTGGTAAGTAACAGGTAGACGAAAACCGGGGATATCCAAGAGACCCACTCGAAACCCTCCAAGCAAGACACTCCGAAGACTGCGATTCCTGTCCAGAGAAGGGTCTCCCCCAGATAGTTAGGATGTCTGCAGAGGGACCAGAGGCCCTGGTCTATCCACCTTCCTTCATTCTCCGGATTGGAGTTGAACCTGGTCTTCTGCATGTCCGCAAGTACCTCGATCCCGAACCCGAGAATCCAGATCAAGAGCCCTATTACATCCCAGATCCCCAGGGGAGGCGAGGGACCTGTCTGGCTGTTAATTACGATAACGACATTAGCAGTCAGGAAGATCCAGAGGCCCTGCAGGGTCCACGGGACGAGGAACCTTACCGGGGATGTTTTCAGATCGTCAAACCGCCCGTCCTTACCCTTGTGGTGTATTCTGAGGAACAGGAAACCAGAGAGGCGGATGGACCATATGGCTACGAGAATGCTGATTAGTAATTCCCTGGAACTGATCCCCTCGGACTCTGAACCTACCCACAGACTGAATGCGACTACCACGAGATACGTCATCCCACCGGTCAGATCGTAGAATCGCTCTGTCTGTCCGACGGATGCGGGGACCCAAGACAGCCATTGGATTCCGAATACTATGATTGCGCACCATGCTACTGCGGGGAGACCTCTGTAGCTAGTTGAATTTTCATCAACTGCTAGAAGCACCAAGCCAACTATCAGTATTACTGCGGTGAACACTATGCCAGTCAAGCGATAGTCTTCTGTGGTGGTGGGCATGTATTACCGCGCTACAGTTCCGCAAATAATATGATGTAATCCGAAAATTTACCTAGTCAGTGTGAAATATGATGCCCATGAATAACAACCCATGACTGGACATATGCGGTTTGATGTGGGAGTAATCGGAGTGGGCAACATGGGGGCCGCTCTGGTACGCGGCATCATCGACAAGGGGACGGTGACAGCAAGGTCGGTTACAGTCTGCGACCTGGATCAAGATCTAGTAGGCCGTATCTGTGGTGATTTGGGAGTGGTGGACGGCAAAGAGGCAACACAGGTCGCCGGGTCCGCAGACCTGGTCGTCCTCGCTGCAAAGCCCCAGAATCTGCCTTCGCTGCTTGAGGAAATTTCCCCGTACATAAATGCCAATCAGACCATCATGAGCATCGCGGCAGGAGTGACCACGAAATCGATTGAGGAGAGCCTCGGTGGCCAACCCTCGGTGATACGCGTAATGCCGAACCTGCCGGCCCTGGTTGGCGAGGGGATTGCTGTGTTATGCGGAGGCTCACATTCGAAGGAGTTGGACTTCGAGAGGGTGGAAGCGGTATTGAGTGCGGTGGGAGTCTGCCTAAAGGCACCAGAGGAGATGATGGACCCTGTCACAGCACTCAGCGGAACTGGACCTGCATACGTCTTCCACACAATGGAGGCGATGATTCAGAGCGGACTGGAAATGGGGATGCCCTCGGAGATGGCCGAACGACTGGTCTTGCACACCGTCTTCGGAGCTGCAATGCTAGCCATGGAATCGGACCTCGACCCTACCTCACTGCGCGAGGCGGTAACATCCCGTGGCGGGACCACAGATGCCGCAATCTCCCATCTGGAGGAAAACGGTTACACCCCCTTAGTCGTAGAGGCGATTCTCGCTGCGATGGATCGCTCAGAGGAACTCGGTAGAGGAAGTTGACTCCTCCTGACCAGGGCAGAGTCTAGGGATACGTAATAACTCGGTATTGACAGCGTGGTCCATGGAGGGGCCAATCGGAATATCGATGATCCTGATGGGGATATACCTCTTCTGGGAGCCCAGTTACGGAAGAGCGCCAGAGCGCACTGGAAAAGTTACCCCGAGGAAGTCCGGTTTTGCCAGCGATGCCGGAGCCGCAGTGATGGCTTCGGTGAAGCCAAACTTCGTCCCCAGGAGTGGACTCAGGATTTACAGAGCATTCGGGGTGGTTGGTGCCCTTTTGGGGCTGTTAGTCGGAACGGAATTCGCCGTCCCGCTCCTGGACTCGATGGACCTCTTAGCCGCGGGCTCACTCTCTCCGGACGTCGTGAAAATCTCGTGCGTAGTGCTTGGGTTGTTTTTCGGATACACCCTCCCCAAAGTAGCTGAGAACTATATCGTTGTAGGGGGTCCCCCTATCGCTATCCTCCTAGGATACGAGTACCTGGTCTACGAGAGGGGGATAGACCCGCAGGAAGTCCTCTCAGAGGTGCCGGTGATCTCGGAGCTCTCCCATCCGGCCCTCTCCAGCCTCCTTCTGGTCTCCTCCACCTTCCTCACGCTCACCTTTAGGATGTACCTAAGGCAGGTCGTCCCCATCTTCATGTCGGGTTTGCTCTCAGGGGGCCTAATTGGAAACGGGGGACAGATTCTCCATTCCACTTCTCTCCCTGAGTCTCCTCTTGAGGTCGAGGTGGTCTTCTCATCGTTACTGGCGCTTAGCAGCATCACGCTACAGATCTACTCAAAGTTCTACAGGAGGGACAGGAGAATCAAGAAGGAGAGGGCGCATGCACGCGAGAAAAGGATGAGCCAGGGCAAGAAGACCGGCGATGTCATCATCCTGAGGTGCCCTTCCTGCTCCCAGGAGGCGCCGCACAAGGTCGTCAACAGGAAGGAGGGGGCTCAAGGATTCGAGGTCATGGTCAATTGTAGGGGCCTGAACCAGTTCGACGAGGTTTGCAACTTCCACCATACGGTAATCGAAGTACGCTCCTAGCGTATTCAGATGTCGTGGCCCACGTGCTCAGTGCTCTCCCCCCAGCATTCGGCCTCCGGGTCCTGCTCCGGGCCGTCCTCGTGGAGGCAGGGGTGGTGATTGGTGAAAACGTCATCAAAGGTCAGCCATGGCCTTTCCACCCAAGCATGGACCATCCAGTAGTTCTCCAGGTTGACGTTTGTACCGCCTCGGTCCTCGCAAACATCGTCACTCAGCTCCTCTCCCATGATGAGGAACTCGCTGGTTCTGAAGCACATTGAGTAATGCCTGTGCCACCAGTCGTTATCTCCCGAGAAACCCTCGGGAGGGGAGTCGGTTGGAGCGCGGACGAACCATGCGAAGCCGACCAACTCCGATCCTCTTTCCTCGCCCCCGTACATAAGGAACTCCGGTCTTTCGTGATCGAAAACCTCGTCAATCCTCGTATCGGGGAAGTAGGGGTCATCGATGTCGAACCCGGGATCATCCATCGAGAAGTTGTTCAGCATCACGTGATGGGTACCCATTCCCTCGGTGTAACCGACCGACATCGTGTAGCCGGCATCCTCCGCGTCCCCCAAGGTGGGCCACTGTGCTGCCCACTCTATGGCGTCTTTCAGCTCGTAGGTTAGGACCTCGCACAACTCCGGAGAAAGTAATCCCTTAGACTCCCCCTCGTAGGCAAGGTCCACGTGATGCCCACCAATGCCCGTTGAGTTGCACCACCACGGATCGGTGTCAGGGATATAGCCGCTCAGTGGGCAATCTGGCTCCCCGTCCCCATCGAAGTCACCGCAGTAATCCGGACTTTCTGGATCGAATAGCTCGCTCTCGTCATCGATGAAACGAGACTCATCCTCCGACCCCTCAGAGCCGATGCAACCCCCCAGGGAAGCCGATGTTAGAATCAGTACACCCAAAACGGCACGAGACCCCATGGAAATACGAAGCAACGGGGCGGAATAAATCCCCCACATTGGTGATTGGACGATATCGAACTATCGCTGCTTAGCCCTCTTCCTGGCCGCCTTACGCCTTCGGAGCTTCTTCTTTCGCCACTTCCATCGCTGCTTCCCCTGCTTCTTCCAAGCACGGGAACCTCTCTTCATTAGCGAATCATCCTCCAGTTGTCGAGTCCTTCCGACCTGCCTCGCGTATATGAGCGATTCGCGTTTAACGCTTAGTTCGGTGGTGGGCAATACAGGATTCGAACCCGTGTCACCGGCTTAGAAGGCCAGCATGATATCCAGACTACACCAATCGCCCGCGACCCTCTGCGGGAGCCTCACTTAGATGAACCCTCACTTCTCCTCAAACCTGCTCGCGCACTTCGGGCACCGTGTCGGCCTAGTCACTCTCCTTCTTTCCCAGGTATGGCCGCACTTCCCGCAAATCCACTGCTCCTCGGGGAGCTCCTGAAGGACTCTTTCTCTGAGTCTCATCAGCACAGGCGAGTCCCTCAGCTTCGGAGCGGGAGCAACTCTACTGACTATCTCTGCATGCAAACCATCGTGATCAAGAAGGCCAGCCGCATGTAGCAACTCGTGAGTGAGGGTGTGCCTGAAGAGGGCCTCGTCATCGGAAAGAATAGGGTTCAGGGCTATTGTAATAGGGCCTGGCGGGGCACCGAGCCTCCTCCTCCGGTATAGCTCGTGATGGTCTAATTCGAATCTGGTGAAGCCAAGGCGCGACTCATCCTCGTCCAGCCAGTTGAGCCCTAGTTCCTTGTCCAGGTGCTTGACAAACGGGGCATCCTCGCCCTCCAACTCTTGAATCAGCGTTGCCAGCAGCCCCTCTGGGATCTCAGGTCGCCCTTCGGAGTCCCGTGACACCATGCCACTACCTCTCACGTCCTCCTTAAATGGGCGTCGCAGTTCGTAGGTCCATTGGGCGTGTGGCGCAGCTTGGAAGCGCGCTTCCTTGGCATGGAAGAGGCCCCGAGTTCAAATCTCGGCACGTCCACCATCTAGAACCGGTCGTCAAGAACTAAATTTGCCAATGTTCATTTGAGCGGATTTTTTGTTAATTTCTAAAAAAATATATACATTTGTATAAATTTACTCATAACAAGTATACATTATCTTAGAATTATATATTTTTTTAATAATTATTTTCAAAATATTCACAATTATTTGTTCATGCGTTCAGACTATAAACTACCTTTCCACGGCCAACCGCTATGGCAACTAAGTCAAAATTAGAGTACATATGGCTAGATGGATTTGAACCAACACAGAGCCTTAGAAGCAAAACGATGATCGAGACAGATTTCTCAGGAAAACTGGATGATTGTAAGGACTGGTCATTCGATGGAAGCTCCACCCTTCAGGCCGAGGGGGGCTCTTCCGACTGCGTCCTGAAGCCCGTGGCAATCTATCCGGATCCTGACAGGTTGAACGGGTTCCTCGTGATGTGCGAGGTGTACAATGCTGATGGAACTCCTCACACTACAAACGGCAGGGCAACGATCGATGAGGACGATGACGACTTCTGGTTCGGGTACGAGCAGGAGTACTTCCTCTGGGATCCCGAGACCGACCTCCCCCTGGGTTTCCCTAGGGACGCAACCCCTCAGGGACAGTTCTATTGCTCCGTCGGGGCCGAGAACGCCTACGGTAGGGAAGTCATTGAGACTCACCTAGACATGTGCCTGGAGGCGGGGATCAACGTCGAGGGCATCAATGCAGAAGTGGCGGTGGGCCAGTGGGAGTTTCAGATATTCGCGAAGGGTGCGAAAAACGCAGGAGACGAGGTATGGGTCGCGAGGTACCTTGCGGAGAGAAACGCAGAGAAGTACGGCCTTTCTATAGTGTGGCACCCCAAGCCACTGGGGCAGACAGACTGGAACGGCTCTGGTATGCACGTGAACTTCTCAGACACGACTCTGAGGACTTGTGGCGATGAGGCCACATTCAACAAGGTCTGCGAGGAATTCGGCAAGAACATAGAGAAGCACATCAGCGTATACGGCGCGCACAACGAGCAGCGGCTGACTGGCCTACATGAGACCCAGTCGATCCATGAGTTCTCGTACGGAGTCTCGGACAGGGGAGCCTCCATCAGAATTCCGATTGGGACGGTCGATGACGGCTGGTGCGGCAGGCTGGAAGACAGGAGACCCTCATCCAATGGGGACCCCTACAAGATAGGTGCAGTGGTAATCAGCACAACGAAGGCTGCATACAGCTGAGAGTGTCAGCGTCTCTCTAGGAGCTTGCTCCAAACTAGGGCGAAGGAAGGGGACACGCTATCGGGGTCGGTTCTCACCAGGTGATTCACCTCATCACCGGTGAACCACCCTATCTCCGAGACCTCCTCCTCGTCCGGGGTGAAAGGGCCTCCAGAGTACGTTCTGTAGACCCAGGTGAACTCCTGGTCCGTCTCCTCGCATGCATCGATCTTGAACAGACTCTCAGGCGTGGCTTCAAGGCGTATACCGATCTCCTCCATCGCCTCCCTGACTATGCACTGGTCGTAGCCCTCGCCGCTATCGACATGCCCGGACACCGAAGAGTCCCACCTCCCAGGAAACCTGTCCTTACTCATCGACCTCTTCTGAAGTAGGACCCTCCCGGATCCATCGAAAACCAAGAGGTGGGCCGACCTGTGTAGCAGCCCCTCTCGGTGCACCTCCTCCCTGCTAGCCTGTCCTATCACCGTGTCAGTTCTGTCGACAACGTCGAACGTCTCTCCCATCGGGATTCCTAACTTCCCTCGGCAATTGAAACTACTTCATCGGCGCATCCCCATGATAGGGTCACGCCGGCGCCCCCGTGTCCGTAGTTGTGAATTACACGAACCCCCCCTATTTCCTCTTCCTCCAGCCTTACCTCTGTTCGCGAAGGCCTGAGGCCCACCGTGCCTCCAACTATCCTGTCCCTGTCCAAGTCGGGCCAAATCGCCTCGACCTTGCTAAGTATCAGGTCGTTGTCCTCGTCCCTAATATCCAGGCTCCAGTCGTCGACTTGCGCAGTCCCGCCGAGCACGGTCACGTCGCTCCTGGGGATTGTGTAGGTCAGGGTCTCCGGCTGTTGGTCGAAGTGACCTACACCCGGGTCCTGGTCAATGAAGAGGATCTGCCCCCTTGCCGGTCTGACTTCGAGGTCATCGCAAAGCTCTCTCGCCCCTAGGCCGACACAATTGACCACAAGGTCCCCACTCAGGTCTGACAAATCCTCAATGAAACCATGCCTGAAAGTCCCGCCACCTTCCTCGACCTTGGACCTCAGCCATGGCATGTACAGGGGCATCTCGATAACGGGAGCCCTGAACTCCCAACCGAAAACGTAGCCCTCTGGTATCTCGCCCTCGTCTAGGATCCTGAATGCCGCTATGTCATCGTTCCATGGCGGAAGGTCCACAATGTCCCTCAGGTATTCTCTACCGTCCCTCATCGTAACACCGGCTTCGGGTGCTTCTGTACTTAGGCCCTCGAGGACATCGTAGGTCACTATCCCCCACGTATCGGCCCTGTCCGCGGGCTTTACCAGGAAGGGGTACCATATCGCCGCGGCCACGTCCGATACCGTCTCCGGACTGAACTTGTCCGAAACTATCCCGACTTCATGTCCGCTCTCCAAGAGTCTAATTGCTGTCGTGAGTCCGGAAACTCCTGCTCCGACAACCGTGCAGCGCATGCTACCCGATATGCCACTGGCTTATGATTAACTTCCCGAGCACACCACCGCTCCTATCAGTCAATTTCTTGAATCAGGACCCCTCTCCCGATTCGTGCCTAAGGTTAGACGCCCGAAGAAGGGATGGGCCGTACCGAAGACTAGCAGGCGAAGGCCCCCAAGGGTCAAGGCACCAGGCAAGCGCCTACCTCGGTGCCCATCCTGTGGCCAGTGGAGCATGAAGAGGGACGAGAAGAGGAGTGAGACATACTGTACATCCTGCGGGGTAATCGGTAGATGACAAAGCCCAATATCGAAACCCCCGGCTCATAGGATGCCACAGTGATGAGGAACCGCACCGGGTGTATCTGGCACCGCGAGTGATGGGCGATCTGAGTGGCACCGGGTGAGGCCATGGAAGAAGAAAGGACATTCATAGACCAGATGGGGAGAATGTACCGGTTCAAGGAACCAGAGCCCCTAAGCGAGCCACCAAGCAACCTCATGGTCGCAAGAAATAGCAGGCCATGGAGGGCATACCTCAGGATGCTTGGGACGGTCATTCCCGCCTTCTTCCTGATGTACGTCCTACTGTTCTTAGTGATAGGCATGGTATATCTCGAGCCGATTGCCGTACTCATCTCTGGACTGTGCAGCGCCCCTCTGATAGCCCTCATTTTCAGGTTGCATAGGCCGAGACTTGTTCATGTCAGGCTACTCACTGCCGATGAGGGGGGCTCTCAGGCCCACGCGCTTCCTGAGGGCGGGTCTCTCAGGACTCCTATGAGGACGAGAATGAGTCGTTACTTGGTTAGGGACGACTCCGTCCTTGACCTTCCCCCTACTCGCCAGCTGTGGCTGCTCTTCGGCCTGGTCGTCTCGGTTTTGGTTGGCCTGCTCCTTTTGATACTGCAGGACTTCCAGGAGGACCTGGCAGATCTCGGCATCGTCTTGTTCCTACTGCTCGCGATCCCGACTTGGATAGTTGGTTTCTCACTCCCGGTCCTCGCTTGGTGGGGGACTTCCGATAGGCTTCTGGGAATTCCTACTCGCAGGAGGGATGCAGAGGCCTGGCTGATGGCGGGAATGGCCTCCGCCTTCCCCGCGTTCTTGTTCAACTCCCTCGTGGCACCCGAACTAATCCCTTTCGAATCCGACCACTGGGCCTTCGAGTTCTCGCTCCTCGCCGTGGGCGCACCTTTGTGCGAGGAGATCTTCAAGGCGATGGCAGTAGCGTTATTCCTGCCCTACATCAAAGGTCCAAAGCACGGCTTCCAGGTGGGTTTCACAGTAGGCCTGGGCTTCGCGCTGATAGAGAACTTCCAGTACATCGGGGTATCGCTGTTGGGGGGTCCTTTCGCCGCCTCTCTCACAATCCTGGTCCGAGGTATCGGGTCAATCCCTGGCCACGCAGTGTGGACTGCAGTCGCTGGTACGGCGATAGGGTGGATGGCGACAGACAGGGAGTTGAAGGCCAGGCTCTCTTGGAAGGCCAAGTCCATGGCGATATCCGCGATGGATATTGCAGAGGGCGTAGGGATCGACACTGACGGAGACGGGGACCTTTCTGGGTACGATGGCTCGAGGCCGACGCTGGAGGAGGCCATCTCGCAGGCATCACTAGAGACCGAGGAAGAGGCCCATCCATGGGTAATCGTCGGAAAGGACCCGGCACCAGCAAGGGAGCCTGAGTTCGGAACCCAAGAGTTCCACTTCACATATGGCGATAACCGGGCCATGAGGGCATCAACGGGGATCAAGACCCCCAAGTCAGTCTCGGCAGCTGTGACCCTGTCAATAGCGGGACACGCATTCTGGAATGGGTCCTCATTCCTCTCATACTACCTGCCCGATGCCTACAGCATGGGGGGCTCTGCAACAGTCATTATCCAGTTCACGTGGACAGCTTTCCTAGTCTCCTCGGTACTTCTGATCGCTAGGGGCCTGATCAAGGGGGTCAACTCCCTCGAGTAGGGGTCCCCTGGCAATTCGCCCTCATCCACGAGCCCAGTCCGAATCGTTCATGACCGCTAATGGCAACGACATCCTGTCAATATGGTCGAACTAGGCGATGACCTCACTGTCTCCATTGCTCTGGTATCGGTCCTACTGCTCGTTTCCATGTGGAAGGACCTACTAGACAGAGGAGGGGTCATTGCTGCACTGGTCGTGGGTCTGACGATATCCCTTCTGGGGCACTGGACATGGCTGGTGGTAGTCATGACCTTCCTAATTGTAGGCTCCTTCGCGACCAAATGGAGGTTTGAGGAGAAGGCGAGGATTTCCGCCGAGGAGGCCAACGCAGGGGTGAGGGGTTGGAAGAACGTAATGGCCAACGGCGGGATGGCCAGCATGATCGCGATCGGGAACTTCTTCATCGGTGGCCACGAGTGGGCGTACTTCATGCTCTGCTCGTCAGTCTCTGTGGCTGCCTCGGACACCCTTGCCTCAGAGATAGGCAGCCTAGATCCCAGGACCCGCATAATAACCACTCTCGAGGCCGTCCCAGCCGGAACGAACGGGGGGATGTCTCCCACTGGGACTCTGGCAGCCTTCTATGGGGCACTGCTGATCTCTGTGGTGTCCACGATTCTTGGGGCCATAAACGGAGACCGGACACCAGTAGAGCTGTTCTTCCCGTTCGTTATCCTAATTGGATGGCTAGGGTGCCAGATTGACTCCATACTGGGTGCGATGCTGGAGAATCGTGGGTTTCTGGGGAAGCACGGGGTGAACTTCATCGCGACTCTCTCAGGCTCTCTGATGGCCCTTTTTGTAGCTACTAGGCTCTTCTAACATTAATACAAAGGATTGAACAACAGATTGGGGCAGATTCCTATGGTGAGTAGTTTGAGTCAGGGACGCGCTCCTCTTTTTCTGATGGCCATATGCGCCCTGTTCATCCTTTCATCTTCCTCTTCCAGCGTTGCCCAGAACCAGCTGGCATACGAGGGTCCTGGGGTAGACCAGTCCTACCCCGAACAGCACATGCTGTTCCTAAAGGGGGTGGAGGATGGCCAGTACCTGGACCGCAACTGGACGACTGTGACTGGCCTACCATCGGGGAGCGTCTCCTTCTCCAAGAGTAGCTCGCTGACGCTACCAACCATTGTCGATGCATTCTCGGCGCCTACCGAGGAGCCATTCCGGTTCGAGGGGAACATCACAATCCTGCTCTTCGCCTCACTGGAATCGAACAGCGACATATGCTCGATATCCGACCTCCCCGTGGGAGGCCCACTGGGCGCCGAAACGCAGTTCTCGGTCTCGCTTACTATGGGAGGGATTACCGCGTTATCCAGCATTGACACGGAGCCGATAGTGATGAACAAGGACAGGACCGACCCCCACATCTTCGAGGTGAGGGCCGAGAACGTCAACGTCTCGATGAACTCCGGTGAGGAGATACGCCTTTCGATACAGGTCAGGCACGAGTGCGCTGTATCCGGGACCCTCTGGTGGGGGACTTACGATGCCAGGACCGGGGTGATCTTCGACGGGCATATGATAGAGGCAGAGCTGGACGTGGTCGTGGACCAGAACAGGATGGCGAGGATCGAGCTAACTCCCTTCTCGCCGTGGGGCGCATCGGACTTCTCCGCTCAGTCGATAGAGCTGGTCGGGCCAGTCCCGTGGTCAGACATGAGGCACGACAAGCACGATGAGGACGTCTGGGTGGACCACTTCGAAATCCCGGACGGCTTCTCCAAGGGGGAATCCAACAGGACCGTCCTAACCTGGATAACGGACAAGCCCCTTGCTCCTGGGAACTACATGCTGGATGCTTGCATGGTGCTAACCGATCAGGACCCGGGGGAGACCTGCCACTCATGGGTTCTGCTGAGGTTCAACGTTCCAGAGGATACCCCGCCCATACTGGGGTCGTTCGCAGCCGTGGCCTCAGTGTTCCTGGGGCTACTGGCATGGGCAGGGGCATCGATGAGGGGCTCGCAGCTACCCTTGCCAGCGTACGGCTCCGTGCTCCTTCTAGCTCTCGCTTGCATGGGGACGGCAATTGGGCTGCCTGAGATAGACTCGGATAACTACCGCGAGGGTAGTGCCGCGCCGAGCTTCATCCTCCTCTCGCACGACCCAGACACCGGAGCGAAGTCCCTATCTGGACTGCTGGGCGAATCGGACGTGGCAGTCCTCGGTCTGTTCACTCCCGGGTCCCCCAATGCCGAGAGGCAGATGGACGACTTCGACTCCGCATCCAAGGTGCTCGCTATGGAGGGGGGCCCCTCGGCGTCCTTCGCCCAGATCGCTACCGGGGAGGACGTCAAGGCCTACAACCTGGACGACTTCTCGCTGGAACTCAACGGCTCCTGGCCCCTGCTCCTGGATGACGGGACGGTGGGCAAATCCCTCCCGAGCGGACCCACTGACTCGGTGTTCGTAATAGACTCAGCGGGATTCATCGTGGACTGGTCCCCTGGCTCCATGTCCCCCTCGGACATCAAGTCCTCCGCCAAGGCAGCGTCCCTAGGGTCCGACCACTCCCCCCTGAACATCCTGTCGATGGTGGCGGGGCTGTCGCTTCTACCCCTCCTGGTGGTTGCGATGCCGTCGGAGAGGGACTACAAGGCTCCAGAGGAGGTATTGATTCCCGGCGTCGGGGTGTTCATGACAATGGGTGCATCCCTATCCGGCTTCATCGCATGGGCCTTGCCCGTGGCCCTCCTCTCCGCGTTGGGGATGGGCTCGAACTGGATGATGGTGGAGCTGGCTCTCTCAGTGATCCTGGTCTACCACGGCGCTTCGATGCTCACGAGGGGAAGGATTGCCGAGGTGGAGCTTCTCTCCAGGGCACTGCATGCCCGGCTCGACCAGAAGTACAGGGACTGGAGGGGCGAGAGGAGGTTCTCCGAGGACGTCTACCTAGGGCTTTGGCTGGCTTGGCTGGTCTGGCTGGTCGAGCCCTCCATGATCGCTCAGGGGGTCGGTGCCACAGCGAGGTCCGGTCTGCTCGGCGCCCTACTTTCGCCGCTGATGCTGTTAGGTTACGGGGTGACCGCGGGCATATCTGCCACAGTACTCCGATCGGTACCGCTACTCTTCGGACAGTACTCCTCCATCATCGGACTAATGAGCGTCGGACTGAGACCAAGGGCGTGGGGCCTGGCAGTCTCCATAATGGGCGTTTGGACCATGCTGAGCATCTCTCTGGGCCCATTGGCGTCGTCACTGTGACACATCGTACGACCGAGACCATCATAAGCGGGAAACCGCTCTCTGACTCACCCTTGGGGGTATAGTATAACCTGGTAGTACCGCGGGCTCCAGTTGCACGGGAATGACGACGAGGAGGTATTCTGATGGATTTGATGACCAACTGGAGCACCGACCTGTCGCAAACCGAGAGCGTGCGCGATCCGGGTGCACGCTAAGCGGAAGAAACCCGCTGATCTGGGTTCAAATCCCAGTGCCCCCACCACAACTCCCCCTCCCAGCGAACAGCCTGATCCCCTCACCGAACTAGGTTGGGTTGAATAGAAGCAGATGCGCGCATGAGCACGATGGACAGCAGACCGCTCGCTCTGCTGATGGTCGTGGTCATGATGTCCCCGCTTACAGGGAGCATCGCGGCATCCAGCTCGGCATCCACGCAGGCGGTGGATAGGCACGCGGAGGCGCAGATAGTAGATCCGGACCATCTTACCTCGGTACCAGAACAATCCGATATCTGGTGGGACCCGCATTCCAAGTGGTGGGACGTGACCACCCTAGACATGGACAGGAACGGCATCCATGACTCAATCCAGGGGGCTGTGGGCCCTGTCAACGTCGGTCTATCCTTCACCAGAGCCGTCACCGAGTCCGACAGGCATACTCTGCTATCGATGGGGTTCGAGGTTCGGCAGGAGCTTCCCGTGGTGGACGCCGTCCTTCTGGGCGCCATCGATCCCAAGGATGCAGGGGGACTGTCCCTGATTGACGGAGTCGCCATGGTCGAGAGGTACGGCTCGCTGGTTTTCTACGGCGACGTCCAGACCCCTGCGGTGAAGGCCAGCAACTCCTCCGACTACCCGGTCGGCGCATGGGACCTGGGACTGTCCGGGAGTGGGATCAACATCGCCATGGTTGACACCGGGGTCGACAACGAGCACCCTGGCCTGGTGGGCAAGTTCGTCGCGGGCTACGACGCAGTGTGCTACGTCCATAGCGATCCGCAGTGCATCCTCGCAGGCGGCCGGGAGGACGACGGCTCCTTCGATCCCGATGACGGCAACCAGCACGGGACGGCCTGCATGGGCATGGCCAGCGCCACTGGGCTGGAGGCGGACGGGACCCAGTCCCAGTTCTACGGGTCAGCCCCCGATGCGGGCCTCGTTGATGTCAGAATAGGGACCGACGTGGGGGCAGGCCCGTTCGAGAACTACCTGCTCGAGCAGGAGTTCTACGAGTCAGCAATGAACGGACTTCAATGGATTATCGACCATCGGGACGACGCTTGGCCGGGGGTCGAAGAGGAGGGGCATGGCATCGACATCATCTCGCTGTCTTGGGGGATTACCAGCCACGAGGATGGCGGCTCGGACGGCTCGGACATGCACAGCAGGATACTCGACGAGGCCATGGGGCTAGGCGTCGTGGTGTCGAACGCCGCAGGCAACTCCGGGGAGGACAACGACGGGCTCTCGGGCATGAGCGCGTCCTCCCTTTCAATCACGGTCGCTGCCACCGATGACAAGAACACAGTCAACAGGTCCGACGACGAGATCGCAGGCTACTCTTCCAGGGGGCCTCGCAAGGACAACGGGGACGGCAACCCCCTCAACGAGCTGATCCCCGAGATCAGCGCCCCCGGGACCAACATAGTCCAGGCCGAGGCCTGCGTCACCAGTGGCTCTTGCAACAACTTCCTCGGCGGTGACGCCTCGGAGAACACCTACACAGGCAGGGGGAGCGGCACTTCGTACGCGACCCCAGCGGTCAGCGGCATCATCGCCCTGGTCATGGAGGCGAACTCCAACCTCACGCCACTCCAGATCAAGGAGGTTCTCAAGCACACCTCGGAGTTGAGGGGAGAGCCCAGTGCCCCGGACGTTGACCCTTACTGGAACCGGGAGTTCGGATATGGGATGGTTGACGCCCTGGCCTCGGTCGAGCTTGCGATTTTCCTAAGGGACTCAGGGCAGACGGGGTCGATAGACCCGACCCTCCAGAGCCATGGGCTGAACCTCACCCAGACGGGCGTGATCAACATCACCGGGCACGCATGGGGGCAGGCAGGCTCGGTCGACAGGGTCGAGTACAGGGTGGGCAGCGGCCCATGGCACGAGGCCACCTACTCCGAACCCCCGGGGGAATTGGGTGCCCTGACCCCATTCCTGTGGCACGTCATCCTCGATCCTGGGGAACTGTCAGAGGGCCAGCACATCGTCGAGGTCCACGCCTCCTCGGGCGACTCGCACTCCCTCCCAGTCTTCTACGAGGTAACGGGGGAGGGGAGAGGGGAATCCTCCCGGGGAATACCTGCCGCCGCCCTCGGGCTCGTGGTACTGGTGGCCATGGGGTGGGCAGGCTCCCTGGTCCTCGCGAGGATGCGCTCCCCCGACGGGGAAGAGGCAGCAATAGACGCGGAACTGGTCGACTGAAACTCCCCCGAGGGTGAAATCGAGCATCTTCCGCCGCCTTGTTAAAATCCTAGGAGGCTAGTCCGGAGGTCATGGTGAGATTCTCCGACCGCTCGAAGAACATTCGTCCAACCGGAGTGAGGAGGATGTTCGACATGGCCGGGGACGACGCAGTGCAGTTCGGGCTGGGCGAGCCGGACTTCCAGCCCCCGGAGCTCGCAGTCGAGGCCTTCGCACGTGCGATGAGGGAGGGGAGGAACAAGTACACCACCACCGCGGGACTCCCCCCTCTGAGGCAGAAGATAGCGGAGATGTGGCACCACCGCATCCCTACGCTGGACGAGTCCAACGTCTGCATCACGATGAGCGGGACCAATGCCCTTCTGGACATATTCCTCGCAATCGTCAACCCAGGGGACAAGGTGATGATCCCCGAGCCTTACTTCCCCCTATACCCCCCTGACGTCGTCATCTGCGGCGGTGAGGCGTCTTTCTACCCATGCAGGTTCGAGAACGGCTTCGTCCCGACGGTCGAGGACCTCGCGGAGGTCGTCGACGACAGCACAGTCGCGATACTGTACAACTTCCCCAGCAACCCCACCGGTGGAAACGTGGACGAGCGGCAGAGGGACGAGCTCGTGGAGTTCGCCAGGGCGAACGACCTGTGGCTGATCACCGACGAGGTCTACGACAGGATAGTCTACGACTCGCCCCACGTCTCCTTCCTGGGAGCCGGCTACGACAAGCTGGTCATGGTCCAGTCGTTCTCCAAGACCTTCGCGATGACCGGGTGGAGGATAGGGTACCTGCTATCGCCTGACCCGGGGCTCATGGCCGAGCTTACCAAGATGCAGTACTACGTGACCGCATGCTCCAACGACGCAATGCAGCATGCCGTGCTCGAGGCGCTCGAGAAGCACCCGGAGTACCCGGAGGAGATGTGCGCGGAGTTCGAGGCCCGCAGGGACCTCATATGCGAGAGGCTCAACTCCATGCCTGGCGTCTCCTGCCACGTCCCGACCGGCGCCTTCTACGTCTTCCCGAAGGTCGAGGTACCAGGCATGAACAGCGAGGAGGTCGCGCTCAAGCTCCTCGAGGGAGGGGTCCTGTGCTCTCCGGGGACAGCGTTCGGCGAGGCAGGCGAGGGGCATCTTAGGTTCGCCTACACGATCGGCCGAGATGACATCTCCAGGGGGATGGACAGGGTCGAGGAGGTGCTGAAGGGCCTGATGGGGCCCTGAGCGCCACCAAGCCCTTGATGCGCCCCCGTTCCGTAAAAACATCTATTGTACCAATTTCTCATAGCGGAGCATGGGGGAGAGAAAATGTGCATTCGAGGGTTGCAACGCATTGGAGTTCAGAACCTCGGGTTATTGCCTGAGGCACAAGGAGGAGGCCCCTCTGGGTGGCACAGCCAAAGACGAAGCCCCTCCGGAGAGCGTGATTTTGTTCCCTGGATTCACGGACAGTCAGCAGGAATGGGAGTTGGACGGCGGCTTCTTCGCTGGCCTCGTATTGCCATATTCGCTGATCCTACTGCCTGTATTGCTGGATTCGGCCGGAGGCTCTTTTCCTGAGGATTTGTGCTGTCTGATGGTGCTCTCCCCTCCCCTTCTCTCAGCCTTGATTATGAATACTGCAGATAAAGCCGGGAACCTGAGCGCGGGAAAGGGGGCCAAGCTGTCACTCTGGATCTGGCTCGGCCTTGCTGGCTTGGCGTTCCTGGTCCTCGCATCATTATTTTGACGAATCCACCATACTCGCTAGGGAATGTGACGCCCAAATCAATTAGAAAAGTACACGCCGATCCCCAATAACACAGAAGCAATCCAGATGAGCACGCTCACGACAAACCCGTATATCATTCCCAGAAAGATTGTGCCCCGACTTAGCTCGGACATCGGTGGCAGGAGAACTATACCTCCTGCTAAGGGGAGTGCCAGGAACAAGGGATTGAAGGAGGGCCCGTAGTTGGTATTGTCTCGGCATACCCAGCCCCCAATTGCTATGCAGCCATCGTAAAGTGCGTTGTACCTGTAAGCAGAAACTGCGGCGGGTAATGAGAGTCCTACTACGATCATTAAGCCCCACTTGAATGCAGTCCCTCTGAGACGATACAAGGCGGAAATGATGGAATAGATGACATACAGGAAATAGGGCAGTGTCAATAAAATGGCCAACGGGACGATGGCCGATGAGAACACTATCGCGAATGGTGTTATGATTATGATTTTGAGACGGGTGTAATGTGGGGCCATTAATTCCTCGGTCAGAGTTTCTTCGAAGTTCCATCTGGAGGATGCGGGCCTGCCTAGAATAGGGGGGGCCGGAGGGGGAGGGAGGCGTTCGGTGTCATCCTTCACCGGTTGAGGTGGTCCTTCTGTAATCCACCATTCGTCTACCACGTACCAAGGTCCGGATATAGGAATTCAATGTTTACCCTGCATCTACTGATATCAGTTTGGGTAGCGTGTGAGCAGTATCGCAGTCGAAGGCAGGGATTACTTCCACAATGTGCAGGGAAAGGGTTCTAAATTACCAGTATAGTGTTTGGATCGTGAATCTGATGCACTTCTTGTTCTTCCCTTTCATGGGCTTCGGTGGAAGTAGTAAGGCATGGCTCGCCGTGGGGGCATTATTCTGGCTAATTTTTTCTGTTTTTTCCTTTTCTGTAGTTGCGGGTCAAGCCGAGGCTTACACCTTCGAAAGCACCACTGGTACGATGGAAGAGAGCCGATTCGAACCTAGACCCGTCGCGTATATATTATACGGGGAGGAGAACAACTGCGTCTTCGATTTGCACATCACATACAGCTACACAGTGGATGGAGTGGTGTACAACGGCCAAACTTATTCTCTCTGGGAGGGGCGGCTAAGCCGAGAATCGCCAAATTCACATTGGTCATGCGTGAATTCGGCACCCTCTGAAGAAATCGCTAATTTCGTTGAAAGTAATCCAGAGGGGGGTGAGGTGACAGTCTACTACGATTCAAGTGATCCTCAGAGGAGTGTGGTGATTAGGGGCTTTGAGTTCGGTATGCCATTTCTTGTTACAATAGTGAATACATTTCTTTTAGTCGCTCTGATGTACAAACTCAGCATGTCATTCTACACGAGACCGGGAGGGGATGAGGACTCTCTGGATGACGTAGAAGAGAATGATCCGGCGAAGCCAATCGAGGCTCCCATGCAAGAAAAGTTAGAGGAACGGGAAAAGTGGTGGGAGAGTTAGTTGAAATTCTATGAGAATGCATACACTGGGCCCCATATGACGCATGCGCAATGACGTGCAGGGGAGATGATTCCTCCGAGTGCCGCTAAGTTATTCCCATAGTGCACCCTCGAATTCTCATGATGGGGTCCGGATACGCCGACAAGGGCCATATCGTGGCCGTAGAATTTGATAGGAAGATCATCATTTACTGGTGGTTAATGGCGAATTTCGGCCTTCTCTCTACAATTGTTGGAATTATACTGATTCCAATCTGGATTCTATTCGGGTTGATCGTTCATAAGAAGCAGTACGACAACATGAGCGGAGCCCTGACAGATCGCTCAATCAACATGCGAATGGGGTGGCTGTTCAAGAAACAGCAGAACATCCCCTTGGATAAACTCACAGATGTGTCCATACATGAGGGCCCAATACTGAACGCATTCGGGGTCGTCAGGATGCAGTTCGAGACGGCTGGTGCTGCGCCGTTCATCCTCACCGGGGTGAAAAACTCCAATCAGTTCCGCGACCTCGTCCTTCAGCAAAGGGACGAATTGGTTTCCGCCCCCCAACAGTCCGTACCTCCAGATGACTCCAACAACGTCCTTGTCGAAATCAGGGATATCCTCCAGCAAATCAGCCAGAACATCTCCAATGAGAAGTAGTATCAGTTAGGGGGCCCCAACCTAATAGTGGCATCGTGATCCTTACCCCTTGTTTTCCTATTCCCTTACGTATAGCTTGTAATCTCGAATATTTTTCATTTGGTGCAGAATTCGTTTAAATTCCAATGACAATATCATCCAAGAGACCATTCCTAATCTGCTGATCAGTAGGTTCAACGAACTCAAAAATCCCGGAGTTGTCGATCTTTCAAAACCCGCCTTTTCTAACACAGATTGAAGTCGGGCGTCCCGGGTATATGCGAAAAGCCGTCCATTGCCACATTTTTCTACCAATTTATGTGATATTCCTTTACCTCTGTGAGTTGGGTCAACTACGAGACTATTAATTTCAGAGCCTTTCCACCTATTTGTCCTGATTGCATGAGCAACTGGATTGC
>CACKMK010000015.1 GCA_902601345.1 uncultured Candidatus Poseidoniales archaeon
GTGATCGTGCCCTATCTAGACAAGGCTACCAAGGGGTCCAAGGTAAGAACTTCAGGGGTGTACGATGAGACTCTTAGGGGCCTTGGCTACCATGGTTCTGGGAAGGTTATAGCAATCCTAGATACCGGAGTAGACAACGAACATTTCTCACTCGATGACTTCTCGGACAACAACAGGGACAACACAAATGATCCTGATGATATCGAGGACCCCAAATGGTTAGGAGGGTGCGACTCGACTGGAGTGGGCCAATCTGGTTGCAATGACGAAGATCCTGATGATGGAGACGGGCATGGTACGCATGTAGCAGGGATTGCATTGGGAACAGGAGATTCCAGTCGTGTGAATCAGGGGTACTCTCCGGGGTCATATCTTGTCGATGTCAAGGTTATGGAAGACTACGGGGGAGGTAACTCGCAATCAATCCTGGCAGGCCTACAATGGGTCATCAACAACAGAGATACCGATTGGGGGAACAACGCATCCAGCAGAGGTATACAAGTAGTCTCGATGTCGTTCGGCAGGGCTAGCTCGGCTGTTGGAGATAGTAATGAGGACGGGACTTCAGCAGAAGCAAATCTAGTCAATCAGGCTTCAGAGAATGGGCTAGTGTGCGTTGCTGCCATTGGAAACGATGGAGCAAACAACGTAAACTCTGTTGGTGCTGCTGACACATCTATTACCGTTGGTTGGCTGGATGATAAGAATACAATAGATCGAAATGATGACTCAATAAGTTCCAACTCCAACTACGGACCTAGAAGCGACGATGGAGATGGGGATTCGTGGGATGAGATGAAGCCATGGGTGGTTGCTCCTGGTTCGAACATCAATTCTGCTCAACATGCAGAGTCATCAGGAATAATTCCTGGTTCGGAGGTCAACAGAGCTAGCGACGATTATACACAAGCATCCGGATCGAGTATGTCTACGCCCGCAGTAGCGGGAATGATTGCGATAATGCTGGAAATAGGCGAAATGAGGAAGATGCCGTTCATGGACGAAGATGAGCCCGGAATTGAGAGGTACGAGGCTATCAGAAGTTTCCTGGCTAGTGGATCGGAATTTAGGAGTGAGTGGTCCACGGATGGTACTTTCCAGGAAAACAACTGGAACACGAGATATGGATTCGGAATAATTGATGGCGGGAAAGTTGCCAGTGAGATGTTCGATACCGGTACCGGTGGTGGCGGTGGCGGAGGGAATGAGACTTCAGGCCCGGGACCCAATCAAGAGGGGAAGTGGGTGGAGATAGAGAGTCCTGCGGAGTTCTCATGGCTAGTAGAAGGGCAAGAGTATAATCTCAGAGGCCACATCAACGAACACGGTGAAGACAATGGTACGATAGAAGAAATAGTCGTGAAGGTTGAGATGGAGTTCAGAGAGTCCTCAGATACTCCCAAGCAAAGGGTCACGATAACAGATTGGTCAAATCCCATTGGGATCATTAATTGGACTTCACCGTTCCAAGTCCCCGACCTTCCAGAAGACTACACAGATGTCTCAATCACCGGGATGGCGGCAGCGAGGAATGATGTAGGCAGGTGGAGCAATACTACGGAGTTTTTCTTTCCCGTTGGAAGGGTCAACATAACCCTGGAAGGACCAAGCGGACAGGACGGACTCGAAGGTTCCGTGGAGGTTCATGGGGAGTTCCAGTCTATCGGAAACGCGACAATACAATGGAGGCTAGACAACGAAGACTGGCAGGATGGGCCCAACTATCATGACGGTGAATGGACCGAGGAAGACCTGAATGGTCTTTGTCACTCGACTTCTCAATTCAAGGGGGACGGAAGCAGCGACCCTTGCTACCAAGGTCACGCATTCTGCGTACACATGTTCAGGCAGGGCGAGAATTCCAACTCTGGTCTAAGATGCGAAGACGGGGACGATGGGTGGACTAGATGGAGTTTCAATTGGGATACAACCCAGTTCAAGGATGATGAGTATAGGATTTCAGTCAGGGTAGTGAGTGCAGTTGGAGTTGTATCCGATGAGATTCGAAGAGTGGTGACGGTGGACAACATTGACCCTATGCCGGATCTATTGTTCGTTAGCAAGTCCATTTCCGTCCAAGAGTTCGGCATCTCCATGCAAGAGTCATACGTTAACACGTTCCTAGAGGTCAGGGCAACCATAAGGAACACAGGAGACCAAGCTGCAACCGATGTGGGCATAATTTTGGAGGAGTGGGGAGAGAGAAAAGATGAGTACATCATACCTAATATTGACTCTGGTCAGTTTGTCGAAGTAGTTCTTTATTGGAATCCAACTGAATCCGGAGATGCGCTTCTAACAATCGCAATAGATCCCCTTAACGCGATTCAGGAGCTGGATAACAGCAATAACGAGTTATCAGGCATCTTCTCTGTCACCCCAAGGCCACCAGGGGTTGACCTAGCAATAAGGGCTGGAGCGATTTCCGCCGTAACCGTATCTAGCCCGATTCCACGGCCCGATGAGTCTGTCGTGGTTCAAGCCAGAATCGACAACCTGGGGTCTCAAGATGCCGTGGGGGTTTCTGGAACATTGGAAATGATGACTTTCCGAGGGTGGGAAATGGTCGCGAACTCAACCGTGCCCCTAGTCCTAGGAGGGTCCCATTCCACCATCTCATTCCCCATTGTGCCAAATTCAACAGGACCACTGGAAGTCAGGATTAGCGTGTTGATAGAGAGTGGTTCTGACAATGATTGGTCTGACAATGTTAGAGAAAAGACGCTGTTGGTCGATAGTACGACTTTAACCGGACCAAGGCCTTTAGAAATGAATCCGGGAGAAGCCCCACTAGCAGTGGTGAGCCTGAACAGTGAGGAGGGGGAAGACCTACTCATCGGAGAGAAAGACGGGACCCTGATAATGTACAAACTGACTCAAAGCAAGGCCCTGATTGAGTGTAACAACGTAATCGAGGAACGTTGGTCGGGAGACATTTCTATAGTCAGTACCGAGGATGAGTATGCACACATTGTTTGGACAAGGAGATACATGGGCCCGAACTCTTTCCTAATGCAAACTCTGAGCTACTCCACCGTTGACTCATCTTGCAGGATTTCCCCCGCCCAAGATCTTCTCCCCGGAATTCCCCTTTCAGACGGAAAATACTGGGGGATAGACATGGATGTTGAGGATTCCGAAATCCTTGTTTCGGGCTATCATAGGGATGTATTCAGCGACGGGACTCTTGAGGACGTTACTGATATCTTTCTCCTGCATGCAGATAGTCCACTCTCCTCCGATGACTGGACCCTGATGTCCGGAATTATCCACGACATTGACGCCGACCCCGCGCAAAGGGATTCTTTGTCCGTGGAGTTCGGAGAGGAACAGGCACACCTATTGTATCAGACGATCAGGAATGACTCCACGGGGAAGGACAGGTTAGGAGTTTGGTACTCCCATGGGGAAATTGGTCAGGAAACATGGACTTACAGGAGGGCTGTTGGAGACGAGGCTGCACTCCCAGAATTAACTGTCATCGAACATGAAGATATGGACGTACTTGTCTCCATATGGAGAGAGGGTACCCCCCAGGACTCTGAACTAGTGACGTATGTCACAGATTCCAATTTCAAGACCATAGACGATTTGGAGACTAGGATTTCAGCAAGGGGACTGGCAGGAATCGGGACAGTGGAATCTGAAAGGGGAATCCAAGTAATTTTCGACAGAGTAGGGCCGAACGGACCGCAAGTTGAGTACGGACTAATTGATATCGAACAAGGTTGGATAGGACTCTCGGATTCCCTGACCAGGGGGCAGTTCAACTCAATGGATAGATCAGAAGACTCACTGGAAACAATCATTGTTGTAACAACCTCTGATGGATGGCAAATTAGAACTCTGATCGATGACGGGTCTTCTGAGAGAGGGGGGAGCATTGCTGACCAGCTAAGATCTTCCTTAGGACTAGACCAAGAGAGTTTTGAAATTCTACTCATTGGAGTAGCACTGGCCGTATTAATTCTCGGAATGGTAACACTGGTCGGTCTTTCTGCTCAGGGTTTCAGATGGATAGGGAGGAAGAGATCCATAGACTCTGGTTCCAAGGTGATAATGGAAGACGACGTTGTTGATCTTGTAGAAGAGTCTGACCTTGCAGTAGGAGTTGATTTGGTAGAAATTGTAGATGCTGATGAGACGGGGAGCGAGGAAAAGGGCAGAAGCAATAGAATGGCAAGAAGGGCCAGAAGGAATGCTGAAAATTCGCATGATGAAATAGCGGAAGGATTCCTCGTGAAGCCTTCCGAGGCAGGAGACGTTGCTGTAATGCCAGTTCCAGAAACGGCTCATTCGGGGTTCCAAATTTCTTGCCCAAATTGCCAGAGTAGGGTAATTACGGAACCTGGCGTCATTTCTGCTAAATGCCCCATCTGTGATATGAAAATAGATCTCTGAGGTCGTATATGCCCCTCATACTACTGGCTTCTGCATCAGAAAGGAGACGCCAAATTCTGTCAGAACATCTCGAGGATCGTGATACATCTCTGGAGTTCTGCATTCTAAGAGAGCCTGAGCAAGAGGTTTCATCTGGAATGGAGGTTAATTTGCAGGTAGAGAGTTCGTGTATTATGAAGGCCATGGCCGCTGTTAAGGAAAGGGCTTCAGGAGAAAATGTGGCAGATATTATCCTAGTCTCGGACACGCTAGTGGAAGATCCAGATGACCAGAGAGCGGCACTTGGAAAGCCAAGGGATGAGAGTAGTGCGGTATTCAGCTTAATTAGGTTGTCAGGAAGGAGGCATAGGGTATGGTCGTCGACAGCAATTCTCAGCAGGGAAATAGGAGATATACGCGTCGGAGAGGATTGGCTAGCAACGATATGGACCGATTACTCTATTGTTGAGTTCGTGCATATGGAGGAGGATGATATTATTGATTTGATAAAAAGTCGCTCTTGGGAGGGAAAGGCGGGGGGATATGACTTGGCAGGGGCTGCTGGTAAATTCGCCAGTGTTGTCGATGGAGAAGAGGTGACAGTGCTGGGATTTTCCAATAGGGCCATCGATTTTCTTAGTGATTTGCTAGATTAGGCGAATGTAACGCCACCGAATTTCAGAATGAACTCTCGTTGGATTTCATCGAACCATTCTAGCATTGAGGAGTCGAATCGAATCGAATCGACCTCTTCGTCCGACAGGAGATCGTCCTGGATTCCTTTCAAAGTTCCCGGAGCGGCTCCGCAGGAGATACAGGCTCCATCCAGGCCAATCACCAACGAGAGGGAAGGTGTTCCGTTATTCCTGGTTTCTATCTTTCCTCTGGCGATCACCAAACTCCCCCCATGACTCTCAAGAGCCGCTCTAACTGGCCCTAATCTAGCCATTAATGCAGGAATCAGAGATGGATTGTCCGACTCAAATAATGACACGAGAGAAAGAGAATTAAGCCTGGAAACCTCTGACGGATCTAGCTTTTCTTCCAGTATGCGATTGGCCTCGGATCTCATGATTTCTTCGATTTCTAATCTGTACTTATCCTCCAGATCATCATTTGGCCTTTGGCCTTCGGATTCCTCCATGTCCACGCCGATGCGCGAGTGTGCCACATTATAGGGTCATCTGGGAGTAGGCAGAGATTCAAATGATAGTTTGTCTGCGGCGGTCTATAAGATGCCTGGAGAGAACACACTTCTGGAGATTCATGACCTCCACGTAGGGATAGATGGAAATGAAATTCTGAAGGGGATTGACCTGAAAATGGGACCAGGAGAAATTCACGCAATCATGGGCAGAAACGGTAGCGGGAAGACGACTACTGCGAACGTGATAATGGGGCATCCAGACTTCGATGTGGAGAAGGGGGACGTAATCCTAGAGGGAGAGAGTCTGCTAGAATTGGAGGCATGGGAAAGGGCTAGAAAGGGTGTTTTCCTTTCATTCCAGTACCCGCAAGCGGTTCCGGGTCTACAAGTAGGTAACTTCCTCAGGAAGTCAGTGGCTAGCATAAGGGGGGAAGACGAAGCAAAGGGCTCGGTGTTCAGGAAAGAGTTGACCTCTGCAATGGAATCTCTTGAGATTCCGCGTTCCTTCATGTCAAGATATGTTAATGACGGATTCAGCGGAGGGGAGAAGAAGAGATTCGAGATTCTGCAGTTAATGCTCCTCAAGCCCCGTCTGGCGGTTCTGGATGAGACCGATAGTGGGCTAGATATAGACGGCATTAGAACGGTCTCTGAGGGAGTAAATGCCTCAATACGAGGAACCGACTCCGCCGCACTTATCATTACCCACTACTCTAGAATCTTGGAGCACGTACAGCCCGATATGGTGCACGTCCTGCTAGATGGTAGGATAGTAGCTTCTGGCGGCCCAGAGCTGGCAACAAAACTTGAAGAGAGAGGCTATGAATGGCTAAAAGAGGAGTGATTAAGGTGTCGGGAGATAGTGAAGCAAGAGAGGCAGTAGGAGAGTACAAAGCAGGCTGGCATGATCCAGAGAACTCAACGATAAGATTCGATTTCGGACTCTCCGAGGAGGTAGTCAGACAGATTTCCGAGCTAAAAGAAGAGCCTGAATGGATGACAGATATTCGTGTTAAGGCTTTCAAACACTTCTCAGAACGGCCGATGCCGACATGGGGGAACACGTCGATGCTGGAGGAAATTGATTTCGAAAACATCTGTTACTACCTCAAATCATCAGACTCAACAGAAAGGGACTGGGAAGATGTCCCAGATGACATAAGGAACACATTCGAAAGACTTGGAATTCCGGAAGCTGAACAGAAGTGGCTTTCTGGAGTTACGGCACAATATGAATCAGAAGCAGTTTATCACAGCATCCGTGAAGACTTGGAGAAACAAGGAGTGATCTTCCTAGACATGGACAGTGGACTGAAGGAGTACCCTGAAATAGTGAAGAAGTGGTTCTGTTCTGTAATTCCTTATTCTGATAACAAATTCTCTGCTCTAAATACAGCGGTGTGGTCTGGAGGTTCGTTCATCTACGTCCCAGAAGGAGTGCACGTGGAGATGCCTGTCCAGGCATACTTCAGAATCAATGCAAAGAATATGGGGCAATTCGAAAGGACTCTGATTGTTGCGGACAAGGGGAGCAGCATCCATTATGTCGAAGGTTGCACTGCACCATCCTATTCCACAGACTCACTACATTCTGCAGTTGTAGAACTAATAGCACTCCCAGGTTCCCACATCAGGTACTCGACCATACAGAATTGGAGTTCCAATGTTTACAACCTAGTCACTAAGAGAGGGATTGCACATGAGGATGCCAAGATTGAGTGGGTAGACGGAAACATTGGAAGCAAACTTACAATGAAGTATCCGGCGGTGATTTTGAAAGGAGAAGGGAGTCACGCAGAGGTCATTTCAGTGGCATACTCTGGAGAAGGTCAGCACCAGGATGCTGGAGCGAAGATTCATCATTTGGCATCCAATACAACTAGCAAGATCCTTTCCAAGAGCATAAGCAAGAACGGAGGAAGAGGATCATACAGAGGAATGGTCACTGTTTCTCCAAAGGCGGACAATTGCAAGTTGAACGTTGTGTGCGATGCTTTGATCCTGGATGAAGGAAGTAGGTCCGACACATATCCCACGATGGAGGTGGCAAATCCAAGTGCTAGATGCGAGCATGAAGCCAGCGTTTCAAAGGTCAGCGATGACCAATTGTTCTATCTTATGAGTCGAGGTCACTCCGAAGAAGAGTCCTTGGCAATGATTGTCAATGGATTCTTCGAGCCTTTCACTAGAGAGTTGCCAATGGAATACGCAGTAGAGTTGAATCAACTAATGGCTCTTGAGATGGAAGGCAGCATAGGATGAGGTCGGGCAATGGATTCTGCCTCACAATACCTTAGCATGAGCGAGCCTGACAAGTCAAGCCATCTATGGAAGTACACCCCTTGGAGGAGAGTCCATCCTACTGGTAAGATAACAGAAATTCCTGAGTTAGCTAGTGCCACTCTGAGTCTTTCAATGATGGATGGATCAGAGGTCCCTCCCGGAGTTAGTCTTGTCAGAGGTAATGGAAGGGATCTTGATTTATCGATGGATAACGCACTGACCAACTCCTTTCTTCATGCGATGTCGAATTCATCCAACTGGTTGCTTATTGTTGAGAGTGGTTGCAGATTCGAGAGTCCGATAATTCTGGATGTGCAAACCGGAGAGGTTGCCTCTGTAGCCCATATCTCACTAGAAATCGGAGAAATGGCAGATTTTGAATTGGTCACAAGGGTCTCTGGAGCAAGTGATTGGTTTGGGCTTTTGAGAACAGGCAATATTGGCAGTGGAACCATTTTGAACGATGTCCTGATAGGACTTCAAGAAAATGGAACTTTCCTAAGGTCCGATTCGTTAGAAATTGGCAGAGACGCTCAGGTACGGGCGGGGACTGTATCTTCAGGATCGGAGAGGACGAAATCCGATCTGCGCTACAAATTGGAAAAGAGAGGCGGCGGCATCAGGGTGCTTGGATCTATTTTATCTGCAGAATCCATGCATCTTGATCACCACATCGAAATCCATCACGAGGCACCTGACACATTCAGTAGGCTGTCTTGGCACTCGGCTTGTGGGGGAGATAGCAGAACCGTAGGAACAGGGATGCTACAGGTTAGCAAGGGAGCCAAGGGAGCTGACGCTGGACAAATTTTCCATAATTTACTACTATCGGATTCTGCAGAGGCTGATTCAATACCAGAACTGGAAGTAATGGAGAATGACGTCGTTGGTTGCGGTCACGGAACCGCGAATGGTCCAATCGACGAGGAACAGATGTTCTACCTAAAGACAAGGGGATTTGATGAAAAGGAAGCAAAGAGGGCCCTTATTGCGGCCTTTCTGAACTCTACTCTCTCGGAGATGGGAGGGGAAAGGTTGCATGAGTGGCTCGTAGGTGAGTTGACTCTACAACTTGAAGCCCTGCACTCCTGAAATGAGAAATTCATTTGTACCATGATGTTCTGGTTCAGTCATGGACAGTGACCATTGTGAGGATATCTCCTGCCTTTGTGGATACAGGGGGAAGGCAGTACCAATGCGCCAACATATGGAGTGCCCTCGCTGCTACAGGGTCGTAGAAGCTTGTTGCGAAGGTATTCCAGAATATTACTGACATTACGAATGGTTGTTTTTTGAAACTGCGAGCTGAGATAGAGGGAGAATATGGCACAAAAGAATGGTTTGGAAGTCAGAGGGCACGAAAAAAAGGTCACATCCATTCTGGGAGGGGTTGCGGCTACGTATCTTGTATTGTGCTTTCTTGCTCCGCTTCTGATGCCTACAGACTCGGTACCTGAGCTTTCTGGACGGGCTAACGCGATAGATTATGCTTTCGAGAGTAGTTGGGGAAACAAGGACCACGGAGAAGGTAGCAAGGTAGGGCATGATCAATCTCAGCATGGGGGAAGTTTCGCTTGGTCCGAGTTGAATCCACTATGGGCAATAACATATGGCTTCGGGGACTTGAATTGCCACCAGAAGCATGAGAGATCCTGGGAAATCAACGGGAACCAGATGCCCGTCTGCGCCAGGGACATCGGGATTTTCCTCGGATTCTCAATTGGTTGTCTAATCTTTGGGCTCAGGGGATTCAATAGATGGACGGTTAGGGATACATTTCTGTCGGTATTCCCGGATGACTCGATGAGAAGAGTCTACGAGAAGGACATTAGATTACCACTGATGCTTTTCGTAATGGGTTTAGGTTTGGTGCCCATGGGGATTGATGGTTTCACACAACTTCTTCTCGACTCATACGAGTCAAACAATCCCCTGAGGCTGGTCACAGGGGCTGGGGCAGGACTAGTCGGCGGACTGTGGTTCTGCTCTGCATTCTCGGCTAGGCCCAAGTTCTTCGATGGGGCTGATGGCGTAGAACTTCCAGCTGGTTCCAAGCTTGTAATTAAGTGATCTACTTACCAGACCACCAATCAACCAAGGCGTCAATTGTCTCTGGATTTCGGGATCCTTTGCCACTCCCGAGAATGGATAAGCGACTGATTGTATCCAACAAAGCTCTCTCGTGTATGTCAGATTTTGCTAACTGGCCCAGAGAGAATCTCAAGTGTGTATCTGGGTTTCTAGACTGCCATTGGGATATCGCCCTCCTCAGCGGCCAGATAGCGAGAGCAAGGTATCCAAAGGAAAATAGCTCACCTCTAAGCTGTGACTTCGGCGCTTCCCTGCCTATCAGATTCTTCCTCTGTGTTATCCAACCCATCTCCCTGAGGAACTTGACGATTCTTTGTGTGTGCCTTTCTGAAACGCATCTAACCGGCCCCATTGCAGACCTCATCTCTGGTATCTCTACCGAATTTAGTAGTGCAAGAGTACCGCAGACCGAGGACATTGAGTGATTCAAAATATTCTTTGGAAGGTTTTGATTGTGGTTGAAATTTCCAGATACTGATGATATGTAGTGTAGATGGCTATCTTGGGCTTCCTTCAGTATCTTCCATGGCTTCTTCCCATCCAACCAGTCCTTTTTCCGTTTTACGTTTTCCAATCCGATATCAGAAAGTCTTTTTTGATTCTTTGACTCGCTCACAATCTTACTTATTCGGAACTGGTCGACCCGTTCCGTTTGCACATTGATTGGGTTTGGTCTGCTGTGCATGAATCCGCGAATTACTTCTTTCAACTGCGTTCGAAGTTGGTTCTGGGTCCCCTCATTAGAGACTGGTCCAACTACCGCCCCCATGTCGAATGGAACGGGCATTTCCAATTCTCCGGAAAGGAGTCGTCGGTATCCCTCCCTAATCCTGATTTGAAAATTAGACGTCTCGAAGTACTCTTCCTTGTTTGAAATTCCCCGGAGAGTTCCGCTTTTAATTCTCTCAAGTGCGATTTTCGGGTCGCAATCAACCCATATGCATAGATCTGGGATTAAAGCTGCGGAGTTCATTTGGGCTGCCTTCTCTAGACCAATACCCCCGACGATACCCTGGTAAACTAAGGAAGAGTGTATGTTTCTACCACATACTACGGCCTTTCCTTCGTTAAGGCGAGGTAGAATCCAACCATGAGAATGGTCAAGCCTATCCGCAGCAAAAAGGCCGGCTTCTTCCTCGGGAGTAAGGGTCTGCTTTCTCACCGAATCTATTGCCAGCCTACCAAGTGCGTGATTCCTTCTCGGCTCCGCAGTAGTCTCAACGGAAGTAAAACAGAACTCAGATTGAAGAATTTCAGAGACGATCTCCGCAGCAAGGCCCTTCCCACTTCCATCTCCGCCTTCAATTGAGAACAGGTACATGGTACTCTCCTGCTTCTAATCGTGGCTACCGGAAAACTGTTCCTTAGAAAGGGTCACCATCCCCATACCGACAAGGATCAATAGAGGACCGATGAAAATCATCCCCCTACTCCAGAGTCCGAGGAATGATAACCACCAGGATCTGCGATAGCTTCCTCCTCTATACGCCTCAACGCCACCGTATACCCCCATTAGACCTAGAAATATAGTCATGAATGCAATTAGATTAGCAGTAAATACAGATTGGTATTGGTAGCTTTCGCCTCTTCTGTCTAACACATTTTCTCCGTCTCCCTCAGACATCGTGATAGTCAACTGCGTCTCATCTCCGGGAACGAAATACAACTTTGTAGTGTTGTTTCCCGGATGTGTGAAGGATAGTAGGGCAGGCTCTCTCCTGATGTCAGTCAGTGAAAACCTACCATCAGAATCGGTGGTCGTCTCTCTACCAGTAGAGGCTCCTTCGACTGAAAGTAGCCTCACTCTTACTCCCTCAAGAGGGTCGCCTCCAGAATCATTTCCGGAAAGTCCCGATATAACGATTCCAGATACGTCAGAGTAGTCCTCCGAAGAGTCTAGAGTTTCATTCATGATTTGACTTGGGTTGGAAGAAACCAGCAGCAAGCCTAGCAAGACGCCAAGCAGACTTCCGGCGATTATCAAAATGGCACCTGCAATTCTTGTTGAAGATTCTTCCGAGATATCCTCCAGGAAGTACTCGAGGTCTATTCCTCCAGCATCTTCGTCTTCGGACATGATGATTCCTACGGGGGGGAGTCCTTGAAGTTGGGCGTTTCGGGTTCATTCTTGTTGCGATAAAATACCAATAAGAGCAATAACAGCATTACAGAAATAATGAAGATTTCTGAAAATCTGTTAAATCCGCTGGTTCTTTGAATTTCACTAGGGGTTTCTTGGTAAGAGATTTCTATCAGATAAATATGTGTCCAATTCTTACCTGTAATCCAAAAACCTCCTGATGACTTATCGAAAGCTATTCCGTTCAAAACTTCATTTGAGTTAGCCCCCTGAGTTGAAGAGATCGAAGTGGGGGAAACAAAATACTGTACATTCCCTGATATCGAGTCGATGCTAATGATGACTTCCTGCATCCATACATTTGCTAGAATTTCCTTTCCAACACACTCCAATTCGTTGATATTGGGGACTGGTTGACCATCCCAACTAACCTGAACAGTGTGGTTAATTTCGAATGTTTCTGGATCTCTAAAGGAAATTTCTGAGGTTCCGTTAGACATCACCAAGAACTCGCCGTTGAAGCAAATTCCCCACCCCTCTCCCTCGAAACTGAAGTTCTCCACAATACTGAAGTTGGATATATCAATTCGGAATGCTCGTTCCTCCTTCCAGGTTAGCATAATTATTGATTGATCCAAAACCGTGATTCCTTCAGCAAAGTATGAGTCATTGATCGTCATTTCTCTGATTATATTCCCACTTTGCAAGTTTATCTCGCTGAGCCGAGATTCCCCATAGAGGCCAGAACTCAGGAAAATCGAACCATCCAGTACCTCAAGACCTTGGGTGAAAGAGGTTTCTTCGAGAGGAATTGATCTGACGACTTTGAATCCTTTTTCCTCTGCTTGATCGATGGAATCCGAAGCCATAGATTCCACAGAAAGGGAAATAGAAAAAGCGAGAATACAAACGATTGATGTCCCAAGTCGCGTCCGCATGTACGAACGATGCTCCATCGATGTTAAAATAAGTCCTCGAACAGTTTAGTTTAGAATGAATAAGGAGGTGCTAGTTATGGTCAGCGGTAGAGATCTTAACACAAACAGGAAAACTGTTAGTATCGCAATTGCACTAATCTTTGTGTTCGTTTTGCCTATGATTCCCAGCGTCATGGGAGTCTCCTCAGCTGGTCAACCAAGGAGCTGTCTGAACTCATGGTCAGTAGGTGATGAGGATAATATTACTTCCAGTGACGGTACGTTTGCAGTAACAGTGGAGAAAATTTCCTCCAACTCTGCAATATTTGTGGAAGACGGGCAAATAGTCTCATCCACCATTCTGAATGACATTGTTTCGAACTGGGAATCGATCATTTTCCCTACAACGACAAATTTCTTTGGGACCCCCCCAGACATAGATGGGAATTGCCAGATAGAGATAGCAATAATCCCCATTGATGGGCCGGGAGGAGATGAGGGTTACTTCGAGACTGGAGTCTCGAGTTTACGGGAGGCTTTGTTCATCGATATCGATGATATTTCTGTGAGAAATAGGATTCTGTCCAACGGGTTCAGCAAGCTGATCCACCATGATTACGATCCATTTGAGTACCTCTGGGTGAAAGAGGGTGCAGCTGGGCTATCTGAGTTCGTGAGCTATGGAGAGTCCCAGCATTTGGAGGAAAAGGCCAACTCTTGGACGCAAAATTCCACCACTAGTCTTCGATGGTGGGACGGACGTACATCCGATATGGGCTCTAGCTTTCTTTTTCTTTCCTATCTATCTGACAAACTAGGAGGATCCGCGGGGATTCAACAATTGATTTCTAATCCCTCTCTGGGCGGAAATGGAATAGAGAATTTGGCTAGGAATCCAGGTCCCGGGTCGACACCTATTGGCTTGACAATGAGTGAAATTTTTGCAAACTTCAGTGCTGCGATGATGTTGGATAGCGATCAGGGGGCATTCGGATTCTCTGAAATCGACTTATTGGACGACTGCTCTTCTGGAGGTTTTTGCAGGGGCGTAGCTAGCGCAGAAAACAATGATTGGACCGAGGCATGGCAATCTTCTGGACACTCGTTGGAGGGTTGGGGCCTCAAATCGTTCAGATTTTCTGGAGGGGATGGATACCCACTGAGCATCCTTGTCCAACCAGATAGGTTTGGCTTCGAAGGAGCAGTTTTGTCCAAGGAAGCCTCCACTGGCACATGGAGCATGGACAGGCTAAGGATAGACTCAGAAGACGGGAGGGGGACCGGGCTAGTAAATGGATTCGGGAATTTAACCAGTGAAGTATGGCTCCTCGTGTGGTATAACTCCCTAGTAGATGACTGCGACTTTGATTTCGCAAACTGTGGTGTTCTTTCTGGAGGAAACTACCCAACAGGTAGTTTTTCAGTCAGTGCTAGCCAGGTTACTAATCCTGCTGAACTAACCATAGAAACAGTCGAGGGATTTGATAGAGATGGCGACTTACTGGATGATAGTGTGGAAATAGGAATCAGCGTCAGTTCCAGTGCGTTCTTCGAAACCCTGTCGGTTGAGATATCAGCATTCACTGAGAACTCCTTGTATGACTCGTCGGAATTCACAATTTCTGCAGGTAACTCAGAGCCTGAGATTCGATCTATATGGTTCACCCCCCCATTCACTGCTGAATGGACAATAACAGCTAGAGCTAGTGACATTGCAGGCGAATCACAGGATATTGCTCAAACCCTCCCCATAGAGATATTCAACATGAAGCCTGAGAGTTCGGGTTCTATTTCGTCTAATCAGACGGAAACCTGGTTGCCAACCTACATCTTTGGAGGGGGGTATGACTCGTGGGGTTTTGGTTATCAAAACGGGTCTTTCGGCCACAATGATTCTTAAATCATACATCTGGGAACTAGGCGATGGCAACTCTTCGAGTCTGAAGAATCCAGTCCACACATACACGCAAGAGGGAGATTACGTGATCACGCTAGTTGTTGAAGACCAAGGAGGATTTTTCTCGGAGGTTAAATCATGGGATATATCGGTCAATGATACTTCCCAACCAGTACCCATTATCTCAGTCGATGGATTGCCTATTCAAGAAGAGTTGATCGTTCAGACCAACCAGAGAGTACAATTTTCTGCCTTCGGAACCTCGGATAATGTCCCTGTCGATCAGCTATTTTTCTCATGGAACTGGGGGGACGGAGATACGGAGTCGGGTGTTGGCCTGTACGAAGTTAGTCACTTGTGGGTCGATGGAAGCGGCGAGGGTACTACTTATTCCCTAGAATTGTTCGTCAGCGATAGTTTCCAGTCTTCTCAGAAAACAGTATTAGTGAAGGTCTTAAATCGAGAGCCGAATCAAGTATTCTCTGAGGAATTGGAAGCATTTGCAGTGACGCCGCTAATGATGCCAGAAGTTTTCCTAGATGAAGATGGAATAATTGTAGAATATAGGTGGACATTTGATGAGGGCGTAAATCTCGATGGAGAGGGGGTTTCACTTGCCTCTGAATTCTCAGAGACAAGTTCATTCGAATCTAACCCCATAGTGAGTTGGAGGGAGCCAGGTCAGAAAAATGCGACACTAGAGGTGGTTGACGATGATGGTAACTTCTCGGTCGCTCATCTGAGTGTAAACATACTGAATCAACGACCAGTGGCACTCTTCGAACGTCCTTTAGATGGGCAGATTGGAGAAACTTACATCTTCAGTAGCTTGTCATTCGATCCTGATGGGGATTCCTCAGAACTATCCCATTCATGGACATTCTCAGATCGAGAAGACCCCATAGAAAACACCACCTCTGTTAGCAGAACCTTTTCACAACCGGGACTGTACAGTGTCACACTAGTCGTTTTGGACGAGAGGGGGCTCGATTCGGCCCCCAAGACTTTCCTGATCTATATCGAAAATCCCCTCCCAATTCCAATTATATCATTCAGTTGTCCGAGCGATCAAGGGGGGATTTTATCCAGAATCCCTGATGCTAGCGAGTCCGATATAGTCTGGCGCGTCCCCCAAACTGGAGAGGGAGGAGCTTTCATTGCCCCTGGTGATTTGATTAGGTTCGATGGGAGCGGCAGCTTCGACGCAGATCCGATGTACCAAGACAGATCTTCCGCTGACATGAACGACCCGGAATGGAGCGGGATTGTGGACTGGATTTGGGATTTCGGAGATGCTAGCCCTTCCTCTTCTGGACCTATGGTTTGGCATAGCTATGACAGACCCGGAGAATATACGGTTAGGCTTACTGTAATCGATGGTTTTGGAAGTGGGGACTCGAATACCACCGAGATGAAAGTCAGAGTCTCATCAGCACCAGTAATAACGACAACCAGTCCCATTGCCACTGATTATGTGGTAGTTGGAGAATTGGTCAATCTTTCTGGAGAAGCCAGAGATTATGATCTGGACCTCGGCATTAATGCTTGGATAGATGATGATGCCCTCTTCGACAGCGACGGAGATGGAGATCCAACCAACGATAGAGACAGGAATTTGACTGACGCTCTAAAGTTCAATTGGGACATCAATTCCTACTTGGATGATGACTGCCTGACATTGGAAGGTTGCGATGGAAATTCGAGGAATGACTGGATAGGAGTCAATCAAACCTGGACAGAGCCAGGTGAAATCAGGATTTCTATGACTGTTTGCGATGGAGTAGGGGTATGCGAATTCAGAGATTACGTCATCACCGTTCTATCGTTAGAGGATACTACCCCACCAAAAACTCTTGCCGACCTGACCTTTGCTGACCTAACGCCTGGAAAAGAGAGTGCGGGACTCTTGGCCCTAGTCGCACTAGTGGCCATTCTAGGATGGATGATTCTCAGAGAGAGAGACGATGAGGAGTTGGATGCAATGGAGATGGTGAAGAAGTACGACGTTGACGAGGTCGAAGCCGAGGGAGGGCTTCCCGGGATGGATCAGCATAGCCCCCCTCCGCAACCCAGATATCTTACCTCTGATCAGCGTACAAACAGAGAGTCGGGCTATGTTAGGCCGATAAGAACGAGGCGGAAATAGTGATTTCAAGATTTTACTCTACTGGAGTTAGTGTTTCAATAATTTTAGCAACCATGAGCGCTATCATTTTTGCCTCGGTCCCCGCGAGTTCACAATCTTCATCTTGTGGAGTTTCTCCTAGCAGTGACTGGGATATAGGAGAGAACCCGAGAGATTACCTTGCCATAGATATTCCTGGGAGCGGAGGCGGAGAACTGTTTGGATTTGACGGAAGATCCGGCCTTAGGGCCCTTGACAAGGACGTCAGCACCGAATGGTCGGATGGTTCCTGGGAAGGATTTCCAGGAATCCAAGTGGATAATGGTTCTGCGACTGCTATAGAATTGGTACTCATGCCTGGGAAAAGGTACACGTTCTGTATAGATTTTAGTTCAAAGGGCGACGTTTACTTACTCACTCCGAGTGACATGGATATGTATGAAGTTGACATGCTATGCGAGGAAGAAGGGTGGGAGTTGATCTGTGAGGAAGGAGCATTGGACGCGGTTCCGGTCGAGTACAGGGACCTCTTTACGTGGATTCCATTCAGAGATACCCATGCATACGAGTCTGTTTCCTACCAGGAGTTCTCCGTAGCTATAGATTCATCCGGATCGGCATGGTCATTTGCAGGTTTTGGGAGTAGTTCAACTGACCAGGAGTTCTTCTTGGTTCTAGATGGTTGGGATAATAGCAGGCAGGGAGACCAGCCTGCCTCGGGAAATATGAGCGTAGAGGTATTGATTGACGTAGAGGATAGGTTCATGCTTCCTAAGACCACGGCCTACGTTCTGATCGGTTCACTCCCCCTTTCGTGCATTATTATCCCCCTAATCATACATTCTAAGTATCACTCAACTGCATTGGGAAAGGAAGAGTCGGGGATGATTGAGGTCCCTTTCTTGAATGATGATTCCTCTGATTAGGAATATTCCATAACTTCCCAAGCCATTCTAAGATCGGACGCGTTTATCCTGCCTTGTTGTGCGAGGTGCCAGCCTGACTCGGTAGTTGCGTAAACGAGTCCTTGGCCTAGAACAGGGGCGTGGATTCTAGCCCAGTCTCCCCCTGGGCCAAGCCCCATGAGACAATACTTGTGGCCTGTAGACTTCAATTCAAGAGCGGCCTCAAAAATCCTGAGAGCGTCCTTGCGATCGCTGGTCGAGTAGCAAGCCTTGACAATGTCCCCCATCTCTTGAGCTTCGGAGATGTCCTTTGTTATGTCCGAAGTTGATGGGACGCCGTCTAATGTGTGGAAAGAGGCGATAACCCGGGTTTGCCCCCCTTCCGCTAATGAGACTAGCTCTTCCCTCTCTTGGGCAGGGATATCAATCTCCAGATCTATCCATCTAGGATTGGCGCCAATTGCTGATCTTAGGACAGAAATCCTCTCATCCTCGCTCGATGGGAAAAAGCCGCCTTGCTCCTGAGGTCTGCAGACCATCAAAATAGGGGCCTCGATAGAAGAAGAGATTCTCTCTATCTCCTTTCGGAAGTCTATTTCCTCGAAATCCAGCTTATTTACCAACACCTCAACTTTCTCCTTCTCGCCTTCATCAGAAATCTTCGTCGTTCGTATTTTTTCCTCAGTGGTCCAAAGAAAATCCAAACGAACCTCCAATAAATCTGCACCCATCTTAATTGCTTTAGGGGCGTCAGAAATCATTTCTTCAGAGGTTCTGCCCCTCAGTGTAACACATACCGAGGGTTGATTCATGGGTTCGCGGGAAATATAAGGCCGGTTTAACCGTGTCGTGCAAGAAATCTTTCTGAATTATCCAATCTCTTCACTATTATCGCTAAACTGCGTGTAATTGGCAAGATACATGGAGAGGGTTCATAGGCCTCGGCTTCCTAAACCTAATGATATCGTTTGAGGGTTCCCTACGGGAACCCTCAATTGGAGGAGAAAATATGGAGGATGAATATAGTGCAGAAAGCATCCAGGTTCTCGAAGGGCTAGAAGCCGTAAGAAAGAGACCTGGCATGTACCTCGGTGATCCACATGATGGTTCGGCTCTACATCACTGCATTTGGGAAGTAGTAGACAACTCGGTAGACGAACATCTGGCAGGCCATACAGACTCAATTGAAATTACTCTTAATCGGGATAACTCGCTCTCTGTCAGGGATTTTGGAAGGGGGATCCCAGTAGGCATCCATGAAGAGTTTGGCATCTCAGCTGCTGAAGTAATAATGACTAAATTACATGCAGGTGGAAAATTTGACAATAGCTCCTACAAGGTTTCTGGCGGCCTACATGGTGTCGGCGTGTCTGCAGTAAACGCAGTGTCTGAATGGATGGAGATGACCATACATAGGGATGGAATCGTCTATTTCCAGAGATATGAGGCAGGAGTACCTGTTGAGCCATTGAAGGAGATAGGGGAGTGCGAAGATACAGGGACCCTCATATCATTCAAGCCAGATTTATCGATTTTCACCGATATTGTGGAGTTTGATTTTGAAGAGGTTGATACCAGGGTTGGCGAAACTGCATTTCTAAATGCTGGACTGAGGATTGCTATTATTGATCTCAGGGGTTCTGAACCGCACTCTTCGGAGCACATGTACAAAGGGGGACTATCTGAATACGTGAGTCAACTCAATGAAAGGAGAGAGGTCTTGCATGAGGAAGTCATCAAGATCAGAGGCGAGAAAGAAATTGAGAAGGGCGATGTAGAAGTAGAACTAGCACTGCAATGGTCTGATGCGTTCAGTGAGTCTATTCGTTGCTATACGAACATCATAAGAAATAAAGACGGTGGCACCCATATGTCCGGCTTGCGGACGGCTTTGACTAGTTCAGTTAATTTGTATGCAAAGAAGAAGAAGTTGCTCAAAGGGGATACTCTGTCTGGTGATGACGTAAGAGAGGGTTTGGCAGCAGTAGTAAGCGTCAAGCATCCCGATCCTTCCTTTTCCTCCCAAACCAAGGATAAGCTGGTTAGTAGTGAAGTTACGGGGATTGTTCAGACCATTGTTTATGACAAAT
>CACKMK010000016.1 GCA_902601345.1 uncultured Candidatus Poseidoniales archaeon
AGCCCGGCTGGCTTGTTCACCACCATCAGGTGCTTGTCGTCGTACAGGACATCGGGCTCTGGGACCCCTGCCTTCTTTGAGGGGCCCTCCACCTCTGTGCGAGATAGCGTCTCAATTGTCGAACCGGCTGGGACCTCCTGTTTGGCTCTGGAGGCCTTACTCCCATCGACCGTAACGCGCCCGTGGTCTATCATCCTCCTGAGGGAGTTCCGCTTCGCCTCTGGGTGAAGCAGGGACAGGATGTCTATGAGGAAGGCATCCCGCTCTGCCACGATCCTGGGGTTTGCCATGGCTCCGCCACGGGCCGAGGGGCATCAAGTTTGACGAGAGGCCGGTGGATGAGGATACTCCTGGTAGGTGACATCAGAGTCCCAAATGTGATATCCCGAAATCTCTGGATAGCCTCGTGGAGACCGAGGTTTTCTTCCTCCTGATGCTATTGGGGGTGTTTGCAGGGTTCGTCGACAGTGCAGTGGGAGGTGGGGGCTTGCTCCGACTCCCCGCTATGCTCAGCGCTGGCATCCCACCTCATGTCGCCCTGGGTACGAACAAGCTCGCATCTGCGGCAGCAGCGGCAATTGCTAGTGCCAAATACCTGCAGAGCGAAATCGTCCCGAGGAAGGCGGCCTTTATCGGTTGGATACTGATGATCATCTTCTCTGTGGCAGGGACGGTGGTTGTGCTCTCCATTAATGCAGATATGTTGCTTGGGATTGTGGTGCTGGTCCTGACTGTGCTGTTCTTCTACGTGCTCTTCAACCCCCAATTCGGGAAGGAGGAGGAGATCAAGGATGAGAGGGTGATCCCCGTCACCGTAGGCATGGGTGCTGGGCTTGGTTTCTACGAGGGCTTTCTGGGCCCCGGCACCGGCAGCATGCTGATGGCCGGTTACATCAAGGGAGCGGGTTTCGGGATGGACAGGGCCGCTGCCACAGGAAGGATCCTCAACTTCGGAGGCAACATAGGCTCAATGGCCATGTTCGCATTGGCCGCCTCGATCGACTACGGGGTGGCGATCCCATTCGCGATAGCGAACATGATCGGAGGCTACCTAGCGCCCGGGTATGTTCTGAAGTATGGCTATTCGCTACTTCGGCCGATGTTCCTAATCGTGGCGGCGATTATGATTTCTGTACAGGTTTTCAGCTTCTTAAGCTAACTACTGCTGAAATAGTCCCTCTCGATGTCATGCCGATGAGGTGGGATGAGAGCATGATGGGGGGGCAATCCGGCAAGGTCGCAGTAGTGACTGGCAGCAACACCGGAATAGGGTACTACATGGCTAGGGCACTGGCCTCCAAGGGTGCCTCGGTAATCATGGCTTGCAGGGACCCCACCAAGGGAGAGGTTGCAAGGGATAGGATCCTCGAGGAGTTCCCCGAATCAGAGGTCTCCGTCTCGGTCCTGGACCTTGCGGACCTCTCCAGCATAGAGGGGTTCGCTGACGGTTTCCCTTCCGAGGGGGGTCTCGACATTCTGATCAACAACGCGGGAGTCATGATACCCCCGAAGTCCAGGACAAAGGACGGGTTCGAGCTGCAGTTCGGGACTAACCACCTCGGTCACTTCGCCTTGACTGGGAGGCTTCTGCCGATAATGGAGAGGACCAATGGGAGTCGCGTGGTGACAGTTTCCAGCATCGCACACAATCCTGGCGTGATTGACTTCGAAGACCTGCATGGGGACAGGAAGAGGTACAACAAGTGGGGATTCTACTCCCAGAGCAAGATAGCCAATCTGACCTTCTCACTTGAGCTGGGTAGGAGGCTCGAGAGGTCCGGTTCGGGAGTCTCTGCAATCGCCAGCCATCCTGGCTATTCCGCTACCGACCTGCAGAGGTACTCGCTGTTCTGGCGTTTCCTGAACGTATTCGCGGCCATGTCTGCCAAGAGGGGGGCGGAGGCCACGCTCTACGCCGCCACGGAGGAGGGCGCTCTGGACCACCCCTATTGGGGCCCGACCGGGATTATCGAGATGAGGGGGGCTACTGGGAAGGCGAGGATCAATCGGAAGGCGAAGGACGAGTTGACGGCAAGAAGGCTCTGGGAAGTGAGCGAGGAGCTGACTGGGGTCAGGTTCCTGAGTTAGGTGAGGCACAATGCTAGCGGAGATTGCTGCTGCGGTCGTTATGCTGATCATCACTCCGGGCTGGGCAATAGCATTGCTCGCGATAGCAGCGTACCTTTTGCGGAGGCTAAGGTCCAAGGATTCAGACTAGCCTTCCTTCCATCCCGCCTGCGACCTCGATTACCTGGCCGGTGATGTGCCCGGATACCTCGTCGGAGGACAGGACCACTATGGCACTGGCAACGTCTTCTGGAGTGGCCAGCTTCTTGAGTGCCATGGTAGACTTCGCCCTCTCGGCTATCTCCTCGTCCAGCCCCGATTCTGCCTTCTTGGGAGTCATCGTCCATCCGGGAGCGACTGCGTTGACCCTGACTGATCCGATTCGCGAGACATCGTTCTTCAGGGACAGGAGTAGGCCGGTCGTGATGGCTCCCTTCGCGGCTGCGTAGTCGGAGTGACCGGCCTCGCCGTAGATGCCAGCGGTAGAGCCTACGAGGACGAGGGACCCAGTCCCCTGCCCGGAGGCGTGGGAGAGGAACGATCTAGCGGTGTTTGCTGTGACGCTCAGGTTCGACATCACTGTGGACTCCCAGCGCTCGTTACCGATCTCCCACATGGGCATGGGTTCGGGAGGGTATAGCCCTGAGTTCGCTACGCAGACGTCCAGCCCTCCCATTTCGGAAACTACCCTGGAGACCATGTCCTCGGCATGGGATGGGTCCCTCAGGTCCGCATGGACGGCCATCCCGCCTATCTCCGAGGCTAGCGCTTCCGCCCCATCCTCGGAAGTGTGGTAGTGCACCGCTACGAGCGCCCCCTCCCTCGCGAAGTGCCTGCTGATGGCCTGGCCGATGCCACCAGCCCCACCCGTAACGAGCACCACCTTCCCACTCAGTCCTGTGTCCACGTTTCGTGTGACTGGACCGCCCTAATAACTACGACCTAGGTGTTGAATACGCCTACTCTTTGCGAAGGGCGAGCGAGTATGTCCAAGGTCAACTTCAGAGAGAAGCTATCCAAGTTCTCCGAGCAATGGACACCGAAGGTGATTGCGGAGATGAACGAGTACCAGTTCAAGCTCGTTAAGATAGAGGGGGAGTTCGTATGGCACGAGCATCCAGACACGGACGAGGCCTTCATCGTCATCGAGGGCAGCATGAGGATAGACTTCGACGATGGTTCTACAGTGGAGCTCGATGAGGGTGAGATGTACGTCGTGCCCAGGGGAGTGAGGCACAGGCCATGCGCAGAGTCGGAGTGCAGGGTGATGCTAGTGGAGCCTAGGGGAGTGGTGAACACGGGGGAGGCGGACAGCGAGCTAACCGCGCCCAACGACGAGTGGGTCTAGCTACTCCTCCTCTGAGAGCCCCTCTGCAATCGCAGCCGCTTCGGTGGGTTCCACCTCGTGGTCCACTATCAGGTGTCTGATCAGAAGGTAGCTCTCCGTCTTCTCCCCACAGATTGGGCATGAGACGATTTCTAGGGATGTGGTCCTCTGCTGGGACCTGGTAATCGTTGGAGCCGGCTTCCGGTCCAGTGCCGCGATGAATGCGATAGCGATCACAGCCCCCCCACACGCCAGCCCGGTGAACAGTGGGGCCGGGGGCGAGTCCTGTTGCAGCATTATGTCATGGTTTACGGATCCAGACGGGGGGCTCCTGGATTCTTCCAAGTCGATGGTGTGGGAGAACCTCTCTCCCTTCAGGGCAAGGAATATCTCCGCACCGTCATATGACTCATCTAGCTCCAGGGTTATGGTGAACTCCCCCTTCCTGTCGGTTGTGGCCTCCATGCCCCGGAAGGTGTGGCAGTCGTACTCGAACTCCTCGCACTCCACCTGTATCTTGCCGATCTCAACCGGTACAGAGTTGGAGTATGTCGCCGTGCCGGATATGCTGTATGACTCGGCTGAGACGCAGGGAAGGGCGATAATCAACGCAAAAATCGCAGACGACGCGAGGATGCTGCGCATATGCCATGGTGGCTACTATGGCTAATAATACTGAGTTTGCAATCGTGAATTATTGTCCGTAATCGGTCCATTTCTGAGCCCACCTGTCGTAAATCCGGATATCGAAGGAGGCTTCTGAATTGGTGGAGACCGAGTAGGAGTCGTCACGGGAAAGCAGACCCGGCGCGGTGTTGTCCTCCCAAGAGAGGTCCCACCTCACACCGCCCTCGGTCGAGTTGGTGGAACTCCCCTCGCTCAGCAGCAGGACGGCCACTGACGAGCCCCCGGAGAAGACGTGCATCTCGATTTCCGAGAGTGACGCCTCGTGAGTCATCTCGCTAGGGACCACCCCCCCTACTGTGGTGTCCCCCCCGCTCGTGGTCTGGTGCTGGGGTAATGGTATGAATGGGACGGGGGCCCTCGTGAATTCGTTCTTGCCGCTCATCTGAAGGTACACTCCCCCTTCCAGGTACTCCGTGTAATAGTAGGCCTCTAGGCCGTCGTCCCAACGGTCGGTTGAGATGGACATCGAGAACGTCACGTCCTGCTGCTCCAAGCCCCCGGAGTATACCGATACGCCGACGATCTGGGGAGGGAGGCCGTGGAGCTCGAAGTAGACCTCGTGGGTGCCGTTCGTTGCCCTGGCTATCTGGTATGACTCCAGCGCGTCCCCAGTTATTGTCCACGAGAGCCCTGCGAACTGGGAGACATCGAACCTGAAGGGGGGCCATCTTGAGTCCGGATTCTCAGTAGCAAGCCTTGCAACCTCTACGAATGGGTCCTCGTACTTCGCGTCCATGTCCCTGCCGAGCATCCACTCACCGCTGGTTCGGGTGTAGGTATCCCTCCCCCCGTCCCATATCTGGTAACCTACTACCTGGGAACCCCCAAGAATGACCGTGTTGGAGACCTGCCTGAGCCTGAGGTTGTCGTCCTTCTCTATCCTCCAGACCATCTCTCCATCGACATCAGACTCCGTGAACCTAGTGAGGGTTGAAACTGCCAAAGCGTCGAACTCGGATGCCAGCTCCAGAGCGTCGACCACCGCGACTTCCTCCAATATTGAGTTGAAAGCGCTGCTCGTCAGCGGGAAGCAGGTATTCTCCGGGCAGGGCCTCTCCGTGTCTATGCATCCTGAGGATGCCGATGCCAGAAGGACGAGGACGATGGCCAATGCTCTATGCACGCTCCCGCCCGGGAGGATGGCCAAATATGCGTTCCTGAGGCATTGGTCGAGATGGAGCGGTTGCGAGGCCCCTATATGGGATGCACAGCGAGCGGTGGTTGAGGGAGGGGCGGTTATGGTTAGCAACATCCTGGTGGTGTACAAGAAGAACTTCGAGGAGGTCCACGACAGGTCGCTCGAGGAGGTTCGCTCGGTCCTAGACTCTCTAGTGGCCGAGAAGGGATTGAACGTCGGCTACACCGCTAGGGAGACCGTGAGGCGGACCGACTTCATGGAGCCCGACCTGGTGATAGTTCTGGGGGGTGATGGGACTCTTACCTCGATAGCCCACTCTGTCGATGGGTCAACTCCTGTTATGGGGGTAAACAGCCACCCGAGGGAGGATGACGAGAACGGGTCGTATGGCTTCTACATGGGCAGCGGCCCTAAAACCTTCGAGGAGGATGTCCGGGCTGCGATAGAGGGTCGCGCGATAGTCAACGTCCTGCCCAGGCTACAGGCGGAGATAGAGACCACCAGTGGGAATGTAATCAGGTGCGACCCCGCACTCAATGACCTCCTAGTGGCCAACACCCACCAGTACCAGCCCTCCAAGTACAGACTGCGAAGGGGGGATATAGACCGGATGCAGTACTCGTCGGGGTGCCTTTTCTCTACCTTCCTCGGTCAGGGGGCTTGGTTCCGGCACGTGGTGGACATCGGGGGTGCGAAGTTCCCTGCCAGTGAAATAGACGATCATTACCTGTTCGTCGCTAGGGACCTGCCGAGGAGAGACAGGGCCGATGACGGTTCCCATTGGGAGTGGACGAACGAGCCTAGCGTCATCATTAGCGACATGCACCGAGGGTACGTAGTCGGCGATGGTTGGGACGAAACGCACTTCACGAGGGGGGCTAGCCTCACTGTGGACGTGAGGGGGCCTAGCCTCAGGCTGTTGACGTTCAGGGAGACCATACTGGAACGTTTCGACAACTGGATAGAGTAGCATCCTCGTCTATTCCGGATGGATAATCTTGTTCTCATCGTCGAGGTGGATGATTATCGGCTGGTGAGACTCAATTTCTTCTTCCTCGAGGGCCTGGTAAGTCATTATTATCACTTTATTTCCAGGGTGTATTAGATGGGCTGCTGCTCCGTTGATCTGAATCTCTCCAGACCCCGGTTCGGATTCGATCGCATAGGTCTCAATCCGAGCACCATTGGTTAGGTCGACAACTTGGACCCTCTCCCATGGTGCTATCCCGGAGGCTGACATTAGGTCCGAGTCTATCGAGACGGAGCCGATGTAATCCAGGTCTGCCTTGGTCACCGTGGCCCTGTGTATCTTCGATCGCAGGAACCACCGCAGGCCGGACATGACCTTACCAGTGAGCCGTAGTATTCAATGGGAACTGTGGAGCCCCTAGAGTATCTGCTCGAGGAACAGCTTGGTCCTGTCGTGCTTGGGGTTGGAGAAGAACTCGTCTGGGGTGTTCTCCTCGATGAGGTGGCCCTCGTCGAAGAGTATGCACCTGTCAGCGACCTCCTTGGCGAAGCCCATCTCGTGGGTGACCACGATCATCGTGATGTCCCTCTTGGCCAGGTCTATCATCACCTCCAGAACCTCCTTGATCATCTCCGGGTCGAGCGCAGAGGTGGGCTCGTCGAAGAGCATTATCTTGGGGTCCATGGCGAGCGCCCTTGCGATGGCTACCCTCTGCTGCTGGCCTCCGGAGAGCCCGCTTGGGTACTTGTAGGCCTGCTCAGGTATGCCCACTCTCTCCAGCAGCTCCATTGCCCTCTCCTCGGCCTCCCTCTTTGGCATTCTCTTTACCTTCATCGGGGCCAGGGTGATGTTCTCCATTATCGTTAGGTGCGGGAAGAGGTTGAATTGCTGGAAGACGAAGCCGATCTCGGAGCGAACGTACTTCAAGTCCGAGACGGTTGTGTCCTCGTCAACAGTGATCCCGTCGATCTTGATCGTTCCCGCGCTGTGGGGCTGCAATCTATTCAGGGTCCTGATGAATGTCGACTTTCCAGACCCGGAGGGGCCCAGTATCACGATTATCTCTCCCTTTCTGACTTTGATGTCAACTCCCTTCAGTGCCCAGAAGTCACCGAAGTTCACCTTCACCCCATCTGTTTCTATTATCATCTCGTCGCTGTCCGTGCTCATGCTGCTTCTCCTCCTCCTTCTCTGACCAGACCAAGGTTCTTCTCGACCTTCATCGAGACCCTGGACAGGTAGAATGCGAAAACCCAGAACACCACTGCGGTGACGTATAGCGGCTCAAGGAAGTCCCCTAGGAACCTCAGATCGGAGTTGGGCAGGTCCTTGGCCAGCTTGAAGAAATCGAGAATGTTAACTATGAAGAGCAGGGTAGTGTCCTTCCACAGTCCGATGAAGACGCTGATAATCGATGGGAGCGTGGTCCTGACAGCGTTTGGCAGCTCTACCTGGAGCTTAGTTTGCATCGGTGAAAGTCCCAGTGCCACAGCAGCCTCCTTCTGACCGCTGTCAACCGCCTGAAGACCTCCTCGCAGGACCTCGGCTATGTAGCAGCCACCGAATATCCCGAACATAAGCAGCATCCTGATTATGTCCTCGGCGTTGTAGAACGGATCCATGATGTCGGGCATCATGAACACGGCGAAGTATAGCCAGCAGATCAGCGGCCCCGAGCGCACCAGCTCTATCACGGCCACCGAGGGGACGCTGAAGAAAGGCTGGTCGCTTTGCCTACCAAAGGCTAATCCGACCCCTATAACGAAACCAATTACGCACCCCGCGGTGGCTATTATTAGGTTCACGAAGAGGCCCCCCCCACTGTGAGGCCTCCACCCCGTTCCCGGCTATTTTGTCGAGAAGGGTCGGGGACCGCTCCCCGGCGATTATTTCGTCCCTGAAGGACTCTGCAGGAACGCCCCCTGCTGCCTCCGCACCGCTCTTCACGAACTGTGGCGGATCCATTATTAGAATGGCGAAGAAGAAGGTGACCACTGCCGATATCGCGAGGTACGACCTCAGGCGGTTAACCTTGTAATCGTCGTTGTTTTTCGAGTAACGATATGTGAGGTAGTATGGGATCAGGGCCCAGAGTGTCGCGATGAACAGCTTTACCAGTACCGTGTCCGTGTTGTAGCTGACCTCCGTCGGATTGTCTGCCAATAACGCGACTATCCCCATTATGATCAGGAAAGGCACGAGGAATTTCGCAGGACTCTCCCCACTTGTTCCGTAGGCTGCTCCCAGAATTCCGAATGTCAGGTACAGGGACCACCAAAGCCTGAAGTTCTGGTTTATACCATAGCAGTTTGCCTCGTTTATGCAGACGTGTGAACCGGGTGACTGAGTCATCTGCTCCTTCATCAGTTGGCCCATCATCAAGAGGTCCCTGTTGGCCCATACCACCACCCAGTCGGCCTCGATTAGTGACCAGTGTATCAGGAATGTCGAAACGACGAAGATTATCCATGCTGTTGTGACACCGAGGATAGCAGTGGATGTTGACTTCAGCCATGTTAGTTTAACCACCGAGGAAATGGTGACCCAGTAGGTGAAGGCGGCGATTAGGAAGTACAAGGCGGCCAGAATGTCCGCATCGCCGGTCGACTGACCCATGAGGCTCAGTTCAGAGCTCGCTTCCCTCCAAGACTGCATCGAGAAGACGAAAGCTAAGGTGAGTGACAGGGAAATCACAACTGATGAGGCGCCTTCCTCTCTTGACCTGCTGGAGTTAATCCATGGATTTCCACTCTTGCCGACGATTGACTCCTCAAATTCCCTCATGCTGAACTTAGAGAGATTGGAGGTAAACCTCTCCGCCGCCCGGCTGATAAACTCGTTCATTCCCGTCATATTTTCACGCTCGTCACTCTGGAGTTGTACCAGTTCATTATCGCAGAGATAGTAAGGCTGCCGACTTGGTATGTGACCAAGAGAAGCAGGAAAAGTGGGATTAGTTTGCCGACGTTGTTCATCATCACCAGGATGACGTAGAAAATATCAGTGTAGGCAACTACCACGGCCAGGCTCGAATTCTTCCAGACGTTCATGAACTGGTTGTTCAGAAGGGGTATCATGCTCCTCAGTGCCTGGGGCAAAATAACCAGCCTGAGCCTCTGGTAGGGATTGAGAGATAGCGATATAGCCGCCTCCACCTGACCTCTGGGGAGTGATTGTATGCTCCCCCTGACTATCTCAGCAACGACTGATGCGGTGAAGAGGGTGAGCCCCAGGACCATTGCCAGGAAGAACGGGGTTATCTCGAAACCGGTTCCTTCCACTATCCCCCACGAGCCTGGCTGATCCTGGACGCCGTCGTTGTTGAAGTCCTTCGTGTATTCTGGCATTGACAGTGCCTCCCCGACCTCGGAGATACCCCCGGCAAGGGTAATGCCCAGTGCGAGGGCGATGGCGGCCACCCATAGGGTGAAGCGTCTCCTGACTCCTTCCTCGGAATCGTCGACCTCTAGGGAGTTCATCCCGTCATCGTCTATGTTTGTGGTGACGAGGATGGAGTACAACACCATAGAAATGCCCAGGAGAGGACCGATGGCTATCCTCACATTGTCCTCCAGAGTCTGCACGTTGGACCTTCCGTCAATGGTGGCTAATCCCTCTGGAAGGCTGGTTAGGAATGGGTAGAACAGCGCCTGGAAGGCTGATTCGCTGATCAGGTTGGAAGAGAACTCCCCCGAGGAGTTCGTGAACAGAGCCTCGCCTATCTGTACCCTGGCTACGAGTATTACCATGGCAGCGATCACGAACAAGTCCGCTGCTAGTGGCTCATATCTCCAACCCAAAGAGGCGAAGGGCCTCCTCAGGCTGAATCCAGTAGAAGGTGCGTTTACACTACGTGGCTCTATCCTGTCCCTGTGCCTGAGGAATGCTCTGAGAAGCGCCAGGCCGACGAGTGACATCGCTAGTGCCCCGTATGAGGCTACGGTGGTGAACCAAATTCCCTTGTTGCTGTAGTATATCGCCCCGCCGAAAAGGTTCTTTTCCTCGGGCATCATTGGGAATTGCAGGCCGATCTGAGTCGCTAGGAGGAACAGCAGGACGGCCAGTGGCAGGTTACGGAATATCTCGACGTAAGCCGTTGCTGCAGAGGCAGTGAGCTTGTTACTGGATAGCCTGGCCACGCCCACGATGATGCCCAGGATCGTGCAGAGGATTATGCTGACCAGAGTCACCCTGGCAGAGTTGATTATCGCTGCCTTCAGGAATATCCACCTGGCATCTAGGTTCGGTTCCGCGTCGAGCGGCCATGGGTTGATCTTGAACGTGTTACCGAGGTCCATGAACTCGTACCTGACCTCCCAGCGATTGAGCATGACTGGATTGGTCCCATCGTTCTGAAGGAACATTACCCTGAGGAACAGGTACATTATGAAAGGGAACAGGACGAGGAAACCCAACGCCGCGGTTCTGTGGGACTGGACGCTGGGCTTGGCATTCTCGCTCGAGAGGATGAAGGACCAGAATGTGACTGTAACCAGACTGACCAGGGTCAGGAATGCAGGCACGTCTTGCGAAATTAGGGGGATGAAGGAAACGTTCATCACCAATCCTGCGAAGATGACTAAAGCCAGCAGGGTGATGGCAGCCGATATTGACTTTGGACTGCGATCTGTGTACTCGCGGATGTTGTGGGGCCCGATGGCGAATATCTCCGAGAGGTTGTTCTGGAGAAGGAGGATACCGGATAGAACCCCAGTGCCAAGGAACAGAAACGGTATCTGGGTGCTGGCGGATAGATCCATATCAGGCACGACTTGGTAGGACAGGAGGAAGACGGTGATCGCGAAGAGGGATGTGGACACCTCCCGGAATTTGACCTCGGTAGGCTTCCCAGTCAGAGAGGCTTCCGCCTCTCCGGGGTCGTCCTCCGCCTCTGCCTCTCTATTTCTAAGGGCCATGCCATAGAGACTGACCTTCCGATATGCCCTCCCTACCAGGCGTGATATTTGGTTGAACTCGTTCTGCACGAGCATGAATAGTACGAGGATTAGGCCCCCGAAATAGAGGACCATTTTGTCCATTGGATAGAAGGCGAGGTTTTGCTGTGCGCCGAGTACGCATCCCAGGCCCGTCGTGCAGGTTATGTCGGTGCCCATCTTCGATAGATACTCCGCACACATACCCAGGAACTTGACGGAGTACCTCCAGTAAAGGGTTGGAATTACTAGTAACACGGCGATTGGAACGGTATTCGCGACCCTCCAGTCTTTGAGGGCAGAGGGAGCGTCATCCAGAGCGCCCAGTCTTTCTAGAGTGGATAAAGAGAGCCCTAACAGGACTGCAATTATCAGTATCTCCGCGACTGGAAGTCTAGGGGCTATTCCGACGTATGGGCCCTCTAGTATAACGTAGAGAAGGCCCAGTAGGACAGCGAGGTTTGTCGGAGGTATGGATTTGAGATCGAATGATTCGGGCTCCATGGTACCACTCGGTAGTCATTACATTCGATTGTTTATGTTGAGGCCCCTGGGGGAGAGTTGCCCCCCCAAGGGCTTTCGTTTTTCCAAGTCAGCTAATCTCTATGATCAGCGCATTGGTGGTGCGTACTGGATACCACCCTCAGAAACGAGGGCGTTCAGGGTACCAGCGCGCGAGATCAGGCAGTCGTTCATGGCTGCCGATCCACTGACTCCGTCGTAGTCGCCTGCGCAGAACGCATCGTCGTATGCCTCTCCGTAGTTACCGGCGGCTGACAGTACGGCCTGCATCCAGGTCCCAGCTAGTGGGTTGGTTGCAGTGCCCAGACCAAGGTTCTCGGTCAGGAGCCTGCACATTCCTGGGTCGGCGGCGGATCCGGCATCGTTGACGGCGCATGCCGTCTCTGCCATTGCCGCGTAGTTTCCGGACGTTACGCCCATCTCCTCAGCGGTGACCATGCCATACCAGACCCAAGCCACTACGTCCTTGAAGTCTGAGTCCATGTCACGGGTTGCGGCCCCTAGGGGCTCCTTCGACATGAGCTCGGAGGCGATCCAGATGTCCACGCCGTTCATTGAGCCGTCGGTGTCAAGCTGCCACTTCTTGGCGACCATTGCCGACATGTCTCCGGTGAAGGCGTCACACGAACCGTCGATGAACTTGGCAGTTGCCTCAGCGGCGTCTGCTACGGGGACGGAAGTGAACTCAATCTCCCTGGAGGAGAACCAGTCCTGCATGTTGCCCTCGGTGGTTGTGCCGATTCCGACGCAGATGTTAGCGCCGTCCAGACCAGAGGCTGAGTTGCCTGCGGCAGCGGCTGCGAACCTGTCCTCGCGGACCAGGATTCCCTGTCCATCGAAGAAGTTCATTCCTGCGAAGTCTGCGTTCAAGCTCGCGTCACGGCTGGTGGTCCAGGTTGTGGTGCGGATGAGAACGTCGATCGTTCCAGCGGCTAGCTTCTCGAACCTGTCCGAACCTGATGCTGGAATGTACTCAACATCGGTGGCTGGGTCGAGACCTAGTGCAGCAGCGACGGCCTTACAGTATGAGATGTCCAGACCAGAGCGTACGCCCGTGGCAGCATCCAGGTATCCCATTCCGTATTGGGACTCCTTCACACCGCACTTCATGGATCCACGATCGATGATCGTATCCAGAGTGCTGACCGGTGTCGCCTCTGCTATCCCAGCGGCTCTACCTTCTTCTCTCGCGGTATCCACGTCATCTTGCGTAACGTCAGATCCCGCACAGCCTGCTAGGGCTGCAGTCATCATTAACAGCATCATTGTTGTAGCGAGTAATCGCTGCATGAGGCTATTGACGCGATGTAGCAGGTATATACCTTCTCCCAAATGCGGCTAAAACGTCTGTTTGAGGGCTATTTATTACATCCTAATCTTGTGATTAATAGGATTCTGGAGGTTAGGTGGGAGGCGGGGCGGCAAAAGCCGCCCCGACCCCCGGTTTTCCGAGTTTCGTAGGAGGTGATCCATCTGCAGGTTCCCCTACAGATACCTTGTTACGACTTAACCCTCCTTGTCGAAGGCAGGCTCGAATACCCCATGGTTAAGGCAGCCTCACCCACCCCCAACTAAGATGGTTTGACGGGCGGTGTGTGCAAGGAGCAGGGGCATATTCACCGCGCCCTATTGAGACGCGATTACTACCTAATCCAGCTTCATGAGGGCGAGTTACAGCCCTCAATCCGAACTACGAACGGGTTTCGGGATAGCGTCTTTCCTCTCGGAGTTGCAGCCCATTGTCCCGTCCTTTGTATTGCGCGTGTAGCCCATGGCATTCGGATCATACTGACCTACCGTTGCCCTCGCCTTCATCTGCCTTATCGACAGCGGTCTCCCTATAGTGCGCTGTGTCCGGGGACGCAGCTGGCAAATAGGGATGAGGGTCTCGTTCGTTATCTGACTTAACAGAACGCCTTGCGGTACGAACTGACGACGGCCATGCAATACCTCTCGAACAATCCAGCAAGCTCGTTACACTGGCTTTCATTTGTCCGTCGGCCATGGTGAGTTTTCCGGCGTTGAATCCAATTAAACCGCACAATCCTCAGGTTGCAGTGCTCCCCCGCCAATTCCTTTAAGTTTCAGCCTTGCGACCGTACTCCCCAGGCAGTGGACTTATCACCTTCGCTTCGACACTGAGAGCGCTCGGAGCGCCCCCAACATCAAGTCCACAGCGTTTACACCTAGGACTACCCGGGTATCTAATCCGGTTCGTGCCCCTAGGTTTCGTCCCTGACCGTCGGATCCGTTCTAGTGTGGCGCCTTCGCAACAGGTGGTCCTCTCAGGATGACAGGATTTTACCCCTACCCTGAGAGTACCCCACACCTCTCCCGGTCCCAAGTCTGGCCGTGCTCGCAGAATTCAACCCGTTGAGCGGGTTGATTTACCCACGAATGCACCAGACCGGCTACGGACGTTTTAGGCCCAATAAAAGCGACTACCACTTGAGGCGCCGGTATTACCGCGGCGGCTGGCACCGTCCTTACCCACCCCTTATTCCAAGACCTTTGAAGAGTCAAGAAAAGCGTAGGTCTTACCCTACGCACTTGGAGTTCCCTGGTCACGATTTCTCGCATTGCCAAGTTTTCGCGCCTGCTGCACCCCGTAGGGTCTGGATTCGTGTCTCAGAATCCATCTCCGGGCAATGTCTCCCAACACCCGTACGCGTTGATGGCTAGAGGGTACTTTACACCCCCTACAACCTGATACGGCGCAGGCCCATCCTATGCCGCCGGGGCTTTGACCCACTCACCGTTCCAGGCGTAGTGGGCTATGGGGCATTATTCTCAGTTTCCCGAGGTTATTCCCCAGCATAGGGCAGGTTACCCACGTGTTACTGAGCGGTACGCCGAGTCCCGAGGACTCTCGACTCGCATGGCTTAATCGAACTCCAATAGCGGTAGCCTCCGGCAGGATCAACCGGATTTCGCGTGAGCGGAATCACTGATCCTATCAGAGTCTGTTTGTCACAAGTTTCACTTATTGGTTATTGGCGCAGGTGCACTTCATTTCGTTACATGAAATACCCTGCTCTTGCACCCCCTATCGGGGGCCAAGTCATAATTGTGGTTAACCTCCTAAACCACGAAAAGTCTCGTGGCCGCACTTCCTCGGCTGCGTCATGCTTGATGGAAGACGTCATGGCACTAGGTGCTCGGTCTCCAACGCCAGCTCGACGCAGCGTCTTGCCGACCTTCATGCCGTATAAGAACGTGACGAGGGGGGATACGGGCGCTTCCCCGAAGTGCCCTAGTCCGCTCCGAAGAACTCTCGGAGGACAGGATGCATCTCCATTGCCTGCTCCTTCTGTATCTGCTCGTACGTCCTGAGGATGATACCGACGGCCAGTAGGAGACCGGTTCCCGTGGCGTTCCCGACAGTCCCTAGCAGGTCAGCCCCAGCCGCAAGTAGCCCGACGAAGGCACCGGAGAACAGCGTCACGGGGGGGATGTACCTCTCTAGTATCCTCTCCAAGACTACCGGGTTCTTCCTGAATCCGGGTATCTGCATGCCAGTCCTCTCGATCTGCTTCGCCACGTCCTTCGCCCCCATGTTGGTCGTCTCTATCCAGAACTTCGCGAACACCGTAGAACCGGCGGTCATGAAGAACACGTAGACGAAGACGTGCATCATTATCTGCCACAGGGAGTGCCCGTGGATATCGCCCTGCTGGTTCAGCAGGGGTATCAGCCAGTCGCTCACCCCCCCTATCATGGAGCTGTACCATGCGAACCCGTCGTGGGGCGTTGTCGAGCCCTCGTAGTAGGAGCCGAACCACTCTGATTGGCTCCATGCCCCATTGGACCCGAGAATCGGGACCGTGGAGAGGGTGGGGTGGCTGTGGAAGAGCAGTGTGAACATATTCACGTTCGCAAGAAGGGCTGCCATCAGAATCACCGGGATGTTGCTCGCGTAGACCAGCCTGATCGGGTACTGCCCCCTGTGGCCCCTGACCTTCCCGTGGGTCAGCGGCAGCTCCAGCTTGCTGGACTCCGCATAGGCCACCACTAGGAACACTATGATCGAGGAGATGAGCGCGACTATGGGGTTCGCATGCTCAAGGAGCATCATCTCGAACCCGTTCTCCTGAACGAGCTGCGAGTTACTCGCGGTCCTCAGCGTGTAGAATATCATCGGGAGGGTGCCGGACGGCGGATTCTCGAACGACAGGGGCTGCCCCTCGATAGTGGCCAGTGGGGACAGGGTTCCGACGAACGTCGATTGGGCAACTCCCGCCGCGATGAACAGGGAGATTCCGCTTCCTATCCCCCACTTGCTGACTAGCTCGTCGAGCAGGAATACCAGTAGGGATCCCAGGAACAGCTGGAACACGATGATCGCGCCTGCCCATCCCTCTCCGTAGTCAAGGATTAGCGAGGGCGAGGGGTCCAGGAATCCGTATACCTGTGGGATTGACTCTATTGGGATCATTATCAGGACCAGGATCTTCTGCACGCCCTGGTACAGCTGCTTGTCTGCCGAGTCCTGCAGGTCGAGCTGGATTATCTTGGCCCCTGAGAAGAGCTGCATGATGATCGAGCCCGTAACGATGGGCCCTATCCCTAGGTGCATGATTGAACCGGAGGCTCCGGCCATTATCGCTCGGAAGGACGAGAAGACGTCCAGGGTCGTGTCGGACAGCCCGTAAATCATCACGTTGGTCATCATGAAGTAGATGATGAGGACCAGGGTGGTGGTCCACAGCTTCTGGTTGAAACGGACGTGCCCCTCGGGCTTGGAGATGCTGGGGTAGACGTCTACTAGCCTCTTGAGCCCGTATAGCCTGCTTCCCCCTTCGCCTGTGTACAGGAAGCACGATAGCGCCAGACCTGTGGCGAGGCCGAACAGGACCACCCCCACCAGGAGGAATCCGAAGGCTGCCTTGTCGACCCATCCCCAGTAAGAGAATGAGATTACTATCGCTAGCCAAATGTAGGCCTTGGCGTACTTCCCCACGACGGGTATCTCGGAGACCTGCTCTGGGAGGTCCGTCATCGTCCCCCACATTACGAATGCGACGTACGGTATCGATGTGGCTAGTAGTATCAGGGCCCTGCTCTGGTCGTCTCCGCCTGCGGAGAGCTCGTCACGCACCCAGTAGTACAGTGCCCCCCAGTATATCGCGCACATGGCGACGACGCCGAACCAGTTCGGGCCTTTGTTTACCATAGTCTAGCCTCCGTAGGGAGAAGCTACTCCTCTTCCCACTCACCCCAGTCTTCGCCATCGTCGCCTGTCTCGATGGAGCCGCCTGCGGCCTCCACCTTCTGAATCGCCTTTGCGCTGGCCTCTGCGACCTTGATTGTGAGTGCCCTGTCGATGCTCCCTCTGCCTAGGAGCTTGTCGAAGCCCATCTCTGACAGGTCTATGGAGTCGCCTTCTGCGATCTCTGCGACCTGTCCCAGGTTAATCGAGGAGTTGACTACTCTCAGCCCCGGGTGGCGGTTGAATCCGTGCATCCCCCAGTGGCCTGGCATGTACTTCAGGCGGGTCATGACCCTGTGCTTGTTCAGTCCGGCGTTTCCTCTGCCGCCCCTCTTTCCTGCACCTCTGCCTGCTTTCTTTCCACGACCGTGGTACCGGCTCCTTCCTCTGAATTTGTTAGTCCTTGAAACCATGAATATCCCTCAGTACATCCTTGCCGCCAGTTCGACTATGTTGTCGCCTCTGAACCCCAGGGCTCCACCGACGGAGTAGGCCCTCTTGATCCCGCCCCATCCCTTTGCCCCTCTCGGTGGGTGGAGTCTGAAGACCGGCTTCATGCCCTCTACGTCCTTGGTCGTAGCTTCGCCTGAGGCGATCGCCTTGGAGAGGGACTTGACCGTTGTATGGTCGCTGCAGGACTTTATCTCTGCATCTGTGACCTGCTTGTCTCCAGCCATCCTTCCCCTCTCGTTGATGAGTGTCTCGATGGTGTCCGCGTCGACCTCCCCCCAAGTGACGTAGTCCTTGGCCTTCTGCAGCATCCCCTCGTATGCGGGGGTCTTGGGGACGAGGACGGCATGATTGACCCTGGTCAGGTTCAGCATGGACATAGTGTCCCTGATCTTCTTGGTAACGCCACGGTCGCTGCGGACCCGGATTACAAGGTAGCTCATGCGTTTCTCCTCCCTACTGTGATGTGGAGCCTCTCTCCGACCTGGTCGCTGACCTTGGTCTTGCTTAGCTCCTCTAGTGCGTTGTATGTGGCCCTCGCGAAGTTGATCGTGGACCTGGTCTGTCCCGAGGACCTCGACCATACGTCTTCCACCCCTGCCAGGGTCAGTACCCTTCTGCCGTAGTCCCCGATAACCAGTCCCTTACCGGATGGTGCGGGGAGAAGTGTGACTCGTGTCGAGCCCGACCTTCCTGTCGACTTGAACGGGATGCTGTTCCCTGGGCCCTCTGCAGACTCCCAAGAGCCGTTTCCTCTGAGGACTGGGACCAGCTTGAGTTTTGCCTGGGTGATTGCCTTCTGGATTGTGCTGGCTACCTCCTTGCCCTTGCAGACGGATAGTCCGACGTAGCCGTCCTTGTTACCTACTGCGCACAGCACATTGAACCTGACCCTCCTCCCGGAGTCCGTCATCCTCTGTATCATGTTCACGCTGAGCACGTCGTCCTCCATCTCCGGGAGTAGCGCGTCGACTATCTCGACCTCCCTTATTGGGTAACCAGTTGCAAGAGCCTGCTCGTAAGTCAGTATCTCGCCGTTCATCACCATCCTGCCCAGCCTGGTCCTGGGTTGCCAGTTCCTGAGAGCGGCTAGCGGGTCCGGGCCACGCCTTCGGAAACCGTCATCTTGGTCCACAGGGGCGTGGGCCAGAGCCAGTCCGGGTGCGATCTGCGTATCTTCCTCTTCCACTTTTGGTTCCTCGGTCATCACTTACCACCCTCTATCGACTTCTTGGTTGCGTCTACAGCCTTGCTAATGTTCTCCCCTATGTGCTCTCCGTTGACTCTCTCGTCGCTTGGGAGGACTGTGTCGGAGTGAGGAATTTCCATCCCTGCCTCGACCATCCCCCTGAGTGCTGCGTAAACCCTGTTTCCGGGCGTGGAGGCTGCTAGACCTATGTCCAGAATGGCCTCGGAGTGCCCCTTTGATAGGGCCGAGGTCGCCAATGCGAACCCGGCTAGATAGCACGCTGGGACCGACTTCCTTGAGGCGTCTGCCGGCCACTTGAACGAGTCCACCAGGGACTTTCCGGTTACCGATGCCAGGATTTTGTCCCCGCCTTCCTCGTACCCGACTAGTTGGCACGTTACCTGGGTGTTCGACACTCTCACGACGGCTCTCGGTATGCCGCTGCGCAGCATCCTTGATCTTCTGTGGTAGTCTGTCTCGGCGTTTCTCCTCCTCTTGAATCGTAGTCTCTGGTTCTTGCCCTTTGCCATCACTCTTCACCCCCCATTTCTATCCCATCTGTCCCTATGTTGCTTTTCAGGTGGGAGATGGATCGGTAGGAGCCGCCCTTCGCCTTCCTGTAGAAGTGCCTGTACTGCGAGGGCGTTATCTCTCCCGTGCCCCTAAGTTCCTTGAGGGTCCTCCTCTGAGCCCTAATCTTTGACATCCACCTCTGCTTCCGTGGGCTTCTCGAGTTGGCGCTGCCGCTTCTAGAACCCTGGCCCTTCCTCCTTCCTTTCGACTTCTGGAATGCGGACTTCCTGGCCCTTGAGCGGCTGGTTCCCTTGATTGGCTTGGCCTTGATTATGCCGTCCTCTATGAGCATCCTGACGTCGTCCTTCTGGACTGCGTC
>CACKMK010000017.1 GCA_902601345.1 uncultured Candidatus Poseidoniales archaeon
TTGATGGATATTGACATTACAGGCCCTAACGTGCCTAAGATGTTAGGTCTCGAAGATGCGGAACTGAACGTCGAAGAGGGCCAGATTCATCCGGCCGAAGGGCCAGCTGGAGTCAAGGTGATTTCAATGGCCTTCCTACTTGAGGACCCAGACAAGCCGGTAATCTGGCGGGGGCCGATAAAGTTGGGAGCGATTCAGCAGTTCATTGGTGACGTAGCATGGGGGGAACTCGACGCTCTGATTATCGACTTCCCACCTGGAACTGGCGATGAACCATTGACAGTTAGCCAGAGCCTCCCGGGGATAGATGGCGTAGTTATCGTGACTACTCCTCAAGAAGTCGCTCTCCTAGATAGTAGGAAGTCGATCAACTTCGCCAAAACAATCTCAGTTCCAGTCCTAGGAGTTGTGGAGAATATGAGCGGCTATACTATCAGAGGGGAATCTGAACCAAACTCTAAGATTTCAATAATGGGCCCGGGAGGGGTACCAATTGACTGCCAATCAAATAATGACGGAAGGTGGGAAGTCACTCTGGATGTCTTCAAGTCAGGCGGTGGGGAAGAATCATCCAGAGAATTGGAGGTCCCTTTCCTAGGGTCCCTCCCTTTCGATCCCGGAATAGTTAGAGGAGGAGATGATGGGGTGCATCGAATCATTGCAGAGCCGGAGGGGGAAACAGCCAAGGCATTCAAATCGATAGTTGAAGGAATCGTTGAGCAGCTCGAGAAAGGGTCACAACGTTCTCTAAGGATTATCTAACGTCTAATCCTTGCGTCGAATTGATGACGTAGTCACAGTCCCAACAACACATAATGGTTGCTGAAACAGGCATCTACATCACCTGGGTGACAGGTGCTATTCTAATCAGTATAGCAATGATGCCTCTGTTCAAGCCCCGATTTGCAAGGATCAGCCTGGATGGATTCATCGATATGTTCAGACGATATTGGGCGCACATGATAGTTGTCTTCTCGGTCTATCTTTGGAAGGATCTACTTGACGGTCTAGACAGGATATTGATGGCCAACACCCAGCTGGATATGACTTTCCTAGTCTATGCGATAGAAGGTGATGCTTCCCTGTGGGTTCAAGAGGGACTCAGGAACGATTTCTTGGACGGGATCATGACTCACTTTTACGTAATGGGATTCATGACGGCAATCTTCTCATCCTTCATTTATCCAATTTACTTCGATGATAGGCACATGGCTGACAGAGTTTCTCTTTCCATGTTCTGGGTGTACATCCTTGCAATACCATTCTACCTGTTCCTGAATGTCAAAGTTACAGGAAATTATATCCAAGGCATGGATACTATAGCATATGACCTGACACCTGAAATTCATAATTGGTTCAATAGAATTGATCCATTCACAAATGGGATGCCAAGCCTCCACATCGGACTACCCTTTGCGATTTGGCTAACGATGCACAGATGGGATGAGGATGGAAGATGGAACAAGTTCCGATACTTTCTCATCATTTTCATTGCCCTGACCTCTGTGGCGATAATATATCTCGGAATCCACTGGTTCGTAGACATAATCGGAGGAATGGTGGTTGGTATTCTCGCTGTATACATCACTTCAAGAACACATGAGCCAATATGGAAATTGGCCGATGAGAGACTTTTCACCAGGAGACTAGCTCGTATATTGGATAACCCCAGAGGATCGATAAGGAGCACCCTAAACTCACTCACAACCTCTCTTGATCCGATTAAAGAACCAGGAAAGAACCAGACAGGCGCGATTATTCTTGCACTAATCCTCTTAACAGGATCAGTTCTATTGTGGGACGTCACTCATCAGAAGATATCCATCGACGAGGCTGAATCTCCTACATCGGCCTCTGGTTCGGGAGAGTGGTTGATTTGGATTGAGGACTCTGGCCAGGAGATTTCGATAACGGCTACCAACATCATAACCAAAACAAATAGAACACTGGGAGGAATGACATGGGAAAGTCCCCCTCAAGTCGTCTCTTCAGGGAACAGTTTCGTAGTTTATGATGAATTCAGAGTCGACTACTTTCGTCATGACTCGGGGGCTGGAACCCTCGAACCAATTTTCAGTGAGCCTTCAACAGGGGCTCTGATCGACATTTCTATGTCCTCAGTTTCCAGTGATTCTGGATACATAGCAATGCTATCCAACGAGAGTCTCAGAATATTGGACACCAGTGATCAATCTACTAGAATTCTAGAGTCTGGATCGAACTCCTCGGTAATCGCCTCTTCGGGTCCACTAGTGGCTTTTTCTGAGAACTCCCCTTCTGGTCCTACTGTAAACATAACTTCGGTAGACTCTGATCTGACTATAACCATCCTATTGGACCCCCGTTCCTCAGAAAGAATAGAAGAGTCAATCAGGAACTCTGGTGCTTTGCTAGATTTCGGGAACTCCACCATAGTTGAACTTGTTATGGACTCGAATTGGCTAGTCGCGACCGTAGATGTCGGTCCCTTCAATAGGACAATCATAGTTGACACGTTATCGATCAATCAGACTTTGATTTCTAATCCGAGGTGGGACTCATCCTCTCCTAGTATAGGGGAGGGGAAGGTTGCATTCCTCCAAGTAACTAGAGATGACATCATCTCCACATCTCAAGACTCACTTAGGAACAATGACGTTTACGTCTACTACATCGAATCTGCAGAGACTAGACAGCACACCTTCGACGATGACGTTGATCAGTTTCAACCTCAGATATTGCTGGACCGACTAGCCTGGATAGAAGTAAATGACCAAGGAGAGAAGCAGTTACTGGTTTACTCATTCATCGATACAATAGAGCCCCGCAACTCCCTTCTACTACAAGCCTCGATACTCGCTATGATTCCGCTCATTTTCCTATGGACTCTCCAGTCATATGGAGCAAAGATAGTCACTCAGCGAGTCTGAACATCTCATCCAGGCTCCTAGAGGCTCTTCTTATCGTATCCTCTGGGATATCCACAATCTGATCGTTAGTGGGATCCATCAGTGCCTGCAGTATGTCCTCCAACTGAGTCTTTTTCATGTGCCTGCACATTATACAGGCACCCATCAGATTCAGGTTGTCTTCCGTCTCAGCGAGAACCCTGTCTGCGGTGCCGCATTCAGTGATTAGCATCATGTCCTTCTTTCCTACGCTCGCAAGTCGAATAGCCTCGTTCATCAATAACTCGCTACTACCTACAAAGTCACTTTCTTCTAGCACTTCTGAGTCACACTCGGGATGACTCAGAACAACAAGATCGATTCCGTTCTCAGCCATACTACTCTTCCAGTTTCTTATCTTGGGGCCAGTAAACTCCGCATGGACCTCGCATTCTCCTTCGTACAGAATAACTTCCTTGCGACCTTGGAGTGACTGCTGAAGATGTCTTCCCATGTACTTGTCCGGTACGAAAATCAACTTGTCTCCCGGTAATCTTTCGCAGATTCTAAGATAATTGCTACTGGTAACACACACGTCGCACTCGGCCTTAACAGCAGCACTGGTGTTAATGTAGCAAACTACTGGTATTCCAGGATTCTCTTCTTTCAATCTGACTACGTCTCCAGCCTCAATGCTGTCACTGAGTGAGCAGCCTGCATCTGGAGATGGATGCAATACAGTCTTCTCGGGACTGACTATCTTCGCAGTCTCTGCCATGAATCTGACGCTTGAGAAGAGTATGGTCTGCTGAGGGGCATCTCTTGCTTCCTTTGAGAGGGCGTAACTATCGGCCACTGAATCTGCAACACCGTATGTGATGTCAGGGGTCTGGTAAGAGTGGGCAATTAGGAAAACATCCTTCTCTTTCTTTATTCGATTTATCTCTAGAGTCAGAGGGGCCAATGATTTACAGATCTCGATACTCCATCTCATTGGCTGCTTGATTGCATATTGAAGCCTTATCGCCTCTTTCTCTATCTCCGAGTCGGAGTAACCAAATGTTCCCAAGAAAACTCTCGGGACCGGGGCCGCTGGCATGTCTAGAACCATATTGACCGGCCGATCGTCGGAGTGCAACCGCTTTCAACTCATCTGGTGTCGGGTTTGCATGGAGTGTTCGGCGATTCACATTTGGAAGCCGGAAATTGTGCTTCATGAGGGAGCCGAGGCAATCGTAACGGCTGGCTCTTGGCTTGGTAGGAGGGCCGTATTAAAATACCGCAGACCTCGAAAATATCGACATCCCGACCTAGATAGAAGGCTGACACGTCAGAGGATGGCGGTAGAGGCCAGAGTCCTATCCAAGCTATCTGCTGCTGGGTTCCCCTCGCCGAGTCTAATGTTAATGGAACCTGACCAGTCGACGATGTTGCTGTCCAGGATCGAAGGAAAGACCCTATACGACGTTCTGAAATCAGAAGACTCTTCTGAAGATATTCTACATTCCCTAGGGGGTTTGATTAGGAGATTGCATGAGATTGGGATCTCACACGGAGATCTAACCACTCACAATGTAATGGTCTCAGAGGATAATCTACATTTAATCGACTTCGGGCTTTCTCGACAATCTCCCGAATTGGAGCATTTCGGACTCGATTTACAGGTCCTTAGGGAGTGCTTGGGCTCAAGTCACACAAATATACCCGATGCAATCGAGAGAGTATGCGAAGGTTACATGGATTCCGAGTGCCAAAATAGCGATTCAGAAAGTGCCATTAATGTCATAGAGAGATTTCACAAGATCGTGACAAGGGTCAGATATCACGGATAGGTTGGAATGATGAGAGTTCTCTTTGTGACAGGTAACCAAAATAAGGTAACCGAAGCATCTGGCATACTCTCTCCACTGGGTTTCGCTATTGAGCAGTTATTGATTGGAGGTCAGGTTCCAGATCTAATCGAGCCACAGGCAGAAGGAATTGAGGAGATTGCTAAATCTAAGCTGGAACAAGCCGTTTCCCTGACAATGGGTACAGAATTTGAGAATGAGGTATTACTCGTCGAGGACTCCGGCCTATTCATCGATTCTCTTTCGGGCTTCCCGGGACCTTATTCCTCGTTCGTCAAGGAGACAATTGGATTGTCAGGGGTACTAAGTCTGATGTCAGAGGAAACAGACCGGGGTGCTGAATTCAGAGCTGTTGCTGCAGTCTCCTTCCGAGGAAGTATACTGACCTCCACAGGGATATGCAGAGGTGTTATCTCAGAAAATATATCTGGTGATTTTGGCTTCGGCTATGACCCCATTTTCATCCCGGAAGAAGCGAATGGGAGGACATGCGCCCAACTCTCTTCTCATGAGAAATCGGCTATCTCGCACCGTGGATTCGCGCTAAAGGGAGTTTCTGAACTCCTGAATCCCCCGTCAAAGTGAATAGAAGCACTCCTACTTGGACGGAGTAATGGTCACCGCCACCAGACTCCTGCTGTTCGTAATGACCGCAGTGTCAATCCCAATTTACCTTGTTTTTATCGTCCCAGAGGGACTTCTAATGCAAGCCGCAGGGGCGGTTCTGATACTCCTCTTAGTCTCAATGATTCTTTTCACAGGCAGGCGTCCAGCACCTTCCGTTGTCAAAGAGAGTCAAGTCGTCATCGAGGGTGACTCCACTTTCGGGGACATCGAACTCCCTGCACCGGTCCTTTCTGAAAAAAAAACTGGCGAAATCAGGGAATCAAAGATTCGAAGGAGCAGAGGCAGGCAGAAGGCTCCAGAAATCACAGACCTTCAAATGCCTCAATCCATGCCTGAACAGTCCCCTTCCATTTCCATGGATGCCTCTGATTCCCCCGACCTCCAGGTGGAAGAGGCAGAGGGCACTGCCAGAGTCCACGTCGCAAAAGCAGACCCCGAACTTCAGGCAGAAGCTGAGGTCGATAGATACCTAGACCAGCAGAGGCAGAGGAGGGAGATTTTCAGAGAGAGGCTACACAAGGAAAGGCGCATGGAGATGTCCAAGAGAATGGCCGAAGAAGCTGGAAAGTGGACTGAAGTAGAGGATGGCGAAGACCTCTCGACTCTGACTAGTATCCCAGGACACGGTTTGGCTGTTATGTATGAACCAGAAGAGCCCGATGCCTCGATTCCTCAGGGAATCTCATACTTCAGAATCGATGACGAGCGGGTTCTAAAGATCCGTGTCTCATTGGATGCCCCCAGAGGAATGCAAGCTGATAATGATGAATTCCAAGACAACGAATTAGAGGACGATCTTCCTGTCCCTCCTTCTCCTCAGGGGATGCCGATGCCACCACTTCCTCTCCCCGATCTACCGCCTCCGGTTGGGGCAGATGACTAGTCAAGTGATACGTTGAAGCGATACGACCCGGTCGGAGTTGCATGGCTCAAGATGTAATGACCGTAGAAGACATAGAGGTCGATGGTTCCAACCCCAAGGGAGGAATCATTTCAGTCTGGACACTAAACAGACCAGACAAACTAAACGCTCTGAATACAGAATCACACAAGGCGATCAAGAAGGAGTGTGCTAGGGTAAACTCAGATGATAACGTCCGATGCATAGTGATCAAGGGGGCTCCTCCTATGGAGTCAAGGGAGGGAAAGAGGCCTAAGCCACACGCATTCGCAGCCGGCGCGGATATCTCTGAGTTCGCTGGAAAGGATTCTGATGACGTACGTCCATTCTTCGAGGATAATGCATGGGAGGCAGTTTGGAACGTCTCTAAGCCAACAATAGCAATGGTCGATGGATTCGCACTCGGAGGGGGAACGGAACTGGCGTTATCATGCGATATCAGACTCGCTTCAGAGAGATCAACATTCGGCCAGCCCGAGATCAACCTTGGCCTCATTCCCGGAGGAGGGGGGACTCAAAGGCTATGCAGACTGGTAGGGTACGGGAGAGCCATGGAGATTGTTCTCTCAGGCGGCATGGTCGGTGCAGAGGACGCTCTAAATATGGGAATAGTCAACAGGATTGTACCTAGCGATAATCTAGAAGAAGAGACCATGAAGCTAGCTACGGAGATTTCCAAGAAGTCTCCACATGTCACGAAGGTAGCAAAGCGAGCAGTAAGGGGTGCATTGGAACTGCCATTCTCAGAGGGGGTCTTAATGGAGCGCTCTGAGTTTGTCGCCCTTTTCGATACTGAGGATAAGGAGATTGGCGTCACGGCATTCCTGGAGAGATCCGATGCAGAGTGGGTAGGAAAATAACCCCTTAACACAAGCTGCTCGAGATCAACCTGGTTGAATCGGACTCCTTGGTGGGGTCAATAACCAGCCAACCAAACTCCGATCCAGATAGAACTAGCTCCTCCTGAATCTCCCTAATCCGATCCAGATTACCTAGATAGTGGTCCACTTTCTTACCGTTGTGCTTTTCCCTGTTTGCTATCATTCCTCGATGCCTCTCCTCGCTGGAGACATAGAGAACAACTCCGATGGCCACTCCGCCAGCCTCTCTCCAGAGGTCAATCACCTTCTTATTTGGGACATAATGAACCCCTTCCAGAAGCAAGTCAGTTCCCTTTGAGATGGCTCTCTCTATTACTGCCAAAACCCCTTCTGAGAGGGCCTGAACCGTTTCTTTCCAATCTTCCGAAGCCGAACCCCCAGCTGGCTCGAAAGAGGAACGATGTAGTGCAGGTCTTGCAGTCGATGATATCTGGGTCCTTAGAACCTCTCGAATTGTGTCAGTGGACGCTATTTTTGCAAAGCCGAGAGAAGATGCCAGACTTGTAGACATAGTGGACTTTCCGACCCCGCTGGTCCCACTGATAATCAACAGTCTTGGGACCAATTAATCACCTAGCGCTGAATTGATTTGATCTCGAGGAACTCCTCCATTCCGTGGACCCCTAACTCTCTTCCCAATCCCGATTGCTTGTACCCTCCGAAAGGAGCAGTAACGTTGAACGCGCCACCATTAATGCTAACCTGACCAGTCCTCAACATCTTGGCTACCCTCATTGCTCTCTCCTCATCAACTGACCAGACACCTCCAGATAGCCCATATTCAGAGTCGTTTGCTAACTCCACTGCCTCCTCCTCTGAGGAGTATGAGGTGATGGATAGAACAGGGCCGAAAATCTCCTCTCTGAATATGGTCATATCCGGGGTAACGTCCGCGAAGACGGTCGGCTTTACGAAAAATCCAGACTCAAGCCCATCTGGCACCCCCTCTCCTCCTGCAACTAGGGTGGCCCCTTGTTCGATTCCGCTAGAGATGTAGGAAGAAACACTCTCCTGCTGCCTCTTGGAGACCAATGGACCACATCTGCTAGACTCATCCATGGGGTCTCCAACAGTGTACCTACCGATCTTGCTTGAGATAACCTCAACAACCTCGTCTCTGAAATCCTCTGGCACCAGAAGCCGGGTAAGGGCCGAGCACTCCTGACCAGAGTTTCCAAAGCATGAGTAAATCGCCGAAGTTGCCGCTCGTTGGATGTCTGCGTCATCCAGTATTATGTTCGCACTCTTCCCCCCTAGTTCCAGTGTCACTCTCTTTACACTTGGTGCCGCCAGTTCCGAGACCCTTATCCCAGCACTTGTAGATCCCGTGAAGCTGACCATATCCACCATTGGATGGCTACACAAGGTCTCTCCAATTTCTCTCCCGTGACCTGAAATCAAATTGAAAACCCCATCAGGAAGGCCTACATCATCCAGGATATCTGCCAGAAGGAATGCATTCAGGGGCGCCTCTTTGGATGGCTTCAACACCATTGTGCAACCCGCTGCGATCGCTGGCGCCACCTTTCCGATTATCTGGTGCAAGGGGAAGTTCCACGGGGTAATCATAGCTACCACCCCTATCGGCTCCTTGATTACGAGAGAGTTCCTTACCTCTTCCTCCCATACGTATCCTTCTAGGATCTTCGCGTAAGACCTAGAAACAACCCTCGGAGTCCCTACCATCGCCATCCTGGAGTACTCTATGGGAGTCCCTACCTCTGCAGTAATTGTCTCGGCTAGATTCTCGCTTCTATCCTTGATTAAGCCCGAAATCCTGTTCAGGAATTCTACTCTCTCGCTAACCTCGCTTGTTGACCAATTCGTGAATGCCGACCTAGCAGCCTCTACAGCAGCATTAGCATCTGAATCGCTGGAGACTGGTACGGAACCAATCACCTCCTCATTGGTCGGATTGATTACCTCGATAGAACCCTCTCCACTGGGCTCTACCCAGTTTCCATTGATGTACAGGTGTCGGCGTTCGTGCATGGCTGACCCAAACTGCGACATCTTATGATATTCATGCATTTCAATAGAGTGGCCCTTGCTCGAGTGTCATGCCAGTTTCCACCGACATGCTTGACGAAGGGGTAGCTTTGATCACTTTGTCTCCAGCTGCCTCCTCGAACACCTTCTCCCCCGATCACTTCGACCCATTCCTCTCATGTTTGCAAGAGCTTATGGGAAACCCCTCTTGTAGGTCAGTAGTAATCACTGGTTCTGGACGCTTCTTCTCCTCTGGGGGGAACATGGACGACTTCTCTGATGCAATAGAGAATGACAATATTGGTAGTAGAGTTCAGGAGATGACCGATAAGCTACATCCCCTTCTTTTGAGGATGAGGACTTCGGAGAAGGTTTTCGTATGCGCCATCAATGGGTCAGCAGCCGGTGGAGGACTAGGTTTAGCACTAGCATCAGACTACAGAGTCTGCTCTCCAGAGGCAAAGCTCGCCTCCGCGTTTTTCAGACTAGGGCTTTCACCCGACGGGGGGATGACATGGTTACTCCCAAGACTTGTCGGGAACCAGGTGGCTCGCAAGTTCTTCTTCAACTCCGAAGTTTGGACTGCCAAACAGGCCCTCGACTATGGAGCAGTCGATGAGTTGGCCGACCCCAGTGCCCTTCTAGATAGGGCCATTGAGGTTGCCAGAGATTGGGGCAAGTGGTCGGTCAGCAGCAGGAAGGGGACGAAACAGCTGCTAGATGCTTCCAATTCAACATTCTTCGAGACTCAGCTGCATTTCGAGCAGTCGCTAATGGTTGCATCCTCGCAGACGGAGGATTTCGTCGAGGGAGTCACTTCATTCAAGCAAAAGAGGGAACCATCGTTTGGAAGTTTCGAGGAGGAGTAGGATGGTCAGAAGACTGGTTATCATGCGTCACGCGAAGAGCAGCTGGAAAAATCAGAACCTCGATGATCACGAACGACCACTGAACAATAGGGGCAGGCGGGATGCTCCCATAGTGGCAGATGCAATTTTCGAAAGAGGCTGGATTCCAGATATTATACTGGTTAGCAGTTCGAAGAGGACAATCCAGACTCTGGAGGGCATGTCTCACAGGATGGGAAAGACTCCATTTCAAGTTAGGCCGGGAATCTACCATGCAACAGTATCCGACCTTATGGAAGAATTGGAAGATGTGTTGGATAGCGGGACCACGATGATAATTGGCCACAATCCTGGCTCGGAGATTCTTGTGAACCATCTCTCGGGAGAATGGCATACAATGCCCACTGCAACCGCAGTATTATTGCTCCACTCAGGTTCATCTTGGACGGTCGAGGACGTCATTCGTCCTAAGGAGACTGAATAGTCAAGGATGCTCAGGGACTTCGTCAGACCAGTTTGACATCTTGTTCAGAGTGATGGTCACATTAGTCAGCTCTCCCTGCTCCCAGTAATCAACACCAACGAATGTCGGTCTATTTCCTACAGTTTCCCAGCATAACAGAGCCCTCTCCAATAGAGTATCGTAAGCATTGACCTGAGACGCTTTAAGTGGATCCGCAAATCCAAAATCGCTATTTAACCAATTATTCATATGCCAAACAGGTTGACTTAAATCCCCTCTTCCCAGGTCACAAGTCATTTCATCTTGGCTGGATTCTCCATACGGAGTATCCCAAGTATGCTTCCAAGCCGGCAATAATTTGGTGAAATTATCTTCATATTCCATCTCTATGAAAATCAAAACATCAGTCCCAGATAGTGACATATCCCCTATAGATGGCCATGGGCTTCCCAATTCATGGATGTAGGCCCTCTCCAAGATTCCTGTTTCATTCAGCAGGTATTCCAGATGCCCCCCTGGTACCGCATAGTTCTGTATCAAAAGGCTGACAACGTCTCCACTGCTATTATTGTGTAGGGAATTGAGACTTCTGAGCCAGGCAAAGGCATCAACACTACCAAACAAGCACGGGGGCGTATTCGGCAAGGACGGTGCATGGCAAAAGACCACATCCTCTTTTTCACTATTAAATTCAGACTGGTGATGGGGGTCTAGCATGAAGGCTCTGATGCCATCCTCCCATTGACTCTGCAAACCAGTTAGATGGTTTATTCCACCCATTATGCCATCTTCTGGGGTGGAAAATGAGTTATGAGTCTCTGCGAAGGTGAAATCGTCATATGTTCTCAGGCAATACCTAGCCTCTCCGTGACAGGTGATAAAGTCACTCGGATCCATCGGATTGAAACCCCTCTCTAACTCCCAATCGTTGGGGAGATCATCGCCATCTGCGTCATCATCCCACTCATCGCACTCCATGTCTCCGTCTAGATCGTCTGGTACAGATTCACTATCAACCGGGTCAGTTCCGCACATTGTTTCCTCGGCATCGCTCCATGAATCCCCATCATCATCCAAGTCATTGAGGTCGCATTGTGAATCGCCATCAGTGTCAGTCGGGGTTACGTCAGCATCATTTGGGTCCGTTGTGCAGTTCATTTCCTCGGAGTTGCTCCAACCATCGCCATCTATATCCAGATCCTCAGCGTCCTGAATACCATCACCATCCATATCAGGGGGAGAACTTTCCAAGCATCCTGAGGTCATAAGCGAGACGCACAACAAAAAGGAGAACAATTTTTTTTGCATCTACCAGTCATCCTACCCTTCAAATCCAATAACAACCTAGTCCATAACGGTCTCGTGGTGGTTAGGGACGAAAGTCTGCTCAGTCATTGGTGGTCTCACATATCCCCTCGCGGTCTTCCTCTCCGGAAGCTCTATCGGCTCTGGTGTAAGGTCTTCGTACTCAATCATAGAAAGTAGATGGTTAATGCAATTCAAGTGAGCATGCCTCTTGATATCTGAGTTAACCACAAACCATGGGGACTGCTTAGTGTCAGTGTGAGCGAACATCACGTCCTTTGCTTCGGAATAGTCTTCCCAGCGTGTGAGTGACTCTAGATCCATCGGACTGAGCTTCCACCTCTTGTGCGGTTCGTCCAGTCTTGCCTTGAAACGCTTCAACTGCTCGTCATCGGAAACTGAGAACCAATACTTGATCAGAATCGTCCCGGACCTCATCAGCATCCTCTCGAACATTGGGCAGGATCTCATGAATTCGTCATACTCTCCCTCATCGCAGAATCCCATAACCCTCTCGACCCCTGCTCTATTGTACCAACTTCTGTCGAACATCACTATCTCTCCTGCAGCGGGGAGATGATTGACGTACCTCTGGAAGTACCACTCGGTCTTCTGCCTCTCGGTAGGGGCCGGAAGAGCAGCCACCCTCACAACTCTGGGATTGAGGTACTGCGCGATCCTCTTGATCACGCCACCCTTCCCTGCAGCATCTCTGCCTTCGAAGACGATAACAACCTTGAGTCCCTTAGCCTTGACCCATTCCTGAAGTTTGATTAGCTCTAGTTGTAGTCTGAATAGTTCTTTATTGTACTTCTTCTTCCCTATCCTCTCTATTTTCTCGCTCTCATTGTCGCCCATTGTAATCAACCCCCCACAGCCGTCTTTGACAAAAGCCCTCTGGTCGAGGATTCGACGAATCTCGACGAATTAAAGGAGGCTAACAAGATCAATCAGCGATGACTTAGGGTCTTCGGACTTAGTAACTCCACTAGCCAAAAGAACCCCTGAAGTGCCAAGTTCGATAGCCTTGGCTACGTCCTCGCCGGTCTTCACACCCGCACCGCATAGGATGCCAACACTCGAGGACACTTCTCTGACTGCTTGGGCTGTATCACTGACTATCCCAGGATCAGCGCTAGTTACCGAAGTCTCGCCTCCAATCAACTCGGGCGGCTCCACAGCAACAAAACCCGGCTCCAATGCTGCCAGTGCCCTTGCCTCGTGAATGTCTGCAGCACAAGCGCAAACATGGAATCCATCTGGAATCTGCTCCATGAGCATAGCGACGTGTTCCAAGCTCACCTTGTGTTCCGCATGATTGATCAGAGTTCCTGAAGCTCCCCTCTCCATTGCAGTTTCAGGATGCAGCCACCCCGTATTCGAACCGAAACCTACGGGATCAAGATGCTGGCACCATACCTCCAGTCCCGGAGCAGCAGCGACTACAGCAGACAGATCGAATGCTGAGACTGCAGCTACAATCCTAGCCCCTGTATCTATGCTCGCCATAGCTATAGCTAGATCTTCGGCACACGCCCCGTGAGCAGTCTTGTAGGTCTTGAAATTAACAACAACCAGGGAGTCGCCCATAGACCCCCGAGGGACCGGGCCTCTTTGACAATGACGGGATTTACAACCAATATCGGATCTTATTCTTGGCTTAACCATGATCAACGATTTCCGAACTCAAGTCAGAACCCTCTGGAACCATAGCCCCCATCCCTATCAGGCACCCTTCGATGTTACAATTGGGGCCTATTTCCGCTCCCTCCAGAACAACTGAGTCCCGAACAACCGATCCTTCCTCGATGCAGGCTCGGGAACCTATCGTGCTTGAGACAACCTCTCCTTTGTTCGTAGAACCTTCTCCGAACCATGAGCCTCTGTCAACTGAACCGCTGGAGAAACTTCCAGCCGAAATACATGCTTGGCTCGCTTCTATGAACGAGGTAGGAGTCCCCGCATCAACGAACCATCCTTCGAACGGGAAGCCATTCAAGCCACCGGCTGCAGCTAGGTTCTCGTAGACATCCCTTTCAATGCTATGAGCTCCGTCGGGCATCAAATTGAAAATCTCAGGCTCCAGGATGTATGCTCCCGCATTAATCAGATTTGAGAAAGCCTCCTCTATCGGGGGTTTCTCTTGGAACCTCATTATCTTCCCATTCTTTTCCCTGTAGTCGGCGACACCGAATCGGGACGGATCCTCAACCTCCCACAGTGAGATGGTTCCAATGCCTCCGTTACTCCTGTGGAATTCGAGCATCTCTTCCACTCTGAGACTGGTAATTAGGTCTCCATTGATTACGCAGAATGTTCCTCCAGAGAGATACTCTCTGCAGTTGGCAATGGCCCCTCCAGTACCCAGTGGCTCGGTTTCTTCGATTATCTCTACCTCGTAGGGGAGACTAACTTTGGAGAAGTGATCTCGCATCTTCTCTACTCCATAACCAGCGGCAATGATTATTCTGTTCACTTGAGATTCAGGGATTATCCCCACAACATGCTCAATCATCGTCTTGTCCAGAATTGGTAAGAGGGGCTTTGGGATGCTTTCTGTCCAAGGACGGAGCCTTGTTCCGAAACCTCCAGCCAGAACTATGACTTCCATGGTAGGTGGATTGCGTTCCTACGTTTCAGCGCTTCGCGTCTGCGACTGTCATAATTTCGATGCGTATCGTTGAAAGACGGGCTATGTCTCGGGAGGGTGTGAATATCCACGAGTATCAAGGTAAAGCCCTCTTTAGAGAAGAGGGTGTCGCCGTGCAAGAAGGCGTTCACTGCACAACAGTGGACCAGGCTCTGGAAGCGTATGACTCTCTTGGCAGAAACGTCGTCGCCGTAAAGAGCCAGATACATGCGGGAGGACGTGGGAAAGGAAGCCTCTACTGCCCAGACACTGGCGATTTGCAGATGGAGGGCGGAGTCAAAATTGCCATATCGCGAGAGGAGGTCGAAACCTATTCCAAAAATATCCTAGGGAACATTCTGGTCACCAAGCAGTCAGGTCCGGAAGGTAAAATGGTGAACAACCTGTACATAGAGGCAGGCTGTGAAATCGCCCATGAGTATTATCTCGCTCTCTTAGTCGACCGAGAAAAGGATGCAATCTTGGTGATGGCTTCAACTGAGGGGGGTGTTGACATAGAGGAGGTTGCTGAGACCACTCCCCAGGCTATTCACAAAGCTTGGACCGACTCATCCGGGAACCTGCCTGCTGGGGCCGGCAGTGCGATGGCTGATTCTCTAGGACTAACAGGAGTATCAAAGGGCTCGTTTAATGAGATGCTAGGGAGCCTGGTTTCTATGTTCGTATCACGGGACTGTTCTATGATTGAAATAAATCCTCTTGTGAGAGCAGGAGATGGTTCGATGATCGCACTGGACTCCAAGATAAGTTTCGATGACAACGCCTCATTCAGGCATCCCTGGAGAGCGGATATGAGAGACATGTCCGAAGAGGAAGAGGTCGAGATTAGAGCCAATAAATCCGGACTATCATATGTCAAATTGGATGGAAATATAGGTTGCCTGGTCAATGGAGCAGGATTGGCCATGGCCTCAATGGATGTTATCAAACTATACGGGGGCGATCCTGCGAACTTTCTCGACATTGGGGGAGGGGCTAATAAGGAGTCAATCACTACTGCCTTCGGAATAATTCTCGAGGATCCAAATGTAGAGGGCATTCTAGTGAATATATTCGGAGGAATCATTCGCTGTGATATGGTGGCTCGGAGTATAATCGACGCATCCAGGGAAGTCGGGCTTTCTGTTCCACTGGTCGTTAGATTCTCAGGAACGAACCACGAAGAAGGAAGGCACGTACTAGAGGAGAGCTCTCTGGAAGTCACAACCGTGGGTACGCTCGCCGATGGTGCCAAAGCAATCGTCGCTGCAACAGTTGGGGTGGACGCTTGAGTATCTGGATAAATGAATCCAGCAAGGTCCTAGTTCAGGGAATTACTGGAGGCCAGGGAACATTCCATGCCACTCGAATGACGGAGTACGGGACAGATGTCGTAGGAGGGGTCACGCCTGGTAAGGGCGGCCAAGTAGTCGATCTCCCTGGTCGGTCTGTCCCTGTCTATGATAACATGGGGAAAGCCGTTTCCGAAACCGATGCTGATGTTAGCGTAATCTACGTTCCAGCGAGATTCGCAGCAGCAGCAATTGTTGAGGCCGCCGATGCCTTCAACGAAATCAAGGGCGAGGGATTGATCGTATGTATTACAGAGGGAATTCCTATTCTCGATATGATTAGATGCGTGGGGCACATATCGGAAATGCCTGGAATCAGGCTTATTGGACCCAATTGTCCAGGAATCATAACTCCCGGAGAAAATGGTGGTTGCAAGGTGGGAATCATGCCAGGATACATACACGCCAAGGGAAGAATAGGCATCATCTCGAAGTCTGGTACACTAACCTACGAAGCAGTAGCTCAAACAATGAGTGTGGGGGAGGGTCAGACCACTTGCATAGGTATCGGAGGGGACCCTATCAGTGGAACTGGATTCATAGACTGTCTTGCTGCTTTTGAGGAGGACCCAGAAACCGAGGCCGTTGTGATGATCGGAGAGATTGGTGGGACTGCTGAAGAAGATGCTGCGGCGTGGGCTGCAGACAACTTCAGCAAGCCTATTGTCGGTTTCGTTGCAGGAGCAACAGCACCTCCAGGAAAGAGAATGGGGCACGCCGGTGCGATTATCTCCGGTGGAAAGGGCACTGCGGATGAGAAGTTTTCAGCATTCGAGAAGGCAGGGATTCACATTGCTAGAGATCCCTCCAAGATTGGGGAAGTGCTGGTCTCGGTTTTGATTGAAGCCGGACTACGAGACCCTTAGGAACGAAGGCACCCAGCATGACATAGTTGGTAACAATGTCTGGCATATTCAACTCGGAATTGGACTCAATTCTCGAGGGGACATCACGCTCCTTCTACCTCTCGCTAAAGGAATTGCCCAGGGCGATCAGGCCCCAAGTTAGCCTTCTGTATATGCTCGCAAGGACTTCTGATACTATTGCAGACTCGGAAGGAGGGGAACCCAAGGAACTCTTGGAGGCTCTAGAATCATACGATGATTTCACACAAGGACGGTCCTCGGACGCTCCGAAATTGTCTTCCTTCTCACAGTTTCAAAGCAATAAATCAGAAGGACTCCTTCTGAAGAATGTAGAGGCAGTGGTGTCCAGGATTGAAGGATTCTCTGATTCAGATCAGGAGGCAATTCGCTCATGCTTGGGAGTCATCATCAGTGGACAGATTCTAGATTTGAATAGATTCTCCCTTTCAGAGGAGGATATCGCCTCTATAGAGAAAGATCATGAATTAGATGACTATGCATACCGAGTTGCCGGGAGTGTAGGTGAATTCTGGACCCAAATGTCGTTAACTCATCTTTTCAAATTAGACTCTGAGAAGGAGAATGAGCTATTCGAGAAAGGTGTCCGATTCGGTAAGTCACTACAGATGATTAACATCCTCAGAGATATTCCATCAGACCTTGCTTTAGGACGATGCTACATTCCCAGAAAAAGTCTGGAAGAGCACAAATTGAGTCCACAAGACCTATTGGACAATTCGAAAATGGAGTCCTTCAGGCCACTTTATGACGAATATCTAGACTTGACCTCTGAGTATCTGGAGTCAGCAATCCAGTACATCGAAATGATTCCTCACTCGCAGTTCCGCCTTAGAGGGTCTTGCATGCTTCCAGTAATAATTGGAAAGAGGACAGTTTCCCTGCTTAGGGGTAGAAACGTTCTCGACCGAAAAGACAGGATAAAGATTGATAGATCGGAGATCAAAGAGCTAGTTAAGCAGGTCGTCATGGCCGTCCCATTCAAAGGCTCAAGCAAGAGACTTCTAAGAGTTTAATCACATATTTTCGAGTGTTTTCAGCTCTAAAACTAATGATGCGCATTCCAATCGCACTCGGGAGACATTCAAGTGGACCCCGATACCGCCCTATTTTGGAGAGCTATGGAGCCGAGCAAGGATTCCGACATCGAAATCGTTCTCGAGGGCGAACTGCATGAAACTAGTTTTCCGGAATCATCAACCAGTCAAGAAGAACAGATCGATATCGTCAGAGCGACTGTCGGCCTAACAAAGGAAGCTGCTAGAGCAATCAGCATTACTGCTATCGAGGCAGTTAGGGAGGGGGCCCTGTTTATGGGGGTAATAGGATCAAGAGGAGAGTTGTTTGACCCATTCAACCATATCGATGCGGCAATATGGTCAGAATCAGAAATCCCCGAGCATATGATAGAAACATCATACGAATTCTGCGAAGAACTCACCCGTAGGGAGGCTGGAAATTTTTACCACTCCTTCAAGTATCTCCCGGAAGAGAAGAGACAGTCAATAATGGCATACTACGCCTTCTGTAGAAGGGCCGACGACATTGCAGACGGGGACTTCGTGGATATTTTCCCCGGAGGATCCTCGGACGATCCGGAGTCTGTGGATTATAGATCAAGTATCGAGAGACTAAGTCCGGGGGATCCAGTATTGGATAGATCAACCTACAATGACAAGATGTCGCAACTATTCTACTACAGGAAGAAACTATCCACAGCGTACGGCAATGTCACTTCAACCGATCCGATCTTCATTGCCCTAAAGGATACTGTTAGAAAATACGGCATTCAGAGGCAACTTCTCGACGATATGATCAGTGGTATGGAGAATGACTTCCACAAGAATAGGTATCAGACCTTCGAGGAACTGTATTCTTACTGCTACAGGGTTGCGTCCACAGTTGGTCTTGTCTGCATAGAGATTTACGGGTACGACGATCCAAAGGCCAAGGAATATGCAGAGTCTTGGGGCGTATTCATGCAACTCATCAATATTATCAGGGACGTCGCGGA
>CACKMK010000018.1 GCA_902601345.1 uncultured Candidatus Poseidoniales archaeon
GTCGCGTTTACGACAGATCTTGCCGCTCTAGCCTTCACTAAGTCCCGACCTACCTCTTCGGATTTTATATCGGGCGTGCCCAATGAGAAACCCTCCTCCGAATCATCGTAGTCAACAATGTGAAGCGCCTCTAGGGCTGCGAGTGAGTCTATTGCGTTAGCAAGGTTGCTTTTACTACCTGCAGCAATCAGTCTGCCCATCTGTAGTGTATGGACTTGCGACATCTGAATTCCCTTTGTTTTAGGATTTGAAAGCATCGACAACTGCCCTTACTGCTTCTCCCCTACTTCCTTCACCGCTGTCATGAATTGATCCGATCGCCGAATCTCCCTTTTTGGAAACCTTAGCCGCTTCTCCTTCGGCCACACTCCTTGCTTCCGAAATCATGTTCTGCGAACTGGCCTCAGAATCGGACTTGCCCGACTGGATGATTTCCGTAGCCTTCAACCTCGCCTTTGAGATAATCTCAGCGGCTTCTGACTCTGCATTAGTAAGGGTCTTCTCCGCCTCGGTTTCAGCCTGCCTTATCGCTCGTAGAACTTCCTCTCGTCCCATTTCTATGCACCTACGGTGCAATGGCGACCGATGAGGAGTTTATGATGATAACCACGGGAATTCCACTCGTTCAGCACCATCGAAGAGCCCCATCGGGAATCCTCCAAATATGTCCTTCTCTGAGATAGACACGTGGACGCGCAGGGGATGGAGGGAGAGGAGTGGGACGAACTCCAGAGAAATCTCATGGCAACAATCCCCGTCTATGACCGGATAAACAGGTTCGCAACCCTGGGACAGGTGTCTAGATGGAGGAAAATGGTTAGACAGAAGTTGCCTCAGGGCAGAGTTCTCGAGATCGGCTGTGGCCCCGGAAGTTTCGCAGAGGATGTAGTCGGTAGGGATCTGGTTTGCGTAGATCCTATTCCAGAGATGCTTTCTACGGCTGAGAAAAGGGTCAATTCAGCCAGAGCCGAACGTGGAGACTCGCCAGCTGAATTCGTAGAGTCGACTGCTGAGGAACTCCCATTCGAGGATGGATCTTTCGATGCCATTTGCTCACTTTTTTCCTTCAGGGATTGGTATGACAAGAAGGCTGGACTATCCGAATCCCTCAGGGTCCTAAAGCCCGGCGCTCCCATTATCATAATCGATCCAGCAAAGATGAACCGTCTTCACGGAATTCTTGGTGCGATTTGGATGAGGGTATGGGTAGGTAGCTATGCCAGAATTGTCTGTGGTGTGCGGGATCATCCTTGGAAGTGGCTTACAAAGACATACGAAGAGTTTGGAAACACCAGAGATTATGTATCCATGTTGCAGGATGTCGGTTTCGTCGATGTCGAAGCACGAGTAATTTTCCCTGGAATGGCAACCATCTGGTCAGCACGTTCTCCTTAGAATACCCAGAACATCTTCCTGCAGGTAACCGCCCTCCAGATGAATCCCCTAGTGAAGGGATTGAATGCTATATTTAGGAACCAATCAGGGAATCTGAACAGTAGGCTGCCTATCTTGAAGGACCTCTTAGAGTTCCTCATGACCTTCCCCATTTGCGCCTCCCACCTCCTCTGATACTCCTGTAGTTCTACACCGTCATTGATGTGCTCAGAAATTACCTGACCGGCTATTCTACCACCGATCATAGCTATTGTAATCCCTGCTCCGTTGGATGGGAGCACCATTCCCGCCGAGTCACCGACTAGGACATAGTTTCCCTTGACGAATTGCCCTATTGTTCCAGACATGGGGAGATAACCGGCTCCTCTGAATGACTCCTCCCCCTCGTAGCGTTCGATGAACTCATTCGCGTAAGACTCCAGACTCCTTCCTCTCGACATCTTCCTCTGAACGCCAAGGCCTATGTTAGCAACCGACTCCTTTGGGAAAACCCATGCATATCCTCCCGGGGCAACTGATCCGAAGTGCAATTCCAAAGCATCAGAGTGATGGCCCTCCTTGAGTACAAATTTCACAGGAATATTCAGAGATTTCTCCTTCCAGTGCTTCTTTCTGATAGGATCGTTGTAACCACCCGCTCCCACAATTACCTTGCCCTTCAGGATCGTACCGTCAGACAGGAGGACAGACTCGCCATCTACTCGCTTAACCCTACTTCCGAGAAGGAACTCCGCGCCACTTGATGCGGCAAGGTTGACCAAGGCCTCGTCATGAGCCACCCTATCCAGAACCATTCCTTCGAATTTGAAGTCCATACCCTTACCATTTGGCTTGACGATCCTCATCTTGCCCGATGTACTAGAGATTGCTTCATCGGGGGTCCTGAATAGATCATCAACTTCTGGCACATCAGGGCACAGTCTCTTCATCTCATCATTTGTCGGAACCAGCTCTCCGCATTGTAGGGGAGTTCCAATAGGGTCCCTCCCGTCCACGACTAGTACGCTGAGGCCACCTTCCGCTGCATACCTTGCAACGGTGCTACCAGCAGGCCCTCCTCCTATGACGATTGCATCCCAGTATTTTTCCTCGGACAGGGGGATTCCTCCGTTAGTTAGTTCTAGCCTCCGAGATTAGTGCCATCTCGCTCAGGAGGATCTTCTCGTCTGAATCGGGCAGAGCCTGAAGATTCTCCAGGGCCCTTTCAACGTGGTTCGAGACCAATACCCGCGAATACTCAAAGGATCCCGCAGTCTCCAAAAGCTGAACTAGCTCATGGAGCCTATCATCTCCGAAGTTAGTCAGCACATCCTTCAGATGCCCCCTATCCTCTCCGTGGAGCATTGTCAATGCGTAAATGATCGGTAGCGTCATCTTGCCCTCATGGACATCTGTCCCACGGGGCTTCCCTATCCTTTCGTCTCCCTCCAGATCTAGAATATCATCAACTAACTGGAAGGCTCTGCCCAGCTCAATACCGTACCCCCACAGAGCATCAACTATTTCCTGTCTGGCACCTGCAACCATGCCCGCGCTAGAGCAACTAGATGCGAAAGGCCCAGCGGTCTTACCGTCAATTATGGCATAGTAGTCCTCGGGCCTGGTGTTCAGATCGTGGATATGCTCGAACTGCAGAATCTCTCCCGAGGCAATTCCTGCACAGGCGTCTCTTACCTTGCCTATTACTCTCTCATCATACTTGGCCCCGAATTGGAAACCCAATGAGAATAGGTAGTCTCCCGCAATAATGGCGTGGGAGATACCATGGGTAGAGTGAATGGTGGGCTTGCCCCTACGCATCTTTGACTGATCGTAGACATCGTCATGGACCAAAGTGGCGGTATGGATCAGCTCCGAGGATAGAGCCAGATCTAAGGCCTCTCTGTAGTCCGTCCCCCCAGCAGCCTTGTACGCCATAATCACCAATATAGGCCTATACCTCTTTCCTCCGCCTAGGAGGACTTCCCTGGCAATCGACATTATCGGGCGGTCAAGTGAGGAACTCATCTTCTCCAGAACCAGATCCTCTATCGACTCCTCAACCAGATTCTTCAGAGATTCAAGGTCCATAGACTCGATATTCTCCGCTTCCATGGCATCTCAGCCTAGGGGTCGCATATATCAACGGGTGTCCGCGCCGCTCAGATTGGGCATTAGGAGTGCTCCCTCCCTAGAGGTGGATGCGATGGAAAACAGGCTGATTGTCGGGGCATTGGACTCTTCTTCATGGAAAATTTCCGCTATCGTCTCCAGTCACTTAGATACAATAGATCACGAGGGACTGGAGCAGTCCGTTACTCCACTAGAAGAAGTCTCATCCGCACTAGAATCGCTGTCTGAGGGTGAAATCGATCTACTAGCCGTCCCTGCATCCAAAATCATCGGTAGTGAGGCCGATCTGGCACATAATGGATGCCAGATTGTAGGAGCTAGAACTCCTCGAAGACCATCTCTAATCCTAGTCTCGCCAAACAGACTGATGTACCAACCAAAGTCTGCAATAATCGTCTCGGATTCGGAGCTTATCCGCAGACAGCTTCTCAGGGCTCGCCCCGATATTCAGGTACTCGGGACCAATCAGGTTTCCGCGAATCCCGAGGATGTCCCCCTAGACTCGGCCGAAAGGGCGACTTGGCTAGCAGAGATGCTAGACAGGGAGGAGATAGACGGTTTCATCTCCTCCAGATCGGAGTATGAGTACACCGGACAAACAGAGAGGAGGCACACGCTGATGTCGCAGCCGAAAGTCAGGGGCGCACCACACTTCATTCCACCACCTTACTCTGACCTAATCGCGATCGTCTGCAGGACAGGATTCCCAAACGTCCTATCATCGAAGCTAAGTGAGCCAGAGGGAAACACAGTCCTCTGGGTCCAGAGCAGGATTATGGGGAGCATGGATGAGTCATTACGAGATTGCGTGGGCCTGGAGGTGAGGCATCGCCAGGTCGGAGCAATTCTCAGGCAGGCGGAGGAGAATCGAGACCTCGTTCTAGAGCAGGCCTGTCACGATCCAGACGGAGAGATATATCATGACGAGGTCAGAGTCGAGGTTCGATTGGAGACTCTCTCGTCCGATGGTAGGAAGACCCTCTCATTGGAGCGGCTGGTCGCAATGAGCGAGTATCAGAGAGCTATAGTTGCCCTGATGATGGACTGGGAAAACATGGTCAGGGAGTCCTCCAGAGAGGTGCCGAAAGATCACCCAACTGATGTTGATGCTCCCTCCTTCCTCTAGTCACTGCCGCCATTCTAGAATAGTTACGAAAACCTCTCCCAGACAAAGATTCTGGGGCAACCGATAACTAATGTATCATCACGAGGCGCTTGTGTTGCCATGAGGGTAGACACCGTTTTACTGAGCTCCATCTACATGGAGAGGCTCCAGAGCCTCAGAGGAAGGGCGGAGGAAAGCGGAATCTCGAAGTCCGGGTCAGTCGAGGTTCTCAGGGCTAGGCTGATCTCCAACCTAGTTCTGTCTGACATGGATCTTTCTTGGGAGGGGATACAGTCCATGTCTCACAAGGAGATGGGCCAAGTCCTGAAGGTCTTCGGCATCAAGTCCTCCGGTTCTCACAAAGAGAGGCGTCAGCGCCTGTGGCTCCATCTGAATTACGACTCGAGGAGGATGACCATCGAGAACCTAGCAGAGATGAACAGAGATGATCTGCACGAGATGTGCAAGAGCCTTGAGCTCGAGCTAACGGGAAACAGGACAGTACTGATGGGCAGGGTGGCCGGAGTCCTTACTAGCCAGATGAGGGGGTGGGGTAGAATAAAGCGCAGCCTCAGAAGGAATGGGATCCAAACCCCCTCTCCGACGAAAATCGAACAAGAGGAAAAGAACCCCGACCCGGCTCCTATTGAGGTTACTACTACGGATTTCCAGGCCATTCCCTCACAAGCACTTCTCGAGGATGCTGGAGACTCGATCCTAATCGGTATTGACAATCAGTCCAGCCATGTCCAAGGGGATCTTCTCACCATTCACGCCCGAGTGGGTGATCTCGAGAGGATGGTCGGGACCATTCTGAGGAGCCATGGGGGCTCTTGGGGGGGAGCCGAGAAGGATCTGCTGTTGAGGCTTGCAGACAGGAGGGGGTGGCCAATAAATGAGCAGTTCGTAAGACACAGGGTCTTGATGGTGGCTACGAATATCGCAGAGGTCAAGGGAGCCACGATGGCATCAGCCGAGAGAACAATCCAAGCGACGGAGGATGCAGAATCGACCATAGAGAGAATTAGATCGAAACTCTCCTCACTAGACTAGACCAGCGAAAAGTCTACTCAGATATTGAGAAGAATCCGAATTTTGGCTCAGAAATCTCCATAGTGTCATCCTTCAGACCCATAATTGCATCCTCTGCATCCTCTCTCGAGGATCCGGCAGATACGCAGGCCCCCACGAGATCCTCATACTCAACTAACTCCCCGCCATTAGAGCCAAGAATCCCTAGAATAACGTCTCTGGGGTCTCCTCCTCCAGTACTCTGTACCCCAATCTGCTCAACAGGGGATGTTTCTATTCCCACTGGTTCCAAGCCTGTATCCAGGTCATCTTCAGAACCACCCAGAGCCCTAGAGAAAGCCTTGAGGATCCAGACTCGATAGGCCTCGGTATCGAACTCTGCATAGTGCTCCTTCGACTTGATTAGGCCGTCCACGAGGTCTTCAGGAACTCCTGCCTTTCTCATTGATTCCTCGCTCAATTCCTCTCCTTGTGACGAGTCGTATGCTTCGAGTCTCCTGAGTGTGGCGTCTGCGGTATCCACCATCCATGACTTGTAGTCATCTAATCCGACTTCAGTGAAACTCTCGGCTCTAAGTGATGTGAATATCCCCCCGTCTTCGGACTCGTTAGACTTCTGCCTTCCTACGATGGAAACTAGCACAGAGTCGCCGGATTCGAACCTAGCCAGGAGCTCTTCTGCGTCTGGATGCAATTCTGGCTGGAATGGTGCTACATCGAAGTAGTGAGTTCCCGAAGGGTCTCTTACTTGCCCTCTGTAGAATGGGCCTGAGTCTCCGTCCCTCCTCTCCATCCTCTCTAGGCCTCCACAGACCAGGCAACGGTTTACCTTGGCTCCGAGCTTTGTGATCACGAAGCTCGGGTCATACTCCCCTACTCCCCTCTCGATGAGGGATGACTCCGAGTACTCCTGTGCGAAGATTCTGATTGCACTCTGCCTTCCTCTGAAGGTACTCGATCCTGACATCAAAGTACCACCCCCCATCTCTGCATTACCTCTTCGGCCTCCTCAGCAGGTTTCGGTTCCATCACTTCCATTTGATCGGCGAATACCATGGCCCCTCGATCGTCAACCACGCATCTGCCATGAACTGCTACCTTCCGGGAGAGAACCCGACTCCTGAGATTGGAGACGAACGCTTCATATCCCACACTGGCAATCTCGCTCTTTACTTCATCCATGCTCATTCCTAGAAATGACTCACTCCCCTCTCTGAACATCATCAGGTTCGCGTTCGAGACGCCATTATCCAAAACGAATCGTAGCCTGAGATCTTCCTCTCCTCTCTGCGGGCCATGCTCCGGACATGAGCCATCTCTGAGTATAGTTCTACATTCTGGACATCTCTCGATAATGCCTGAACCCGGCATAATGGCAACAATAACTCCTCTAGTAGAGATGCCTCTTCTGGATCCCCCCTTCCTCAGACTGTCCAGGTCTACGTCTACCCAGTGGTTGTCTGGATCGATTTTTTCCCAAGGAGTGTCTGCGAGTATCTCCACCTGTTCTAAGTTGTCAATTACCATATCCGGAGATCCCTGCCATGATTGAACTCTCCCTCCCTCTACCCTGATGGTGTCTCCCGGTTTGGGATCGAATTCGCACCAGGCAGTAAGTCTGCACCTACCAGTGGGGTCCATGACATCCCCACTCCTTACAACTCTGGAATCTCCATCCTTCGTCTCGAATGTCCTCTGGTTCCAGTTCTCAACCTGTAGGGTGATTGATACGTCTCTCATTCCATCTCTAAGATCAGAAATGTTGACCTTCTCGGATTCCGCTAACTCGGCTACCTCCGGGAAAGAAGTATCTCTGTATGTCTCGATGACCGTGCCGTCGTTGATTTGTATTTCTGGGGTATCGCGGAATTTCCGGACTGACGCCCCCACTATCTTCACCAGAGCACCCTCCTCATGCTCGAACTCTTTCCATGACAGAAATCCGATACTACCGGAGGAGTCTGCGACCTTCCCTCTCACCACGTTCAACTCTCCACTCCCATCCTTCCTGACTATCACGTCTGGCTTTGCTGAAATGACCCTACCAACGACGTTAACGAAACCCTCAACTTCCGATGCTCTGGCTATAGTCATGGGATCGTTGCTTGTGGGAGGGGCGGATCCGCCTCCCTCCTTCAGTACTGTTACCCTGGTTGTCCTGTTGATATTCAGGGATTTCTTATCGTTCCACTCGTTCACTGAGGCTCCCTCGAGCCTGACAATCGAACCGGGAACCATTGCTTCTCCCTTATTTCCCCAGTCTTTGTAGTCCCACCTGATCCTCTCGGAGCTAGCTTCCCAAGGGTTATCCTCTACCCATCCGAATGCAATCTGCTTCTCCTCTCCCCTAACCATCTGAGTCCTTGGGGTGTATGATATTACAGCGACCTCGACTGAGACGTTCCTATCATCTGAACCAAGTTCCGAGAACCTCTGAACCTTCTTTTCCTCGCGCACTTGGGTGGACGATCCCGAAGTCACCTCAACACCAGTCGCCGCTTGGAACTTCCTAATCACAGACCTAAGGGCGTCTTCGGGAGGGATAAGGAAGTCCCTTTCGTATCTCTGGAACTCCTTGCCTATCTCCTCATCATTTGCATCTGGGCACTCTTGCTTCACTACTGCTATCTGGTTTGCGTATGTTGTCAGGTCACTCATAACTCTCACCCGTATCAGAGATGGGGCGTCGAGACTATTTCAACCAACGATTCATTAGGGCAGAAATGCACCAGACATGACGTTGCTGGGGAAACGATTGTCGATGCGTGTTGGGGAAGACTCGGCACCTCATTACCTCCGGAAACACCCCTTCGAATCGGCGGTCTTTGAACGTGCCCATGAAATTCTGGGACCACCGACGCCGTTTTCTCTGGATACCCTCGCGCATTGCCAATGGTCAACCCAGAGACTTGCAGATTCGGCGTGCTAACAGCCTCCGATCGGGCTAGTACTGGAGAGTACGATGACCTAAGCGGTCCTGCGATAGAGGGTTTCCTAGAGGAGGCGCTGACTTCCGAATGGGAGGTCGAGAGGAGGTTGGTCGAAGACGAGAGGGAGTCCATCGAGGTAGCCCTGATTGACCTGATTGACAATCATGGATGCTCTGTCGTGGTCACCACGGGGGGGACCGGGCCATCTCAACGGGACGTCACCCCCGAGGCTACCGAGAACGTTTGCGAAAAGATCCTTCCAGGCTTCGGGGAGCAGATGAGGGCAGTGTCGATGAGACACGTCCCCACAGCAATGCTCTCTAGGCAGATGGCCGGGATTCGAGGATCCTCGCTAGTGATCAATCTGCCAGGTTCTCCTAGGTCTATTCGGGAGATTCTAGATTCCGTCTTCGCCGCTGTCCCTTACTGCGTGGATTTGATTGGCGGGCCTTACATAACTACTGATCCGGAGATCGTTGACTCGTTCAGGCCCCCTCATGCAAGACGCGAATGATTCATCCGAGAGCCTCGTTTCGGATCCACATGGCGAAGATGAAGACGGGTGTTGGAAGCACCGGAAGGGAAAACGACGAGATCAGAGAAATTGAGGTCAAGCTGGACTTCACCCCCAATGCACTGTCTTCTCTTCTATACTCGCAAGGGAACACCCAAGTTCTGGTCTGCGTCACCAAGGCACCCTCTCTGCCCAGGTGGTTCCCTAGAGACTCTGACAGGGGTTGGGTGCATGCCGAATACTCGTTGCTCCCCGGCTCGACCGACACCAGATTCAGGAGAGAGAGGAGTGGTGCCAAGGGTAGGACTATGGAGATAGAGAGGCTAGTTGCTCGATCGCTGAGGGGAGCAATAGACCTGGAGCAGCTGGGTCCCGTTGCTCTGACTGTGGACTGCGACATCCTAAATGCCGACGGAGGAACGAGATGCGCTTCAATAACAGCAGCAAACATCGCACTGAGGCTCGCTGTTCGGAGGCTCATCTCCTCTGGGGAGTGCCTGCCGAAGGACAGGAGGCTTACCAGAGAGCAGATCAGGAAAGGCGTGAAGCAGGAGACCCTTAGCAAGGAACAGATGGCTTCCCACGAAGACTCGGTGATGCCCAATGACGTCGCGGCTCTCAGTGTCGGAATGGTCGAGGGACAGGTCTGGACAGACTTGGATTACGTTCTAGACAGCAATGCCGACGTCGATATGAACGTCGTGATGACTAGCTCTGGGGACTTCGTAGAGGTCCAGGGAACCGGTGAGGAGGCAACTTACTCCAGAGAAGAGCTCAACTCTCTGATCGACGCTGCAGAGGCAGGAATAGCGAAGTTGCATAAGCTCCAGAACGAAGTCCTCTCTAATGCCAGTTGATGGTGGGACTGGCCGGACTTGAACCAGCGGCCTCCGCATCTTCAGTGCGGCGCTCTCCCAGCTGAGCTACAGTCCCGTAGCATCCCACGCCACCACAGTCCCGACTTCAAGCCTTCCTAGTTCAAGGTAGATGAAAAAGTCCCGTTCCGGGAGTAAATAGAAAGCCAATCACGTGCAACAAAGCGCATGAGTCAGGCCCCAGAAAACACAGTTGTGCGTCCGGAATACGATGCTTCGATGATGGGTCTGTACGCATCTCTTGTCGCTGGGGGACTTATGCTGGCCTATGCGATTTGGTACGTCACGGTGGTGAATGTAGACAACGACTACTCATTCCTGACCCTCGGTGTCATCACCGGGGCCACCGCAGTATCTGTGATAGGCTTACATGAGTGGATGAGGAGTAAGGCTGGTCCTGACAGGCCGGAGAACCCGATTGAGGAATATGGAGGGGCGATAGCGGTTCTGATGGGCGCGCTCTCTGTTGTGTGGCTCTCCCGGTTCGCAGTTTTCTATGCGGGCCAAGAGAATGACTGGATAGCAATTCAAGATGGGGATGTTTGGATCCCAGTGTGGCTCGCGGCATTGCAAGCCGTGGGTATCCTTGTCGTGATGGAGATAAGCACACGGAATATCCGGAGGCACTCTCTCGGGACTCTGCCGAGGACTGTTGTTGTCCTAGCACCTCTAGCGGTTCTGTTCAGTGGGGTGAAGATTTGGCTAGAATACTCCCGGGGGGAGGTTGAGACCTTCATTACCCTGTCAGTGATACTCCTCTCAGGATCCGCCGTCCTCTACTCGCTTAGGCTAGACCGCGCCATCCTGTACCTAGTGTCATCAGGAGCCGCGGTAGGATTGCCCATATTCATCGCACTCAGCTCTTGGGGGGAGACTGAGCACGCCAGCCTGCTAGTACCAGCAGTTGTAATTGTGGGGATAACCGCCACCGACAGAAGCCTATCTAGGAAAATGATTGAGAATGGGTCAGGAGCTGTGGTAGCCGCTATTCTGTTCTGCCAGATTTTGGCTGCAGACGAGACACAGTTCTCAATAGCCGGGAATACCATCTCCGAGTATCCGTTCGGCCTCACCTTCTGGCTCTGGGTCGCCCTCCTAGTCGGTTGGTTTGCACCAACGACGATGCAGAGAACCCCAGCTATGCCGGTGGGCTTGGCACTGGCACTGGCACTCCTCTCGGATGAGGCTGCCATGGTGGCCTGGGCGGTCGGAATCTGTGCATTCGTATACCTGGAGACCCGTCCACAGGCAAGAGACTGGGTCGTTAGAGCGACATACGTAGCCATGGTGGCCTCATGGACCGTGTCCTCGTTCATAGGTGCGGGAAGGGACGGAAACATACTCGAGTTCGAGTCTTTCAAACTCGGCATAGTAGACGGAATCTCCCTAGTGATATTCCCATCGTTGTTGGCCCTGGGAATATGGGCCCAGTGGAGAGGCAGGCTGAGGACCTATGAGGGCCCCTCAATCCTCTTGGTACTCGCATCATTGAATTACGAACTTCTAGAGGAGGCCGGCCCACTCTTCCTGCTAATCATTTCAGCAGCATCACTGTTCCAACTGAACTGGTTTTTGTCCTCGAGATTTGAAGATAGATACGAAAGGGAGTGGTTTTCGGACTTGGGATATCTAGTCCTCTTATCTTCCCCGTTGATCCTTTCCAGTATCCTAACAATCGGCGAGCAAGACCTGGAACCTATGATTCTGGCATTGCCTCTGGTATTGTCCTTCGGAGTGTTCGGGATATGCCACAGGTGGAGGGTCGAGGGCGAGAGCCTTGTTCTAAGGCCGGAGATGGCGGCTATGCTCCTACTGGTTCTAGTATTCCTCATCAACAACGTCAGTCCTTGGGAGGAAGGGGATTTCTCAACAGAAACCATTTCCCTGACTCTGGCATGCTCGGCTCTGCTTGCCGCCCTCCTAGCAGTGGAGGGGGGGGGCTGCATTCAGGACAACTCCATTCGAGAGACTGGTGGGCATAACTTACCTCTTCTCCGTCTCAGTGGTCTCAGCGAATATCCTCTCTTGGGAGGGCGCAGAACTCTGGGCCCGGGTAACTAGGGACTTGATCATCATCGCCGCTCCCATAGTTGTAAACTTCCGCTTGAAGACTCTGCTAGACCTATCGCAGGAGGCCAGAAACTTCGGCAGCCTGACCCTTTTCGTACTTCTCTTGATCGGTATGACCGATTCCTCTGGGGGGTTGCTGGCACTGCCACTTTTTGCCATCGCTGTGCAGAGGGCAGCGAAGCACGTTTCCACTCCAGTCCTTGTGGCATTGCCTGTGGTTGCCGTGATCTATGCATCCTTCTTCGACTCTTCGCGGGATGAAAGCGATCTGATATGGGCAATGCTAAATGGAATTCCATACCTTGGTGAAACGACGGACATTCTCCTGTTTGACACTCCCAGGTGGGTCTCTCTTCTACTGTTATCTATACCGGCCTCGGTTGCAATTCACCTCCCTTCGGAAAAGGAGCGTGAGGGTGGGTCAAGATTCGGTCCAGAGCAACTCTTCGGACCCGCAGTCGCTACCCTCCTCTCCGTGGCTTTCCTCCTTCCGGATCCACAGACTGCACCCATAGTCATCGTGGCAGTCATTACTGTCGGAGCATGGAGACAGGGAGTAATCAATTGGTTCTGGATTTCTCCCATAGCATGGTTCTGGGCTTCTCTGGAGCTATTCCAGTATCTCGAAGTTGGACAGGGGTCGGACTATGCCCGAGTCATTGGGGGCTTGGCTGGATTCTCCCAGTACTTGCTTTTCCATAACGGATTTCTCCTCGCTAACTCGCCGTTCGGAGACCCTGATGCGGGGAACGACGAATTTCTGGGCTTGGCTTCCAGGGGCTACGGATACGTCTTCCTTCTAATTTCTGGAGGAGTGAGCGGGGCTCTCCCATTCATCTCTGCCTTGGTGGCAGGCTGGGACGGCATCAGGAGCGGCACTCCAGTCGTACTGCACGGATCGGTTTTGGTCCAAACCCTGACTCTCGAGTCATGGTTGCATGACGATTTTGGACTCCATTGGGAAGATGCGCTGGTCTGGCCCATCGCTGTCGGCATTGTCATGGTCGCCTTGTCATGGCGCAGGGCGAATCCCTACGGGCGGGAGTTCATTATCCAGGCTGTTGGAACATCCGAGTCAGAACCCTTCGACGTGGAGAAGGACTTCGGGATGTTCGGCTCCGCATTCTTCCTAATTGCCATGTTCCCATACTCCGAGTACATAGAAGTGGATTTCGCGTTTGGGGCATCGATAGTGCTCCTATCATTGCACCATGTCATCGTCGGTTTCGCCAGGGATCATGGATGGAGGAGGCTCATCAGCCTGTTCGGAATGCCTTCAGGCCTCATAGTCACAGGTGTTGCTTATGAGGGTCTGATAATGGTGCTAATGCTTTTCCTAGCATCTTTGACTCTCATCGGTCAGGCTGTCCTATACGCCTCAAGGGGGGGTCTGGAAATCGGAAGCACAATCGAGGGTGCAGCCCCGATTGTCTCAGATGTAGGGGTCTCTGAGCCTTCTCCTGAGCCTAGCAAAACCAAAGAAGAACTAACTGAGGTCAGTGAGGACGTAGTAGCAGAAGTTGACATGCCCCCGGAAGAGGTGGAGGAGTTGGCAAGTCCTGATCCGGAACCAGTGAAACCAAAATCTCCGCTATTCCAATCAGACGGCGCCCTCTTCGGAATTAGGTTGGAGCCGAACATGATGTACGACCTCAGAGAGATGATATCGACAAACAAAACCGTAGACTTTAGCAAGTGGTCTCCAGTACTAGCGATTAGTTCCAATGGATCCATAGTCCTGAACTGGGAGAAATCCTCAGAGGAGGAGTGAGCCGACTAGTTCACTCTTCTTCAGACTCGCCGATCTTTCGAACATTGATGGCGTTCGGGCCCTTGTCGCTGTCCCCAATTTCGAACTCCACAATATCTCCTTCGCCGATTCTTCCGTCTACCTCAGTAGTGTGCACAAAGAGGTCATCTCCCTCATCGCGCCCGATGAACCCATATCCTTTCACGTAGTTGAACCACTTCACAGTTCCCGTCTCCATGGGCAGGGCTCGAAAAACAGGTTATTGAACTAGACTGCTCATGGGGGTGCGAGTCGCTAGAACACGTCATCTTCGTCTTCTGAATCGTCGAATGATATCAGTCCGCTGGATTTCCCTGTCTTCCCCTTCGCTGGAGTTTTCTTGACCGTCTTCTTCTTGGGTTTTTCTTCCACCTCTCCGGTTAGCTGAGCCTTACGGGCAGCCGCAGCCTCCTCCTCCTTCCTCTTCAATTCCTCAGGGTCTATTCCCTGCTGTAAAGCGAGCTTGGCCCTACGCTCGTCACGGGCCTTGATCTCCAGGAGCCTCTGCCTGGCTTTATCATAGTGCTGAAGCATGTACATCGCATCGTGCTCGAGTAGAGGCGAGTCCGAGATTATCGTGATGTCCATCCAATCCCCCTCCTCGGCAAGGTACTCGGCGAAGGGCTCAAACTTCAGGTCAGACTTCTTTATCTGCGTGTAGTGGAGTGCGTTCCCCATCCTGTGCTCGACTCCAGCAAAATGGCAGTAGAACGTCGAGCCGCCATAGGTCTCCCTTGCTTGATCGAAGAGCTCCGCATAGTCCTCGCTGGTCCTTAGCCTCCCATGACCCCGAGCGTGGATGTGCCCCATATTCAGAACAGGGACCGTCCCCTCAACGTGATTGCAAACTTCGAGAACTTCTTCTACGGTGCCCCACAACTCCTGTCTTCCGGAGGTCTCGACCCCTACT
>CACKMK010000019.1 GCA_902601345.1 uncultured Candidatus Poseidoniales archaeon
CAGCATGACAATCAATGGGAACTACTGGTGGCACCTAGCAGCGTTCTTCAGAGTTGCAATCAGGCAGCAGACCAGGAAGTTCATCGATGAGAACGGAAGAGAGCCTAACGAGAAAGAGGCCTCGGATATTAAGGCATACTCCCTATCAACAGTAAGGGGAACAGTTCAAGCCGACCAGTTGAAGGAAGCCATGGGCCAGAACACATTGGTCTTCAATCTGGACACCGCACTGAGGATGATGGGAGATGTGGCGGAGTTCTACGTGGACAATGAGGTCCGAAACCACTACTTCGTCAGCATCAGCGGATACCATATAGACGAGGCAGGTGCCAATCCAATCACCCAAGCAGCACTGACACTGTCAAATGGCCTAACCTACGTCGAGCTATTCAAGGCAAGGGGACTCGATCCGGACAAGTTCCTGAGGAACTTCTCATGGTTCTTCTCAAATGGAATGGATCCGGAGTACGCCGTTATAGGCAGGGTATCAAGGAGGATATGGGCCATAGCCATGCGAGACCTATATGGGGTCGGGAAGAGGGGGCAGAAGCTGAAGTACCACATCCAGAGTAGCGGTAGATCCCTACATTCTCAGGAGTTCACTTGGAATGATTACCGAACCACGCTACAGGCCCTTTATGCCCTTGCAGACAACGCGAACAGCCTCCACACCAACAGCAGGGACGAGGCCTTCGGGACCCCTACAGAAGATACGGTTAGGGATGCGGTGGCAATCCAACTAATACTGGCCAAGGAATATGGCTGGCTCAGGAACGAGAACCCACTCCAAGGCTCATTCGTAGCCGACTACCTGACCGATGAGGTCGAGGAGAAGGTACTCAGGATCTTCGAGGAGATGCATAGCAGGGGAGGGGTGTTGGGTGCCCTGGAAGTCAATTACCAGAGAAATCGGATCCAGGACGAGGGGATGCTCTACGAGCACAGAAAGCATACTGGAGAAACTCCAATAGTTGGAGTTAACACCTTCACGGACGAGGAATCAGCTACTCCATCGGCTGATGATTTCGACCTGGACGTCACAAGATCCGACGAGAAGGAGAAAATGAAGGTCATCACAAGGAACGCAGAATTCAGGGAGGCCCACTCTAAGGAGGCGGCGGAGGGTCTTTCCAAGCTGAAGAATACGGCGCGCGAGGGGGGCAACCTATTCGAGGTAATGATGGAAATCGTAGAGCACTGCTCAGTGGGCCAGGTTACCCAGGCCCTTTTCGAGAGCGGTGGGAAGTTCAGAAGGAACATGTGATGAGCCCATCAAACGGCGTTTTCAGTGGCATGGCCTAATCGGTATGAAAATCGTCTGACTGCCTCAACGTTCTTAACCCCAAATGGAACGACTGGCGTTGTTGTCGGAGATTTATTTCCCGGTGACTGAGGTGAAGGGATGCATCTAGTCAGGATTGAGGTCGAGAACTTCAAGTCATTCGGAGGCAGCACGACTATCCCTTTCGAGCAGGGCTTCACGGCCATCACAGGGCCCAATGGGAGTGGGAAATCAAACTGCGGAGACGCCATAGGCTTCGTGCTAGGGCCCAAATCTACACGCTCACTCAGAGCGTCGAACGTATCCGAGCTAATCTTCAACGGCGGGAAGACGGGAAGCCCCGCAAAACACATGTCGGCCACTCTTGTTTTCAGCAACACCCCGGAGGTCGGGGGTCGGAGACGGCTGAGATCAGACTCGGACGAGGTCTCCTTCACTAGGAGCGTGCGACTCAACAGGAAGGGGAACCCAGTCACATCATACAGGATAAACGACAATCCCTCAACTGCTACGGAGATGCGTAGGATACTTTACGAGGCAGGATTGAGGGGCGAGGGATACAACATAGTACTACAAGGGGACGTGACAAATCTGGCAACCATGACTCCTCACAAGAGGAGAGGGGTGCTTGAGGAGGTAGCCGGAGTAACTGCTTACGACGAGGAGATAAGGAAGGCAAACACCCAGAGAAAGCACGTCGAGACCAACATAGAGACGATAGATATCTTCGAGGCGGACCAGAAGGGGAGGCTCCAGGAACTCGAGAAGGAAAGGGAGCAGGCCCTCAAATTCAAGGAACTGAAGGGAGAAGCAGATCTTGCCCGACTCACTCTGGAGCAGTCAAGGCATAGGAACAGAGAAGGCGAGGTCTCACTCCTGACGGAGGAGAGAGCCAACTACGCTTCCAAGGTGCAACAACTCTCTGGAGAGATGACCGAGTCTAGCATGGCCCTCGACGAATTCGATAAGGAACTCGTCCGACTCGGTAGAGAGCTAGAGGGCGTCCTGGGAGGGGATGCCAAGGAAATAATCGACAAGATTAGGCAGCACGAGATAGACCTCGAAACCGCTGCGGACAGAATCGGGGATCACAACCGAATGATCGAGAGATCTGACGAAGAGGCGCAGATACTAGTAAAGGAGAGGGAGGGAGCAGAAAATGCCCGTTCCCAGGCCGAGCAGAAAATCTCCGACCTGCACCAGTCAGTCTCAGACTCTAAGGAGGATCTGAAAAGGGCCGCTAGAGAGGAACAAGAGGCCAGGAAGGCCATCGAGTCGGGGGACAAGCACGGAAGGGACCTCAACAGGGCCCTAGGTAAGGCAACAGAGGCGGAACAGTCAGCGAGCAATGCATTCGCCCAAGCACAATTGGATTATGATCGCGCGAACCAAAGATCCCAGATCGCATCTGAGAAACTTGCTGACATCGAGCAATCGTTCGAGGCAGCCGAACTTGAGAGGGACGACCACTCCCTATTGGGGGAGGATCTAGAGAAAACCAGTCCCGAGACCAGCAGGGAGGAACTAGCCAAGGAACTAATGAGCCTCCAGAAGCAGGAGAGATCCCTAGTCGAAGATAGGGATAGGGCCGAGTCGAAGCTCAGGAACGCGGAGACGGGCCTGGCGAAGGCCAAGGCGAGGATCGAGGCTCGCTCCAGTACGCCCGGCTCAGCGCACACCCTCGCAGCCCTGTCACGCCTGAGGGAGAGCGGCGAGATCCATGGGATACTTGGAACCCTGGGCGAACTAGCCACGCCAAAGGACCCCTCTCACGAGGAGGCCCTATCATTCGCATTCGGGGGCGGGCTAAGGAGCATCGTAGTCACCTCCGACCATGTCGCCTCAAAGTGCATATCCTGGCTTCGAAAGAACGGAGGTGGCAGAGCAACCTTCCTTCCTCTAAACAAACTATCAGTATCTAGGCCACAGGGAAGGACCCTTTTGGTGGCGAGGAATCCTGGAGTGGTCGGTTTCGTCCATGACCTGCTGGAGTTCGACCCCGGAGTTGAGACTGCAGTCAGATACGCCGGGAGAAACACGCTGGTGGTCGACTCAATGGATGTTGCCAGGGATAACATGGGCGGTGTACGCATGGTCACCCTGGATGGCTCAGTAATAGAGAGCTCAGGGGCAATGACCGGGGGTTCCTCCTCCAGGAAGGACCGACCTAGGTTCGATGGTTCCGGCGCTGGCAGCTCGGGAATAGAAAGGATGGAGATGGCAGTTCAGGAGGCTGACCTACTATTCTCCACCGTTGACGGGGCGCTTCGCGAGCTGAGAAGGAACCAGCAGGAACTACGAGACACGATCCACGACCTAGACAATGACGATCACTCCGTCAGAGTCAGAAACTGGAAGGCCGACATTGAGAGGTCGGAGAAAGCCGTCCGAGAAATCAAGTCAAAGCTCAGGGCAGCCAACAAGGAACTCGAGGATTGCGAATCTGAGAGGGCTCTTCTGTCCGTGGCTCGCGAAGAGGCAAGAGCGGAAATGGATAGATCCTCACAGGCCAGAGCCAGAGCGGCTGAGGAGCTCCAGAATCACACGCCCGATCACCTCTCCGACAAACTCAGGGAGGCAGAGCGGGCTAGGACGGAGGCAGAAAGGACTAGGGTGATGTCCGAGACCTCAATAGAAACCTCGACGCAACAACTCGAGATCCTTGTCGATAGGGTCGCAGAATTGGACAGGCAGTTGAACTCCCAGAAAGAATCGGCATCCAAGGCGAAGAAGGCCATCGCCGAACTAGAGTCTGGAATCAGGGAATCCGAGTCCGAACTAGTCGAGTTGAGGGAGCAGGCCTCTCAATTCGACGAGGAACAGAAGGCCCTGAACGAGAAGAGAGACGAACTAGTCGAGGAGAGAGCAAGCCTGAGGGCCCACCTAGAGAGGATATCCCAGGAGCGGCAAAACATCTCTGGAAGACTAGAAGAAATAAGTGTACAAATCAAGCAGAAGCGCGAGGCTCTGGATGACATCGTAGCCGAATTGGAGGCTGCAGGAATCCCCATCCCGTCCGAGGACGTGCATCTGCCAACAGTCGTGGAGGCGGAGCGGAGCGTGCAGGGGCTCGAGCGCCGCCTCCGCGCCCTCGGGGACGTGAACATGCTCGCCATAGAGCAGTACGACACCGCTGCCTCTCGGGTAACGGAGCTGATCGCAGACGGGAAGCTGCTCAGGTCGAGGAGGGACGAACTCTCAACCATTGCCGACCAACTAGAAGACGAGCGAAGGACCCGCCTCCTGAACGTATTCACCCACGTCAACAACAACTTCCGTCGCGTGTACGAGATACTCCAGCCTACAGGAAAGGGTGAACTGAAACTGGAGAATATGGACAACCCATTCGAAGGGGGGCTGGAAATGGCTTGCGTACCCCCTGGCAAGAGCCAGAACACTAGGAGGACCGCTCTTTCCGGAGGGGAGAAGTCGATGGCGGCGCTGGCACTGATTTTCGCCATCCAGGACTACGAGCCAAGCCCGTTCTACTACTTCGACGAGGTCGACCAGAATCTTGACCCGTTCAACTCCGAGAAGATAGCAGCCCTCTGCAGAATGAGGAGCGGGATGGCGCAGTTCATCATGGTCACACTCAGGAAGGTTAGCCTCACTCTGGCCGACCACCACATCGGAATCACTCACGCAGGCAACGGCTGCAGCCAGAGGATTACCGACTTCGACAGGGCGGCGGCATTAGACTTGAGCGAGGAGATAGAGGCCGAGGAGAAGGCAAGAGCAGCCTCAGAGGCCGAGAAGAAATCCATGCCCGAGCTACCATCGCCCGAAGAAATGCCACGAGCCCCTGAACCCCTCCCCACTCCATCAAGCTTGGGAGGACTGGCCGACAGAGCCGGAGTAGAGGTGCCGGACGAGGGTGAAACAAGCGAGCCAGAGGACGAGTTGAAGGGTCTCAGGGAGCGAACCGAAGAGGTATCGGAGACAATCGAGGAACACTCGGAAGCGCAGGCGGACGAGGAAGAACCCCCAATCCAATCGGAAATAGAAACCAAGGAGAGGGCCCTGTGATCTTCGGAGAGCAGATGAGGGATGATGTGGTGCTCCGCCTCCTAGACGGACAGTCAAGCCTCGAGACCAGCAAGTTCCTGGACAGGCTAATGGAACTCTCAACCCTCGAGGAGGCCGAGCACCAGTTCCTTATCGACCCATTCGACAGATCCGTCGCACTGGTCTTCCAGATGTTCCAGTCAAGCGATCTAGACCCATGGGACGTCGATCTATCCAGCTTCATCGAGATGTTCAACGAACGAATAGACAAGGCCGAGAACATAGACCTCCCATCCTGTGGTAGGATGATTAGGATGGCATGGTCCATACTCAGGGGCCAAGCCAACTCCCTGATAGACCGCCAGGAGAGGGCGATGGATTTCGAGGAGGAAGTCGAATGGGACTTCGAAGGGGGTTGGGAGGCAGAGTTCGATGATGACGAGTACAACTTCTCTCTTGGAGTGATGACCGGGGCCGCTGACGAGGCCCTCCCGTCCATCTTTGAAGGGAGGATTCACCGGGACGAGGGCCGCCCCGTCACATTGGGGGAGCTACTACTGGGGCTGCAGGATGCCAGCAGGCTAGCTGAGGAACAGAGGACGAGGGAGAGGATCGCGAAGGAGCGAAGGGAAGCCCACGACAAGGCCAGAGAGAGGTTCAGTGGCAGCCTTCACGTCGAAGATTTGGAAGGGGACCTGAAGAGGACATGGCAGGCATTGAAGGCCAGGACCCGTCAGTCCGACTCCATATCCCTCTCAGACGTGGCGAACGAAATGAACCGCGACTCAATCCTCCAAGGCCTCGAAGAGGAGGAAGCAATCACGGAATCGCAGGTCACGGCTTTCGTTTCCACTCTGTTCCTGACAAACCGTGGCTACATTTCACTCGGACAAGAGAGCGGCTACAACGGACAGATCGTCCTCCAGGACCTATGGGGCGAATCGGAGGACTTCGATGAGCTGACCCAGAGGTTACACCCAACAGCAGATCCCACGGGGGCGCAGAATGTCTGACCCCGAACTTCCGACGGTACTGGAGGCCATACTTTTCGGGGCCGGGCGCTCCATGTCACTAGAGGAACTCTCCGAGATGCTCGGGGAGCCGAAGGGAGTGATCCATGTGGGGCTATCCAACCTTAGGAAGAGCATAGATCAGAGGGAGGGTGGCGCCATACAACTCTCCGACGTCTCGGGGAGGTGGATCCTGGAGGTCAAGCCGGAGCTATCCTCCTTCCTTCCGGAGACCTTCAGGGCTGACATACCCCAGAGGCTACTTCCTGCAGCAGCTCTCATCGCCTACCACCAGCCGATGGCTCAGTCCCAGCTGGTTGACATGCTCGGACAGAGGGCGTACGATCACGTAAGGGACCTCTCATCCATGGGCCTCATAGACAGGAGGAGGGACGGGCTCACTCGCCGCCTCACCACGACCAGAAGATTCGCAGAGTACTTCGGATGCCCAGAGGTCGAGTTCAGGAAGGTAAGGGCTTGGTTCAGGGCCGAGGCCAGCAACATGGGCCTCTCAAGCGCAGAGCTGGCCGCATCGCTGGCTCCCGACGAGCAGATGACGATATCCGAGTACACCGAGGAGGACGCCCCAGAGGTGGAAGCAGGGATGGAGGAGTGACTACTCTCTCCCTGAGTACAAACTGTCGTAAAGAAGAGCAACCTCAAGTAGGACAAGCATCGGACCACCCACAAGGAACAGGGAAATCGGGTCAGGAGGGGATATCAAGGCCCCGAGGAACAGAGCTGAGAACCAAATCAAACCCCTGTTCTCCACTATCGAACTCCTGCTAATGGCCCCCGACCGCAATAGCAGAATCGTAACAATTGGGACCTGGAAGCCAATGATGGATGAGAAGTAAAGGCCAGTGACAAATCCCACCCAAGACTGCAACTGCCAAGTGTTTAGCAGGCCGGATGCCGCAGAGTCATCGGCCAGATACTCCAGGAGGAATGGAATCAGAACATTGTGCGCATAAGCAAGCCCCAGTCCACCTAGTAACAACATAATTGCTAGTGCCATTATGGCTCTTGAAGCACCAAAACCTGGTGATACTCGGTTAGTCGAATCGGGGAGGGCGCTCCGGCTCAACCAAGCAAGATCCAGAACTGCCGTGACCACCATCATGCCGAAGGCGATCTGTGCGGCTATTCTTAGTTGCAGCAGAATCACCTCGAGGGGTTGCAGAATGATTACCTCGACCCCTTCTGGGACATACCCTTCGGATTCCAGAAGCCATTCGATGACCTCTCCTCCTATCGGATATCCTGCCACGAAACCCAATGTGAAAACTCCGAGATACAACTTCCTACGCCTGTCGATGTGTGAAGTAATCCTTTGAAATATCGGACTGTCAAATGCCCCCAACAACCCCTCGGCCATGTCATAGGATAGGCATCACATTGGTGAATTCATCGATAGAGTGTCATGACTTCCTTAGTATCACAGTCAGTAAATCTTCATCCTTCAGTTGATGATCCAAGCCAACTCTCTGCCAGTCGAATTTCGCACTTGGTCCCTTGACCCGTGCATAGCGGAATTTCCTCAAAAAATCTCGATGTAGTTTCGCACAGACGTCCCTGACCGTGGAAGTGTCCTTCACGATCAATGGCTCGATCATATCCGCCTCTTGCCCTTGTGGCTTAAGGAAAATAGACATGAAGCCCAGATTGTCGAAGATGAAGTCCTTCATCTCCTCTATCCCCTCTCCGGTCTTGGCCGAGACGTTGAGAACTGGCCATCCTTTTGGTAGGCCGTCATAGGCCCTACGAAGATCCTCCTCATTCGCAAGATCGATCTTGTTTACCACCACAACAGATCTACTGTAAATTCTATTTCCAGCTAGCGTATCCACAATATGGTCATCAGTGACATCTGTCCTCAGTGTAACAGTGGCGGAGACGATTCCGAAACCTCTGATGATTCCTTGAATCTCCTCATCACTCATGTTGGTCTGCTCCAGAGTGGAACGAACCTCTATGCCTCCTCTTCTTGTCCTGGAAACGAATACTTGTGGAGGGCTCTGGTTCAATCTCATACCTGCCTTCCACAATTCATCATCGAGAATCTTGAAGTGAGACTTCTGGAATGGGTCGATAACGTAGAGGACCATATCTGAGCCTCTGATAACATTCAGGATCTCCTTCCCTCTTCCCTTCCCATCTGAAGCACCCTTGATAAGACCCGGCAAATCCAAAATCTGTATCTTCGCACCTCTGTGATCCATTACCCCTGGAATGCATGTCAGCGTGGTGAATGCAAAGTTGCCAGCTTCAGATTCAACATCTGTAAGTTGCGAGATCAGACTCGACTTTCCGACGCTAGGAAAGCCCACTAGTGCGACTGATGCATCCCCTGACTTCTTTACCTCGAAACCCTGGTTTCCACCACTAGATCTAGAATGAGCCGTCGCCTTCTCCTGCTTCTGCCTAAGTGCGGCAATCTTGGCTTTCAGCTTACCAATGTGGCCCTGTGTTGCTTTGTTGTATTTCGTCTTGGATATCTCTTCTTCCAGGGACTTGATTTGCTCGTCTATCGTTGCCATGACAAATCACTCCCTAGCTTGTACCCGAGATGGTGGCGTGGCCCCACATTCTTGAATTCGGTGGAAAGTTAGCACCTGAATCTATCGAGCGAGGGTATTTGGACACAAGCGGGTCATGGAGCACATGGTCGATGTAATACTCCATCTGGTCGACCGAGGACTATTGGATGAACTCATGGCCATGAGCGTGGGCGAAATATCATCTGCGATGGAGGCAACCAGTCTCAGGGTTTCTAGGCCGGAGGCCGATCCTCGTTTCCATAGGGACTTCGATGTCGACCTGGAGGGTGAAGTCCTAGAGTTGATTGACGATTCGGTAGGGCTGGGCGAGGGGAGCAGTCTGGCCGAGGAGGAATCTGACTCGGCGAAGGAGCTATCCCTCCTTCTTGCCCGATGGTGCTCGACGGCACAATGGACATGCTGGGATGCTCGCCTTTTCCTTTACCTGGAACCGTTCATAGAATCCCCACTTTCCGGGCAAGATGCTTTCCTGGACCCTGGAGTCTGGGAGCAATTCTCGGAATCCCTTTCAAGGACTGACAGGTCTTCCTACTCAGAGTCAGTGGTATTGGACTGGATGTCTAGGAGAGAGGGTATGGGAGAGACTATGGAGCCCTCTGAAGACCCAATGATACTGCCCACCATGGAATCCCATCGCACTCTGAGTGAATCTCTCTTCAACATCATGGAATCTCTCAGGGGATCTGAGATGCAACTGATGGCTGGTAGGGAGTTCCTAGAAGCCGGCAGGTGGATGCTCGGGAGGTCGACGCTTTCTGAGACTTGGGGGTCGCAGGGTTGAGTGATCTGCCGATGGAACCGGCACCACCGGAAGAGCCCCCAGGGCCAGGAGTTGTGGTCCTAGGTAGGTTCCAACCAGTCCACAAGGGACATGCTTTGATGATTCAGGCAGCCGACGTTTGGCGTAATGAAAATGCGAGCGAGGAGAGTCTGATCATCGCCATAGGGTCATCCAACCAACCGCCTTCGATCAGGAACCCGTGGTCTTCGGAAGAGAGGACAGTCATGCTAAGGGTATGGTTGGATTCGGCTGGGATAGAGGCGACTATAGTCTCAATACCAGACATAGAAGATCCTCCAAAATGGGTCTCGCATGCAGAGAAGTACCATGGCGGTGCAGGCTCCATCTTCACCACAGACGTCGGGACTGCAGAGCTCTACGAGTCTTCTGGATGGCCCGTGATAATGGGTGAGCTGGAGCATCGCGAGTCATATGAGGGTTGGAGGGTCAGGGCAACGGCCCAGATGCTGTCGACAGTCTACGACGAGGATGCGGTAAGATCAGTGATGGGGGCTTCGGTCCCCGAAGAGGTAGTCTCCCATATGTTGGCAGAGGGTTCACTGGGCAGGCTTGCATTCATGGGAGAGGGTGGCGAGCCCGTAGGATAACGTCTGACATTGGCCCTAGAAGTCATCGAACTCGTCGAACTCATCCTCACTCAGTTCTTCGTCGAACTCCTCGAACTCGTCATCGCTGATTTCGTCCGTGCTCTCTGCTGGAGCCTCCGATGAATCCTCTGCAGCTGCAGATGGCTCCTCCGTAACCTCCTCCTCGAACTCCTCGAACTCGTCTACATCGAACTCCTCGAACTCGTCGTCACTGATCTCTGGAGGGCTCTCGACCGGGGCCTCAGCCACTACCGGGGCCTCAGCCACTACCGGGGCCTCAGCCACTACCGGGGCCTCAGCCGCTACTGACACATCTTCCTCGAACTCGTCCTCTTCGAACTCGTCTTCGCTGATTTCCTCTGGGGCATCTAATGACTCCTGGATTTCTTCCTCCGGGTCTTCAATCTCAGGATCATCTCCGACTCCGTCTAGTTCGATTTCGTCATCGTCGTCCTCTAGTTCGAGGCCCTCCAGGATGTCATCGTCGTCGTCCTCTAATTCGATGCCTTCCAGGATGTCATCGTCATCGTCATCGTCGTCAACCACCTGTTCCACATGGCCTAGTCTCGCCTTGAACTTCGCCAGTTGAATGTCATCCTCCTCGAGTCTAGCGACCAATTCTGCCTTGTTTCCCCCAATGGTCAAGTCTCTCTCTTGGAGAATTTCCTTGAGCTGGGCCACAGTCATTGAGTTGTAGTCCACCGGCTCTGGCTCTTCCAATTCCTCCGGACTTTCTTCTTCTGTTTCCGATCCTTCTTCGAGATCTTCTGACATCATGGCCTCAAACTCAGCCTCTTGCTTCCTCTTGTATGCCCGGAATCCAACCACGGCAGCGACAAGTAGGATTACTACCCCCGCTACTCCTCCTCCAATTAGTAGAGGATTAATCGGCTCGTCCACGCAGAAGGTACTACCTTCCTGAGGCTGATGTTGCCCAGATGGGCATTTGGTCAGTGTTGATGATCCCGGTGAATCGACGAAGTATCCTGAGGGAGCAGCGATGCACGATGTCTGTCCAGATTCTGGCTGATATGTCCCCTCGACACATATGCTCTGGCCCGTTGAACCCTCGGTGTCCACGAAGCTCCCAGCTTGAGCTTCCTGGCAATTCGAACTACCTGATTTATCCTGCCAGGTACCCGGCTCGCAAGGAGTCTGTTCACTGGAACCGGGAGAATTGACGAAGTATCCCGGAGAGGCATCGGTACAGGATGATTGGCCGCTCGCAGACTGGTATGTGCCGGTAGGACAGGGAGAGGCCACCGACATCCCATCTAGCCCCACGACGAAACCAGGTTCAGCAGTTTCACAATCTATGCTACTGAAGTTAGGCTGGAAGGTGCCGCTTGGACAAGCAATCTGTTCAGATGATCCGGAATTAGGGACATGGTAACCTGGCTCCGCCTCATTACATGTAGTCATTCCAGATTCACTCTGCCACGTCCCAGGATTGCAGGGCGTCTTCTCGGTAGCCTTTGTTCCTGTCACGTAGTAACCAGGCTCTGCAGATATACAACTCTCCTGAGCTTGCCCGGGCTGGTATGTCCCCGCTTGACACCCGTTCTGAGTGGTGGACCCCTCTTCGCCCACGGAGAATCCTGGATCCGCATCTATGCAGGCCGTTGAACCAACGTTGGGCTGGTATGTACCCAAGGGGCATGGCGTGTGTTCCGACTGTCCGGTCCCTGCAACATAGTGGCCATCTCCTGCGTCCAGGCAACTGACCTGTCCAGTGCTTGGTTGATATGTTCCCGCTTCACACGGCGTGGGGGCGATGGCCTGCGTAGTATCAACGAAGTAACCCTCCTCGGCGTCCGTACATTCCGTCATCCCATATGCCGCCTGATATGTTCCAGCTGAGCATGGGGTCTGGCTGCCAGCGCCAGATGTTGTCGTCTGGACGTAGAATCCTGGTTCTGCGTCTACGCATGCATCTACATTCGTAGCACCCTGGTCAGGATTGTACTTTCCAGGCAGGCACTTGGTCTGGCTCGATGATCCTATCGAGTCCACGTAGTATCCTATGTCAGCAGTCATGCAACTCTGCCTAGCAGTGCTGGGTTGGTACTCGCCGAGCTGGCAACTCTGCTGAGAGGTCGCCGCCGAACCGTCCACGAAATGTCCAGGAGTGGCGTAGATGCAACTGGTCCCTCCTGAATCGGGTTGGTATGAACCGGGAGAGCAGGCTACCTGGGAGGATGATCCGGAAGATGCTACGAAGTAACCAGGGTCAGCATCGAGGCAATCGGAAGAGACAACGGATCCCGTGAATGTGTTGTACGTCCCGGCATCACAGGGTGTTTCGCTCGCTGAGCCGGAGACATCTACGTAGTGCCCCACATTTGCAGATAGGCACTCTGTCTGCGCGTAGTCGGGTTGGAAAGAGCCAGGTGAGCAAGCCGTCTGACTGGTCGCGGCCAGAGAGTCAACGTAATTTCCCGGATCTGCTTCTATGCAGGTACTCTGTCCTGGTGATGGCTGAAACTCACCGAGTTGACAGGGGCTCTGAGAGGTTGATCCGGGATAGGCGATGTAGTAGCCCGGTTGAGCATCGATGCAGTCTGAAGAACTAATCGACCCGGTTATATTGTTGTAAGAACCAGCGGAGCAGGGAGTCTGGCTAGGCTGCCCCTCTTGGTCAACGTAGTAACCAGGGCTCGCTTGAACGCAATCCGCCGGATCGCTAGAGCCGGAATTGGGATTGTATGTCCCCAAACCACAGGGCGTCTGCGTCGTCGACCCGTTCGTGTCAACGTAGTGCCCCGGGGATGCCGGGTTGCAAGAGCTCTGACCCGACTGGTCGGTCCAAGTTCCGAGAGCGCATTGGGTCTCGTTCGTGCTCCCGAAGCCCGATGTGTAGTGTCCAGGGCTGGCATCGATGCAGCTGGACTGGCCCGTCTGGTTCTGCCAGGTCCCCGGTGAGCATTGAGTCGGACTCGATGCACCCGGCCCGGAGTAGTTCCCCGCTGGGGTGTCTAGGCAGTCTGCGGAGGAGTTGGACGATGAGTTGGGGTTGTACGTCCCGGCATCGCAGGGCGTCTGCGTCGTCGACCCGTTCGTGTCAACGTAGTGCCCTG
>CACKMK010000020.1 GCA_902601345.1 uncultured Candidatus Poseidoniales archaeon
GTGCAAGACAGGCGTGAGCCCGGTGACGGTGACCGCTCTCCTTTCAGGAATCTTGTCCGACCTCTCCTTGTCCATTGTCCAGACCTCGTCATAGACTTCGAAGCAAAGAGCGCAGTGGATTCTGGCCGGATCTGAGGAAAGAAGTGCTTTAACGTACGCGATGAATGCCTTGTGATCTCTGATCTCCTCACCTGTCTTGAGATCCGCCCTGGGGGTGATGTCGGTGTTGGTCATATCGAATGAAATCCCCATTATTACCACCCCAGTGTCCCATATCCCGTCGTTGTTGGTGTCTCTGACGAAGTTTGAGAAGAGATCCCCGGAGTTCTCGACATAGCCATCGATTCTATCCTGGGCTCCGTCCCCTTGGGGTATTGAGTATCCCTCGTTAGGATTCAGACTAGCCAAATCACAGTCCCCACCTGAGCCTGGTAGCCCGTACTTCTCCACGGCGCAGGAGAAGCGATAGTCTGTGGAATTTGCCTCTTTCACGATTTGTGCTGGAGATAAAATCCATACAACGCCGTCACAACCGCTCATAGGGCTGGAACAATAATAGGATCCGCGATCCGCTTTGTTGTAGTCCAGACCCCTCCCATATCCCCCGGCTTGGGCGTTGTTATCGTCACCTTCTATCCATGATATTTGGTTCAAAATATTGGCATCCGTGATGTTTTCATCACCATGCTTAGAACCAATGGCTGCGTTATTCGTCTGAATGTAAAGAATAACTATGTCCGTGGCCCATTGTTCCCTTACCTCATTGAGCAACAATGTTGAGTTGGCCCCGTCGGGGAGATATATCTCGACATCCCCGTTAATCTGGTGCTCGAAGTCTTCGGCCCTCCAACCAATTAGTGCAGAAGCCAATAGAAGGGTAACTATCAGGTACGCCGGACTTCTGAGAATTGCACTGTAAGTCAACTCAACTACCCTCTGGGCCGCTATATGAGCGGTATCCGAGATATCGTTGATTAACTGGCCCGCAGTATCGATAAAACCTCCAATGGGGCTATCTCCAACGGCATTGCTTAGACTTGATAGTCGATCGGTGAAGGGGCTAATTCTTTCGAAGAACCAAGACCAGAAGACGAGCTCTTCATCTTGCTGAGGTGTTCCATCCGCCGAAGTCACGGACCTCTTCCCCGACTCAAGTCAAATGAAGCGTTCGGATACGCGTTATCCAGATGTGCCGATTAATGGACAAAAAGGAAAATTCGGTTTCCGATGTACTCAATAGTACGATGTAGTGGCCGTTATTATGGAGCTTGTCACCGGAGGAGCCGGCTTCATCGGCTCGCATTTGGTCGATGCTTTGGTTGAACAGGGCAAGAAAGTGAGGGTGATAGACAACTTCAGTAGCGGTAGAGAGGAGTTCCTTTCACATCACCTGAGAGGTGGCTCTGTGGAGATTTTCAATGAAGATTTGTTAGATAGAGAAGCGATAATGTCTGCGATGGAGGGGATCGATACTGTCCACCATATGGCTGCAAATCCGGATATCAGGCTGGGGACAGAAGTTACCGATACAGACCTGAAGCAAGGAACACTTGCCACTTACAATGTCCTAGAGGCGATGCGTTTGAACGAAGTGGGCAGGATTTCTTTTGCGTCGTCGTCTGCAGTTTACGGGGAGGCCAGCGTCATGCCTACGCCGGAGAGCTACGGCCCAGTGTTGCCCATTTCCTTGTATGGGGCCTCGAAACTAGCCAGCGAGTCCCTAATCACAGCTTGGGCAGGAACATTCGGAGCTAAGGGCTTCATTCACAGATTCGCAAACATTGTCGGACCGAGAGGGACCCACGGCGTGATATACGATTTCATTCACAAACTCAAGTCGGACCCTAGTAGACTCGAGGTTCTAGGAGATGGGAACCAGGAGAAGTCATACATGTCTGCTCATGACTGCGTTCGGTCTATGCTGCACATTATTTCGATGGGAGAAGGTGGTCCTGTAGTCTATAACCTAGGAACGGGAGATACCTGTTCCGTCTCGAAGATTGCGCAGATAGTTATCGAAGAGAGCGGCTTAGAAGGGGTCGAGATATCCTACACCGGAGGGAAGAGGGGTTGGGCCGGAGACGTCCCCAAGACCTACCTGGATGTGACCCAGCTGCTTAACAGCGGCTTCGAGCCATCAGCCATGTCCGAGGATGCAATCAGAGAAACTGCAAGGGACCTCATATTGGAAATCGGACTTTGAGTTCAGCGTGGACAACGGCCCCCAATAGAAAGAATCCATGGTCCGGATTCTTAACCACCAGTCCTTGAGTGATAGCATGAGCAAACGCTGGTACCAGGAGAACAAACGCGACCCATGGAGGAGGGATGCGAAGTCGAAGGGGTATCGGGCACGCTCCGCTTACAAGCTAAAGCAGATCCAAGAGAAGTTCGGAGTCATTCGCAAGGGAGACTGCGTATTGGACATAGGTTGTCACCCCGGAGGTTGGACTCAGGTTGCAGTAGAGGAGGTCGGGGAGAGTGGCAAGGTAATCGGGGTTGACCTATTGGTCACGGCTCCGGTCGAGGGAGCTACAGTATTGGTCGGGGATATAACGCATGACTCAACAATTAAGGAAATCACCAGGGAGATTGCGGGAGGGCAACTCAACTGCGTGATTAGTGACATTTCCCCCAGGCTTACTGGCAGGTATGACACCGATCAGGCCATATCCCTGGAGCTCTCAACAATGGCACTGGATGTTGCATCCGACCTCCTAGCCCCGGGGGGCGGCTTCGTTACGAAGGTCTTCCAAGGAGCCGGTATCGAGGGCCTCGTTGGGGCTGCTAAGCTGAGATTCTCCTCCGTTGGGAGGTTTTCCCCCACTGCCAGCAGGAGTGCTTCCTCTGAGACTTATCTTGTCTGCCAAAGGAAGCTTCCAGAACCAAAGAAAGAAGGGTCTGCGATGCAGCACGTAGAAGATCATCTGGCCTCGATTGGAATAGTTGTGGAAGAAGACATAGACCAGGATATTGATCCGATAGTTGGGTTCAGGAAACTGCCCAAGAAGGAGTAGCTACTCTGAGTTTCTGTCATATGGCTTGATGTTCTGCCACTCAGAAGCATCTGACCTAGAGACGATCGCATGCACCCATTCGTCTTCTGAGCAATTGAACACCTCGTGTGGAAGGCCCGGTTCGATGTAGAACATGTCCCCGGCACTGTGTACCACAGACTGGCGACATCCCTCCCCATATTCGTGCCGGACACTTCCCTTCAGGAGGTATATCATGACATCGAAATCAACATGGATATGTGCCTTCGCTATTCCTCCGGGCGGGATGTATGCCCTGTTCATAGAGAGCCCAGTGGAAGGGGTGTTCTTTCCCGAGAGTCCGGCCCCATACTCGATATTGTTCCAACCTCTAATCTTCTCTACCTGCCTCAAGCTCCAAATGCCCCCTTCGTCATTCACGTAATCTGATAGGTCTGATTGTTCCCCAGTCAGACTCATTTCTTCCTCGGCCATGTTCAACTCGACTAGTCCAATCTTTTCAATTTTCAGCAATTTTGGCTAGATTCTATCCCCCATTTCCACTAGATCACCACAATCAACGCTAAAAAGGGACCCTAGTACGCCAGCAAGTCAATGGCCGGGACTAGTGGAAGGGCAACTGTATGCGCGTCCTCCGGGACGCCCTTAGTGGGCAGCGAGAGCACCTCGTTCCCGTGCCCCGTGTGTTCGGCTCCTCTTGGGAGGAGTCAGAAGTGCAGGGTTCAGTCCGTGAATTACAAATGCCATGAGTGCGATTTTGTAGGGCCTTGAGGTGATTTTTGTGGGTCATGTAGTTGTCAAGTACAAGGTTACTCTAGACCAACCTGAAGATGGCAGTCCTAACTACGAAGGGATAGCGAATGTTATCTCGGACTTCGAAGAGGTACAAGAGGTGGAGATCAAGCCACTGGCATTCGGAATGATGTACATTGAGGTCCAGGCGGTTCTGGGCGAAGGAGAGGGGATCGTTGACGGATTCGAAGACAGGGTCAAACAGGTCGACGATCTGGTTGGACAAATCGAGGCCTTGGAAATGGGCCGCCTCTAATCAGTAGTGGTCGAGTGGCGATCTCATGAACTCACGCATCAGTACGGTTGCGTATGCACCGGCTGGTAAGGTGAATCTCAGCCTGAGAGAAGCCCCTTCGGGATGCCATCTATCACCTTCGAGTGGACCGTCTTCCCAGCGATTGAAAAGGTCGTTTGTATCGGGTGCCTGCTCGACGGTCAAGTCCCTGAAGGGGACGGAAAGTGCCCTCCTCGTACCCGAAGTAGTTAGCCGGGGGATCTCCTTCACGACCCAGTCCACATCAGAGAGACCTGCAGCATCGATGCCTTTGACTTCGAAATCACCGGGCTCACAGCTGGCATGATTGGAATCACTCCCAGGTAGGATTCCAGTGACTGCAAGCCTCCCGAGTTCGCAGTTTCGTTGGCACCTAACAAGGTTCGTACTGCTGACTCGGGCCATCTTGCCAACGTCGATCCTTCCGTTAGAGAGAATCGGTGCGACCAAATCCCCCTCTACAGGTTCGATGATTGGTATTCCTGATTCCATCCTGCAAGACAAGGAGTGATTGAATGCGAGAGACTGCGCTGAATGTACCATCAAGAGTTGCAAGGAGTTGGGGAGGGTCTTGAATGCGCCAACAAAGTCATTAGGCTTCTTGAGAAGGTGCTCCAGCATCGATTTCTCGTACCCAAGCCTGTCCGGAGCTATTTCGAGAGATTTTCCCGGGTCCTTTTCGTCCCTCCAAGAAGATCTGAAGTCCTCAGACTCTTGGCCCTCTCGTGTACCCTCCATGCCAACGTAGAGATCTACAGCACTTTCGAAGTCCCCCTCGATTACTGCCTTCCCTACCTCAGGCGTAACTGGTCTGGCCGAACCAAAGCGCTGAGGCCCTATCCAATTTGGGAAAGCATCTGAACCTATGATCTCGGAAAGGCCCTCTCTGATTTCGTGGACTCTGCGCATTGCCTCCTTGGCATCAATAGGATTTCCCGATTCATCGCAGCAACCTCGTACGGTAATTGTGAACCGGTTCCCATCGTGGTCGCCCATTGTTGCCTTCTGATGGGTCCTCCCCAATACCTCGATGGTGCTATCTGGTATCTGTACTGACTCGACCTTCTTCCTTGGTGCGTCTATCACCAAAACCTGGGTGGTTATTGCCCTCTTATCCTTCAGTCCAGAGCTGAATATTCTGTTCTTGTTTATGCCGCAAGATCTCGCAAGGCGTCTGATGTACCTATTAGTCTCCCAGTTCGTCATAGTCACCCTTGCGACAGTAAACCTCCCCTTTTCGTCAAGAGCGGGAACCTTAGATGATTCCTCAACCCTGAAGTCCTCTACGCGGGCTTTCAACAGCCCTCCAATGCCCTCGGATGGCACTGCCCAAGTGGAAAGTCCCAGATATTCTTCGATTTTGCTCCCTTTCAGGGAATCACCCCCTCAAAGCTTGATGCTGGAGAGTTCCTTAGCGATCTCTGAGCATATGTCTTTGAGAATTTTGTCAGCATTCTTACCCTTGACGGACCTTACATACAGCTCCGGATCATCCAAATCTGGGTGGTTCTGGAAGTAGTTAGCATACTCCACATCGTCCCTATCATTTAGACGGGACCTGAACATCTGGAGTGCAGTGTGATTTCCGTCCAAGACCCTAATTCGCAGTTCTCTGCCCTCGTTCTTCAATACTTTTACTGGCATGGGACAGTTACTCCACATGAGTGGCCCTTTTGAGGGCTTGCATGCCAAAGCAGAGCCAATCGAGTCCCAAACCTCCCCTAAGTTTTACATCGGGAGGTTTTGGGGGGCGTTGATGTCAGGGATGGATGCCATGACAAGACGATTGGCTGAGACTTTTGACAGGATGTCCCTACCAATCCTAATTGCGAGTCTTTTCCTAACTGGATTTCTAGCATATTTCCTAGCGGGAAGTCTTGCATTCACAACTGACCTATCTTCTTTCGCTCCCGAGACGGAAGCCGATGAGGCTCAGGAGAGGATCGAGGGGTCAATGGGTTCGTCCCCGCATCTCGTGTACATCAACGTGAAGCCGTCAGCCAGTGAGGATCAGCTGGCGAATGTGCTGGAGATGAAGGCACTTCACAGGCTATCAGAGGACTATGAGAGAATCCAATCACACTCTGACGAGAATGGGCAGTTCATCGCGTCACAAATCAATGCAGCTGAGATTCTACAGAGGTTCATTGAGGAAAGGAACTACACAGGGGATCTGACGGACTTCAATGACTGGAAAGGAATGCTGGAGACCGTATTGGAGGACGAAGAGTGCGGGGACGCGATTGGAAGCGATGAGCGATCGATTGCTAATGCAGCATTCGCCTCATCTGCGTTGCTACACGAAGACTTGGACTATTCTCCGGTTTGTGACTGGCTGGAAAGCGGTACTGGGAACCCGACGCCCAGCGCAAGCAGTACGCTTTGGCTCGTCGAGATCAGGGGGGATGTAGATAGCGAGGACAGGCAGAGGTATGCAAACGACATCAGGAGCATGTTAGGCGAGCAGTCGATTCTCGAGTACGGAGTTATCTCTGACGATCTGATCAGCAACGACATCAACGAGTCCACCCTGGATAACCTGGTCTGGCTAATTCTTCTCGCGGTAATCGTAGTTGTGGTCCTCCTTGCACTTACCTTCAGATCCGCTACTATGGTTGTGGCTCCGCTGACCGCATTGCTGGCTTCTCTGGTTTGGACGTATGGAGCAATTTCCCTGATGGGAATGAAATTCTCCATCCTGGAGGTAGCGGTGGCCCCTGTTGTTCTCGGCCTAGGTATAGACTACTCGATACACCTACAGAGGGCTTACGAAAGGGCCAAGGGAGATTCCAGCAGCTCCGCAGAGGCGTGGGCTAAGGCCCTAATGGAGCTCAGAGTTGCACTATCACTGGCTGTAACTACCACGGTCTTCGCATTCCTGGCAAATTCTCTTTCCCCATTGCCGCCCCTCAGGACATTCGGAGCCACGCTGGCTCTCGGGGTGGTATCTGCATTTCTGGCGAGTACTGTAACAGTAGGGGCCATGCACGTTTTCGTTGAGAGGACCATGGGGGCCTCTCGAAGCAGGGGTCTTGAGCTGGGTAACCTAGCCGAGAGAGCAGCGGAATTCCAGAGGGGAAAAGCCCCCATGGTCCTCCTATCTGTGGCGATAATTACAGCAGGGTCAGTAGTCGTCGCGATGCAGGGACTTGATACCAGCTTTGAGTTGACTGATTTCCTATCCGAGGACGAGATGGAGATCATGGAAGTAAGGGAGGACCTCTACGAATCCTACGAGGTGAACGCCCTGAAGTCGGTCTACATCCTGGTAGAGCCGAGCGAAGGGGAGTCCTCATTCGATAGCGAGGAGGGGCTGATAGAGGCTCTTGGGGATCTGGAGGACTCCTTGGCAAGAATGGAGGGGACAGTGGTCACCGAGGCCCCGGGTACTAGCAACGAATGGGCCTCCTACGACAGCATATACAGGATAGTAGCAGATGCGATAGAGCAGGATCCCTCATTCGGGGTGGACAACAACCTGGAGGTCTTCGGCGAGGACCTGGCCCCAAGCGAAAGCTTCGTCGAGGGGGACTTTGCTGTGGCCATTTCATCCCTCCTACAGAACGAAACGGTTGGAGACCAGCTCAGAGGTACCACCTGGGCAGAGAGGGCCGAGGAGCACGTAGGACTGACCGAAGATGGTGCTGCGATAAGGTACCTTAGGATCAGAGTCGATGTCGAAGCGCAGAGCAGCGCTATGGTAGAGCAAATCTCCGAGGAGATGGGGGCTGAGGCTTCCATTGTCTCGTCGGACACCGGTGGCAGGGCGTACGCCGTTGGCGACCTGATGACCCTCTCGAACCTCCTGTCCGGACTAATCTCCTCTATCGTAAGCTCCACTGCAATCAGCCTAACCGTCTCTCTTCTCGTTCTGGCTACTCTCACTCGCAGGATAGGTCAGTCACTCCTTGTGATACTTCCCGTGGGCTTGGCTGGATCATGGGTCGTGGGCTCAATGGCGGTCCTGGGAATCAACTGGAACGTCCTGACGATCATGATCACCGCACTCACCATAGGTCTCGGAATCGACTACTCGATTCACGTATGGAGGAGGTTCGAGTCCAACAGGGATTCAGGCATGGCAATTTGGCCCGCAATGCGAGACATGTACGCGCACACCGGATCGGCTCTCCTGATGTCAGCTGGCACAACCATTTGCGGATTCATGGTTCTGCTACTCTCCCCCATCCCAGTGATCAGGGACTTCGGGGTCGTGAGCTCCATATCTGTGGCCTTCTCGCTTATCCTAGCGTTGCTGGTACTGCCAGGTCTGCTTGCGGCAGAGGTGCGGACCAATGGAAACGGCTCCTAGTCCAAAAGCCCAATCAGCTCTCCCAACTCAAGGTTCTGCTCCCTAGCGAGGAGTAGTATGGCAATCTCAATAGAAACAGGGCCCAATGCCCTTTTCTTCCTCTCGGCCCTCCTCATGACCTCGCGCCTCTCGAGGCCGGACATCGACGAGACAATGGAGGCCATTCTCGCCAATGGGATTTCGAGGCTTGACCATCCCACGCCCTCATTCTTTTCAGCTGAATTATCCACAGGAGGTGAGGGTTCATCTTCCACAACCGAATCGGGTGATTCAGGCAACTTTTCGAACCTTGACAGGAATGGACGCCAACCCATCTCGGGAGTGTGATCTGGGATCGAGGAGCATGGCTCGAGGGAATCCTGACTTCCCACCAGCCAACCTGCCGAATGAAGGCGCCTTGCCAGAGATAAAGCAGAGTCTGGAGAAAACCACTGCATCTCAAGGGACCACATTCTGGAAAGGTCCGACATACTCACAGCGTCCCCCCCGCTGAACGAAGAGTGGAGGATCTTAGAGATCTCAATTTCGACATCCTGGGACATAGTTCAAGGCCGGCTAGACGATTATGTGCTTGATAGTTGTCCTGAGCGAAATCGCGCTTCATTGAAGTGTGGTGGCACTATCCGCGGGCGATTCCAATGGCTAGGGAGTACATCGCGCGCGACCCGCGCACCGGCGAGAGGATCGGGGCCAAACCAAAGGGAGCGCGTAAGGGAGTCGGGATAGCCGCCTTATCCCCAGATAGCGGGCCGTGGCAGAGGTTGGAGTCACACGAGATCCTTCCACTGGCCGACGGAGAGTCTGGAAAGATAGAAATCTTGGCTGACGGAAAGAGGTGGCTCCTAGGAAGGATTGACGGTATAAAGGCACTAGCAAAGGTTCCAGAGAAGGATGCTGAGCGTGCTTACGATTCCTTGGTCGATGCATTAGAGGACGATTTCCCAGACGTCAGGATAGCAGCTCTGAAGACCCTGCCCTCTTTCTCACTTAGGAGGCAGGGGATTCTGCTCCACTGCCTATCTGACAGGCTTCAAGACGACGAGGATTCTGTGAGGGAGGAGGCCATGACATGCCTCAAGAAGGTGGCGCCCCTGTTCCCATCCGGATGTGAGGAGATCCTTAGGAGGGAGCTTCGGGACCCCAGGAAGGACCACAGGGGAAACGCCTTCGAGGCATTGAAGCTAGCATCCAGAGAGTGGCCCGAGGTCGGGTGCCTGCATCTTGACGAGCTGATCAGGGAAGAGGAAGATGACCTGCGAATAAGAGGATCAATGATACTTAGGACCATAGCATCGAAGGGGGGTGCCGAGGCATGGGACCTAATCGGGTGGTCGCTTCAAGACAAAGAAGTACGGGTTCGCAGGAACGCTTCCAAGACCCTCACAATACTCGCCGATGTAGAGCCTAGAGTGGCCGTAATACTTGTGGAATCCAGCATCGGCGAGGATGACAGGCAAATCAGGGGGTCAGTGATCAAGGCACTGAAGAAGCTGGACATCCAGAGTCCGAGGGTAGTTCAGATGATACTCCAGGGAGCAGCTGACAAAGACCTCGACATGAGGAGGGCATGCATCGGGCAGATATCGATTATCCTCTCTGGTCAGGAACTGAGGGAGGCAGCAGGTGAACTACTGAAGAAGGAGAAGGACCCAAGCCTCAGAAGGAAGCTCAAATCCCTAGCCATGGACCCCGACTTCGAGGGAACCGAGCAAGAGAAGAACCTGAAGCTCGCTGCGGCAGACTACGTTCCCAAGGATGACGATTTAGAGGACATTCCCGCTCCCGATGCCATGGGTGAGGCTGATAAACGCCAGTCAGGTCGGCCGAGCAGCGAGGAAGGCAGATGAGTGACGATTTCGACGGGAAGCTTGAGCGATTCGAGAGACTCTGGGAAGGAGTGACCCCAAAAGGAGTTAACAGAACCAAGGCTCTGAAATTCAGGCAGTACATGAGGAATCACGTTCTCCAGAAGTTCCACAAGCGCAGTAAAGAACAGTGGGCAAATGCGGACAAGGGGCACTACAACCACGGTTTCTCCAGCAAGGACCAGTTCCTGACCAAGGACAATTGCAGGAAATACTGGATGGGCGAGCTCCAGAAGGACATCAGAGAAGCTGAGACCTGGTCCTGAGGACGAACGATGACCTCGATATCATTCAATGAATGGGACCTCGAGAAGCACGTGGCTGATGCCATAGGGCAACTGGGCTGGGAGGAGCCGACGCAGATACAGGTTGAGGCCATACCATTCGCGAGAAAGGGAATGGACGTCGTAGGACAGGCTAGGACGGGCTCTGGAAAAACCGCTGCTTTCGGAATCCCCATTATCGAGTCTTGCGAACCAAACAGTTCGACGCAGGCGATAGTTCTCTGCCCCACAAGGGAGCTCGCCGTACAAGTGGCGGAGGAGTTCCAGTCCCTTCAAGGAAAGAAGGGGCTTAGTATCGAGACTGTATATGGAGGGACGGACATAGAGAAGCAGGCGAAGCTCCTGGATAAGGGGGTCGACGTGATTGTAGGGACCCCTGGTCGTGTAATCGACATGAGCAAGAGGGGCCACATAGACCTCTCCAAAATAGGAATATTCTGCCTGGACGAAGCAGATAGAATGCTAGACATGGGATTCTTCCCAGACGTCCTATGGATTGTAGAGAAGATGGGGGAAAGGGAGCAGACCCTTCTCTTCAGCGCCACCTTCCCACAGGAGGTATTGGATGCCACAGAGGAATTCACGGAAGACCCAATACACGTAATGAGCGAGGACCTCGAGGTAGAGGTGCCGGAGATAGACCAGTTCGCCATCAAGGTAGGGCGACTGAACAAGATGTGGGCATTGGGGAGAATCGTGGCCAGCATGACCGAGAAGGACCAGATGCTCATATTCACCAACACCAAGAGGATGGTGGACATGCTCGGAGAGAGACTGGACAGGCAGGGAGTGGACTCCGCCTCACTACACGGGGACATGGCACAAAACAAGAGGGAGAAGATCCTCGACAAATTCAGGGATGGAAGCAAGAAGATACTCGTCGCCACTGACGTGGCAGCTAGGGGTCTCGACGTCGACGGAATCACGCACGTCGTGAACTACGACCTCCCGGACGAGACTGAAGTGTATGTGCACAGAATCGGGAGGACCGGCAGAATGGGGAGGAGCGGCCAGGCCTGGAGCTTCGTCAGTGGCTCAGAGATTGGGCAGTTGGACAAGATAGCGAACACCTGGGCCATGAGCATCCCCGTGGTCGAGGCGCCAGACCTGCCCAAGGGTACTAAGGAAATGGCGAGGCTAAAGGAGGACTGGGACGAAATCTCGGACAGCTTCGGAATGGTCACCGTCAGGGTCTCCGTAGGAAAGAGAGATGCCAGCAAGCTGTCTCTATCAGACTGGATAGTGAAACAGGCCCGAGTCCCGGAGGTAGCGATAGGCGAGATATCGATCGGTGACTCGGAATCAACGGTTGAGGTCCACATGAAGAAGGCGTCCTACGTGATCGACGTCCTGAAATCAAGGGAGTTCGAGGGCAGGAGCCTCGAGCCAGCAATAGTCAGCTAGGCGAAGGGATGGCAACGATTCCTTCCGAAGGGAGAGGGCTTCCGCATCCTAAATATATCCGGACTAACAAGAACCCCCATGGCTGACGCCAAGGGAGG
>CACKMK010000021.1 GCA_902601345.1 uncultured Candidatus Poseidoniales archaeon
TTACTCTGAGCTCTACTTCACTGACGTTCACTGGCCTTCGTTCTCTAAGGCGGTTCTGTATGAAGCGATAGAGACCTACCAGAAGAGGAGGAGAAGGTATGGCGGGTGAGGGGGGCTACAGAAATCCCGCGCTCGCGGTGGATGCCGTCTCTGTAAGGGAAGGCCCGCGCGGACTCCAAGTTCTTCTCATCACCAGGGGCTTCCCGCCTTATGAGGGGAGACTCGCATTTCCGGGGGGTTTCGTGGAAAGGGGTGAAGACCCGGAAACTGCAGTACTGAGAGAGTTGAGCGAGGAGACTGGAATCGAGGGAAGTAACCCTGAGCTATTCGCTGTTAGGGGAGACCCAAACAGAGATCCAAGAAAGCATATCGTCTCTATCTTCTACCGGGTTGGAGTCGATGCGGATGCCATTCCTGAGGCCGGGGATGATGCCAGAGATGCCGAATGGATAGATCTTGAAGGCCTGGTGGCTGAACAATTGGCTGGAGACCATTACTCAATCATCGAGGAGCTACGCAAGTAAGCCTATACACAGCACCTCATGGGGTTGACATGGGCAGGAAACTGAAGATAGATACTGGAGAACCGAAATTAGGTCCGTACACACCTGGGATAAACGTCAAAGACCACATATGGCTATCCGGCCAGATAGATGTCGACTCAGGTGATGACATAGCGTCGCAAACGACCGGGACTCTGTCCAAGATTGATGATCTACTAGCAGCTGCAAACAGTTCCAAAGCCGATTTGGTGAAAGTTACCATCCTTATGACGGACATAGGTTTCTATGGGGAAATAAACGAAATTTACTCAGATTGGCTGGGAGATACAATCGCTCCAGCAAGGGCGGCATACGAGGTGTCGAAGCTCCCTGGTGGGGCATTGGTGGAGATAGTCTGCGAGGCTTTCAGAAACTCAGGAGAGTACAGGACCGATCTTCCAGCGGAACTAGAGGAGGCCTTGGTTTAGTCGATGACTAGCCAAGGGGAAATTACAGCCTGGAACCAGGTTCAGAATAAGTTGGAATTATCATGAGCGTTTTCAAAGCATATGACATTAGAGGAATTGCAGGAAGTGAGCTTGACACGGAATTCTCGGAAAGGCTAGGCAGGGCGATAGCGACTCACTTAGACGCGGATTGTGTCTCGGTGGTCAGAGACATCAGGGATTCGAGTCCGGACTACCACGAGGCCTTCGTCAGGGGCCTACTTACTTCGGGAGCAGATGTTATTGATCTGGGGATATCAACAACCGGGGTGCTGTATCGTTCGACAGTAGATCTTCCAGTGGATGTCGCCGTTGCGATTACTGCTAGTCACAACCCCCCTGAGTATAATGGATTCAAGATTTGCGAAGGGAAGATGCCTCTGGGAGGAGAAGAGTTGCAAGAAGTTAGGAAGACATTCGAAGAAGGTAATTTCAGAGAAGGGAGTGGCAATTACAGAATCATGGACTCATACGAGGAAAGGTATGTCCAGTCAATCCTTGACAGCGTTGGACGCCCATCTCGTGACATCAGAGTAGTTTTGGACTGTGGGAATGCAGTACCGGGACCCCTGGCAGTCAAAGTTCTGGAAAGGCTCGGAGTGGATGTAATACCACTCTACTGCGATTGGGACAACTCGTTCCCAAATCACCCCCCGGATCCGACTAGGCAAGAGAACATGAAAGATTTGGGGAGAGCTGTTCTAGAGCATGGTGCAGAGTTTGGCATAGGGATGGATGGAGATGGAGACCGCCTAGGTGTGGTTGATGAGAATGGCCAGTTCATACACCCTGATCGACTGATGGGAATTTTCGTACAGGAAGTTCTCTCGAACCTTCCTGAAAATGCAACTGAGGAGCAACGCACTATTTTCTTCGACGTGAAGTGTAGTATGGCTTTGGAGGAGGCAATACAGGAACTGGGGGGAGTACCTAAGATGGTGAGGACTGGTCATACCTTCATGAAAAAGGAATTGAGGGAATTCCCAGGCTCTCCGATGGCCGGGGAGATGTCTGGTCATTTCTTCATGAACGACCACTGGGACGGATTTGACGATTCGATCTACTCTGCTGCAAGGCTTCTAAGCATAATTGGTATGGATCCGTCTCCAGAACTAGGAGGTCCTAAATTCTCCGAGAGGTTCGACTTTTTGCCAGAATATCCAACTACTGATGAAGGAAAGGTCCCTCTGGTTGGTGAAAGGGAAGAGGTAATGGAAGCGGTGGTTTCGGCATTCTCAGACATGCCCACATCTACAGTGGACGGAATTAGGGTGAGGTATGATGATGGTTGGTATCTGTGCAGGCCAAGTAACACAGAGCCGATACTTGTGATGAGAGCAGAAGGTCGTAATCAAACGGCGTTGGATTACATTCTTTCGGATGTGGGAAGGAGGATTGGCGAAATAGTCGATCTGGAGAAGCTGAAGTAGCCTAGTAAACCGATTCTCTTATGCGAATCTCCTAAGTGGCTGCGACGCTGCCACTGTAGCTTAGACTGGTAGAGCGTCTGATTCGTAATCAGAAGGCCGGGAGTTCGAATCTCCCCAGTGGCTCCACATTGAGACTGTAAAAAAAGTGTTAGCCGAACTTCAGGAAAGACTCCTTCAGAGAGGCGATTACAGGCATTGGTTCCCCAGACAGAAAGCTCATGGTTGATCCCCCTCCAGTACTGTTGTGTGAGACTAGAGAGGAAACACCCCTACTATTGACCAGGGCACTGGTATGACCGCCGCCGATTATGGTCATTGCATCTGTCTCAGTACACATATTGAGAATCTCTATGGTACCAAACGCGAAGTCGGGGAGCTCGAAGTAAGATGCTGGGCCGTTCCATAGAATGCATCCTGCATTCTCAACTAATGGCTTCAGAGATGCTAGAGTCTGAAGTCCGATGTCATAGATTGGATCCTCCGTAGGTAGATCTGAGACCGACAATGGCCTTCTGCTACCCTCTGATTCAACTGCCACATCAATTGGAAGGAATATCTTCTCAGGATTTTCCAAGAATATCTTCTTCCCCGTTTCCCATGCAGTTTCGAAATCGCTGCCAAGGGTGGTTATGATGAATTCCTTGTTCCTATCGCCAATATCGTTTCCTGCAACCCATAGCATTAGATTCCCGGTAACTCCTACGAACGCAATCTTATCCACCTGGCCCTTGGATATCAGATTCAAGGCAACCCTGGCTGAATCGTCGCATTTTGCTCCTCCAAGGATTGCAAGGTATGGATTGGGAGGATTACTCAATGCCGTCCTCAGATTCCTGATCTCTTTCTCCATCAGAGTTCCAGCCACACAAGGAATGGAGTTGGTGAATCCGGTAAGCGTGGGAGACCTGCGATGAGCCGCTGCGAATGCATCCGTGACGAGCAGGTCAGAAACCGAGGATAGTCGGGACACCAGTGAAGTGTCTTCGGTCTGTTTGTTGGAGTCATACTTAGTTCCGTATTCCTCCTCATTCATCCTAACATTATCTAGGAAGATAATTTCACCATCGGAGAGAGACTTGATCGCTTCAACTGCTACATCCTCACAGATATCTGGAACGAATCGTATTTGTTTTCCGAGAAGTTTGGAGAGGCGGTCACAATGTTTCTGCATACTAGTGAAGTCGGATTTACCGGGTCTGGACTGATGGCCCAGAATCACTACACGAGAAGAAGATAGGGCGTCCAGAGTTGGGATTATGGCTCTCAACCGCCCATCGTCTAGCAATCTCCCTGTTGAAGGTTCAAGCGGAGAATTGACGTCCACCCTGTATAGGACTGTCCGACCGTTGAGGTCCACATCGTCGAGGGTGAGCACCCCTTCCACAGTAACTGGACCGAGGGTTCGGCTTTGGCCGTTTTGGACGGAAATTTGATTTTGTTTTACCCAAAACTGCTTTCCGCTGTGCCCACTCAAGCGACTACATGGACTGGGACACATCGCAATTAGTCGGCCCTGAAGGCGATGACTGGAGAGTTCCAGTATCAGAGCTCGAGAGCAGGCAGAAGAGGCTATCTTTGGCCTTGGCGGATGAGGGCTTCGAGTCGGCGTTCATTGAGGACCCCGTAGAGTTGTATTGGCTTACTGGAGGGAGGCAGAACTCGGCATTCCTGATAGGTGCCGAGGGTTCTGACATTCAATCAAGACACTGGGTACGCAGATCAGTAAAAAGAGCCACCTTTGAGAGTGGAGGAGATGACTGCCCACATGTAACAGAGAAGCACCCCCGTATGGGGGATTTGTCACAGATGTTAGTCAGATCCGGTTGTACAATGTCTCCTGCAATGTCTGGAGGAAAGATTCCACAAAGCCGTTGGAGTTTCATTCAGGGTAATTTGAAGGATCTCTTAGAACGTGAACATGACTGTACTGAAGTCCTGTATGGATTGAGGGAAATAAAGTCAGACTGGGAATTATCCATGATCAAACAGAGCGGCGAGGTAAACCGTTCAATGTTCGAAGAAATTCGAGACTACGGTGGCCTTGGTAAAACAGAGTTGGAAATGGCCGGTGTTGCCGAAGAAGTCAGTAGGTCCTCGGGTTTTGGAGGGAGAATTCGGATGAGGAAGTGGCCGATGGATTGCGATAGGGTCGTAATCGCTGCTGGTAGATCTGGCGGAGTCCCATCATATTTCGACTCCGCAGTAGGAGGCATTGGAGCAAGTCCAATATCCTCACTTGGTTCTGGATTCGCCAGGGTAAGACAAAATGAACCCGTACTGGTGGATATTGTTCACTTGCACAGAGGATACGTTTCGGACTGCACTAGGATGTTCTGTTCTGGAAAGCTAGACGAAGAATGGATGCTGAGATTAGAAGACATGACCGAGATTAGCGAGTTGGTAAGAAGTAGTTTGGGAAAGGGCGACAATTGCTCTGAGGCCTGGGAAATTGGTTTTGATGCTGCTAAGGAAATGGGCCGGCATGAGAATCTGATGGGGATGAAACCAGAGCAGGCGAGATTCCTCGGACACTCCGTAGGATTGGAGCTCGACGAGACCCCGGTAATTGCAAAGGGGTTCGAAAGGCCTCTTGAAATCGGAGGAACGATGGCGATTGAGCCGAAGGTTATCTACAGAGATGGGGCAATAGGGATAGAAGATAGCTGGACTAGGACTTCGGATGGGATGGAGAGCCTGACTCCCGGTGCCGATCTGCCACCATTGATCCACTGGTAGTGCAAAATGCCACAGACAGCCCTATTTCCTGATTCATCCGGGGCGTTACATGAGTGAGAGCGCGGGCTCTATCCATAGAGCCGTGGCGAGAGCGCTTAGGAAAAGGACGGACCCTCATGGGAAACCGATTGTGGATTCTTCAATCCTGAAGGGAGTAGAAATTGATGAGTCTGGAATAGTGGAGCTTTGGATTAGACCTAACCACCCACACTGCCCCTGCTGCCTAAATGATCTAATCGATTTGAGGAGTTCATTGAAGGATCAACGAGGTGTTCTTGCATGCCACATTGAGATCGTCGGAATTCCCGAGTCGGAAAGGTGGACTGCAGCCATTAACGAATGACTATCCCTATTCCCCTTTGCCTCCGCCCCAGTTGTTTCGCTCTTCTACCTCAGTGAGCTTCTGGGACACCCTGGTGTACAACCACCAAGACATAACGGAAATTCCGATTATTGATATTGTTAATGAGACCACGAAGTCGGATGCCTCTGCCATCCCGAATTCACCGGTCCTCCCATCTAGTCCATCTTCCAGTCTGCTTGTTGAATCGCAACCCTGCCTTCTTCATCCACTTGTTGAACTTCGTAGCTCCTGCACCAGTCGCAATGATGAACTCCTCTCTGTCCTCTTGAGCCTGGATGTATCCCTTTGCGGCTATCGTCTGATCTATCCACTCATCTATGCTCATCAGAACACCAGAGAGGGTACTGGATTCCAAAGCGGCCTCCAATTCGTCTGCAGATGCACCGGCAGACTCCAAGTCTCTCATCATCAGATCAGTTATCGAGCTTGACTGATCCTTGAGTGGGGCCTTGACGACCGGGAGGCGGGGCTTGACGTTCGGGTCGATTGAAATCCTAGATCCGTTGTTAAGTCTAGATTCCACAGACCGGGCCATGGGAGCGTGAAATTCCTCCTCGCAGTCCCAGCATATGAACGAGAAATCGGAAGAGCTCTCCATGATATTACTCCCCCTGGGGTCCATCTCCTCCCCACAATGGGGACACGCATGCAGGCAGAGGACTGGGGCAATCTTCCTGCGGAAGTCAACGATATCCTGAGGAGTCCCGTCCAATTCCAGCATCTCGTGATCCCTAGCGGCCTCGAGGCCACGAGTCTCAAGTTGGTCCCTAAGCTTCGATCTCTGCTCGTCCTTGGACTCATCGTCCAGGTTGTTCTCAAGCTTCACTATCAGCTCAATCGTCTTCCCGAGGCGGTTCATCACTAGCTTCTTGTTTCTGAAGTCCTCAACCCTTGCTAGACGAAGTTGCTCCTTCTTCTCTTGCAATTCGGCATGTATGTCCTTCTGTTCCCGCTTGAAACGGGTCTCTTCTATCTTGTCGACCTTCTTCTTGTCATCGGAGAGAACGTCCGCAAGGAAACGCTGCCTGCTCGACGACCTCGGTCCGGACTTTACGGCGTCCAAGACCGATTTTGCCACCTCCTTCTTTATTCCATAGTTGTTAATCAGTGTCTCGGAATCTAGCTTCTTCAGGTCACCGATCTTGATGCCGCCGTCTGCGAGAACCTGAGCTGTCGTCTCATCTATCCCCCTCCTCAGCAGAGCGAGATAGGTGTCCTTCTTTGCCACTGAATCCCTCCCTGTGTCCCAGACTGCTTCACGTCCGGGGCAATGCCTCGGAAGGGGGGGGCCTCTATCAAGTCGATGTAAAAAATGCGCTTTGCGCCTATTTCGAGGAAAGTTCGCTAACTATCGTCAACCAATCCAACGGGTCTAGATTCTCAGGCCTCATATCTGCCCAGTCGCTGGCCAACCTGGTGGAGTCGGTTGAGAGGATTCCAGATGAGGCCTTCACCCATCTATCCTTGTGCCAACCGTTTATTCTCGAAATACGAGAAGGTGCCTTGGAGAGAAGAGTCCTCAGCTTCCTCCTCCTGTTTGCGAAGCAGTGCTTCGTAATCATCCGAAAAAGACGCTTGTCGATTCCGCTGGCTTCCTGCCTATTCACTGGCCTCATGACGACAAGTCTGGAGTTTACCCTGGGCGCTGGGCTGAAGGAGCTCGGTGAGACCTTTCTATCCAGGAAAACGTCGAAGTCGAGCCATAGGCTGAGCCCCAACGGACCGATATCGTAAGGGGGCGTTGACATCGCCATCCTGTGTGCGAACTCCTCCTGAACCAGGATTATTGCCAGTTTTATTCCATCTGATTCATTGTACCTGGTTATTCTCTCGATTATCGGACTAGATATCTGATATGGGAGATTGGAAATCACGTGGGTGATTCCTGCGGGCCAATTCTCCTTGACTGCGTCCCCCTGCTGGATAAGTAGAGATTTCTCTCTATTGCCGAACACTCTCTCCAGATGGGCTACGGATTCTTCGTCAATCTCGATCGCCGTAACTTTGGCATGGCTTCTGAGGAGTGCCAGGGTTAGCGAACCCGGTCCGGGACCGACCTCGAGAATATGGGAATCTCTAGATGGTTGCTCGGAGAACTCGCCTGGGATTTCCATCGTCCTGCCTATAACCTGGTCATCTACCAGGTAGTGCTGACCCAGCGATTTTCTTGGGTCGCGATGGTCCCTCAGTAGATCGACCAATAAGCGAGTATCGAGGTCATCCAGCCCATCCATGTTACTGCTCTATGCGGACTAGCAAATCAAGTAAGCGGGGAGTCTGTGCTGTATCCTCCATCTCCTTCACGTATCGTTCAGCCAGTAGTCTCACCGACTCGATACCGCAGTCGTCATCAACGGCCTCAAAGGAGTTCCAACCGGAACCTCCCCTCTTCTGGACCATCTGGATAGCCTTCGCGTTACCTATTCCTGGAAGTAGTTGAAATGCGTGAAACTTGAGGGACATTGGACCTGCGCTGTTGTAGAAAGAGAGGTGTCTTTCTGGTTCAGAGGATATCGAAGCGGATAGTGAAGCTACTAGCTCCTGTTGTGATGAGCCGCTGAGATCCTTGAGGCGTACCTCGGAAAGGGGTCCGACGCTCTCCGAAGGGAGTTCTACAGTTTCACCGACGGAGATACCGGACGCATCGGAAACTCTAGCCCTGAGAATGAACAGAGAGGGTTCGCTTATGCACTGAACTTCGTGACCGACGGGTCTCCTCTCCTGAATGTCCAGAATCCTGATCCTAGCTTCGTGCTGGAAGGGGTCCACAGCCTCGTCACCGGCCTCCTTGGAATCCTTAGGCTGCATATTCTCTACCCTCTCGAAAATGGTTCTCCCTCATGAATGAGTTGTTTGAAACGGCCTTAGGCTAGAGCACATGTTGGCGAATCACTGTGATGACTTCCTCGATTTCCGAGGTATCCATTGCGATTCTCTTGCTGGCGATGATTACCCTAACATCTGCTACAGTGAGTGGGGATAACTCTGCAATCTTGGAAGAGACCTCTGGATACTGCTTAAGTTTCTCATTCTCCATCAATTCGGCGAATAATCCGGAGAAAACCGCTGGATCGGTCTTGATTTCGTTGGAAGGATGTCCACTGGCACTAGCCTTCCACTCTGCGTGTTGAAGAGCCATTGTCTGCTCGTAGGAAATCTCCCCTCTCCTCTCTATGGCCTCCAGGAGCTTGTCTCTTACAGTTGCGAAGTCAACGAATTCTCTCTCAGTCACTTTTTCCACCTACTCTATCGGTCTAAGATGCTCTGGCCTCGCGACGACCGTCTTCATCATGTTCCCGTCCGCGACCCTGATGACATATGCCCTTCCTTGGGTACCAGCGATTTCTCCCGTCCTTCCCTGGAAGCGCCTGTGCGGCATTCCCTTCTGTTGTGCGCCATCGAGAACAATAGCCACTTTGTCGCCCTCCTGGTAGGTGTGCATTGTCCTGCCAATGAAGAGTCTCCTCCGATCCCTCTTGCTCTTTTTGAGAATGCTGCGAGTTCCCTGTCTAGACCCCTTTGTCCTGGTAACCATGTTCTCGTAACCCCATTATCGCGAATCGTGGCGACCTGTGGGGCGTTCTTAAGGACTCGGATGACGATGTTCTTCTCAGTCATCGTGAATCTCGAGCACGTCCAGCCATATCACTTCACAATCTGCATCTAGGACGCCCTGAACGGAGGGCTTGGTCCTACCCTCGTCCGAGTGGACCAGTTCCTTGACGTATGTTCCTGCCTCGCACCTTAGCGTCAGCTCGATCTGGTCCTCCTCAAAACTGACATTGTCGATCGAGGTGACTTTTCGTCTTCTCGTCTTTGCAGCCCTCCTGTGAGAGACCCTCCTGGGAGTCTCCTGTTCGATGATTTGTCCAGAAAGGGAGAGTATTGCCTCCTCTGCTTTTTTCTCATCATCGATTCCTTCTGCCCTGAAACGAATCGTGTATGTCTTTTCGGACCTGGACTGCTTGACCTCGTTGACCTTCTTCCTGGTACACCAACTCAACTCGTCCACCTCGACCTTTCCCGAGGCGTGAGTTTGGACCATGGCCACCAAATCCTTCGTTGGGAGGTTTCTCCTCAGCGGGCGCTTAATTTCCAGTACGAACGGCCTCCCTGATCCCAGGCAGCGGACATCGATGTCTTCCCTGCCCATCCCATGGAATGAAGTGTCTTCGGCTCCCAGGGCCTCCCTGATCGGTTCCCCGATTAGGTCCTGTACGGAGTCGACGTATTGGAGCCCTGTTCCCTCGCAGGATTCGCAGCCTCCTTTTCTCCCTCGGCAAGCCCTACATGGCCAGCGTGTCTGAGGGATTCCACGAGAGACCTTCCTGTACCTTCCGTGGAGGAAAATAGGCCTCACATCCACGTCTACCCTCAGAGTAAGACCGTCAACGAGAACCATGACATCTGGTTTCTCCTTGACGAACTCGATTGTTTTATCCAACTCTCCTATCCTGGCATGAATTGCCTCGACAATTGCTCCTTTGAGGTGGTAAGAACCCTGGGCGCCGTACTTGCTCCTGATTCTGTCCTCTTCTTGGACAAGATCCTTAGGGAGATGGATTCCGAACTGCATGGTCTTGAATTCGGTCTCGGACAGCTCCCCTAGTACCCTGTCAACAATATTCTCGATGTCATC
>CACKMK010000022.1 GCA_902601345.1 uncultured Candidatus Poseidoniales archaeon
CATTAGAAGAAAGTCGTACTGTTACGGATGGTCCGAACCAGAGGGGGAGGTGGTCAGATTGCGTAGTTGGAGAGGTTGAGCATCTAATCAAAATGCCTCGATGGAGGAGCGACATCATGCACCCAGTTGATATCGTGGAAGATATAGCGATAGGTTTCGGTTTCCAGAATCTTCCGTCGAAATTTTCTACGACACATCTTGATGCACTGCCACTGAAGAGCTCTAATCTTAAGAGGAGAGTTGGCGAGAGCATGAGGGCGTGCGGTTTGCAAGAGGTGCAGAGCTTGACTCTTTCAAACGAAAGAGATCAGTTTGAAAATGTTAGATGGCTGAGTGAAGGATATGTTACAGAGATTGCAAATCCAATAACATCAGATCATACTCTTCTAAGACAATACATCCTTCCCTCGCTACTAAGGCTGCTTGCAGCAAATCGCCACCATGAACTACCACAGAGGGTTTACGAATTAGGAGACGTCATCCGAAATTCGAAGAACTTCCTACGAGCGGCCTGGGCGTGTGCAGAAGTGGGCAGTGGATTCACTTCTTCAAAAGGAATTGTACAGGCCCTACTTCGAGACATGGGGGCGATTCAAGATGAAGTTGAATTCAGGCCGACAGATGCTGAGGATGGACCTTGGATAAGTGGAAGAGGGAGCCATGTTTTTGTTCGAGGCGAGAAGATTGGGGAGTTCGGAGAGATTGACCCGAAAGTTAGCGGCTTTTTCGGAATTAAATCTCCAATTCAAGCGGGAGAGATTGACTTAGAGGCAATACACAGGATAATTCCTGATCCAATATTCTAGGTATCATCTTCGTCCTTAGAGAGAAGTTTCATCGCTTTCAAGAACTGATTGTTCTTCAGATGCCTTTTGTCATCCTTTTTTTCTTCTTTCTTTCCAGTTTTTTTCTCATACTCAACCACATTCCTCATGTAATTCGTACGAGATACTTTCGATTTCGATGATTTCTTCTCCTTGAAGGGCCATATCGGTCCCATGTTTCGTGAGTGGAGAGTGAGGGCATCATATTTTCCCTATTTTGAGTCATGAAGCAGTAGTTTTGATGGAATTGGTTCTATTGGAGTGGGCATGCTTGCACGGCACATAGGGGTGGACGAGGCCGGAAGGGGCCCCGCCATTGGACCACTAGTTGTTTCAGCACTTAACATTCCTGAGAGGGACAGATCGATCCTCAGAGATTTGGGAGTCGATGATTCGAAGAATCTGAGTAAAAGGAATAGAAATCGTCTGTATAAGGAGATTTTAAGATACACTGAATCATTAGATTGGACCATTGGATTGGTAATTTGTGATGCAAGAAGGATAGACGAGTGGATGGATGAAGGGAATCTGAATTCGTTAGAGGTGCTCCTCTTTTCCGAAGCAATAGGAGATGCTGCCGAACCTGGGGGGAATCTAGAGATTTTTCTCGATGCATGTGACGTTGATGAAGAGAGGTTCGGTAGGATGGTGTCCAAGACTCTTGGAGATGATTGGCATGATTGCAAGATTTATTCAGAGCATAAGATGGATTCCAAAGATGAAGTCGTTGCAGCGGCAAGCATCGTTGCCAAAGTAAGTAGGGACTCAGCAATGGAAGAGCTGTCACAGAAATTGAATATTGATCTAGGTTCTGGATATCCGTCGGACCCCAAGACCAGGAAAGCCCTAGAGATATTGTGTGAGGAAGAAGTTCTTGCGGATTGTATCAGAAGAAAATGGGCGAATGTAAAGAGAACCTGGAACAGGAGCCACAATCGTCCCATTCAAACAAGAGCGAATGAATGGAACGGAGTGTTTCAATCGACTCTAGATGGATGGGAATAATAAGAATGGTGAAATGTAACCAATGTGTGGTTCAGATGTAAAATATGACTGAGGAGGATGTTTTCGCTCCGGAGGATCGGGATGCAGTTCGTAAGTATGCATTACAGAACGCTGTAGAGTATAGCGGCAAAGGGCAGTCTGGAAGCGTGTTAGGTAGAGTTCTTGCGGAGAGAGAACAACTGAGAGGCCGTGTGAAGAGCCTACTATCGTTAGTAGAGGAGGAGGTCACAAGGGCTAATTCTATTGCTCGTGAGGATGGAATCGAAGGAGTTCGTAAAGAGTTGGAGAGTTTAGCTCCAGAAGCTCTAGATAGGGAGAGGCATAAGAAAAATGAGGGTTTGAGGGATCTTCCAGGAAATACATCAGAAGTAATCCTGAGATTCGCCCCTAATCCCAATGGCCCTTTATCCATAGGACATTCAAGAGGAGTGGCTATCAATTCCCTATACGCAGATAAATATCAAGCCAAAATCGTACTCAGGTTTGATGATACCGATACTAAGGTAAAACCTCCAATGGTTGATGCCTATGCTTGGATAGAAGAAGAGTTCGAATGGATGTCAGGAAAGGCTGCAGATGTGGTGATAAGAGCTAGCGAACGGATGCCAATATATCTCCAACACGCTGAGAAGATGTTAATTGGGGGTTTTGGCTATGTTTGCAAATGTACTGCCGAGGATTTTCGTGAGTTCAGAGTTACAAAGACTGAATGTCCATGTAGGGATAAGTCGGTCCAACAGAATATGGACGATTGGAGCAAAATGAACTCTGGAGAGATTGATGAGGGAGGTGCTGTTGTTAGGGTGAAGACCGGAATGGATCTGCCGAATCCCGCTTTGAGAGACTGGCCCGCACTAAGGATTCAGCATTCCCCGCACCCCATAGTCGGCGACAAGTACAAGGTCTGGCCTCTGTTAGATTTCCAAAGCGCCATTGAAGATCATCTTCAAGGAGTAAGCCACATCATCAGAGGAAAGGATTTGATGGACAGCACAAGAAAGCAGACTATTCTGTACGAGCACTTCGGTTGGGATTATCCTGAGCCATTGTATTGGGGCAGGGTCAAAATCCATGAGTTTGGAGGTTTCTCTACCTCTGGGATGTCTTCGTCCATTGATTCGGGAAAATTCTCGGGATGGGACGATCCGAGGCTCCCTACACTCAGAGCAATGCGGCGTCGCGGTTTTGATCCTCGCTCTCTAGCAGAGCTTTGGGAAGAGGTTGGCCTTACTCAGAAGGATATCTCAATCTCAATGAAGACATTGGAGTCATTTAATTCTAGAATAATAGACGGGGATTGCGAAAGAAGGGTTTTCGTCTCGAATCCGAAAAGTCTGGATATTAATGCTGAAAATATCCCCTCAACAATAAGTATGGCTAGACATCCAGATGGCGAAATAGAGGGTTTTAGAGTTTGGGAAGTCGGGACGACTGTATCAATTCAAAATAGTGACTTTGTCGAAGGAAAGCTGAGGCTGAAAGACTTCGCCGATATCATAATTTCAGGTTCATCTGCAACCATAGAGTCGGCTGACAGGAGCGATGACCGGAAAATAGTACATTGGATTCCAGAGAAGTTGGCCCTAGAAGCGATACTGTCAGTACCCGATGGTGAGGATATTTCTGAGGTTAACGGGGTTTTAGAGGACTTTGAACTTATAGAGGGGGAATTATACCAACTTGAGCGAGTAGGTTTTGCTAGATTCGAAGGGATTCAAGACGGGATTGCAAGGCTCCTTTGGCTACACAATTAGTGAAGATGAATTTCCTTTAAACTAGCATATTTTCACTGAAAGTTTGCGTGGCATTGAAGGGGGCCGTCTGAATCAGGGTAACGTGGAAGGCGCCAGTTCAAGATTTGCAGTCATTTTTTCCTCGATGATGATAATGGTTGTTTTTTCCCCCATGATGGCTAATGCTCAAGAGAACAATGACTGCTGTGAATCTCCAGATGAGTTCGATCTATTTTTGATAGGAGACGCAGATAGTGGGCAACTGACCCCATTCTCTGATGAATTAGAGGAGGAGAAGTCCATGGAAGTGACTTCATCGGTTTTCGGAGAGGTTGAAATCGGTACCTGGATGATTGTTTGGGGAGAATCGGGGAGTTATTCTTCGGGAACGTGGACTTTCACCATCCCATATGAGGTGAAGGATTCTACTGGGGTATCTGCGAACGCAACAGTTGTAGTAAAGGTCGGTGGAAATACCTACGAAAGCTCTGGACAGCTCCCGGCAGTTTATCTCAGCGAAACGGGTGAGCTTTCTATTCCGATAGAGGTGCAAGACGGTCAATACTCTAAAAATGACAAGATCGAAATCACATTCTCAGTTAGAAGTATGATTTTTTCAAATCCTGGCAGTGAATCTGGAATAAACTTCTATTGGGGCTCAGAAGACTATGCGGCTGCGATGTCCATGTCATTCCCGCTAGTAAATGTGGAAATTCGTGATGCCAGTGTCAAGGGAAGTCTGGTTTTCTTTCCGGTTAGACTTAGTTCTGGCTTCGGGGACAGAATATGGACCTCTTCATCTGGAGGCCTAATGGTTCAGAATGTTGAAATCGCAGAAAGTCCGATTGTTAACTCCAATGAAGACTGGGTGGATGTCACATTTGTTTGGGATCCTAGTGAGAGCGGCGGAGGTTCGGTTAGGACTGATTTCCATATTTCTCTTCAGGGCTCGCTAGTAATTGAAGCGAATAAAATTCATGATATTACACTCGGCCAAGACACAGGGGACAATAGTTGGTACCCTGAGGAAGAGCCCCCCCGTACTGGAGGCTCGGGGCTTGATGTTGAAATCAACTGCAAATATGACGGCAACTCTATCGAGAGAAAGACGACTATATCCTTCGACGGTGCTATGTCTCAATGGATGAGATGGGGGCTAGACAATATTGGAAATAAGAGCCTGGGGTCAAACAGTTGGTGGAGGAATCTGAATACATTTTCAGATCAGGTTAGCTCTTCAGAGAAGCAGAATGGGAGAGTGGACAACTCAGAGCTGTCGGCACTAGAAACCCATCTTAGGGGGTCGAAAACCGATCTCTCATCGTTCCTTTCCAGTGGTTTGATGATTGATCCAGAGGCTGTTTTTGGTGTGGATCCAGTCAACTTTGGCCCTTTGGAGATTAGCATAGACTTGGGAGCTTCTAGAGCATTTAATTCGGACTCTATTTCACTGAGAGTTTCCTCGACATATTACGTCTCCGATAGTGGCTCCAGACAAGCTCTGATTGAGGATTTTGTCAGACCGGGGGGCTATGATTTCTGGGATACGGTGGGACTCTCATTTGAGATAAGAACAGGAATGCTTTCCGGTTTCGGAGGGATTTACCTAGACAACGAAGATATCGACTATACTCATAGAAGGTGGATATTGATGGAAATAATCACTATGGAGAGTTCCGATATCGAATCCGATACAGACTTCAGAATGGAGTTTGGCGCCGAAAACGCCCTCCTCTTCAGTCCGTTGATATCGGCAATGATTTCAGTATTCGCTCTTTGCTTGGCTCTAGGGATTGGTATGGCTCTTACTAGGAGGAGGACGAGAGCGCCAAGTATGATTATGATTGGAGTTTTGGGCGTTCTATCGTTATCCATTTACTGGTTCGGTTTACCTATGCCAATAGTTCTAGGGGTTGTTAGTTCTAGTATACTCCTTGTTTTCCCCGCTTCAGTAATTTCTCCGGTTGTTGAAGATACGGGAGTCCAGAGAAATTCGAACAAGGGCGGAATGGTGAGATGTCCTTCGTGTGGAAAGAAAGTTCCTGTCGAGTCAGATATTAGACCACTGAGGGTTGATTGCCCTGCATGTGGAAGCACCCTAAGGATCGAATAGTCATATCTGACCTGTTGAAACAAGCAAATCTGCAATTTTGTTGGCTGCTTCTACAGGTTTTTTTGTATCCCAAAATGAGTTGGCCCTGAAAATCTGAGATGATAGATCCGATTCCCAATTTGGAGCAATTACGCAATGCCATAGAAGTTCTTCGACTCTGGTCGTTGAAGGGATCGTTGAATTGAAAATTGGCATAGCCAGTTCTCCCATTATACGTTCTCTTTTCTCTAAATTGGAGGTTTGCCAAAGATCAGTCATTCTACATAATTCGGCCTCTTCGATCCAAGGGTAATTATCAGATTCTGGAGATTTTACTTCGGTCACAGGAACTACACTGATTACTCCTTGTTCAGAAAGATAGTCTCGGAGGAAGGAGTAAACTGGATCGTATGCCCTATCAAGTGAGTCGCCAACCCAATTCCCTGAAAGGATCCAAGGCCTTAATCTTCTGAGCCTTTCACTGCTGGGATTAATCTCAGTAGCTAAAAAATGCGCTTGTGCTACGGTGGATAGTGGACCCTTCTTGGAATCTCCGGAACTACCCCTAAGCCCTTCAACGACGAACTCGGAGATTACGACCCCATTATTCGAGGTTCTTCCTTTGCCTGAGTCTTCAGCGACATGCACGAATGTCTCGGAATCTGGATTTTTATTGGTGAATCTCCTACGATAAGGAAGGCCCGAATCAAGAAGTGCGGCCTCGATTGGAGCCAGAGTTAATGCCCCTCTGATATTTGGTTGAGAAATTAGGAGTATCTTCTTCTTTCTATTACAAACTTCCCTAGCAAAGTTACGAAATGGTTCCCGAATAGAAGAGAAAAAGTCGAGCTCTGATATATCTCTCACGATGCCTCGGTAGAGAGGGAGTACAAATCTCTAGTGATTACTCCACCATAAGCCTTAGTTGGTCTCTCTTGTAGGTCCAATTTGAGTCAATCTGCTTGTTCTCCCTGTAGTATCTAGAAAGACGTCTGATCTTGGATTCACACAGTTCTAGCTGCCTTCTATTATGGACATCCTTGGAATTTTGAGAGAGATGGTCAATCAATCTCAGGGCTCTCCTCATCAGGCTCATGAGATCTTCCGGGAGCTTTCCGGACTTGCCCAGTCTCTCCAGAGTTTGGGAAATTCTTTCCCCGGTCACCAGTCTTACGTTAGGAACTCCATGTTTATCCCTAAGTATGGTACCAATCGATGCGTTTGAGTTTCCTTCTTCGGAGAGTTGAAGAATTAGTTCCTCGACTTCCTTCTTATCAGAATTTGACCACTCTGGAGGAGTCTGAGAATGGGGTTTGCTCGAACCACTGGCCCCCTTTCCTTTACTGTGCATTCTGGACAATTGCATTCCTCAGGAGCCCGGCGACTTGCTGTCCCTCTTTAACCGCTACGCCGTGGATGAAATTGATATTGGATCAAAACCTATGTCTCGACTTTGCCAGTTTCCCTGGCCCAAATGGCCATTCCCACCCTGGTGCAACTGCCCTAGCAGAGCCCAGGAGTTCACCTTTCTGAATTACGGCCAATTCGTCGCTCAGAAGGATGGATGGGTCATAATCCTCAATCATGTTCGGGAAGATATCCCCTGTCCATTCGATTTCAGGAATAAGTTCTATTTCCCTAAGTATACCAAGACTCCACAGATTCTTGAGGCTAGCCTTTGAGAATAGGAATCTTCCCCTTCGAGGGTCCCATTTCGCCATCTGTTCTCCATCTTTCAAGATGGTGAAGATTGGTGGCCTCCCTCGTATCTGACAACCATCTAGCCATTCATCAGAGCCTAACTTGAACCTAGATATAGATTTCATCTTCTCTTCTCTAGGGCTGAAATCTAATTCTCCAGACTCATTTTCGAATGAGGAAGATATGGCATCCTTAAGTCTAGCTAGGGAGTCTTTTGACCCTGCTGATTCACCCTTCCTTGTATCGATCTCATTAATTCCAACTAAGCCAGTTTCTATTCCGGAGTGATTTACAATAGAAGAATAGCCAATCCTTTCAACTATCCTACTTAGCATCTGCCTGATTATCGATAGTTCATCTTCATCCCAATCTCCCGTAACTGGGATGTCGTAGTGTGCAGCAGGCCAAATATCCTCCAATTCCCTAGGAACTAATCCCAGAGGGGATGTGACCATGACCTCATGCACTCTACGATTGCCTATTGATTTCCTAAATCTAGAGTGACTTTTTGATAGCCTGTAGGGCTTCTTGGCAGAGCAAGGAAGTAATACCAAGACGTCTCTCATTCTCATAGAAGGCTCGTACTTCTCTGAAATATTCTCCCTCCAAAGACGGATTGTTACATCGTTCCTACTTTCGAATGAGTGACATCTTAATTGTGTTCCAAACTGTACGGAGCTTTGTGTCATACCTATTTTTCTAGACTTCTGTAAAGTAAGTTGATCATGCCGCCTGAGATGCTCCACGGACTTAGGGCTAGATTTACTCTGAAGTTCCGCTAACTCCCTCAAAGAACCTGCCCTAATTGCAGACCTAGTGGATGAAATTGAATTGGTCCACATTTGACACTGGGAGACCATTGAACAGTCCTCCTTGGTTGAACGCTCGGGGAGTCTTGGTCCGGATTCAGTCAATAGTACGCCGAGTGATGAGGCTTGTCTAGATCTAGTCAGATCAAAAATGTCTACCCCCATCCAAGAAAGTAGTGCGCAATTGTCAGGACCCGAGATCCCAGGGGCCCAAATCAGTGAGGATGGAAAGTGGGTCCTGATGGTAAATAGTGCGGTTTCAATCAATCCAGTATTTTTCGAAAGCTGGGGAGCATCCATTAACGCAATTATGGAAGGCTGGAAGCTCGTTTTTAGCAAGGATGAGTCATGGTGTAATGAGCTCCAAGTTACTGGTAAAAACTCAGTTCCAGAAGGGAATTCGCCAGAGTTTGAGTCAATTAGGCTGGGTGGAAGGGATAAGCCCTGAAAAGCTGTCCATGTGTCTTTTCTATCAAATGGGTAGCATAATTTTGCACGTGTAGATATTTCCATTGAAGAAGGAATTACAGACTTATCTAATTTCAAGGTTAAAGGAGCGATAGAAATTGGCAATTCGGGGTCATTTTCGCCGATGATAAGACATGGAGAATATGATTCGGGAGAATTCCTATCTCCAATAGAGAAAAGTCTGGAGAACCTGTCTCTAGAGATAGTGCTCCTAGCCAGGGGCCGCTCTTCCATCGGCTGCCGATGGAAGCATTTCGCTTGAAGGATTCTAAGACCTAGTTGTTCTCGCGATAACTATGGAGGGCCGGCATCTCGCGATTTCTATAGCAATATTTGCGATGATTTCCTTGACAGAGGGCGCTCTTGCCGATTCGGAGTTTCTGATTGAAGAGGACTTAGACTCACCTGATACAATATGGGGTTCAGAAGGAATAGGGAGCAATTGGATTACAGTGCCAGAAAATAATTCTACCATCCTAGGAACCTTCGAATTGAATGATTCTGTTGACCTGTATGCTATTGAGATTTCATCCCCAAACTGGACAATAATAAGTTTCTCTGTATCTGGTAGCGATTCGGTAAGCATTAGCATACAAAGACTCAATCAGAGTACCTGGTCAATAGAAGAGTATGCCAACGAAGACATTGGCGAGATTTCACTAAATCAAGGATTCCATGCAATAAGGCTGGAGAGACTAGGAAGCTACGAGGAGGAAGTGGATTATCGATTCATCATCAGGAACATGGGAAACTTCGATGAATCGGGAGAGTATGTAAATCTGGCTTGGATGTTCGCTCCTTTCTATGTATTCGCTGGTTTATTCCTGATCCTTCCAATGCTGGTGGTTATCTGGTGGAATAGGGAAAATATCCTAACTTCGACCTTTAGAAGCAGCAAATTGGAAGAAAGTGAGATACAGGTTTTGAGTTTACTGAAAGAAAGATTCTCCGTCGATAGGAGCAGCGTGGAATTTGAGGAAATAAATGAAGCACTTTCAACTCTAGGTAGAGATTCTTGGAATGCAATTTCTGAAGAGTTCGGAAAACCAGAGATAAGGCATTTCACGGAAAATATAGATATTTCATTATGGCGAGTGAATGGGGGTTCTGGATCATTTCTAATAGGAATTAAGACAGATCATTCGAAATGGGAAATGGCGGCGATTAGAATCAAATCTCCGCTTGGTGAGCAGATAAAAATTGACAGTGTCGCACCTGAAATGATGTTCCAGGATGATGAAATATACCTTGGAAACCTGGAAGAGAAAACTACTACCTTCGTTCGGGTAGAGGTTTTTGGTAAAGCTCCGGAGGCAGAAATACA
>CACKMK010000023.1 GCA_902601345.1 uncultured Candidatus Poseidoniales archaeon
CTGCCAGGTGCCCGTGGCACATGGGGTCTGGCTGGAGGATCCGTTCACATCCACGTATTGGCCTGGAATCGCCTCAAAGCAACTCGACTGCCCGGTCTGATTCTGCCAACTACCGGCGAGACATTCAATCGCGGAGTCGGAGCCCCATAGGGGAACATGCTGACCGACTGGGGCTGCCTCGCATGAGCCCCCTTCTACTGATCGGAACTGGCCTGATGGGCAGGGGAGGTCGAAACCTGTCTGCTCGTACGGGCTAGAGGAGTTCCTCTTGATGCCCGGCAGCCAGTAGAAGGTAGAGGGGTCGAAGGAGGACAGGTCCGCGGGGACGCTTGCGTTCTGTGTGCTGGAGTAAGCCCCCGCCCCCATCAGATCAATCTCCGAACCGAACACGGGTCTGAAGTCGTTCATTTCTGGCGAGACAAGCATCCCAGCTACGCTTTCATTTGCGTTCTGGGAGTCGTAGCCGTTCCAGTTGTTGCCGATCGTGGTGTTGTTTACGGGTATCGGGTTTGATTCGTTAGAGTTGGTTCTGTGCCCGCTTATCGAGTCCGCCACGTTGGACATGATCGTCGAGTTCTCGTTGCCCCCCGTAGAGTCGTAGAGGACTATGATGTGGTTCCTGTCATCCTCCGACCCGAGGAGGACTGTGTTGTTCGTGACGCTGTGGTAGTCGCCCTTGGCCACTATGGCCCCGTTGGCGTTCCAGAGAACGTTGTGGTGCACGCTGGCGTTCCTTCCAGCGTTGGTTCCCCCGAACGGACCGTCCATCCTGATGCCGTACTTTGGCACGTCGTGTATCCAGTTGTAGGCGACAGTGGCGCCCTGCTGCTCCGCCTGCATCATCTGGACGACGGTCCCGTCAGACTGGATGTATGCAGTGTCGTATATCTCATTGAACATAATCTGCGGAGCGTTACCTATTCTGATCGTAGCCGAGGTCCCGGTCTTGTGCATCGTGTTGTTGGTGAATCGGTTGGTCGTACCATCCATCATGATGGTCGTCATCAGGCTCTTCTGGTCGGAGCCCGACCAGTCGATGTGGTAGAAGTATGAGTTGTTGATGGTGTTGTTCTGGGAGCTTGATGCCCCTCCATGGGCTTCGAAGGCAGCCCCGTCGGTATACAGGAAGTCGCATCTGTCTACGAGGCAGCCTATGCAGTCATCTACCCTAGATACGTACCTGTTGTCCATGTCCTCGCCGGCATACCCGAGCGATCTCTTTGAGGTACTGGGGTAGAGTAGTGTGGAGTTCCTGATCTCCGAGCCGTCGCAGTCATCAAGTCTGAATGTGGTGGCGAAGTAGTCGAATCCCTCGACCACCACCCCATCGTCGTCCGAGCACAGGATTGCGTATGGTTGGGTCTTCATCCTGATGTTAAGGTGGTTCGGATCCCTGCCGTCCCTGGGCATGTAGTACACTGTATTCAACGGTGACTCATGGTCGAAGAACCACTCTCCTGGGACGTCCAGCAATTCTAGTTTCTGGGTGAGGAAGTACATGTGGTGCTTGTACTTCCATCCGCTGCTGGGTACTTCCTGGAACGTGAAGGAGCCGTTGCTCGTGTTGTGAGAGGTAACATTCCTGCTCCAGGTCCTGAAGGACCCGATGTTCAGTACCGCTATCGCACCAGTGGCGTTCACCCCACTGTCGATGAGGCCATCGTGACCGGAGTAGGAAGAATTGTCATCCTCTAGCTCGCCGTTTACGTAATTCAGGCAGTAGTACTTGCTACCGCTCTGGTACTTTACCATTCCATCGTTGCAGGGAGTAGTCGCGTCTGTCTCGTAGTCATCCACGTCTACGCTACCGTGCGCCCAATACTCGTCATCATTGAGAGCAGTCCCGTCAGAGAAGTTCGCGTTGGGCCACCTTGCTGGCATCTCCTCCTGGTAGTCGAGGAAGAGCTGCCATGCATCCTGCGAGAGGTCCGTCTTCCAGACGGTCCCCTCCGAGGAAGAAGAGTCGTGTACAGACCATGACCCGCCCAGGTCATCCTTCACGCTCCTGCTCCCGTCGAGAATCACTCTCTCTCCATCCGCGGCCTTCAGCCTCATTCCGGGCTCGTCCAGAGTGATTGCCTCGTGATACACCCCTTCTCTGACAATTACCGAATCTCCCTGTCCTGCGAGGTCTACGGCAACCTGGATCGAGGCCGTGGGGCAATCCGAGGTCCCAGCCCAGGAGTCGTTCCCTCTGACGATGTCTGCGTAGAAAGCGCCACCGGAGTGAGTCTGGTTAGTGCAGCCGGCCCCCGAAGAAGACCCCATCTGGGGAGGCTCGTTGACCATCCAGTATCCGTTGCTCATGGAAGCCGCTACCGAAGTTAGCATCAGTATTACTAGTAATACTGCGGTGCGCCTCATCGTCTGCTCCCGTAGTGGGGCGGATAAAAAGGCCTGCCCAGCGGTATTCCCATTTCCTAAGTCCATACGAATGCGTTCGCGCCCCATGCCAGCCCCCCGCCGAAGGCAGCCGTTACGATCAGGTCACCACTGTTCACGAGTCCCTCGTCAACAGCCTCGCGGAGTGCTATTGGGACGCTTGCCCCCGCGGTATTCCCGTACCTCTGGAGGTTGGTGAAGGTCTTGTCCATGGGCAACCCCAGGTTCTCCATGCCAGCCTCGACGATTCTGAGGTTTGCCTGGTGGGGGATAATCAGGTCGACCTCTGAGAGGTCTCTTCCTATCCTTTCGAGTACCCCCCTGACAGCCTGTGGGAAGGCCTCGATAGCGAATCTCCATACTGCCCTCCCATCCATCTGGAAGTACTGGTCACCTTCATCGAAACCGGACGAGTGGAGGGGGTTCCTCACGCCTCCAGCAGGAATCTCGATCACGTCCGATCCGCTACCGTCTGACATCATCCAGCTGCCCAGCACCCCCTTTTCATCTCCTACTTCTGAAAGAACGGCCGCTCCAGCCCCGTCCCCGAAAAGCACGCAAGTCCCCCTGTCCTCCCAATTCAGAATCCTGCTGTAAACTTCCGATCCAATTACGAGGACGTTGGAGTAGTCCCGGGTTCCCGCATATCTTGATCCAACGTCTAGCGCATGTACCCAACCAGCGCATACTGCGTTGATGTCGAAGGCCGCCGCGTTTTTGCACCCAAGCTTGTGTTGCGTGATTCCTGCGGTGGAAGATAGGGGGACGTCCGGGCTGCTCGTTGCGAGGATCAGCATGTCTATGTCATCCGGGGACAGGCCTGCCTCCTCGATCGCCTGTTGGCTCGCGATTACTGCCAGGTCGCTCGTGCAGACGTCTGGGTCTGCTATCCTCCTCTCTTTGATTCCGGTTTTTGTGGTGATCCACTCATCGCTGGTCTCCACCAGGCCTGCCCAGTCTTCGTTCGTCATCACCTTGGAGGGGACGTGGGACCCTAGGCCCACTATTCCGGCAGGAGGCATCATGCCCGACTGACCATTTGGGAATTTCACTCTTCCTGCACTAGTTGTGCTTAACGCACACGTTCATGGCCTCCGAGAAGAATCCCAGGCTCCATTTCCCGCCTTCCCTCCCGACTCCACTGTCCTTCACCCCTCCGAACGGTACTCGGAGGTCCCTGTGTAGCCAGGCGTTTATCCATACCATCCCGGTTTCAATTGATTCCGAGAACCTCCTGCCCCTCTCTAGGTTGCTAGTCCAGACGCTTCCAGCGAGGCCGTAGCGAGTGCAGTTCGCTATTTCCAGAGCCTCATCATCGGTCTCGAACCTGTGAAGTGTAACAACCGGTCCGAAGATCTCCTCGGTGGAGCACCTCGAGTGGGGAGAAAGGCCCGATATTACGGTCGGAGCCATCCAGTTACCGCCACCGAGATCGGATGGAAGGCAAGGCTCCCCGCCTGTCAGTATAGTCCCGCCCTCTTCGAGCGCTAAATCGACATAACCTCTGACCTTCTGGAGGTGTTCCTTCGATATCAGGGCCCCTAGTTGGGTAGATTCATCCGACGGGTCTCCGATAGAAAGGGCCTCTACGGACTCAACGAACTTCTCTTCGAACTCATCGTAAATCGAATCCTCGACGAGTACCCTAGAGCCGCACAAGCATACTTGTCCCTGGTTGAGGAAACCCGACCTGACTACTCCAGCGACGGTATCCTCCATGTCGCAGTCTGCGAAGACAATGCTGGAGTTCTTCCCCCCAAGCTCAAGGCTCACCTTCTTGAACATCGGAGCGGCAGAGGAGGCTACCTTCTCTCCTGTCGAAGTCCCGCCTGTGAAAGAGACTAGGTCCACGTCTGGATGCTCCACTAGGGGCGCTCCGGCTCCGATTCCGTCACCGTGTACGAGGTTGATCACCCCCGCCGGTAGGCCGACGCTATCCACCGCTCTCATCAGGAGGTCAGCTGTCATTGGGGTCAGCTCGCTAGGCTTGCAGACCACTGTGTTACCCATGCCTATCGCGGGTGCCACCTTCCACGACAATAGGTACAGAGGGAGGTTCCAAGGTGTGATCAGTGCCCCTACCCCGACGGGCTTGTACAGAACGTAGTTAGTGGAGTCGTCAGTATCGAATATCTCCGGTTCCTGTTCCCTGATCATACCCGCAAAGAATCGGAAGTTAGTCACAGACCTGCTGGCATCAAGGGATCTGGCAAGTGAAATCGGCTTACCGGTGTCCCTGCTCTCGAGTAACGCTATCTCCTCGTAAGAAGACTCAAGTTGGTCTGCTATCTTGTCAAGCCAATCAGCCCTGTCATCCGGACTGAGGGAACCCCATCCGGGTTGAGCCTCCCGAGCAGCCTCAACAGCCGAATCTATAGTCCCAGGACCCGATAGTGGGACCTTTGCATATACCCTTCCTGTGGCGGGCTCTAAAACATCCATCCAGTCCCGGCCAGAGTGCTCTACGAAACTGCCTCCGATGTAGTTGGTGAGGTAAACTAAATCCTGTTCATCCATCTAAAGCACCCTCGTTGGAAAATGGGTCTTGGCGAGTCATCCCCTCCGAGTAGTCCTTCCAGTCGACAGAGAAGCTGTCTCTGTTTGGATCCCACTCGTCCCAGGTTACAACCTGCTCCAACTCGTCCAGATACATTTCTGGGACAACTCGGGGAACTATGAATGCCTTCTGCCTGTGAAGCGGATATGGGTTCCTAAGGGTGATTCCGAGGACTCCCAGAACTGCCCTTGCCACGTACCATGTAGCCTGAGAGTTCCAGCCATGTGCTATCTTGATCACTATCCCTAGGCCGTTAGGCCAGTCCTCGTGCTCGATAGCGAGTCCGAGTAGTCCATCAGCTCCTTCCTTTGCAATCAGGCTGCCGTTGCCCGCCTTGAGGCAGGTTGAGTCGAGTCTGTTGAATCCCCCTATCAGATCGGGGTGGCGGTTCATCGCCTCCCAAATCCAGTCTTCTTCCTTCTCCCTAACTATGCCTGCGAACATTATCGCTAACTCGTCTACTGTGTTGGATACGGTGGGTAGGCCGCAACCGTCCTTAGCAACCCTCTGAGGCTCCCAATCCGGAGAATCCATGATATTTCTCAAGACATCAATGAACATAGGGAACCATGGAGAGCTCGGAAGTGTGTAGCCGGCTCTGTTAATACCCATCCTTCTGAGCGCCTTTAGCATCGCAGCATGCTCTCCCGAGCATGTGTGGAACCACCTTCTTGGCCTTCTAACTTGTCTGCCGAACTGAATTAGGGGGACGTCCAGAGGGCACTGCATCAATCCCCATTCGGACTCGGTAAGTAGCGACTGAGCAGTAGCAACGTGTTCTGTGTCTCCGTTATGCGAGGAGCAAGAAATAGCCTTCTGCTCCCAGGTTAGACCATCGGCTTCCAACACGTCCGCAAACGCCTTCATCAACAGGGGTTTCATCATCGATCTCCCATATACCAGAACGTTCCCTCCGAACGAGTGAATGACCTCGGTTCCATGGGACCAGGAAATGGCTCCATGGATGGTGTTCTCGGAGACGTCTAGTCGACGGAAGTCCACCAGGGGTTCCCATTCGACGTCTCTTCCGGTGGCTATCCCATCGAATTTCTCGCCTAGCGGATTCGTGGGATATACAGACGAACCCGGCCTACCTGGAGAGACGCTTGACGGATTCGCACTCCTCTCTCTAGACATCAGATACCTCCGTTCACTCGAGGGGCGACTTTGTTCATGAACGCCGCCATGTTCCTCATCACCCTGGCGCTATCGTGGTTGAAGAAGTCAAACCAGCACATTATCCGGTCACTCGGGTGAAACCTCTCTAATATCTGATCGCTTACGCTATCGACGCTACCTATCACTGCGTTATCGGTGGCTCGCTCTATCTTACTGGGGTCAATGGTCCCCTCCAGGGCGCTCCAATAGGTGGAGAGTGCCGAACGTGCCTCATCCATGGCAGCGGCGTCCTGCTCCTCCTTGGACAGGCCTTCCTCATCGTTCACGAATACCATCACAGTTCTCGGCATCATCCTTCTTTCCCACTTCCCACCATCAACATGGTAACTGGAACTCATTCTTTCGTGAGTCTCCTCGATGATATTGGGAGGGGTGATACTTAGGTTGAACACCTGGACAGGTCTGAATCTGTTCACCTTCTCTTGGAGAACGCTATCGTGACTGCCCAATACAAGATTTAGCAAATCTCTCCTCCAGTCTTGCGGTATAGTCTTGATATCCTCGAACAGATACCTATTCCCCATATTTATCGAGTCAGGGAGAGAGTCAAGTTCCAGCTCAACTTGTGCCACTCTTTGGACCTCCGACCAATCATCGTCTGTCCTGAAATTGCTCCTTGTCAGAATTGTCGGTGCGACTTCGGCACTCGAAACAATTTCTCCGTTCAGGAGTCTCAGGAAAATTTCTGATGCCTCCGAAAATATCTGGCCCCTCAGCGCGGGCCACGCTGCTTCCTCAAGGGCATCCCTTGGGACAATTCCATATGGTCTTGCCATAAATTCGAATCGGCCCGCAGAGAAACCGATGTGTAGCTTTCTGACCTCATCCGGATCCATTCCGTGGAGTGCAAGGAACGACCCTACTCTTTCTGCCTGGGCTATCGGTCCTCCCGATGCTAGTATTGACATCACCGCACTACCGACCTCCATCCTCTCGGTTCGCGCGAACATCTCCCTTGCTACCTGGAAGAAGTCAGTGCAAAGACCGACCTCTCCAGGATAATGGGGGACAACAGGTTTGCTGTTCCTCTTCTGTGTCTCAGTTGAAAGATGGGCCTGGGCGACCCAACCAACTCCGAACCCCAATTTGTCTGCTAGGGCCACTTGGTCGAAGAAACTAGTGAACATCTCAGTCTCCGAGGGGGTATACCCGGTCGTGTCCGGAGTCTGGGAGATGGAGAAGAAAACGTCGAATTCCATTGAAATCCTCTCTAAATTGAGCGCATTCTACCACCGTCTACGGCCAGGCTGACTCCTCTAACCCCGCTACTACTGGGTAGGCATAGCCAGGTCACAGCAGCAGCCGTCTCCATGGGGTCAATTAGACGTTGGATAGGGACGCCGCTCATCCAATTATCTTGGACGGCCTTGACCGGCTTCCCTGTTCTGTTAGAGATGGACTCAGCAAGAGAACCCAGCCTGTCTGTATCTGTAAATCCAGGAAGAATGTTGTTTATTGTGATGCATGGGGGCAGCTCTCTTGACAAGGATTTAGCCCAGGATGCCATTGCTCCTCTCAGGGTGTTGGAGAGGCCTATATTGTCAATCGGCTCTCTCACCGAGGTTGAGATGATATTCACAATCCTGCCCGTACCTTCTGATTCCATATCAGGAACCAGTGCCTTAGCCAGTGTGTGGGAAGCGTGCAGATGTCTCCTGAATGGACCTTCAAAGTCATCCAAATCATTCTCCAACAGTGGTCCGCCGGGGGGTCCTCCAGAATTGTTCACTAGGATGTGGATGGGGCCAATATCGCGGACCATTTCCTCCACGCCGGCAATGTCCTCAAGGTCCAACTCGATAGCCTCATGCCCTTCCCCTTGCATCTCCTGTATCAGTGAGTCTAGGTCCGAAGAGGTCCTGGCACAGGCGATTACTCTAGCACCACCTCTCGCGAGCATCAATGCGCAAGCCCGACCTATGCCCTTCGAGGCCCCACACACAAGAGCCGTATTTCCACTAAGAATCCCCTCTGCAAAGGGGAAGTCAGAACCTGCAAGATTGCCTTCCATCTGTTCACCTAGTCTGAGTAATGCGCATAAGTCTGGTCCCTAAGTTTTTGTCTGACCGCTTCTAGAATTTCTTCCGGAGCATTCCTGAAAGTGGGATGGTATGCCTCGCCCTGCGGCCTCCTTATTTCGTCCCAGACTCCTTGCTCATATGCAACTAGGGCTTCTTTCATTAAGACACCGGCAAGGACAAGGGTGTGGTAGCATAGATCCTCGTACGTCATGCCCCTTAACACTGGAAACTCCCTCCTCATGAGAAGATCCCCAGTATCAATGCCGTTGTCACAAAGCGGGTGAAGAAGGATCCACTGGGGGACAGCTCAGTCGGGGATTCGACCTCAACTACGGAAGGGACGAGATGACTAGCGGAGGCGCTAGAGAGCATAGGGTAGAGGTATTGGAACAGAATCTCAGAGATGTCGGGCTTGACCCTTCGGACTTCACATTCTACACTGACGGTTTCCGCTATGGTGCACCGCCTCATGCTGGATGGGGGTTGGGAGTAGCTAGATTGCTAATGGTGCTAACTGGTGCTGGA
>CACKMK010000024.1 GCA_902601345.1 uncultured Candidatus Poseidoniales archaeon
AATCTATAGTCGCATTCGTAGGCAGAGTTGACGATATCCCTACTGCCAGAGAAGCCTCCTCATCAGGACTGATGATTGAATCCAGAAAGCAGGATGGGATGGTAGCTATTTTCCTTAGAAAAGAGGATTCCAAAGGAGCAGAGTCGTTGTTGGAGTCTGTGGGATTCCAACAGTCCCCAATACCTCCTGGAACTGGAGCGATTCCTGACTTGCTCGCGGAAATCAGAACTGAGAAGGATAGTACAGTGGATGAAAAGACTCGACTTGAAAGAGAGCTTGAATCATGGTCACAGTCTCACGGAGAAACCCTAGTATGCGGCTTGGAGGTCTTGGAGAGGGATCACGAGATTCTGACAGCCCCAGTAAGGGTGGCGGTTTCGGAACACGCATTCGTAATCGACGGTTGGCTGGAGATGAGGAGAGCGGATGAGATAGAAAGAGCGTTGAAAGACTCCTGTTTGCACGTCGAAATTGCTCCTTTTGAGATGGAGGCCGGAGGCGGAGGACATGGGCACTCAGACCACCACCACTCCCAGCAGATGCCTCCGATTTCCTACCAAGAGAGAAGTTCATCTAGACCAATGGAATTGCTGACTGACGCTGTAGGCAGGCCGGCATATGGGAGAATAGACCCCACCGTGTTCATGCTGATTTCCTATCCATTATTCTTCGGAATGATGTTGGGTGATATGGCCTATGGGCTCGCCACAATAGCCCTAGGATCATTCCTGATAATGAGATCGGGGACCAACGAAATGGTCATGCTCGGAGGGAAGTTCCTGACTTACATTGGCTTGGGAACCCTAGTATTCGGATACATTTACGGAGAGTTTGCAGGCTTCGAGTTCCTGCCTCATATCGAGACGAAATACGCTACTGAAGCAGCATGTAGTTACCATTGGCACGATGGCCATTGCTTCAAGGACGCCTACATGATCGAAAAGGGAGACTTGCCCTCATGGGTGTCTTGGATGACGGCGCTATACCCGAACGGAGGAAGAATACACTATGAGACTCCAGCGCTGTTTGGTGCTTCACTTACCTACCCATTCCACCGAGTTACGCCCGTAGACGATGGAGGTAACCTAGAACACTTGATACTGCTAACCATCTACCTGGGCGTCATCCACATCTTCATCGGTCTCGCAATTGGATTCAGGGATATTCTGCTCTATGGCAATGGCCACGGGGGTTTCGGCCTAGTCTGTGCTTTCTTCGAAAAGGGGACTTGGATGCTGCTGCTGTTGGGTGGCTTCCTGTTCGCTTACGGTTACATTGGGCCAGGGAGCACAGATATGATGAACTCTGGCGCCGCTATTGCGGGTTCATCAGTACTCATGCTGATGTGGACATTGTACCGGTATCACGGAGTTCCATTCCCGATCAATATCGGATTGGCACCCATTGAGGCGGTAGGAATGATGCCTTCCGTAATTTCATACGTAAGGCTGTTCGCTGTTGGGGCAGTAGGGGTCAAGATTGCTGAAACTGCAAATATGAACCTGTTTACCAAAATTGACTTTGCGGACCCGTTGATTGCAGTGCTATTGGTAATCGGTTGGATTTTAGGCCAGACTTTCGCTCTCGTACTCGGCTTGTTTAGTCCAAATATCCACGCTGCAAGGCTCCATTTCGTAGAGTGGATGAGGCAGTATTACGACTCTAGCGGTGAAGCATTCGACCCCTTCGGGACAAAATCAAAGTTCGTGGAGGGCGATTATTAGATTCCAGCAAATAGCTTGAAAAAAAAGGAGGAAAAAAAATGAATGACAAAAAAATGATGAGAGGAATGAGCATACTGATGGTTCTGTTGGCACTAGTAATGGTGGCCAGCGGCGTACAGGCGCAAGAAGCAGCCGATAACCAGAACACAGAAAATGCGTACAAGATGATTGGGGCCGGCCTTGCACTTGGCCTTGCCGGAATTGGAACTGGGCTTAGCCAAGGACCAATCGGCGCAGCGGCAGTTGGAATGATTGCTGAAGATGAGAAGAAGTTCACATACGGACTGATTTTCACTGCTCTGCCAGAAACAATCGTACTATTCGGCTTCCTAGCGATATTCCTGCTTTGAGAAGACGGAAAGAGAAAACAGGAGGATAGTAAATGTCGCTTGAAAAACTTGCAGCCGAGATCACTAAGCAAGCAAAGGAGGAAGCGGAGTCGATTCTAGACGAGGCGAGAGCGGAAGCAAAGAGGATTGAAGAAGAAGCCAGAAGGGAGGCTACTCAAACTTCCTCGATGGCATCTTCCAAGGCAGAGAGAGAAAGTGAGCAAATCTCCGTCGAGGTAGTTGCCTCGGCTAGGCAAGCGAACCAAAAAAGGGCCCTCATTGCTAGAAGAGAGGAATTAGAATTTACCTGGGAAGCAGCAAAGGAAGAGGTTAGCTCACCTAAATTGGCTGGCAGGAAGAAGATACTGGAATCCCTCGTAAAAGAGGCATCTGACGCCAAAGCAGATGTGGTGATGAGGCCTGTCAAAACAGACAGGGCTGCACTTTCCAAAAGCGGGTTCAAGATGGGAGATGACATTGAGGGACTGGGAGGATTCGTTCTCGAATCTAAGGACGGCTCGACTATGCTGGACTTCAGATTCGATATGATGCTAGAAGAGGCATGGAAAAATACTCTGGGCGAGATAAACGGGATACTTTTCAACGAGTGAGGTGATTAAATGGTCAGGGCGCAAAGTGGCAGATCGAATGTGTATAACGCATCTGCCAGAGCCAAGGCACGAAAGGCATCCCTGATCGATCAGACTAGAATGCGGCAGTTAGTACAACAAGGAACCGACTCAATCGGGGCAAGCATAGGGGAGATGGGGTACAGAACGGAAATGGACCTGTATGCGTCCAGAATGAGCGGGGCCGACGCTGTAGAAGCCGCTCTTTTCCACAATCTAGACAATGACCTCGCAGAGGTACTAAGATTCTGCCAAGGCAAACTGAAGTCTATTGTTGCGATATATGTTGAAAGATTCGACTACGAGAAGGCTAAGACGGTTCTGAGAGCTGTCAATGGAGGTGCGTCCGACGAGATAATAGAAAGTCAGATACTGCCCTCTGAGAATCCTCGAAACGCAACGTGGTTGACCATCGTGAAGAATACGGAGGGCCTTGATGAGGCGGTCGAGGCTATGGCCGGAACTCCATGGGGACAAACTCTAGCCAAGCTCGATGCGGGGTCAACTCTTGAGGTAATGGAAAACGCGCTAGACATGCAATATTTCGCTGATGCGCTTAGGTCTGTAAAGGACAAGGAAGGGAGCCCCCAGCTACTGAAGTATCTGAGAATGGAGATTGATCATCGGAACGTTATCAATGAGTTCAGATCGATACGCATGGGGATGACTTCAGAACAGCGGCAGGCAATGATAATTCCTGGTGGGAAGATTGACGCTGCCACAATGAAGCAAGCCTGTGTGACAGAGACCGATGAAGAATTAATCGATGTACTTCGTAGGAGTGGCTCTTTTGATGACTCTGGTTTTGATGAGGCCAGGGCAGATTCTGAAAGACTTGGGAGCCTGGATCCGTACGCGGAGCTTCTCTCCCATCAGAGACATGCGGTTCTAAGGAGATTTTCGCATCTAAGTCCAATTTCGGCGTTCCCCATAATTCACTACATCGAGAAGAAAGCGCTAGAAGTCAGAAATCTTCGATTACTAGTGCGCGGGAAGGCTGTGGGACTTCCTAAGGAAGTGCTAGAGGCACACATGGACTACTGAGGTGAGAAAATGGAGATTGCAGTGGTAGGACAGTTGGAATTTACACTAGGGTTCCAGCTTGCAGGTGTAAAAAACCTGTACAACCCATCGGATGACGAGGAGCTTGCGGAGCTTCTTCGTGATCTTTTGGGTCAAGAGGAAATCGGAGTTGTCGTGGTTGACAACTTCGATCTAGTGAGGCTTCCCGAGAGGCTAAGAGTGCAGCTATCGGAAAGCGTGACGCCCACAGTTCTGGGCATAGGGACCGAGGAGGATAACACACTCCGAGAGTCCATCAAATCAGCACTCGGTGTTGACCTTTGGAAATAGATTCAAAAATAATGGAAGTGAAAAAAAATGAGTACAGAAAATGGAGTGATATACCGGATTTCCGGACCAGTTGTGACCGCCACGGGCATTGCCCCGAGGATGTATGAGGTTGTGCGAGTCGGGAATGAAGGATTGATGGGAGAAGTAATTGAGCTACACGGAGAACAATCGGTAATCCAAGTCTACGAAGAGACATCAGGGATTGAACCGGGAGAGCCTGTTATCAGGACTGGGCAGACTCTGTCGGTACAACTAGGACCGGGACTATTGACCCAGATATACGATGGAATTCAGAGGCCTCTTCCCAAACTAGAGGAGACAATGGGCGTTTTCATCACCAGAGGCGTCGATGCGGACGGACTCGACCTGACTAAGGAATGGGAGTTTGTTCCCACGGTCAAAGTAGGAGACGAGTTATCGGCAGGACATGTGATAGGTACAGTCCAAGAAACTGAGACTATTGAACACAGAGTCATGGTACCGCCCGGAAAGGAGGGAGTCGTGAAAACCATTGAGTCCGGTTCGTTCAATATCACCCAGACGGTATGCAAGCTGGAAGATGGGTCTGAAATAGCGATGATGCAGGAGTGGCCAGTAAGGCACCCTCGACCATTCGTACAGAAATACGCACCTGACGTACCCCTCATGACAGGACAGAGAATACTGGACTTCCTCTTCCCCCTTGCCAAAGGTGGGACTGCAGGAATCCCTGGGCCTTTCGGGTCCGGAAAGACCGTCACACAACAGCAACTCGCAAAGTGGTCCGACGCTCAGATAGTGGTGTACATCGGATGTGGGGAACGCGGAAACGAAATGACCGAGGTCCTCGACGAGTTCCCTCACCTAATTGACCCTAATACGAACAAGCCTCTGATGAACAGAACTGTGATGATTGCAAATACTTCGAACATGCCAGTCGCAGCAAGGGAGGCATCCGTTTACACGGGAGTGACTATTGCAGAGTACTTCCGAGATATGGGTTACAACGTGGCTCTAATGGCTGACTCGACTAGTAGGTGGGCTGAGGCTATGAGAGAGATCTCATCGAGGCTTGAGGAGATGCCAGGAGAAGAGGGTTATCCAGCATACCTCTCAAGTAGACTAGCTGAGTTTTACGAGAGAGCAGGAAGGGTTGAGACATTGTCCGGAGAGGATGGTTCAGTGTCGGTAATCGGAGCTGTTTCACCCCCAGGTGGGGACATCTCAGAGCCAGTCAGCCAAGGAACTCTCAGGATTGTCAAGGTGTTCTGGGGACTGGACGCTGGGCTTGCCAGGCAACGACACTTCCCTGCGATAAACTGGCTTAGTTCCTACAGCTTGTACCCACAAGCCCTGGACCAATGGTATAGGGACAACATTGCAACCGACTTCCCTGAAGTTAGGACCGAGATAAGCACTCTACTCCAAATCGAAGCTGAATTGCAAGAGATTGTCCAGCTTGTTGGGTCCGATGCCCTACCAATAGATCAGCAACTGACACTAGAAGTTGCTAGGATGATTAGGGAGTTCTTCCTTCAGCAGAACGCCTTCCATGATGTGGATACGTACAGCGATCTGAAGCTGCAATATGACATGGCTAAAGCAATACTGAACTTCCAAGAAGAAGGGAAGAAGGCAATTGCTGGAGGCGCACAACTCGAAGACGTGGTTAACGTGCCTGCTAGGACCGACCTGATGAGAGGGAGATTCGAAGAAGGCTATGACGGTAGAATAGAGGGTCTGGTTGCGGAGATGAGCAAGCAGATTGCTGCTAGCATGGAGGAAAACTGAGGTGATAATATGAGTGGAAAAGAGTACAGAACAATTACAGACGTAAAGGGGCCTCTTGTGTTCCTAAACAAAACCGAGCCTGTTTCGTATAACGAGATTGTACAACTGAGGCTCAGTGATGGGTCAATCAAAAACGGGCAGGTTCTAGACACATCCGATGACCAAGTCATTGTACAGGTCTTCGAAGGTACTGCATCTGTGGACAGGCAGACAGGTGTTAAGTTCCTGGGTGATGTATTCAAGCTCCCCGTGAGCAAGGGACTGATTGGTAGGATTCTAGATGGTGCTGGGAGACCCAGAGATGGAGGTCCAGAAATCGTTGCTGATGATATGGCCGACATTATCGGGGCCGCAATAAATCCCTATTCGAGGCAGAGTCCGGAGTCATTCATACAGACAGGAATTTCAGCGATTGACGCATGTACATCTCTTGTCAGAGGGCAGAAACTTCCGATCTTCAGTGCAAGCGGACTGCCTCACAACGACATCGCTTTGCAAATCGCAAGACAGGCCAAACTAGTTGGTAGCGACGATGACTTCGTCGTAGTTTTCTGCGCAATGGGAATTACCGCAGAAGAGTACAACTTCTTCGTGCACGACCTAGAGAGGACTGGGGCACTCGAGAATGCGGCGCTATTCGTAAACCTGGCTGACGATCCGGCGGTCGAGAGGCTGATCACTCCTCGTCTGGCACTCACCGCTGCTGAGTACCTAGCATTCGAACATGACTATCACGTGCTGGTGATATACACGGACATGACAAACTACTGTGAGTCATTGAGGCAAATCGGGGCTGCTAGAGAAGAAGTTCCTGGAAGGAGGGGCTACCCAGGTTACATGTACACGGATCTGGCGATGCTTTACGAGAGAGCGGGACTGGTCAAAGGGAAGAAGGGCTCAATCACGCAGTTCCCTATCCTAACTATGCCTGGTGACGATATTACTCACCCGATTCCAGATCTCTCCGGATACATCACAGAAGGCCAGATAGTCATCTCTAGGGAGCTCCATCAGAAAGGAATCTACCCCCCCATCAACGTTCTTCCATCTCTAAGCAGATTGATGAATGCAGGGATAGGGCCTGGTAAAACCAGAGAGGATCACAAGTCAGTATCTGACCAGCTCTACGCAGCCTACGCTCAAGGAAAGGAATTGAGAGGTCTGGTAGCAATTGTCGGAGAGGATGCTCTAAACGAGAGGGATCTTCAACTTCTCAAGTTCGCTGATATCTTCGAAGATAAGTTCCTCAGGCAGAGCAGAGACGAGGACAGATCGATAGACGAGGGAACTCTAGACCTAGCTTGGAACCTACTGTCAAACATCGACACAAAGTTCCTTGTAAGACTGGATCAGAAGTGGATCGATAAGTACCATCCCGGTGAAAAGAAGGGAGAAGAAGAGTAACCGAAGTAGGAGTTGAGTGAATGGCCCTAGACATCAAGCCTACCAGGTCCGAGCTGATCAACCTGAAGCGCAGGATAAAGCAGACCTCTACGGGATACAACCTCCTGAAAATGAAGAGGGATGGCCTATTCCACGAATTCAGAACTCTGCTCTCAGAAATGATCGAAGCCAGAGAGGGACTTGTGGGGACATACAGAGATGCACTGCAAGCAATCAATCTAGCCTCATCGATAGAGGGCGGATTGGCGGTAAAGAGTGCAGCCATAGCCTCGTCGAAGCATCCAGAAGTGCAGGTCTCCAAGAGGAATATAATGGGCGTAGTTGTTCCAAAGGTCGAGGGGCAGAACCTCAAACTATCGGTCGAGGATAGGGGGCTGGGGATGGTTGGAGGTTCCCCCTACATTGACGAGGCGGCAGACGCCTACTCGCTACTCGTTGAGAAGGTTGTAAAGGCAGCAGAGATGGAGGCCACTCTGAAGAGGCTTCTAGAAGAAATTGAAGCTACTAAAAGAAGGGTTAATGCTCTCGAGTTCAAGGTAATTCCTGAGATGAAAGAGGCTCAGACTTTCATCCAACTAAGGCTTGAAGAGATGGAGAGAGAGGAGACTTTCCGCCTCAAGCGCTTCAAAAACAAGTGATTATCAAAGAGCAGGGGT
>CACKMK010000025.1 GCA_902601345.1 uncultured Candidatus Poseidoniales archaeon
TACGCTGTATGCCAGGCCGGACGTCCCAGTGACCGTTATGGACTTCGAAGGCCTGTCTATCTCCGCCCTGTCATTTTCCGCCACTATTCTCCTCAGGAACCTAACACCCCTTTGCTCGCTTTCCGAGATTAATGGCATCCCCTCGTCCACGAACAAATGCTGTTGGATGCAGTGCAACCGGTTCCTGTCTCGGTGCCTCGGCGGAGAGAGAACCCAGGAGACTACCCTGGACCATAACAGGGGGTCGCTATCAAGCTCAATCCTCCTCCAACCGGTGTTCCTCCGGACTCTCAGTTGCAGACGGCCATTGCTGATCGCTAGGGTATAGGGCACCTCGAACTCACTATCGGAGAGGCGGTGTAGAGGGGTGTCTTTTTGTGCGGACCTCCATCTTTTCATCCAGGAGGTCTTCTCGAAGAATCGCATTCTGGCCCTGTCGTTCTGCTGAATAATTCTGTATTCAGCGAATTGATCATCTTCCTGGTACCTATTGCTGTACCCCCTTCGCTTCAACATCGTGTAAACAGGATGGGTGACAGTGGCACCGTCCCTGCCCCTCCACGAGAAGAATCCCCTTGTCGGGGACTTTCTTACAGCGAGATCTACTGACAACAGCAGCCTCCTGAAGTCAACGTCATCCCTGCCCCGTAGTTTCCTGAGCATCTTCGAGAGTCCTCTGTAAGGGAGCCTTATCTTCATTCCATCGAGGTAGAACCTACCTCCGTTCCATGTCAGGTAGCTTCCGTCTGGGAGGCAACCGCCCCTCTGAAGTGCCCTAAGCTCATTGATCTCAGGAACTTCTCCCTCGTTCCTGTAGAAACGATCCATCCTGCTAAGGTCGATTTCCCATGGGTCAGGGGCATCCGTAATCCACATCCTTTCGTCCCAAGGCTCTGCCTCCATCGCCCAATCGGCTTCCCCTCCATCAAGCCCCCTCAGCGCTCTCCAGATTTTGGGCAAGGTATTATTCCGACCCCCCAAGTCTTCTATCACAGTAGCAATCAGGCTAGGATCGGTGACGAATGAAGACTCTTGACCGGTGATGCTTGTCATCAGAATTCCGCATATATCGCAGCACTCCTCACGGCCACTGTGCTCGGCGTGGCATGATATGCATCTGGCCATATGAGCGCATTGTCCCTGACAGTATATTAACGTCCAAAAATGGAAACTCCGAGATTTGCAATACCCAGGCTAAGACTTGTTTTTTTGCCGATTTGCGACGAGGACTTCAAGTTCGACTGGCATTAGCAAGAAGCATGTCCGGACTAGGCCATAGCACTCGGGTTCTGCTAGGAAGCGGGGGCATCTCCACAGAGGAGAGGAAGGCCACCTACAGGGAACTGGTGACTGAGCATTTCTCTGGATGCCCGAGTATTGTCTTCGTCCCGTTCGCTTCCGACGAACACGATCAATACACCTCCAGGATGCAGGATTTTCTCGGTCCATCTGGTCCGAGGCTCGTTGGGATACAGGATTTCCCCGACGCCGTCTCCGCGATACGCGAAGCCGATGGCATATACGTCGGTGGAGGCAACTCCTTCCTTCTTACGAAGGAACTGCACGACAATGGACTTGTGGCTCCGATAAGGGATAGGGTTCTCTCGGGTGCCCCCTACCTAGGAGTCAGCGCTGGTTCAAATGTGGCATGCCCCACCATGATGACCACCAACGACATGCCAATCGTCCTGCCCCCTTCGTTCGAGTCCTTCGGCATCGTCCCATTCCAGATCAATCCCCACTACCACCCAGGCAAGGTCCTGTTCATGGATGGGGACGAGGTTAGGAATCACTACGGCGAGTCGAGGGCTCAGAGGATAGCCGAGTTCCACAGGCACCAGGACACCCCTGTGCTCGGGATGTGGGAGGGTTCGTTCGTCCAGTGGGACGGATCGAGGGGCAGACTGACGGGCAGGGCGACGGCATTCCTCCCGGGAGCCGAGCCCTATGATTTCCATGATGGTTCGGAATTCGACTCCGAACTGAGACTCAGAGATTAGTGGATTAGCCCGTAGCCAATAGGGTAGCCTTTGTTCCCATAGAAAAATGTCAAGATTACCTCCCTGTATGAAGTTCTATATGTTCCCTACTGCTTTTTTCCTCTGCAAGACGTAGTGAGGTTGATTGCCCACCGTCCCTTCAAGAGAGCCATGTCGGAGACCCTCGTGCCATCCGTCCCTCCAGTTAGCCCGTTCGAGGCCTATACCATAATCATCGTGCTCCCGTTCTTGATGAGGCTTATCTTCGTAGCTCCCCCTCTGGTCGACCTCTCGAACAAGCTCATGCCCAAGGAGGACAGGGGGAAGCACGCCAGGTGGGCCTTGGATCGGATCAAGAGACTGAACGTCGAGAGGTTCTGGCTTATCGTCCTCAACGAGATGCTGGCCATCTTCCTACCTGCGGTGATAGCCATATCCGCCCGGGTCTACATGGGCCCGATAGGATGGGAGAGCTGGGAGATCCCCTTCCTGGGGCTCACGCTGCTGGCGCTTGCAGGTCTCCTCTGGATAGGGTACGACTTCACGAGGGTCACGAGAACCAGGAGGGACGTCCTCAGGCTGGCCCAGTTCGACATCAACAAGGCTAGGCAGGCCGTCGACACCGCTGTGACTGGACGTGACCTACTCAAGTCCCTACGAGGCCTGACCATTCCAAGGCCATGGAAGAGTGAGGAGGAGCCCGAAAGCGAGAGGTCCGCCTTCTCCCCGTTCGGAGTGGTCACATCGGTTCTGGAAGCGGGTGCCGACATTCTGGACATGGCTCTGGACGAGGTGAGGATTCCCGCTGGAGAGGCCGTGGACAAGATGGACTCTGAGATCCAGAGGAGGATCCAGCAGAGGGTCCAGGCATCCAAGCGCTCGATGTTGATCGGTACCCTGTTCGCAGCCTTCCCGCTGGTGGTTCTGCTGGGGCTGCCTAAGCTGCTCTAGATGCGATGAACGCCTTCTCCCTCGGAGAGGCTAGCAGCAGCCAGAGCGTCCCCACTGCCAGCTGGACGAGCCCAGTCACGAGGAGGATCTCCCTCAGCGTCACCAGCCCCTCCTCGAGGATGTAACCTGCTGCGATAGTGGATACCCCCATGGTCAGGACGATGATGAGGTTGTCAGTGCCTGCCACCCTGCCCATCCAGTCGTTGTCCGTTCTGCGCTGCAGCAGGGTCGTGCTGAACACCCAGGATATCCCGCTGCAACCGTGGCTGAAGAAGACCAGAATGAGCGTCCAAATCCCCCACTCGGCTTGGGAGACTCCCACATAGAGCAGGCCCGCGCCACCCAGGGACAGGCCGATGATGTAGGGCATATACCTGGTGACGGTCATCAGCGGTCGGGTGACGATAGGGCCGAAGCCACTCCCGAACCCGCGTGCCATGTAAAGCACCCCGATTCCGGCAGCGCCGGTCGAGATGTCCCCGAAGTCCGCTTCCATGCCGATTATGATCAGCAGGAAGATCTGCGCCCCACCCCCAGTGGCCCACATCCCCTTGGCCAGCACTATCCTACTTATCTCCGGTCTCTTCAGGATGAAGCCCCAGCCTGCGAATATGTCCTTGAACATCTCAACCGCACCCCCTCCTCGCTTCTCGTCCGGGTCCGGCCCGCCATGGGGAAGGGTCGAGATCACCACCGCAGCCACCAGGAAGGTGACCGAGTCGATCATCAGGCCGGTCTCGACGCCGTATTGCGAGATCACGAACCCAGCAATCCCGGCGCCAATGCCCATCGATGCAGACCAGCCACCCGAAATCAGAGCGTTCGCGGTCAGCAGCTCGTCCTCGTCGCACACCCTAGGGAGGTACGCAGTCTGAGCCGGATCGTAGGTCGCGCGCCCCAGGACCAGAAGCATGGCCAACACGTACACGGAGAACAGGCTGTCAAGAAGCCCGAGCAATATGAAGGAAGTCAGCGTCAGGAACGAGAAGATGTTGGCCAGAACCATCAGCGTCTTCCTAGGGAACCTGTCGGCCAGCATCCCGGTGATTGGCTCCAGCGGGGCGAACGTGAAGCTGCGAACAGCAAGCACGCCGGCTATCGCCAACGGCGAGTTGTCCGAGGCCTCGCCAGCCAGTATGAACATGGCGAGAACGGTGAACCAGTCCCCGATGTAGAGAATCATGTTCGACCCCCACAGACGACCGAAGGTCCTGTTCGACCGTAGGAGCTCCACGTATCCCGGGCTGGTCACGGGCACCGCAGGGCACCGGTGCTATCACTGTCACCCCCAGGCCAACATGAATAAGTGGGGGTTTCCGACGGAGGACCTGTGAAGCAATCGCGCATTTGCATGCTCGACCTCGAGATGTCCGGGCTCGACCCAGACAAGGAGAGGATAATCGAGGTCGCCTGCTTCGTCGTCGAGGCCGACCTGACCCCAGTCGAGGGAGCCGAGATGTGCCTGGCAGTGATGCCCGATGACCCCGGGGTGCTTGACACGATGGACGACTGGAACACCAGGACCCACGGCGAATCGGGCCTAATCAGGAGAATCAGGGAGGAGGGAGTGTCGATAGCGGAAGCCGAGGAAGCGGTGATGGCCCTGCTCAAGGAGCACATGACCAAGGGTGCGATCATCGCCGGCAACAGCGTTCATCACGACATGCGATTCATCAGGAGGGAGATGCCGATGGTCTCGGACTACTGCACATTCAGGATCATCGATATCAGCTCCTTCAAGGAGCTGCTCAGGAGAGTCGCCCCGGATGGTCCTCGCTTCTACAAGAGGAGCGACCACACGGCCCTCGCAGACGCCAGGGGGAGCCTGGACGAGCTGAGGTTCTACGTCGACAACTACCTCGACATCGAGTAGCGTCCAATCAAAGGTCTAGCCCTATCGGGAATCCCTCGGGCGAGGTGATCAGCAGGTTCACTCCCTCGCCGTTCCTGAGGTAACCGATCAGCTCGAAGCCATGCACCTTCCTGCCTGCGACCCTGGCCAGAACCGGCAGCTCCTCGTCCTTCTCCGGTTTCAGGTCCCTCCTGTGACCGTCCTCCTGGTCGTACCACTCCAGTCCCAGCGGTGCCGGGCTGAATCGCACGCCGAGGATCATCTCCACGCCCTCGGTCCAGTCGGCGGCCTCCGCATCAGCCTGGCTGGGATGGGCGTAGGCGTTGGGGTGGCTGTGCAGGAAGCTGGCGAACCTGGACCCCCTCGCCCCCCTCTCCTCCGAGAACACCCCGTCGGTCCACTCCTCTGGGACGTGGTGGACACTGTACGAGTCACCTACGTTCACTATATGCGGCTCACCCAGCAGGAACCCAGAGCCCGAGAAGGTGGACTGGGGAGGTCCGAAGACCTCCTCGACCGGATCGGGGTTAGGGCGCTCTGGGTTGGGGTCGAACCCTATCAGTACCTCATCCGGTATCGACTCCATGCTCCATCGGATGACCGTCCGCATAGTCTCCAGCGGGATCAACAGGTGCGTGGCGTACCTGTCCCTCTGATCGTACGAGTCCCTGTTGTAGGCCTTCGCAGCTTCCAGCAGCCAGTCTGCCATGGATTGCCGCTGGAGTGGCCGCGTTTGAGGCTACGCCAGCGACAGGTCCAGGACCACGTGGTCCCAGTGGGGGGCGTACGACTTCACCCTGACCAATCCCGAGCGGATGGACGAATCAGGGCTGATGGCGGATGCGGACGAAACCACTCCATCAGACCATGAGATATGATCGGAAGATGGGGCCAGCCCGTGTACGTGCAGGGTCCCGCCATCCGACTTCAGAACCCTCAGAGCAGCCTCCAAACCGTCTTTCGAGCTCGGAAGGAGACCGAGGAAGACCCTGTCCGCCACGCCCTCGAGCGACCGGCTTGTCACTCTGCTGTCGCCCTCATGCACAACGCACCTACTGTCCACCCCGTTCGAATCCAGTCCCCACCTGAGTGCCTCGATCGCCTCGGGGTTCCACTCGCAAGCGTGCACCAAGGACGCCCCCCCATGGACCAGGGCGGGAAGGGTGTAGTAGCCGATTCCGGCATAGAGGTCCACTAGGATCTCGTCCTCCTGGGTGACCTCTCCCATGCGCCTCCTCTCGTTCACGTTACCTGAGGAGAACATGCAGCGAGTCATCCGGTAACCATAGTTGACTCCGCTCTCGCGCCTCACGACCCAGTCGTCGTCGCCGAGGAGCATCTCGACCCCGCTCCGCCTCCTATCTCCGCTGACCTCGCCCATCCGTGCGAGACGCTTGGCCCCGAGAGCCTCCGCTACGGCCTCCCAGAGACCGCCATCGGCTTCCCAATCGGGCCCCTTGAACGAGTCGTGGGGGATTATCGCCACGTCGGAGAACCGCTCCCACCTCCGGGGTAGGTCTCCGGGCGGGTCTCCGGACGCCCATCCCCTGACCGCACTATCCAGGCGGGCATGGGGGTCGTCCTCTCCCATGCTATCTCCTCTGTATGTGAGCCCTGATTCTCTCGGCCATCTCCCTGCCGATCCCCGGAACGTCCCGGAGGTCCTTCACGCTCGCGTGCTCTATCCCCTTCCTCCCACCGAAGTGCCTCAGCAGGGCCTGTATCTTCTTCGCTCCTAGGCCATCCACCTCCTCGAGAGGGTCCGCCAGCGCCCCCTTCCCTCTCCGCTTCTTGTGGAATGCGTTGGAGAATCTGTGGGCCTCGTCGCGGGCGTGGACCAGTACCCTGCCTTTCCTGTCCAGCAGAATCGTCTCCTTGCCCCTCATGTGGAGGGACTCCTCCCTCTTCGCGAGCGCAGCTATCGGGAAAAGGCCCAGAAGCCCCATCCCGTCCAGCGTTCTCTCTATGGCCGATAGGTGCGTTTCGCCCCCGTCGAGAAGTAGCAGGTCAGGCCACTCCTCCTGCCTCTTGGCCCATCTGGACACTGCCTCCGACATCATTCTCAGGTCGTCTTGGGCATCGGACCTGACTCTGTATGTCCTGTAGTCCTCTTTCGAGGGCCTGCCCTCGCGCAGGACTACCGATGCCCCCACCCTCTCCTTGCCGAGGGTCTGGGACATGTCGAAGCACACGATGTGATTGAGGGTGTCGAGGCCCAGGAGGCGGGCTGCATCGTCTGCGGCCGCCTTCTCCAGGCTCCTGGAGCGCGTGCCCCTGATCAGGTGGATCTCCGCGTTCCTGTCCGCCATGGTTCTGAGCTTGGCCAGCTCCCCACGCATGGGTACCCTGACCTCGACTGCTCCTCCCCTTCTCTGTGATAGCCAATCTCCCATCGAGTCGCCCAATGGGGATGGAACAAGGAGGCTCTTCGGTGGTCGCCTGTTGGCGTAGTGCTCCGATAGGACCAGGGATACCGAGTCCGACACGTCACCCCTGTGTATCAGCTGGTACTCGGTCTGCCCCCTGATCATGCCCTTCTTGGCGTGAAGGATTACCAGGCACCCACTATCACCGCTCGTTGCGAAACCCACAGCATCGCTGTCCTGGTAGAACCGGCTCGAGACGATGTTCTCGGACTTCGCGCTCTGGACGGAACCGATCATGTCCCTGATCCTGGCAGCCCTCTCGTAGTCGAGCCTTTCCGATGCCTGGTCCATTTCCGACTGTAGCCTCTCTATCAGGACGCCCGCGTCTCCGTCCAGAACGCTCTGAGCCGCCATAACTCTCTCTTGGTAGTCGTCATCCTCGGACTCGA
>CACKMK010000026.1 GCA_902601345.1 uncultured Candidatus Poseidoniales archaeon
CTGGAGGCTCGTTTCCATCTTCGAAAGAGTCCTGTTTCTTTCCCTCTTGCTACCGAGTAGTTCCGCGTAGTAGGGGCCGTGCATATTCATCTCGAAGTCAGACTTCCAAGAGAGTATTCCAGCCTGCCAATATTGGTCGAAGTGCTGCGGCTGGATGGTTCTGACGGTCTGCACCTCCATGGCATCTAGGCCAAGCACAGTGATATCGTCCATCCCCTCGACTATGGTGCGGCCCTTGCAGGAGAGGGGAACTCCGGCTGGCCCTAATTTGAGTGGCATCCCATTGGCCTCGCGGGTCCGGCCGAAAGGGTGCCCCTTGAAAAGGGGTTTCAGTGAAGATTTCGATTTACGCTAGATTATTCGAATAGAGACATAGCCGCAATCGCAACAGCAGATGCCCCATAACCAGAAGTCGGTAGAGCACACAGGAACCCTGCTAGCCACCGCTCAGTCCCCATGTCTCCCTGAACTTCTACCACATCTCTCCCCATGGAGTGACTCACTTCTGCGACTCCCTCAACCGGATCGAAGGTGCACACGATAGGAACTGCCCCCCTATCTCTAATCTCATCCAAGAGGAGGTTTGAAGGGATATCTTCGATCTTTGAAACCCCTTCCAATGCCTCATTGCTAATGAAAAGCAGGTTAACCTGTCTGATTCTATCTATCACGGAACCCCATGCCTCCTCTAGCCTGTCGGCCTCACTAGGAACTCCAACTATCATCACCGACTTGCAACCCTCCAACTCAGCGAATGTCAATGACGATCCCCAAGCTGATTTCATCGAATCACCAATTAATGTGCCGTCAGAGGAAAGGACTAGCCAGTGCTTGTTACCCAGGATCGTCCTCCAATCGATTAGGCCTTGGTCGAACTCGTCGTACTCCTCGGATTCGATTATGAAATCAACTTCTGCTCCTATTCGTATCGCCTCCTCTGTGACCGAGGAAGCGACGTCGCTACCGCCAATTCTTCCCAGACCGGCGATCCTGATTGGCATCCCTTCCATGGCTCGCTCTGAACATACCCATCAAGAGGGTTGTCTATTCCAACTTCCACCTGAGGATTGCGATTGCTCCTCCCATTCCCAGTAGTTGCTTGCCCGAATCATGTTCGGAAGATGCCTGAATCACCCGCCCACCAGATGCTTTGACCGAACTCGCTATTTCCTCCCATCCAGAGGACTCTTGTTCTCCTCTAAGAAGTCCCGCTTCAATCACCAAGGTCTCGACTGCACCCTGTTCGGAAGCGTCGGACACCATCTTCCTGCCATAGGTGACAGCTCCATCTGTGGAAATACGTCTGAGTGCCTCCTCGATTGCCTTCACTTGTTCTACTATCGCATGCTCTCCGAGCAGAGTGTCGGCTAGGCCCTCCGAAAGGACCTCGTTCGCCGCAGCCCTACCTCCGATTGAAGTCGGCACGTTCACCGCACTGTTTTCTGCCCCTGAATCTCTCAATTTTGACTCGAAACCCTCTCTGGCTAGTCCTGGACCGCAGATGATCAACGGTATCCCATCAGGAAATACCATCTTCACCTCCTTTGCTACCTTTTCGAAGAAATCCTCTCTGACTGCGGTTGTGTCTCCCGTCCTCTTCCCACCCCCGCGTAGATTGAATTGGGAGACATCTCTGATTCCATGAGTTGCAACCTCGAAAATGAGGATTTCGTCATTCTCTACCACCATGAGTCCACATCTAGTCTTCTTTCCTGAAGCGATAGCTTCCTTCACTAGGGATTCATCTGACTTAGACAAGCCTCCCTCGCGAGTCAACTCTATCTCGTCACCAGGAGAAATAACGTGAGTGTGGTGGCTGCCGATGTCTATCTTGGCCTCCTTAATCACTCCATGTACTCGGAGGCTGTCCGTGAATGGCTGGAAGGCAGTCTCGGTAGCCTCTAAGAGAATCCACATGGGCTTCCTCTCCGCGCTCTTCGCACGACCATCCTCCCTGGTGCCTGTAGTAGAGTCTCTTCTATGTGATAGCATCCCAACAAGGCAACCAGTGCCGCAGACCTGGGATAGTACCCACAGATCGTCCTCGCTCTCTATCCTCAGCCTAACTCCCTCGTCCAACCTTTTGACCCGACGCATTCCTGTGACTCCCAGCCCTGTCGGTGAAGGAGCACTCTTGAAACCTTCATCGGTGATAACCACTGGCGAAAGCCATGGAAGCGCCCGCCTACTGGGGTGTCGCAGGCTACCCAATCTCTCATTCTCTCACTCCCAGGCTTTTCTCAATAGTGGGGGATGCAATGGGGCTGGTCCAACCGGAGCAGATATTCGTCGAAGCATCTAGTGAGGGGGAGTTTTGCTCAAAGGTAGGGATGCTAGACGGAGATCTTTGGATCTCTTGCACTGCCCCTCTGAAGCACTCTCCGCATTCCAGATTGGGGGTGCAAGGACCCGTGGGTGTTAACGCAATCAATCAACTAATGAGATCAGATGGGGTTTGGAAGGGGGCTAGTACTGATGGAGCAGGCTTCGTTTCTGCTTGCAGACACATAGGCGTCGAGCCGTCTGGCTCGATCCTCAGGATGAGGGGAGGAGGTTCTGCCGCTCGATCCATAGCAGCGGCATGGTCCTTAGAAGGAGGCTGTATAATCCCAGAGATGGGACGCAGGAAACTCGAAAGAGGGCCTTGGGATTCCAGCATATTGGGGTCAGGAAATGCTGACATTTCGATAGATCTTGATTCAGCCCCTGCTGGAGGGCAATCTGTTGAACTTGGGTCGGATATTCAGGTCTCCATTTCCTACAATGAGTCATCATGTAAGGAGGACTTTGCCATCATCATGTTGGCTGCCCAGCATCTGGAGGCATGGCATTCCCTCTTCGCTTCAAAATACCAGAAAAACATTCCAAGTTTAGAAGATGTTCTGGCTCATTTATGAATCGAAGAAATTGGGATTTAGATATCATAGAGGTATGTTTCCATGCTTCTTTGGAGGCACCAGGACCCTCTTCGTTAGCAAAGGTCTGAGGGCGCTTACCAGAGCTCTTCTGGTTTGGGAGGGCTCTATGACGTCATCCAACCAACCATGCCGGGCCGCGACATAGGGGTCGCCGAACTTGTCCCTGTAGTCCTTGACCAGTTCCGAGTAAGTCTCATCCGGCTTTTCTGAGCCGGCTAGTTCGGCTCTGTGAATGATTCTGACCGCTCCCTCAGCACCCATAACGGCAAGCTCTCCTGTGGGCCATGCCACGTTGTAGTCTGACCCGAGGTGCTTGCAACTCATAGCTAGGTATGCTCCTCCGTATGCCTTCCTTGTGACCACTGCGAGCTTAGGTACAGTGGCCTCCGCGTACGCGTACAGGAGCTTGGCCCCGTGACGGATAATCCCGCCCCATTCCTGAACAGTCCCGGGAAGGAATCCCGGCACATCAACGAACGTCACTATCGGGATATTGAAGCAGTCACAGGTCCTGATGAATCTAGCCGCCTTGACAGATGCGTCGATATCCAGACATCCGGCAAGAACTGACGGCTGGTTTCCCACCACTCCTACTGGTACTCCGTCAAGCCTGGCAAAGCCGACAACTATGTTCTCTGCATAAGAGGGAAACAACTCAAGGAAGCGCCTGTCATCGACAACCTCTCCCACTACCCCTCTCATGTCATAGGGCCTTTCAGAATCAAGGGGGACCAGTTTACTCATTCCCTTGCACTTTCTCTTCCATTTGTCACCTGTAGACAGTCTCGAGGGCTCTGCCATTGTATGGTCAGGTAGGAATGACAGTATTTCTGCCGCGATGTCGAATGCTCCGTTTTCGCTTTCGGAGACCATGCACGCAACCCCGCTCCTACTTGCATGATGGGTGGCTCCCCCAAGCGTGTCCTCGTCCACCTCTCCTGAGATTATCTCGGGGATTACGTACGGGCTTCTCATGAACATCCTCCCTCTCTGTCGGCCTAGAATCACGAAGTCGGAGAGTCCTGCGGCAAGTGCGCTAGTTCCTGAGACGGTTCCAAGAACAATGGAAAGGATCGGGACCTTTCCGGAACAGGATACTAGCAGGTCCAGCATTTCACCGTTCGGGCCCAGTGATGTTACTCCCTCGTGAGGGCGCTGCCCGTCACCATCCCATATTCCGATAACCGGTAGTCGCCCCTTCTCTGCGAGCTCAAGAATCTTGCAAATCTTCCTAGCATGCATCTCCCCCATGGTCCCCGAGAATACTGCGAAATCCTGCGAGAAGCACACCACCCTTCTCCCGTCCAACATGCCGTGTCCTGCCACTACTCCGTCCCCAAGTGGTTCGTGCAGATGCATGCCATGATCTCCAGACCTGTGCTTAACGAAAGCGTCTACCTCAACGAAGCTTCCATCGTCGAGTAGGTCCAAGATCCTCTCTCTAGCGGTTCTCGAGCCAGCTTCCCTGATCTCCCTGATCACTGCCTTGTCTCCGGGAGATTTTGCATCACGTCTGATCGCATCCAGATCTTCGCTGGGTCTGGCCCCTGCCATGACGGGTCCAAGTGCAAGTCGGTTCATCAGTAAACCGGAGGTCTAAGACCTCGAGAAAGCTGGATTTTCTCCTACTAAGTCCATCTCCCACCCTTCTTCGACTGACTCCTTCCCTCCCACAGATAGGAGGTGGTGAAGCTTTACCAGAGCAGAGCCCGGTGGGCATAAGGAGCCGTGCCCGATGATCCCTATCTCTTTCTGGTCTCTTCCCTTAGAATACACGTTCATATTCACAGGACCGTGAATAGTATTGGTTACCATCACTACGACTCCTCCCTCAGAGATGTGATCCTCGAGCATCATCCTTAGTCTGATATTCTCCAGACTGTCTTCTTCAGGATCGGATATGGGCAGGTGTCCCAAACCAGTTCCGTGGAAAAGCAGAGCATCGAAGCCAGCATCTATGGCACCCTGAACCTGATCGGGATGTAGGTGCGGGTCTGAAATGAATTGTGCAATACGAACGGACTCATCGAACTGCTTCGGAGCGATCGCCTCCACCCTAGCGTCATGCGCCTCTGGCGAGTAATCAATGGATACGCCGTCTCCGTCTATATCCACGTATGCGAGAGCCTCCTGGTTGATTGGCTTGAATGCGTCCCTACGTGAGGAGTGGTACTTCCTGCAAGCACATCCCGGAAGTACAGCGCACCTACCGTCCGAGGAACTCGCATGTACAATCACCACGGACGAGTCGCGGTATCCAGAAGGAGTTGGGCCGTGCGCTGCCCAATGTACTGAGGCGATTAGATTCTCAGTCGCATCTGAAGAGCCTCTATCTGGAGATCTCTGCGACCCTGTCAGGACGACTCTACCTGGTGGCCTGCCTCCTTGACCAGCCCACCCGTACGACATGGCTGCTGAGGATATGTGCAGGGTATCTGTTCCATGGGTGATGACGCAACCAACCGCTCCTTCGGCGAAAGCCTCCTCGGTAGCTTTCAGCATCCTGTTCCAGTGCCTTGGTCTAAGATCGTCCGACCACATGTTTCCGAGCTTGACTGCTCGTATCCTCGCTATCTTTCGAAGTTCGGGCACGGCATCCAGTAACTCGTGTGGGTCGAATCTTGCAAAAACCGCACCTGTGGCGTAGTCTACCTTGCTGGCTATGGTCCCACCTGTGTGTATCAGATGGACAAGTGGCAGAGTCTCGTCCTGTGGTTCGATCTCGACGGCGTCTTCCTCTATGTCAGGCATATCCTCCAGTACTTCGAATGAGTCAACGTATGACTCAGGGAATGAGACGTTGTACCCATTGTGAAGTTTCAACGTGATTAGTTTAGGCCCGGAACTAGGTAGGGCCACTCCACTATGCTCCACCTTTCCGGACCAGGTCTTGACCACAAGCCTCACCGGGACTCCGGGCTTTGGCCAACCCTCCATACAAGTGGGGCAGAGCGCCTCGGCCCATCAATGGCTCGCTTCCAGTTTGGTATTGGTGCCGGGAGCGGGACTTGAACCCGCGACCTTCGGATGACTCAGGCATCTCGAAGGGGGCCTACGGCGTGAACGTGCCTCTCGGCTGCCCTATGAGTCCGACGCGCTACCAACTACGCCACCCCGGCATAGCAATAGGGCGAACGAAGAGCCCATTTGAGTATTGCCGGTGATTATCGTCCGACAATCGCTTCACACGTAGGGTTGATGTGTCGCCTTCCCTCGCCGGAATTATCATGGTCGATGTCGATACAGCCCTGAGAGCCAGTGCCTATTCAGGCAAGAAGGGCACTGGAGACAAAGGAGGAGGCAAGAAGTCCTCAGCCCTTGAGCCATTCGACCCCTCCTCGCATGCAGAGAAGGAGAAGGCAGATGCAGTCTCCATGTGGATAGTGATTTTCTTCGGACTCTCAGTTGCATTATTGATGAGATTCTACATGATGCCTGGGATGAATGGGACGAAGCAGATACTGTGGCTTCTCCCCTTGCTGATGATTTCCTTAATTCGGCCTATACACCAGGCTTTCGTCCCATCAAGATTCTTCGAACTGTACACAACCGGGAATTGGGTTAGGTCCTCGTTCCTGTATATTTTCACATGGCTCGCCCTATCATTCGCGCTGGTCAACCCTCCTCTGGCGGATATCGCTGCACCCCATCTTGCTGGAGCAATAGATATTGCAACTACCGAGGGAATATCCGACTCGGACTTGGATGGCTCTGTCTACGAGATAAGAATCTCCCAGGATTCTATCCCGGTGTTGCTTGGTCTAGCGGTGAGAGATAATGTTGATGCGGAGAACTCAACCATGAATCTAAAAATACAAAAGGTAGGTCAAATGGAGCCGATAGTCAACGTTTCCGGGTCAGTAACAGAGATAGCCTCAGATAGATCTAGCGGAATATCTCCCTCTGATACTTTTGAATCTGTAGATGATGAAGAATGGGTAAGAGGGCTTCGGAAGAACTCACTTACAGGGGGTTTCTTGGGGCCAAAGGTAGCCCCACACTCGCAGGATATCTCCATGGCGTGGGATCTTTGCCCCAGTGGGTGTGGCCCCGGGGATTATCTGATTCAAATCTCATTGACTGAGGTTAATGATATGGTTCCTTGGCAAGACGGAGAGAACAATTGGCAGAGGGAGTACACCCTCAGAATTTTGCAGTCATCCTAATTTCCAAGCATACTACAGATTCTAGCTGCCATCGCATCCAGTTGAAGGGATTCTCCCCCCCCTTCTACCATTCTGAAGTCACATTCTGCCATAGCTTCAGTCACTTTGAGCTTCTGAGGTTCGTCTAGGAAGGTGACTTTACCTAGTTCTCTATGAAGTTGGTTTACCAGGTCAG
>CACKMK010000027.1 GCA_902601345.1 uncultured Candidatus Poseidoniales archaeon
TATCTCCGTTCAGTATATTATATCCTGTTTCGTTCCACTCGCTATTTTCCAATTATCTCGATCGGATGTAGGACATGTCAGTAAGGTTCTATTCAGGGTTTCCACTCACTCTGGATGCAGAATCCCCTGAGAACATCCTAAGGATGGCTAATCCGAGCAGACCACTCAGGGTGAATAGGACCATCGCCGAGACTCCCTCCGAGGAGATGGCAACTCGTATGATTACGGTAGATAGAACGAAACCCGTGTTCCTGGCGAGATTCCCAAAATCAGTGTAGAACCAATACGAGACAAGCAGTATCAGAATGTCTGCCAAAATGAGGAAAGTAAAGAAGTCAAGGAAGAATATCACCCTACTTACAGAGCCGCCTCCATCCTGAACCGACGCAATCCATGTGAAGAAGGAATAGGCCGCTGTTAGAAGGAATACAATCAGCATGAAATTGGCAACCAGACGCTTAGATTCGACGAAAACTGCAATATCCCCAGACATATCGCTAGACTTGGTCGAATTATCGCTTATTCTGAAGTAGGTCAGTGAGGTGTAGAAAAGGGCCAGGAAGGCCGCGCACTCAACCAACAGGAAGCCCAGGTCCGAGCTTATTTCCCAACCCTCCGTGCTCTCAACCTCAGAGAGCCGTTTCAGGATGTCCCGTACGACTAACAGAGTTGCTATCTCATACTGCTTGCCAACCGAGGAGGAGAACGAATCTGGAATCGTCCTAATCAGTTGGTATACTTCATAGACCAGAAGTATGGAAAAGGGGGTATAAAGGCTCGAAAGAGGGGAGCTGACCAACTCCGAGGCCTCTCCCGTTATCGATATCCTACCCGTGCTATCGAGGGCCCATAACCCAATGTGGAGGAAAAATCCCACCACCGCGGAGACTATCGCGGCCTTGCGAATTCTATCCTCTGCTTCGTCTCCCATGGATAGGTCGAAGACGACTTTGTTCCACTTCAGCATGAACCTGGCCGGAAAACCGCATATTTAGTAATGAACTTATTTTTTGGAAACAATAACTCGATTATTCTCGATATGCACAACTTCAATTGTCTCAAGCATGACTCGAAATCATGGCGCAGAAGTCACTGGGCTCTTTGAAATGGGTAAGCCGTTTTCTCGATGAAACTCCGGGGGACGGGGTGACCGGTGGAGGCCCTAGGCAAGTACCGGGTGCCTGCTGGTCTAAGGTTGACCCAGAGGCAATGCCAGATCCGGTGCTTAGGCTGTGGTCCGAGGAGATGGCTACCAAGCTAGGCCTCGACGTCGCGGAGGAGGTTCTGCTCGGTGGAAACGGCAAGGTCTTGGGGATGGTTCCCTATGCCCAGAGGTACGGAGGCCATCAGTTCGGCAACTGGGCCGGCCAACTTGGAGACGGCAGGGCGATAACCCTCGGGGAGGTTGACACGGGGGAGGGCGTGCTAGAGATGCAGCTGAAGGGCTCGGGCAAGACTCCATACTCGCGATTCGCGGATGGACGGGCCGTCCTACGCTCATCCATTCGGGAGTTCCTGTGTAGCGAGGCCATGCACCACCTCGGCGTTCCGACCACTCGGGCGCTATCCCTGGTCACCACTGGCGAGGAAGTGATGCGTGACGTGATGTACGATGGGAGGCCAGCACCCGAGCCGGGTGCGATTGTGTGCAGGGTGGCCGAGAGCTTCATCCGGTTCGGCAGCTTCCAGATCCATGCCATGACAGGGGATAAGAAGACTCTGCGCGCCCTGGTCGACAACACCGTGAAGCAGCACTTCCCGCACCACTCTTCGAACTCAGACCAAGGCCTGGTGGAGTGGCTGAAGGAGGTTGCCGACAAGACCGCACTCACGATCGCGCACTGGATGCGAGTGGGCTTCGTGCACGGTGTAATGAACACCGACAACATGTCAATCCATGGGCTAACCATAGACTACGGTCCCTACGGCTGGTTGGAGGGTTTCGATCCCGACTGGACGCCGAACACTACCGATTCCAGTACCAGGAGGTACAGGTACGCCCAGCAGGGCGAGGTCGGTGCGTGGAACTTCGCTCGACTTCTGGAGTCGATTTCCCCACTTATGGAAGAACCCAAGTCCCTGCACGAGGTCCTGGACTCATACTACGATTCTTACAGGGGGCACAGTAGCCGTATGTGGGCCGAGAAACTCGGTCTCGACGGGTTCCAGGAGGGGGATGGGGACCTAGTCTCTGAATTGACATCAGTTATGCAGTTGACCGAGACCGACATGACCATACTCTTCAGGACGCTATCTACCATTCAAGAACCGGAGTCCAACCATCTGGCCCCTGCCTTCTACAAAGAGGAGGAAATCCCGCAGAATGAGTGGAACTCCTGGTTGGACATGTGGTGGGACAGGGTGGACGGCCGACCTGACAGGGAGTCGATGCAGAGTGCTAACCCGAAGTACGTCTTGAGGAACTGGATGGCCCAACTAGCAATCGATGCAGCCGAGAAGGAAGACTACTCAGTGGCAACAGACCTCCATGAGATGCTGAAGAAACCGTACGAAGAACAACCCAGTAATGAGGAAAAATGGTTCACTAGGAGGCCAGAGTGGGCTAGGAACCGAGTAGGCTGCTCAATGTTGTCATGCTCTAGCTGAACCCAGTCAGACTATCCCTGAGGACCGGAATTTACGTGATCAGAAACCCAGCCCTTCCAAGTCTACGTCGCTGTTCATGTTGACTCTTACTGGGAATGCGAGGGTCACGCCGTCCTCCTCGAACCTCCTGAGAATCTCAGTGACGAAGAACGACTTCGATGGCCTCATCTTTCTCGCATTGTCAACATAGTAGCGAATCTCCATCACTATCTCCTGATCTCCAAAACCCCTCAGTACGACCTCCGGCGGCTTGGGCTTGCTCACAATGTCAGGATGGTTGTCTGCGATGTCCTTCACTATCTCCTCAGCCTTGGTGACGTTAGACCACGTGGCAGTAAGGCCTAGGCGGATTCTGACTCTTAGTTCCATGTCGGAGCTATGGCTGAAGTTAGCCACTGCGTCCTTGGTCAGAAGCTTGTTCGGGATGGTCAACAGAACTCCGTCTGTAGACCTAACTCTAGTGGTTCTGAGGCCGATGTAAGTCACGTCCCCCCACTTCGAGTAAGTTCCACCTAGACTCTTAGGAAGTAGTATCCTCTCACCCTCCCTGAATGGCCTGTCAATGATGATGAATACCCCTGCGATAACGTTCTCCACGGTGTCCTGGGCTGCGAAGGCTACTGCGAGCCCGATGAATCCCAAGCCGACCACCAAGCCGGTAACGTTGATCCCGAACTCGTCAGCTGCTGTGAGGATCACCAATGCCCAAAGGGCAACTCCGGCGATCCTGTAGAGGAAGTTCTCGAGCCCCTCATCGAAGTCGACATTATCCATCAATTTCCTCATGTAGGCCTTTATGACTCCTATCAGAGGTATGCCCACGACGAGAATCAGCACCCCAGAAGCAGGTCCAGCAGAAAGCGAGTCAGAAAGGCAGGAGAAGCTAGGCTCCAATTCGTTTGGGAAGTTTTGGAGACATCCAGACATGAAATACGCTAAAGAAGGAGGCACAATAGGTTACCGATTAGTTTTCCCTCCCCGAGCGTTCTAGGATAGATGACATGCTGACTCAGCAGCACCCATCGCAAGAACAACTAGGGCCACAAGGGTCACAGTCACAGCAGTCACAAGGCATGATGTTGCGAATGCTGATTATTATTTAGAGCTATTCAAATTAATATCTATAATTTCTGAATTATGTTGTGTCAGAGGGAGAGTCGCCCCTCCCTCTGATTTTCGTGTCGTTTTTGTGCGTGAATGCATCACGCCAGTATTCCGCCTAGAAGTCCCTGTAGGAACCACCAGATATCCATTGTTTCTCTCAACATAAGTCCCTCCATCTACCTGGGTGCTATCAAGACGTGTATCCATAACGCCTTTTCAAAAAAACACGCCTTGATAACCTATACGTCCATCGTATAACTTATGATTAGAATGATATTGACTTTGATGGTTGGGTCGTACGCTGGTATTGCTATCAGCATTATGAGCTTCTCAGCCTTTCTTGCGTGAACTGAACGGAGAGGGTTCCAGCCTGCCCAGCGAATGCTAGGGGCGGGTTAGCATAGAAACCGACGATTGGGTTTGGCGCAGGCACAAGAAATAAGGCCTGTTCCTATGAATCGGATCTATGGTCCCGGTGGTATGTCCACGTTGTCATACCGAACTGGAAGATAGGGACGAGTGGTGGAGCGGAAGCGCCTGTGGGTGCGGGAAATGTAAGGGAATACTCGCAGACAAGAACTGGTTGGAAAGTAACATGCACCAGGGCGACTACAAGAGGCTGAGAGCGAGAGTGTTCACCGGTTCACCGGCCGGGATACTCTGCCCGCATTGTCTAACAATTCATCCACAACGCCCGATTGAGATGTCCAAATTCACGGTTTCCCCCAGTGGGAGAAGCTACGAGGTCGATGGTTGCCACAATTGCGGATCAATGTGGTTTGACCAGGGTGAGTTAGAGCCATACGAGGAGGGGGGAGAAGGCGATCCCTCCATCGTTAGTGCCAGGAACAAAAAGGATCCAGTGGAAAGAACGGGAGATTCCACTAACTCTGGAACGGCCGGTGAAGTGGCACTTGGTATCCTTGATCTGTTGGGAGCAATTCTCACCGGATTCTAACCATGGGATACACGCCCTCGTATCGCGTCTCGAGAGTCGCAAAGTTGCTAACATTAATTTACCGAAATTTTGCCCTATAAACGTGGCAAAGAGCTCTTCACAGTGGTGGCAGGATGAAGATAGCAATGGCGGAGGAGGTTCCAATCAAGCCCCTCCCGCTTCTACCAGTAATAGTGTAACAACATTGAACGGCAGACCACCAGAGAAGAATAGGCTGACTGCAGGTATTCTGGCACTATTGGTGGGCGGTTTCGGCGTTCACAAATTCTATTTGGGTTACAACAACCAAGGAATCATCTTGCTCCTGATGTCAACGTTAGGGATGATTCTCGTCTTCCCGCTATTTGCATCTGCAATAATCGCACTATCAGAAGCGATAATCTACCTCACATCGAGCGATCAGAAATTCTACGATACCTACGAGGCCAATCAGAAGTTATGGTTCTAAATTCGGCCGGCAGAATTCTAATATTAGTACGCCATCTTGTGACACATGCAAAAAAGCGAGATACTCTTACAATCGAAAGATATCCACCAATGGATAGTCGACAAAAGGAGAACCATCCACCGCCATCCCGAATTGATGTACGAGGAGTTCGAAACGAGCAGACTCGTTCAAAATACTCTGGAAGAGTTGGACATCCCGTATGAAAAGGACATAGCGATAACAGGAGTTGTCGGTCTCATCGGGAATGGCGGCGACCCATGTATCGCACTCAGGGCGGATATGGACGCCTTGCCCATCCACGAAGAAGCAGATGTGGATTTCAGAAGTGAAATAGATGGGAAAATGCATGCCTGCGGACATGATTGCCACACTGCAATGCTTCTAGGGGCAGCAAAAGTCCTGAAACAAAACGAACAAGCAATAGAAGGCACAGTCAAGCTGATCTTTCAACCCGCGGAAGAAGGGGGGGCAGGTGGCAAGATGATGAGGGAGCAGGGGGTCTTGGAAGACCCCGAGGTGAAACAAATCTTCGGATTGCACGTCACCGACAAACTACCCGTAGGAGCCCTGGCATCCAGAGAAGGCACGCTATTGGCAGCCACTTCATCAATCAAGATTTTAGTAAAAGGAAATGGAGGCCATGCAGCCATGCCACACCTCACAGTGGATCCGGTGGTTACCGGCTCGAAGATAGTGGTCGAACTCCAAACTCTAATCTCCCGTGAGCTGGATCCCTTGGAATCTGGTGTAATCAGCATCACGATGGCAAATGCGGGTACTGCGACGAATGTGATTCCCCCGACAATGGAATTACAAGGCACGATAAGATCGCTGACCAGCGAGGGCATTACCAAATTGCAGAACAGAGTCAAGGAGGTAGCCGAATCGATATCTCTGGCCAATCGGTGCGAGGCAGAGGTGACGTTTCCGGGCAACGATTTCCCGCCCACCGTAAATGATGCCGAATGCTGGGAGTTGAGCAAAGCAGCATCGGAAGAAATCCTCGGACAAGGCATGGTCGCAGAAATGGGGCCGATAATGGGCGGGGAGGATTTCTCGTACTACACCGAAGTGATACCCGGGTGCTTCTCTTTCATAGGGGTCGGCAATCCAGATACGGAGGCATATGGCGTGCACCACCCCAAGTTCAAGGTAGATGAGGACGCTCTGTCACTGGGAACCGCCATCCACGTCAATACTGCATTCAATGCTTTGAACGGCGTTGGGGGGTTTAGCTCAGATGGTTAGTTTGGAGGATGTTGAAAGGGCGCAGCAAGAGTGGGGCGATGGGATCGTTGCGATATCTGGTGCCCATAGGAATGGCGGCGACTACATCGGAATCGCAACTAATCACATCAATACGCTGTACGGGTATCAGATCGGACCAGTCATGTTCAAACCTACCTTGGCTGCAATAGATCAGTTCCGCCCCACTTTCGAATCCGCCTTGTCCTACTTCGTCGCATCGAACAACGCTTGCCCCGAGGACGAAGGTTTTGCAATAAAGGGCTGGACAAACGTGAGGTTCGAGAATCACAAGGTGACCACCGACGGAAACAGGGCCTTTGCAATGGGGAATTATTTCTTCACCGATACTGAAGGAACTGAGGTCAAGGTCGAGTACACCTTTGGCTATATCGAGGATGGTAATGCTAAGCTCAGAATTCAGCTCCATCATTCGTCGATGCCTGCGAAGTGAGTCTAGAGCGGATGAATAGGCGGTTAATTGGGAGCCCGATTGACTAGGAATTTACGACTTCCGTGATTTCGGAGTCGAACGCTTCCTCGATTTCAG
>CACKMK010000028.1 GCA_902601345.1 uncultured Candidatus Poseidoniales archaeon
GAAAGAATCGGGAGGGTGCTGGGCCTACTCATGCCGGGTATGAGAGTAGTGCATGGGCCTTCACGGGTTCTATGGCCTCCCTAGCGCCTAAACCGTCGAGTTCGATCAGGAACAAGGCTCCTAGGACCTCCGCGCCGAGTTCCTCACACAGTCTGGCGCAGGCAGAAATAGTGCCTCCAGTGGCTAGGAGGTCGTCGATTATGACGATTCTTTGACCTGGCTGTATAGCATCCTCGTGTATTTCAAGAGCGTTTGAGCCGTACTCGAGAGAATAGTCAACTCGCTTTGTGGAAGATGGTAGTTTCCCCGGCTTCCGTATGGGAACGAAGCCGCAACCTAGGCGATCCGCAAGAAGCGGGCCGAATATGAAACCCCGAGCCTCGGGACCGACTACTGAATCGGGTTTCCATCCGAGTTTTTTGAGGTCCGTTACGAACCGATCGGTGATGGAAGAGACCAGCCCCGGTTCTCCCAGTACCGGTGTGATATCCCTGAACATTACCCCCTCTATGGGAAAATCTGGGACGGTGCGAACCGATTCAGTGATCCGGGAAAGTAACTCGTCCATGACAATTGACTCCGTTAGGGGACCGGGGGGACCAATGGTCCCCCCGATTCCATTACGTTACTAAATCAGAGTAGTTCGTTGAATATCCAGCCGAACGTGCTGTGGTCGCCGGGACCGACGTAGAACATCATCATGAGTACGAAAAGGGCCCACATGACAGGGTTTAGCTGATCCCACTTCTGCATTCCAATCTTGATGGCGCAGTAGGAGATTACTCCGAATGCTATTCCATCTGCGATGGAGTAAGTGAATGGCATCAGGACGATCGTCAGGAATGCTGGGAGAGCCATCTCACTGTCCGACCAGTCGATGTCAGCAGCTTGCCTCATCATCAGTGCCCCGATTATCACCAGAGCGGAGGCCATAGCGAATTGAGGTACTGCGGCGAACAGGTCTGTGAATAATAGTCCTGAAAGCATCAGTACCCCCACTACCACTGCTGTAAGTCCTGTCTTTCCTCCTTCCTCTACGCCAGCCGCCGACTCGATGTAGGTTGTAGTGGTGCTCGTTCCAAGCACTGCTCCAACTATTGTTGCTGCTGCATCCGAGGCGAATGCTTCATCTGAATTGTGTAGCACATCGTTTTCATCGACGTAACCTGCCTGCCTGCCTACTGAGTAGAGAGTCCCCGATGTATCAAATATATCGACGAATAAGAAGGCAATCATCACAAGAAGGAAGTCTGCCATATTGTCTCCAGCTGCGCCTAGGCCATCGCTGCCAAATGCGGCACCAAGGGTTTCTTCGGGCATGTCTGGTAGACCAATCCATTGATCGGGAAGCTCAGCCGTAGCGCTTCCCCACCCTGCTCCTCCAGCCAAGAAGTCGTTGTATGGATCATATGCTCCAACGGCCCAGCCCCAGACTGTGGCTAGTCCTATGCCGTAGATCATAGCGCCCTTCCATCCTCTTGCCATCATCACGGCTATGGAAATCAGTGCTACCATTGAGATAACGGCTCCGTGCTCCCACAGCGCAAAGGAACCGTCGGTGACCGTTGTGACTCCAGCCTCTCCAATGACTCCTCCCCAAGACTCTGTTGGGCCCAGGTTGACGAGTGTTGCCCCATCGTCCTGAATCCATCCCATTTCCCTCAGGCCAATAATTGCGAGGAACATTCCGATTCCTGCGCCTGTAGCTATCTTCAAATCGGTAGGAATAGAGTTGATCATCTGGGATCTCCATGACCCTATTCCGGGTATTTGGGGGATTGACATTGCAAGAAACAACAACCCCTCCACGAAGACGGCGAACAAAGCAAGTTGCCATGGGACACCCATGCCGATCACAACCCCGAAAACGAAGTATGCGTTCAAGCCCATTCCTGGTGCCAAAGCGAACGGTAAGTTCGCCCACAATCCCATGACGACGCAGCCGATGAACGCCGCTACCGCCGTGGCGAAGAGTACGTCTGCGAAGGCTGTCGCGTTACCTGCTTCGGTTCCGTCACCTATTGCCACAGTAAGCATGGCAGGGTTAACCAGCAGGATATAAGCCATAGTCAGGAATGTTGTAACCCCTGCCCTAATCTCGCCCTCGAAGGAGCTTCCCTTCTCAGTATATCCAAAGTAATCATCCAATTGTTGTACTTCCATTTTTTCACCATTGTTTTTTTAGTGGTGAGTTTTAGCTCACCTAATTGTCCGAGTGGCACCACGGCTTATTTACAATACGCGCCAAATAAGCTGTTTTTTACACTCCAAAACCCTAATCCAAGATCTCCAGAGTTTCGTTGTTCGAGGGCAAATACACCTTTGTTTCTAGTGCGAGGTCTGCTTCGATGGCTTTCGCGGCACCCCCATCAGCGTGGAATAGTACGACATGCGAAGGTTCGCATTCTCGGGCAAATTTGCATAGTGACGGATGGTCCGCGTGGTTGGAAAGCTCGAACTTGTCAATCTCCAACGGGATCCGTGTCTGGTTTCCAAATATTGGTAGTCTGCCAGTCTCTAAAAGACGGCGCCCCCCCGAACCCTCGGCTTGATACCCCGTAAGTAAGATAGCGTTCGAGCCGTCGTGCCTCAGCCTGTTGAGATACCAGAGAGCCGGCCCTCCATCAAGCATTCCGCTGGTAGTAACTATCACGTCCGCGTGTAATGCCTTCTTCCTATCTGACTTTCCTGTTACCCTCCGAGCCCATCGGTAGGCAGACTCCATCGCTCTTGCATCCCTGATGAACTCAGGACAACCCAGCCACTCCCTAGTAACTCTAGTACCCATCCCATCATAGTGGACATCCAAGCCAGGGGCCTCTTTGTGGAGGATCCGGAGGATATCCTGTCCTCTACCCGAGGCGAAGGCCGGGATTAGGGCGGTACCCCTTCTGGAGACGACTTCCAGTACTCGAGAGACGAAGCGTCCCTCTTCCTCCACTCTGTTGGGGTGCGTACGACCGCCGTATGTAGCCTCCATGCAAAGTATATCGCAGTCGACTGGCACTGCTTGTGGTGCATTTGGACTGTTTCTCGTATCCAGATCGCCAGTCCAGAGAATGGTGGCTTGTGGGGTTTTGATTTCTATCATTGCTGCACCAGGGATATGCCCAGCTGGGTGGAGCCTACAGTTCCAGTCACCTACTGTAAACCACTCTCCGAACTGGTGGGGCATCCATGAGTCTAGGGCCACTTCCATATCCCTCTTATCCCAAGCAAGCGGGTATCCCTCTATATCAGAGACCTTGTATGTGTCTGACCACATTATATCCGAAACGGCTGCAGTTAGGTGCGTACCATGGAGGAGAGTCCCATAGGTTGCCAGCCATGGAGCCATACCGATATGATCGATGTGTGCGTGCGTCATGATAGCATGCTTCACGGGTGGTGACTCAGATGGGTACCGGGGGGGCTTAGTCGGTGCTAGACCATAGTCTATGAGGACTCGGTTGCGGTCGCTGTCCTCGATTATACAACCTACATTTCCGACCTCGCCCGCACCTCCTAGGAAGTGGAATCGAATTCCCTCTTCGGGGGGATCGTCTGGGTATGAGGAAGAAGAGCCTGGAGTGTATAGGACCATGAGTTTCACTACAGGTCCTTAGGATATGAAGAACACCCTCCCCCAACCCCCCTACTTCCACTCCAGTAGTTAGAGGTGAATTCTGAATTTATTTTTGGTTGTTGTAAACCATTATAGTTCGAAAGCGGAAGACCTTCTATCGGCTGTTAAACGTCAATAAAATCCACCTTAAGTTTTCTAATTAGTAATCGATTTTGATTGTTCTAGTGGAACACAAGGGGTTGGGGGTAACATTGAGGTCAGATTCAACGTGCCATGGAGCATGGGCAGGCAGGCGGGGCTTCTGTTCGAGGTCGATGAGGATCGGTGTTTTGGCTGCGCTGCATGTGTGGCCCTGTGTCCCGTAAACGCACTAACCCTCGAGGGGCTACTTGCTATCGTGGATGAACCCAGCTGCACTCACTGCGAGCACTGCATACCGGCCTGCCCAGTTCACGCACTATCCCTAGTCAGAGACGAAAAGACCCCTGTCTACGGGGTGCTAGCATGAACAGACTGGTTATTCTCGGGGACAACCTCGCATCCCTATCTGGAGCCAATCACGCTTTCGATATGAATCCAGAAATGGAGATTCAGATAATTACTGAGAGGGCAGAGATAGGCCTCGTCGAGGAGATTCCAGGCCTGCTATCCTCGTGGCCGCCATGCCCCGCCCACTGGATATCCGAAATGGGGTCTCAGACTCCTGGACCGACTTCTAAGGCTGTTCGAGGGTCCTGGCTTCAGAAGGCAATGGGGATACAGCTGGCAAAAAGAGGATGCATCTTCCACCTAAGGACCAGAATAATCACCATCTTAGATGATAGCATTGACTTCGTTGGGGCCGGGCCCATTGGGGAGGGCTGTCTGACCTTCGACTACCTTCTAGACTTCCGTAGCGATTCCAGTGGCCAGGACCAATGGTACGGGGCCGTCTGTCGGTCTGAGGATTCCCCTGACACGCTTCGTCAAGGATTTAGAACAGATGGAACTACAGAGGTTTGGAGCAGTCAAGAGCTTGAAAAAAACGGCAAGTGGATACAGACTATGATTTGGAGGGGGGAGGACCCCGACTCGTTTATTCAAGATCAGGTGGAGTTGGGGAAGAAACGCGCTGAAACCGTCATTGAAACAATAATACAGAGCGCCTCTGGTGAGTAGGTAGTGCGCATGGGTCTGTTAAGCCGGTATATGTGTGAAAGAACACAGGGAACCAGGCACGCGATCGTCATCGACCCGGCCGACCAGACACCCGATGTGGCAGCCAATAGAGCTCTCGCAGCTGCGAACGCCGGCTCACAGATGATTCTCGTCGGCGGTTCCTCAGATACGGACATGGAGAACGTTCACGCTACAATCGTCTCGATAAAGGAGGCACTAGAGCTAGTTACGTGGGCTTCGAGTCAGGACTCCGATTCAGACGAGAACCCCAGCCAGATCCCAATTGTTCTTTTCCCCCAGGGAGCCGCTGCACTCTCCCCTGCTGCAGATGGAATTACTTTCATGATGCTGATGAACTCCAAGGACCCCAGATTCCTAATCGGGGAGCAGGTTCGAGGAGCTCCATTTGTCAAGAAATCAGGAATCGAACCAGTCCCCATGGGATACCTCATATGCGAGCCAGGTGGTAAGGCGGGAGAGGTAGGAAAGGCAGACCTAATTGGATACGACGATCACGAAAGAGTGGCCGCATATTCGATAGCCGCAGAATTTCTAGGATTCAGATTGCTGTACCTAGAGGCTGGCAGCGGTTCGCAGCACCCAGTGAATCCCGAACTGATTAAGACTGCCCGTGACTCTTGCGAGCTTCCTATAATTGTAGGCGGCGGAATCAGGGACGCCAAGTCGGCAAGAGCCGCAGCCGAATCGGGAGCGGACTGGATTATCACCGGCAATATCACCGAGGAATATGATGATGCGAGTGAGCTTCAGGCAGTACTTACTGACCTAATAGAAGGCATTCGGTGATGAACAAAACTCAGACACTCTCAAACCTGTAGCCACATCTCCACCATCGTGTCCGAGGCTACCTGCCCCTGCTGCAACTCCGAGATGGATGCACATGGAGACGTTGTCGCTGGACACATGCATCACTGTAGCTACTGCTTCGGGATTCTGGCCAGCGACAGGTGGCTGAATGGCAATATCAGACAGACATCGCTGAGGAATCTTCGCAACGGAGTTTTCAACGGAAAGAGCGCCGGCTACCGCTGCCCAACCTGTCAAGGTGAGATGGTAAAGGGGCCGGTCCCGACTAGCAAGGATTCGTCAATGGAGATTGATGGCTGCCTGAAGTGTGGCTCCATATGGTTCGATAACAGGGAGATCGAACCGTTCTTCCCAGAGATTCAGGATCTATTGCCCGAGTCTGATAAGTCTGAGTCAAGATGGGATAAAGCACTCGGGACCCTTCTAGGGATCGCCGGCCTCCTATCAGGCTCACCAGCCGTCATCGATGACGACACAGACATCTCCCAAGTCAGCGACTCGGATGGGTGAAACGCCCCTATTTATCCGATAAGCGCTCGATTTGCGCCTCCATATCCAAAACCAGCAGTAGCAACTCCTCTTCATTCCTCAGAAGCCTTGAGTTCTCTTCCTGGAGCTCTGTGAGCCTGCCAGCATCTGCCTCGGCCCCCATTCTACGCGCCTTCTCGTTTTCCATCATCCCCTCCAACTGCCTTACCCTCGAGTCAGCGACCCTCAGCCTCTCTTCCAAATCACTCACCAGGGCTCCGTCGGTACCCGAACCCTTCGCAACCAACTCTGCCTCCCTCACCCTTCGCCTAAGGCTTGCAATCTCCCCTTCCAGGCGAATCATATCGTCCCATCTGGATACCACCTCGTCTACAAGCCTCTCCCTGGGGATGTCTTCCAAACGCTCCCGAAGACCACGCCCGTCATCCTTCGAGGGATTGTTCACGGTCATACTGGCTCGGAACTAACCAAACCCACGCTCACTTGAACCTTGAGGAACGACTCACCCGCTTCGGTTAAATCGGGACCCTATCTCGGCGGCGCCATGAAGGCATTCAGAGCGACAGGCTCGTTCAGAGCGGGGAAGAGGGTCCAACCATACTCAGTCGATGTGGTAGCAGCAAACAAGGACGATGCTATGGAACGAGTGCTAT
>CACKMK010000029.1 GCA_902601345.1 uncultured Candidatus Poseidoniales archaeon
CACCGTCCCGATCCTGAGGACCCTAAATACGTCCTATGTCACGACCTTCTGGCTCCCGAGGGCTATGGCGAGATAATCGGAGGAGGGGAGAGGACATGGTCCGAGGAGGAAATACTCGAGAGAATTGATGAGGAGGGGACCCCTCGTGATCCATACGAATTCTACATCGATATCCGGAGATACGGAGGAGTGCCCCACGGGGGCTTCGGATTGGGTGTCGACAGGCTTTGCACCTGGCTTTCAGGTGCCGAGCACATCAGAGAGGCCATCCCTTTTCCGAGGGATAGCAGAAGGGTCACTCCATAGGAAGTGTTACCATGGAATCAGAACATAACCGTCCCCTAACGAAGCTTGTAGCGCTCTCAGCAGTCACTGCCAGTCTCTGCTGCCTGCCATCAGTCATTTGGGTCATGCTTGCTGGATCTTCGGCCATAGTCGCAGCGGATCAGCTCTCTAACGATCTGTACTACTCTTGGGTACGATATGCCCTCTACATGGTATCACTCTCCATGCTATCTTACGGTCTAGTGGTTTATTTCCGAAACAGGGGAGTTTGCACTCTGGACGACGTGAAAAGAGAGAAGAGAAGAGTAGTCAACACAAGTCTGGCAGTTTTTACTGCGGCTCTTCTGACTTACCTGGTTTGGAATTTTGTCATTCTGGAGATTGTTGGGATAGCTATCGGCCTTCCTTGGGAGGAATCAGCGTTCTGGAACTAGAGCCCTGACCAACGAATGCCTCTTACGGCAACCACTCCTACCAGAGTCATGCCTGAGAGTTGGCGAGACATGGATATAGCAAACCCCACCGAGGAACACTCGATGCTGAGGGAGATGGTTCGAGACTTTGTCAGAGAGAAAGTAGAGCCACAAGCCCTCGAGAGCGACAGAAACGAGAGATTCAATTTAGGACTATTTAGAGAAATGGGGTCGATGGGGCTTCTGGGATTAACGGCCCCTCCTGAGTACGGAGGCGCAGGGATGGATGCGACCTCTGTAGCTATAGTTAACGAGGAACTATCCTACTCTGACCCGGGGCTATGCCTAGCATTTCTGGCCCATGACCAACTCTTCGTGAATAACCTGGTTCACAGCGGAAGTGACTCTCAGAAGGAGAGGATACTCCCAAAGGTCTGCAGTGGCGAATGGGTAGGCTGCCTCGGAATGAGTGAGCCGAACCAAGGCACAGACGTACTTGGTATGGAAACATCTGCTAAACAATCCGATGACGGGTCTTGGATTATCAACGGCAGGAAAATGTGGATAACAAATGGAATCATTGATGATGAAGGCACTCCAGCCGATATCGTATGGCTTTATGCCAGGACTGGCACTGATGAAAGAGGCAGAGCAGAAATAACCACTTTCCTGATCGAGAGCGGAATGGAGGGATACTCCGCAGGACAAAAGATAGAGGACAAGTTGGGAATGAGAGCGAGCACTACAGCAGAGTTGGTTTTCGAGAACTGTGTCGTGCCCAGCGAGAACATCGTCGGAATGCCCGGCGAGTCGAAAATCCACCTAATGCGGAACCTCGAGCATGAGAGGGTAGCATTGGCTGCAATGAGTGTCGGAATCTCCAGAAGATGCCTAGCAGATATGAACTCATACGCTAGCGAAAGGGAGGCATTCGGAAAACAAATCAGAAATTTCGGTCAGATCCAGAGACATATCGGGGAATCATGGGCCGATTACAGGGCGATGCGGGCCTACGTTTACGATACAGCAAGACAAATCGACCTCTCAAAGGCTGGCCAGAGGCTGGACTCGGATGGCGTGAAACTCTTTGCGACCACGGTTGCCAAGAATATAGCGGATAAGGCAATTCAGGTAATGGGCGGTTATGGCTACGTAGGAGAGTACGTAGTCGAGCGCCTCTGGAGGGACGCGAAATTACTGGAAATAGGGGGAGGAACCATCGAGAGCCACCAGAAAAACATCACCAAGGACCTTTCAACCAATTCTTCGGCGATAGAACAATAGATCAATCTACATCCTCGAGGAGCTGCATCTTCAGATCGCCGTTGGATGCGCTATACTCTACTGACTTGAAGGCGACCTTCACGTCCCTACCGTCAAAAGGATCGATGATATTCGGCTGGCCGCTCCTGAACATAGACATCAGCTCATTGTATTCAGACACCGAAGCTGTGCAGAGAACATCGTAGACTGCTGACTCTGAGCCCTCGTCTAGAAGGTCATCTCCTTCCCCGCCCCTGATCACCGTTCTTTGTATTCTCCTCTCGATCTTGATTGTAATCTCCTTGCATGGCAAGATCAACTCAAACTCCTTGCTCTTCTTCGGTTGGAGGATTGAACCTCCCTCCTCCTCTATACTGCCAATCATCGTCAGACTCAATGGCCTAACTAGCCTTTCCTCACTCATAGGGGCCGATAGGTGACCTAACTAAATAATATTACACTCTTTATTCAGAAATCAGGATAGCACTCGGTCTAAACTGATGTACAGAAACCTGGATTGTTATTTCCTCTGAGTCATCCATTGGCCCCCACCCTCCATAGGAGTTCACATCAAGATTGACTTGTACAGAGACCACTCCATCGCCCCATCCATCGTTTATCCACGGCGAGAGTGCTTGAAACTCGTTAACAGCGGTTTGATTTACAGTTTCATGAAGGTAATATTCCGGATATGTCACTATTCTGAGGTATATCGGCTCGCAATCACTGTCTGAACCCGATAGAGTGTTCCCTGCGTCAAACCACTGTCCTGACAGACTGGAATTGTCCCCCAGAAGAGTAGCACTAATTGAATCGCACTCCCACTCTCCGCCATCTGAAAGCCAAATGCCGTTCTCGCATTGGCCTTCACTACCGTCAACACCATTGCACTCTTCTGGGATAATTTTCACATCTATATAACCAACAAAATAACCCTCATTTACAGGTATTTCGTCCAGGAAGAAATCAATCACCTTCACATCCCCGTCCGCCCAAATGTCATTGAAATCAAACGTGAGATTATCGCCGTCGTCATCGACAATATTGTTTTCAAATGAGATTTCCCAACTCTTGTCGGTTTTGACGTATTCCACCAAGTCAGTCTGATTCAAAACCAAGTCAGCAGAGGTGTAGGAGAAAATGAGTGCAGATGCCAAGATACACGGTATAAATGCCGTTTTTGTTCTGTTCTCATGGAATAAATTTGCCATGATCGCAGAAAGAGAACCGTCAAAATCACTCATCTTATCACCTAGATAACCGCAGAATAAAGGGCACAGATAATTAGAGTAAAGAAAACTGTACCCGCCATGCTCGCGCTCATTATGTCATAATCCCTTTCATCAATTTTTGGTACTATTAACTCGTCCATCTCAATTAACTTCTGCGAAACCGTATCTCCCTCTCTCATTAGATTAGTCATTATCCGTTCCTCCCAGCCAATGAAAATCGCTACCACCATCGCCAGGGCTGCCGATGAGATCATCTCTGGAACTGGAAGAAACGATTGTAGAAGTTCAATAACGCTGGAGGATACAATTAACAACATGAGGATTACCATTATTCTCGTTAGCCACCGATTCTCGGAGGCATCAGAGTCTATGATGTCGAAATTTAGTAGTATGTACATAAAAATCAGAGGCGTAAACAAGTAAATCAGAGTCTCAGACGTGAAGTCGTACCATATCTCGAATGCCGCAGGAAAACTTTCACATTCAGTTTCCACGCAACTCCTAACTATGTCCATGATCGCATAGTCCACTATTCCGGCAGTGCACCCAACGATAGCGACAAGATAAACGATTGTTGAGAATCCACTTATCCCCATGTGATAGGTCCTCCAACTTTCGAAAACGAGCAATATCAGTATCGTACTCGCTCCCATGGAAAGTACCAAATTCGTCCCAAGCCATCCAAAGGTAGAGGGGTCCCAGAGACTCCATTCAACTGCAAACCTTGCGAGAAAGTCGTCGTTTATCGAAATAACCTGTGCTAACCAATACGTCATTTGTTCTCCTAACATCGCAATTAGCAATAAGCCCGCGACCAAAGACATCCTCCTGTGAGAATTTTCCCCGGTTTCAATCTCCATCAACAGAAAGCGAATGTAGACCAGAACCAGAATCATCATTCCAGGGATCAGCAAAAACCACTCCCCATCACTATGCCTGTAATTTGTAAGTATGGAAATTGTACTGAGGATGAGTGATAGCACACATATAGAAGCAGTTACTACCTTAATATTCCATTTTCTTTGGAGAATTGGGTATGGGTAAATGAATGGAAGGAAAACCAACAAGAGAATAGAAATGGTCTTGCAAGTCCTTTGAGCGAATCTGAAGAATGAATCTTGTAAATCATTGCTTGAATCTATTATCCACAATCCTTCATTGGCGACAATGGTTTCCATCACAGATGTGAAGGTGTATTCTAATCCCTTCAAAATTAGAATCCAACCAATTAGCAGACCTGCAAACTTCTCGACCCATTCCTTTTGGCTAGATCTTCTGACGAGAGCTATAGTGACAAAACCTAGAATCAAATCAACAATCGCTGCCACCGGAACGAGTGACTGACTCTCCGCCATGTCCTCACTGTAGGACCATTTTTTTTCAAGTCTATGTCGAGATCACTGGATGATTCCGTTTTCTAGAGATGGAAAGAACTCTGTGAATTCAAATCTCTATGTCAATCGGGAAAGCGTTGGCGAGAAAACCAATGACCTCGACGGTAATGGTTATTTCCTCGTCGTCGTCAGTGGCAAATGGTCCTGGTTCGGCAGTGTTAACGTCCAAATCTACTTTGATTTCTAGCACGCCGTTCCCCCAACCCAGGTTCTTCCAAGGCTGCAATACCTGAAACTCGTTCACTCCGGAAACAGTGATGTTCCCTCCGTGATAGTCGGGGTAAACCAATAACGAAAGATGGATATCTTCGCAACTGCTGTCCTGGGCAGAGAGTATGTTGGACTCCGATTCCCATTGAGCGGTCAGATCATTGACAACCACACTTGCGGATATTGCGTCACATTGTGCTATTGGGTCCGCAACTGTGAATCCGTCAACAGTATCAGGAGAGACTGTGATATTTATCATCCCAACAGCGTATCCCTCCATTGGGATCAATTCACTATCATCCATATAGAACTCAACAATCCTGCTTTCCTCATCTTGCCATACGTCTTGAAATTCAGTACCCGTCGATGTTTGATTGAACTCTACAATCCATGTTTTCTGGGTTATGGCGTCCAAGCCTTTCTGATACTCTACATTAAGCCAATCATTTACATTGAACCCAGCTATAATTATTGAGACAATCACCAGAAATAACATGGATAAATTAGCTTCCCTAAGAGTAAATAGTTCCAAGGATGACCCCGCCACGACCTCGATGTCGATCCAGAAGTCGGCCCCCTCTCCGTCCACCGAATATCCGTGGACTGCTACGCCGTACAGTCCGTCCTCAGGATCTGTTACTGAGATCGTCTCCGAAGAGGTCCCGCTCCATGATCTCGTGACTTCTTCTCCTGAGGAGAAAATGCCGTCCCCGTCTCTGTCTCTGAAGAGGAATAGGTCGAGATCCACGCCATCGTAAGAGTCCATGGAGACAGTGAGTTCGGATGCTTCCTCCATGGTCAAGTTGTACCACCAAGACGCTGTCATCTTGTCACCTGGGTCGTCCTGGAATGCTACCTGGTTGTCCAGGTAGATGGGCCTGACCCAACCGTGAGACGAGACGGACTCCACGGGCATTGGCATTGTGGAGACCACAAGGGCGGTATCGTTCCCTTCAGACTCGGACCAGTCTGAAACGGTCCTGCTGAAGCCTGAGGATTCTGCTGAAATGTATCCGACTGAGATGTTGAGAGGGTTGTCGTTGGTCTCTACTCCGTGCAGTGCGGTGTGGAGTATCATTTGGTGAATTCCGGAAGTTGCTGGGACTGCGAAGGTCTCTCTGGAGGTGCCCGTGTATGTCCCCCAGTTGTGCTGTCCGCTCGTGGCGTGGTTGTTCACCGAACGTTCTTCGATGAAGAATGTGCTAGGCCCATACGAGTCCGGATCGTCATCGTAGTATCCGTGGGCCGTCTCAGTGAGCCATAGCACGTCTATGTCTGTGTACGGGTTGTCATCCCAATCAACATCTAGGATGATCGCCCCGTCTTGGCCGAGTTCCTGAGGCCAGTCGACTGTGAGGAACCTCCAGTCCCCGCTCTCGGGCCTCCAGCCCCATCGCATCGCACCGCTTATCCAGGATTCGGTGTATAGCGTCTGGTTGGTCACGTTGCCGTCTAGGGGGTTAGGGACTAGGGAGAAGGGCCCTCCCCAAGGGACGTTTGTTACTATTGGCAG
>CACKMK010000030.1 GCA_902601345.1 uncultured Candidatus Poseidoniales archaeon
AGATTATTTGAATATGCAGAGTAGAACAGCTGTTCTCAACGCATTGATGTCATTGAATAATCAGATGTACTTGGAGAATTACACGATGAGGGGGGAAACTTACACCGGGTGCTATGATATCACCGTTCACCAGATAGATTCCACACTCGAAAAGAACCAGTGCGGGGATGAAATCCTCCTCAATGTACTAAATACGCCGGGACTGACAAGAGTAAACACGCAAGAGCACCTGGGTAGCTATTCCAGTCTGATCGTCAATATTCCGGGAATTTCTGCCTACTACGGTGAGAAATTCGACATTAACTCCTGATCTCTAAAGAGAAGTTGGTGGGGGCAAGCAGCATCAGCACTATTCAAATCATGCCCCCACCAACACCAAATATAGTATTAGGGCCCCCTAAAATATAAATCGGGGGTGGAAAATGGATTTTACTGTGGTTGATATAGATGAATTGACCATCGGTTATTCGAAGAAAAATCCTCTTGTGGAGATACCTAGACTAGAAATCTCGTCCGGGGAAATCATCGCGATAACTGGTCCTTCCGGAGTCGGAAAGACTACTCTAATCAGGACTATTTCTGGCTTGGTAAGGCCCCTAAAAGGAAAGGTTAGTCTATTTGGAAAGCCTTTCGGAGTTAGGCCCAAAAGAGGTTCTCTCGGCTATATTCCTCAACGACTGGGACTAGTTCGACATGCCAGCGTATTGCACAACGTCAAGTTGGGCGCGCGAGCAGGTAATTCCAACCCTTACAGTATATTCCCTAACAGTAAAATCAGAGATTTATGCTTGGATTCTATCCGTAGGATGGGACTATCCGAGAAGATATACGAACCCGTTAGAAGACTTTCAGGAGGTCAGCAGAGAAGAGTAGCAATTGCAAGAACCATGGCACAGTCGCCAAAAATTATTCTTGCGGATGAGTTTCTTAGCGAACTAGACGAGAAAACTCTTGAGATGGTAAAGACAGAGGTTGTGGAGTTCGTGAGAAAGGAGTCCTCCACGCTGATAGTTGTTGAGCACGATGTTTCCAGAGCTAAATCGATTGCAGATAGGATGCTAGTGATCGACGACGGCAGGGTGAACCCATTCATATCTCAGACCACTGCTTTGGAGGTTAAAAAGTGAGGATCAGCTGGACTCTAATTACCATTCCAGTCCTACTCGCCTTATCGTTCTGGTTAATGGATGGATTGGTTAACGATTGGGGGAGGTTATCTGGGGGGGGGACAGAATCTAATCGTGTTCATCAATGAATCACTATGGCCTCCGGATTGGGGAGTAATAGAACCCCAAGCATATCCTGTATGTACAGCATACCCTCCATTCGATTTTACCTGCTCTACTGCTTGGATTGGAATGACAGAGACAATAAAGATAGCCTTCATTTCCACTGTATTCGGAACATTGGTTTCCCTTCCAATTTCTATCTTGGCATCTAGAAACTTGAATCCTATATTCATCACATTCCCTTCCAGATTTATTCTCGCTGCTTGCAGGAGTCTCCCTAGCATAATTTGGGCTATCTTTTTCGTCATACTAGTTGGATTCGGGCCGCTTTCGGGAATTCTAGCAATGACAATTTACACTGTTGGCTACCTCGGTAAACTCCAGTACGAGTCAATAGAGGGAATGTCCAATATCCCCTTAGAATCAGCCGATTCGATGGGTTTGTCAAAGATCGAGAAAGCAATAGGTGTGGTAATTCCAGAACAGGCAAACAACTTGATCTCACAAACAATATTCATGTTCGAATACAACGTTAGGCATGGGACCGTGATTGGGATTGTCGGTGCCGGGGGTATTGGTTACTACATCAATCTCTATCTGAAATTTCTACAGTATGACAAGGTACTTGCCTACCTAATCATTATTTACTCGGTTGTTATTATAATTGATTTCATTTCAATATATGCCCGCTCCTTCTTTAACGATGAAGGTGACATAAACCCTCCAAAATGGATATCAGTTCTCATCCCACAATGGATTTTTGATTCCCGTTAGAGATATATCAATAGTCCGCAACTATCCTAATGGAACCGCCGTCATAGAATATCTGAATGTGATCCTTAGCTTTCATTGTCAGAGAAGCGAGGGCTTCGTAGACCTCTTTCTCCTCCACCTTGAAAGCATCAGCAGCTCTTTTTGTCGACCATGCCACCTCTACGAAGTCTGACGCAGAAATCCATTTAAGAAGCCTCGATTCAAACTCAGTTAGATCACCTATGCCCATGCACAATGGGCTAAGGGGAGGGCAAATCAAGATACCTCGTGATTAACAAAAATTGTCTGATATCAAACACCAGGAATTCTATTCTCGTTGTGGAGTTATCAGTACTCTGCTATTATCTCCCTCAATGAATGGTATGGAAATAGTGCTGTCGTCTGTAATGTGGACATGTACTGGGCATACCGCACCACACGCCGGTGCCAAGTAATCCTTCCCAGATGTAGTCATTACCAGTTTGATTCCATGTCCAGAGGGTAGCAAATGATCAAGCCCCTGAAATTCCATCATCATTGTCACAGTCTCACCTGGAATTACTCCCGTTGGCTCGTTTCCTCCCGCATGGTAACGAATATCCATTGTTGCGTGGCCAATTCTAACTCCCGTAGAAGAATCCTGCATCTCCACGAAGACCTGCCCTCCATCAAACACGGATGTCGCAAGTAGGTGAAGTCTAACCAAACCAGAGATATGCATGTCGAAATCAAACCCAGGACACTCAACAATCACTTCACTTGCCCCTCCAATCACAGGGGCACCCCCTACCCATGAATTTCCCATATTAGTACAATCTCCCACGGGAAGGTCGATCCAATCAAGATCACTGGGGGGCCAGGTTTCTTCAATCCTCCATTGTCCATCCGAGCGTTGAATTTGGACAATCTGCTCAGGTTCTGGGCCAATTCCTTTGAGATAGTACTCGAACCACTCAAAGAGGTCCTGTGCCCAGTCCCATCTAGTCATATTCCCCCTAGCCTCCAAACCATTCCCGCTGCTCACGCCATCGTGGCTCGAGACCTGATCCGGATAATGATGGCCCCACTGTCCGAACATCCCCCTTACATGGAAACCTTCGTCAATATATTCCTGGTACCAGTTTATTCCAGGGGGACCGCCAAATACTTGGTGGGGGTCAACGTTCCAGTCCTGCATTCCTTGGACCCAGTATATCGAACCTTGCCAATTATTGATCGCCTTGTCAATGTGACTGCGGTCATCATAATAGTTGTGCATGTAAGGATCCATTTCGCCAGCTATGTAAGTCACAGGCCCTGCAAAGAGTCCCTCCGCAATATCTGGACAGACATTGTCCAAGTCGTCCTCATTATAATCGACAGTACTTGAAAAATAGTTCATGTGCATAATCTGACTTCTTGCTTCGGCACTCCCGTTCTTGTAGAGAAGAGGATGTAGGGCAGTAGTTCCGGAAACAGGCACTATAGTCTTGAGGAACTCACTACCCATCGCCGCCGCTTCCCACTGTGTCGCTCCCTCGTACGATTTCCCGTACAGCCCAACATTTCCATTACTCCATTCCTGAGTTCCAAGCCATTCCACCGCATGGTGGATGCCTAATCCCTCTCCAAGACCCCGATAATCAAAGCATCCCGTCGAAAGCTCGGTTCCGAAGACACTAACTTGGGCAAACGCATACCCATGAGGAATGAAATTCTCGAAAATGAATTCCCCACGCCCAGATCCGACCACGTTGGTGGCTCCAGATTCGTCACCTGGCTGACCATATGAGAAATACGGACTGATCACGGCGATTACTGGTACTCTTTCCCCGGCTATCGTGTTGTTAGGGAGCCAATAGGAAAGATGGATACTCGATACAGAGGGCCCCAGCTCCCATACCTCGCTTGTATCCACTTCGATGAATGCCTCCTGTACATCCAGTGGGTAGAATGGCCCTGGCTCGAGAAGGAATGAGAAAGTGTGATTTGTTTGCCATTCCAAGGAGTGCCTGTCCCAAATTGAAGGATAGGAAACTTCTGTGTTAGAATTCCCATCTTCGTTCAATGAGGAAATACAACCTGAAGTTACGGTTAGAATATACAACCCAACAAGCAAGTAGACACGACTGGCTCTTGGCATGTGCTGTCGAGTGCTCTCCTGCTCTCAAACATGTTTGTATCTAGTATTGTTTTTCTGTGAATTCTAATTTATTCGAAAAACTTTCGAACTTCGTTAACAATTATTGAAAGCAGGCTTTGACTTGACGTGGGTCATGGAACTCGGTGAAGGAAATGTCTGCAAGTGATTTACTCCTAATCTTCGGTACCGAGACCGGAAATGCCGAGGAACTGGCTGAAGATGCTGGTCATCTTTCGAGAAACCTAGATTTTACTCCGAAAGTAATTGATATGGAGGACATTTCATTGGAGGATATATCCTCCTCAAAGAGGTTGATTGTGATATGTAGTACCTGGGGCGAAGGCGAACAGCCAGTAAATGCCCAAAAACTGTATGATTCTGTTAAAGGGTCCGAAGATCATTGTTTGGAAGGCGTGAACTTTGCTGTAATTGCTCTTGGAGATACTGCGTTCGAATTCTTCTGTGAATCTGGTAAGGAGTGGGATGAAATTCTTCAGAAGAAGGGAGGAAGCAGAGTAGTAGAACGAATAGATTGTGATGTTGACTACGAAGACTATGTCCAGGAATGGATCCTAAACACGCTCAGTATAATGAAGAAAATCCGGTGACTAGCTGAGGTCTGTATTCATCTTGGTTCGTATGAACCGGCCATTATTCTGACTGCCTCCTCAACTTCTATTTCACTATCCAATAGACTTCCCAATGTACTGAGGAAGGGAGTACGATGACCCATCCTCTCGGCTCTGTCGAGGAACATTCTTGTCGCCCTAACCCCCTCCGCAACCATGTGCATCTCTTCTAGTGCCTCCTCCAGGGTCATTCCCGAACCTAACATCTCCCCCAGAGTCCGGTTCCTGCTTCTTGGGCTAGTCGCCGTAACGTATAGGTCGCCAATTCCAGCAGGTCCGAAACCTGTTTTGGGGTCTGCCCCCATCTCGCCTAGAAGTACCAACCCTTCGCTGTAACCGGAAAGTACCATAGCAGCCTTCAGATTGTCACCACCGATTGTTTCTTTGAGGCCGTCAACCAACCCGCAAGCTAGAGCTACGCAGTTCTTGTAGGCGCCCCATAGTTCCGCTCCGACAGGATCGCCGGCAGGGGTCAGGATCAGAGAATCGGTGGAAAGCCTCTCCGCCACTCTCTTCGCCACTACCGTGTCATGGCAAGCCACGAGGGCATTGGTTATCACTCCCCTGGCTACTTCTGGCGCGATGGTTGGCCCCGTCATGACAACGACCTGATTAGACATACCAGCGTCAGACAGCCTCCTCTCTATTGCATCGGAAATCATCCCCGAGCCTCCTTCGGAGGATGGGGCGAGACCCTTGGCTAGGTCGACAAGGAGATGGGACGGTCTGAGACTTGGGATGAGCAAGTCTACTACTTCCAGAATCACGGAGCTGGGTAGTGCCAGTACCAGAATCTCACAAGACTCGGTAACATCGGCGATCTCCATGGTACAGTCCATCCCTGGAATCTTGTATCCAGGCAGGTACTTCTCGTTCTCCTGGGAGCTCATGATCGACTCGTATACTTCTTGCTCCACGGTCCAGCCTAGCACGTTGTGTCCGTCCTTGCACCATACCAGGGCCAGGGCGGTCCCCCAGTTGCCTAATCCTAGAACCCCTATTCGTGCCATTTTTGCCGGTTTGGGGGGCGCATAGACCCTGTTATGACCCTATGGGGAGCAGAGGCGCCCATGCGCTGCCTTCTTGGTGGGTAATTATTCGCACGAGTCGGAGCAGGGGTACCCGAGCGGTCAAAGGGGCTGGGTTTAGGTCCCAGTGCGTAGTGCTTCGCAGGTTCGAATCCTGCCCCCTGCACCATCACTGAATTCTTATCCTTCTTGAGCGGATGTTAGCCATCCCCCTCTTCTTCCAACCAGCTGTTCGGTAGGCGATAACCCCAATGAAAGATACTGAAACAGCTAGAATTGCCCAAGTCTGGGGGCTAAAGGGCCTGAATGGGTCTCTGGACCACTTCTCATCACCTAGAACCCCGTCCTCCAAATCTGGAATTCCATCACCGTCATCGTCTTCGTCTTCGACATCGGATATCCCGTCGCCATCAAAGTCCAGTGAGTCGCCCCCTCCTTCGAATGCACCATCATCGGTTTCCTCCACGCCGTCTTCGATTATCTCATCTCCGATAAGGGTCTGAATAGGACAGCCGAGGTCATTTCCGGGCAAG
>CACKMK010000031.1 GCA_902601345.1 uncultured Candidatus Poseidoniales archaeon
GGATACTCATAGTCCCAATTAGGTACGTCATTCTCTGAGATTCCGACTAGCCCTTCCTCTTGAGCGCGTAAACCAGCTTCCTCGGACTGCATTTGTGGAGTCACTAGGAGGACCTCCACCGCACTCCTCTCTGCAATAGGCTGAATCACCTCCTGATTACCGCCATGACCAAACTCCGATCTTTCGACAAGGAGGTCAATCAGGATGACTCGCGTAACTCTGCTCACGATACTCCGAGGAGGCAATTCTTTGAAAGACCCCCGCCCCTCGAGTGATAACAACATGGTCGACAAACAACTCATCCTTGACTCCGTCGGGCCTGTCCAGGCCGTTCTAGACGCTCATGATGGAGTGGTAAACGTCGTAGATACCACTGATGGGGTGATAATGATCTCATTGGAGGGCGGATGCACCGGTTGTAGTGCCACTCCTATGACTGCCATGCAAATTTTCTACTCTCTGATGAAACTAGATCAGGTTCAGGATGTAGTTTTCGTAAATGGAGAGCTGCCAGACTACATGCGTTCTTTCATTAACGACAAACTAAATTCAGAGTGACTAATCTTCATTCCTTCGGGCCTTCATGATATTGTGAGGATTCGCCTCCCCTTGCACATCCTTTCCCTTTATGTTCATGACCGATGCAACTGCCATCGTTACCGCAATCACGGCAAATGGTCTTGCTATGTTCTTTGACCCCCATATCTCTCCTCCAGAATAGTGCAATACGAAAAGAAGTGCGGCCGAAGACAGGCAAATCACAGATATCAACCTCTGAGCAAATATCTCGCTTCTAGTAGTCTTCGAAAGAGAACCTATGGCCATCCAGAGGAAAGTGGCAAGACCACAAAGACTCAGAGAGGCAGCCTCAATCAACTCAAGATATTCCACGTTAGGACCCGGTGAGAGGTGGTTTGAGTATGTTATGATTAATCAACAAGCCAATATAATGTACTATAATGGGCATTTATGGGAATATCGCCCAGATCTAGGTGGTCAAATCGCGATGAATCGTCATACAAGGAGCAGAGATCAGTAACCAAATCAGGAATTAGCCCTAGAACGAGTAAATGGGCCGAGCCATTCGCAGATTCTTCTGCATCAATGCTGATTGTTGGGCAGTTGACAAGCCTGGTAACATTGGCAATGATGCATGCAGGAAAATCTCCCGATTCAGGATCTTTGGAGAATGCCTCATGGGCACTAGGAGAATCGACATTTCTGGTGACTGGAGGCTTCGGAATCGCCTCATTCCTCTGTTTGTTCAAAGTATCCTTTTCCCGAAACGCCCCTAGGAGGCGTAAGAGGATGGCTAGAATTTGGCTACTATCCTTCCTCCTTTCGACACAACTGACTTGAGTGCCTAAGTACTCCGGGGGCTGGTAGATACCATGCATCCAGCAACCAATGCGACTTTTGCAATCTCCGGATCTCTACTATTCATCGGAATCCTCTTTTTCGGTACCGGAACCCCAATTCCTCTTATCGATTCGACTGATGATGGCCCGGAGGTACAATTCTTGTTCTCTGGAACAGAGACAACCCTATTGTTCGAGCAAACCGACTCCGGGTCCAACAATGGATGGGCAGTTTACACATATGGGACATACAATGACTCGGATGGAGATGGTTTGTGGGACGATTGCTTTTCAGTCGAGATTTCACTTCTGAATGAATCGGGAGTGGATTTCCATTACCCAGCTTGTGAAGTTTCCACCCAAAGGGAAGATGTCATAGATATGATATACATAGGCCAGTTTTGCTTTGATCCAAACAACTCTTCCTCCCCTGAGTGTAGTGATGGCAACTACTCGATGGAGGCAAGTCGATACGTCAGAATTTCCCAAGAGTTCGAAAAACCAGACGTTTCCATATTGTCCTCAATTGCCAGTTGGATTAGAGACGGACTAGTTTCCGGTGTTTCCCTGATTTGCGGAGGGTTGATGCTGTTTTTCCTCGCTATCTTGCTTGCAATAGTCCTGCCCGATCAGTCGGAAGAACCGGTAAAAAAGAAGAGAAGCGGGCCAACCGCCGAATGGCGGGCATACTCCCTTTCTGGTCAGGAGAGGGGGGACGATGGCATGCCCAAAGCATTCAGCAGGCATTCCGAGAAGAAGGATCTCTTTAGGAAGCCAAGGAAGGGAAATGTAATCGGTGGCGTGCACAAGTCGGGTGGATTGTATTTGGAGGGATGGAAGTCGGCGGACTCAGATGCTGCCTACAAGAAAAAGGTCGAAGACAGAAGAAAAGGATGACTCATAGCAGCAGAGGAACGAACATCAGAAGCAATCCCATAACCACAATTACCCCTATCAATTTAATGAGAAGCCCGAAAATTGAATCAAGAACCATGCCACTGTAAGGCTTACGAGCCTTTCTTACATAGACCTGAGAAACCTCTTCCTTTTCCATTTCCAAGCCTCAATCAATCGGATACAACTTGAAAATCGGAATCGGATTCATTTTGTGAGAATTTGATTTATTCAGCCTCTGGTAGATGCCCAATACTTCCCTCTCGCGTTCAGATAAATCCTTGTTGCTAGGATTTTCACATTCCTTCATGGCCCACTCTAACTCTCCGTATGAGGCGCCCAATTGATCTTCGTCCGATCTTCCATCCCCCCATAATCCGTCAGTAGGTGCTGCTTGAATTATTTCCTCGATGATATCCAATTCTCGTGCAATTTGGTATACCTCAGTCTTGAGCAAATCCGCAATCGGAGATATGTCCACTCCTCCATCGCCATATTTTGTGTAAAAACCAACCCCGAAATCTTCTACTTTGTTTCCTGTTCCTACTACTATTCCTCCGTTAGAACCAGCAGTTGCGTACAACGCGGTCATTCGAAGCCGGGCACGAGAGTTTGCCAATGCTAAGTCGGACACTTCATCCACTGAAACCGTCTCTACAAAACTGTCATAGGTCTTTGAAAGATTTACTACCCTTTCCTCTACGTTGTTGAAATTGTCTTTTAACCAGCAGATGTGTTTCTTTGACAAATCGTCCTGATATTTTTTTTGATGAATAGGCATATTCAGAACTATCGTGCGGATTCCGGTTCGTGCTGAGAGAGTGGAGGTAACTGCAGAATCCACTCCACCCGAAACCCCAACAACCAGCGACCGAATATCATTTTCAAGAACGTAGTCCGAAATCCAATTGGTTATTTCTTGCGCCAAGGTATTCCAATTTCGCATGCTGGCAACTCCTAGATTTCGATTGCTTGATAACCCGTTGAATTAATCATTTCAATTACTCGGTCAACAGAAACATCAGTCAAAGTGGTGACATATCCATTGCCTGATTCATGAGATACCTCGACATCAATAACCCACGAGGCCTTGCTGAGGACTGTATTGACCCTTTTTGAGCATCCGTCACACGTCATCCCGTTAATCTTCAACTTGTGTACAATTTCTGCCATATTATCTGCAATTTCGCATGTGATTTTAATTATCGTATTCTCGGTGTGAGTTAGTTAGGGACCCATCTCCTGAGCAAAAGGGAATTTCCAACTACGCTTACTGAAGACAATGACATCGCCGCAGCAGCGAATGTAGGTGGCAACAATTCTCCAGTCCATGGATAGAATAAGCCCATCGCAATAGGGATTCCAATAAGGTTGTAAAGAAACGCCCACACTAAATTACTCCTTATTTTGTTCATCGTTGCTTTCCCTAAATCCAATGCTGCCACTGCGTCTGATAGGTCATTACGAATTAGGACTATGTCTGCACTCTCTAGAGCGATCTCACTCCCTGAACCCATTGCTATTCCTACGTCTGCAACTGCTAGAGCAGCTGCATCGTTTATGCCGTCTCCGATCATAGCAACGGTTCCACCCTTCTGTAAATCCAGAATTGCTTCCGCCTTTTCATGAGGCTTAACCCCTGATATCACTCTGTCAATTCCAACAGTAGCTGCTATTGTGCTCGCGACCTCTTCTCTGTCGCCAGTCAACATCACAACTTCGATTCCATTTTTTTGTAGTGCCGATACGGATGACTCAGAATTCTCACGGATTTCATCAGCTACTTCGATGTACCCCAATATCTTTCTCCCCTCAGAGACAAGAATTACAGTTCTTCCAAGCGTTGACCTTATCCTAATCTCTTCTTCGATTTCCTCTGGTATCCCAACCTCTAGATGCTCCATCATTGCTAGATTTCCCACTCCAACAGTAACTCCGTCCAAAACTCCCGATAAACCCATTCCTGGGAATGTCCTGATAGAGTCAATTTTGTACCTCTCACATCCATATTCAGCTGATGCAGAGTTTATCGCGCTAGCAATTGGGTGGGTTGATTCGTATTCTAAACCGGAGGATATCGATAGAATCTTCTCCCTATTACCTCGCATAACATTGATTCCTCTAACTCTTGGTCTTCCCGAGGTTATGGTTCCAGTCTTGTCCATAACCACTATTGAGGTCGAATGTGATTTCTCCAGTGCAGATATTCCCTTGATCAATAAACCCTGTGAAGCTCCCGTGCCAGTCCCCACGACCAAGGCAGTTGGCGTTGCCAGACCCAAAGCGCATGGACAAGCTATAACCAGTGTACTGACCAATACCATGACAGATATCTCAGTCGATGACATGGCTGAACCAGGCGCAAACTCGTCCGCATAGATTAGCCAGAACGAGGAAGCAATTATTGCCGCAAATATTACTGCAGGTACGAAGACTCCCGATACCCGGTCCACTAATCTTTGAATTGGTGCCTTCCCCATTTGCGCTTCTTCCACTAATTGGATTACCTTAGAGAGCATAGTTTCATCGACGAGTGAAGTAGTCCTAATCACCATCGTACTGTCCATTACGATGGTTCCCGCGACAATGCCGTCACCAGGACCCTTCGGGACTGGGGCGGACTCTCCAGTCATCATCGACTCGTCTATCAAACCGATTCCGTCTTCTATCGTCCCGTCTAACGGAACAGTCTCGCCTGCCAGTATTTTTACTAGCGAACCCCTTGGAACTAAATCCACTGCTTTCTCTTGAATTTCTCCATCGTCTTTTAGCAACCTGGCATTCCTCGGCTGGAGCTTCATTAACCCGTGAATGGAGTCCGTTGCCTTCAGTTTGGCTCTAGATTCTAGGTATCCGCCTAACAAGACAAACGAGATAATGAACGATGAACCATCGAAGAAAACGTGAT
>CACKMK010000032.1 GCA_902601345.1 uncultured Candidatus Poseidoniales archaeon
TCGGACTTTTAGTTGCATTTTTCCTGTACAACAAGGTGAATTCAATAAAGATCGAAAACGAGACGGTGGCGAAAATCACTGGACGAATCTATGATGGCGCGATGGCGTTCCTGTGGGCGGAATACAGGTTGCTATCCGGATTCATTGTAGTAGTGGCATTAGCCCTTCTCCTAGGAGGAGAAGAAAACGGCCTCGGGTTTGAGACCATGATCGCATTCATCATTGGGGCGATATGCAGCGTAGCCGCAGGATTCTCCGGAATGCGATCTGCGACTAGTGCGAACGGTCGAACTGCACAGGCAGCAGCAGATGGTGGCCAATCGGCCGCACTGACCACATCATACAACGGAGGTGCAGTGATGGGCCTGGCCGTAGGAGGGCTTGGTCTAGCCGGCATCTCTCTGATGTACTACCTTACCCAAGCCGGCGGATCCGAACCGTTCCTAACGGTGGATAACATTGCAGGATTCGGCATGGGAGCATCTTCGATAGCACTTTTTGCGAGAGTTGGGGGTGGCATTTACACCAAGGCAGCAGACGTTGGTGCGGACCTTGTTGGAAAAGTTGAGGCGGGAATTCCCGAGGACGACCCCAGAAACCCAGGCGTGATTGCAGACAACGTCGGAGACAACGTCGGAGATGTTGCGGGAATGGGCGCTGATATCTTCGAGTCATTCGTTGGAAGCATTATCGCAGCAATGGTAATTGCAGCGGCGAGTGAAGATCTCCTAGGCCCTGACTATGTGATGATTCCAATCGTTCTGGCAGTAGTTGGTTACATTGCTTCCATCATTGGCGTATTCTCCATTACTGCAATGCAAAACATGGATCCCGGAGCAGCACTGAGGAATACCACTTTCATAGCTGCTGGACTTTTCATCTTAGGCGGATACCTAGCCCTGGACTACCTTGAGTTGCCCACCGAGGTAATCCAAGCTGTGGCAATAGGTTCTCTTGTCGGGATTCTAATAGGTCTGGTTACTGAATACTACACCGGAATAGAAGATGTTTTCTTCTTCAAGGTACAGGCAATCCCCTATATCGGGGAAGCAAGCAAGACCGGGAGTGCGACCAACGCCATCGCAGGGTTAGCTGTAGGAATGCAGTCGGTATTCATCCCAGTCCTACTGATGGCCGCAGGAATCTTCGGAGCAAACCATGTGATGGACGGCGGAGATCCAGGGCTGTATGGGATAGCAATGGCGGCTATGGGGATGCTAGGCACAGTTGGCGTTACGATGACAGTGGATGCATATGGCCCTGTAGCAGACAACGCTGGCGGAATTGCAGAAATGTCTGGTCTAGGCGATGATGTCAGGGAGATCACAGATGGGCTCGATTCAATCGGGAACACGACCGCAGCAATCGGCAAGGGATTCGCGATCGGAAGTGCTGCTTTAACTGCCCTCGCTCTTTTCGCCGCATTCAAGACCAGTGCTAATCTTGAGGCAGCAGATCTGAGCCTGACCGAGCCAATGGTGGTAATCGGACTCCTAATCGGGGCTGCCCTACCTTTCGTTGTCGCAGCTATGACCATGAAGTCAGTTGGGAGAGCAGCCGAGGACATGATAACCGAGATTAGGAGACAGTTCAAGGAAATTGACGGCCTTTTGGAGGGTCGCGAGGGAGTTGAGCCAGACAGTGCAACCTGCGTGGACATCTCCACCAAGGCGGCCCTAAGGGAGATGGTAATGCCGGGAGTAGTGGCCGTATCGAGCCCTGTAGTCATTGGTTTGCTACTAGGTAGCGCAGCACTGGGCGGAACTCTAGCAGGGGCTACTGCTAGCGGCGTCCTGATGGCGCTATTCATGGCAAACGCAGGAGGAGCATGGGACAACGCCAAGAAGGCAATAGAGCAAGGGCATATTGAGGGCGCTGCAAAGGGCGATGAAGCCCACAGTGCTGCTGTAGTGGGAGATACCATCGGAGACCCATTCAAGGACACCAGCGGCCCATCTCTGAACATACTAATCAAGCTGATGAGCATAGTCAGCGTCGTTATTGCTGGAATGCTGACAAAGAGCGGGGAACTAGGGACTCTCTGAGACGAAACTAATGAGCGTCAGACTCTTGATAGGTCGGCTCTAGCGTAAACCATGGGTTCGCATCGCGCGTTGGCAATGACCGTGGTGATTCTTTCGTTCTCCCTTGCCGGATGCACCGGGGGGTCTTCAGGAATGGGCAACACTGGAACGAAGGAGATTGAGGTACCAACGTGGGAGACGGGAGACTGGTGGCTGTACACATTCTCAACCCCGGACTACAGCGACGATACTGCAAAATTAGTTGTAGCAAGTACAAGCGAAGAAGATGGGACTGCATACATGTTAGCGATTTCTAGCCTGACTGAAGCTAGGAGACATGCCGTACTGAACCACAATCCTTTCCTTGGCAGGATTACCCATTCCGATCTAGGTGCTTTCGAAAACGGAGCGCCCCAGCAAGTGCTCAATTTCCCGATGGAGGAGGGGGACTCATGGTCATTCACCCTATTCTCAATGGAGTGGAGTGCGTTCGTTTCCGATATAACAGGCAGTACTGCAATAGTAATCGCCAACTCTGACGATGGTTCTAGGCTGGATTATGTTTTCGACAGCGAAATTGGGTTCTTCCAGTCATTCACATGGAAAGATGCTTCGGGAACCTCGAACCTTAGAATGATGTTGGCGGACTCGGGTACTGGGCACACTGGTGACGTCTACTTCGTCAGAGGAGGGGACCTATTCAGCGAAACGTGGGAAGACCCGGGTAATGACATTGAATTTAGGGACACTTTCCTGGTCAACGATCATCCTAGTGATGGAGAATGGGATGAGATGATCTACTTCATAGACGCAGAATGCGGTTCTGGTTCATCCATTTCCTTTACGCTTAGGGACCATATGTCAATCTCAGTACTTGAGAGGATTTGGGGCCCGGGGGCTAGCGAGATGGGCACCCTGGGCACAATTCCCTATCCTTCTGGTGAATACACCCTAACTGCGACATTCACAGGTGGATCGACGTTCTTGAGAGTCAGAATTGCCGGTGGAATCACACAGTCCTGGACACTCTAGAGGTATTCCAGAAGGTTGTCTGACCCTCCCACGAATACAGGGGCGTCTCCTCGCATATCGAAAACAACAGGTACCGTCCTATGACCAGTCTCCATCACAACTTCCTTTCGAAGGCCTACGAAGTTATCCAGATTCACTTCGGAGTAAGTTAGTCCCTTGGAATCTAAGGTTCTGAAAGCCCGAGTGCAATATGGGCATATTGTCTGTGTGAAGACCAGGAAGTCTTCATCCGTACCTTCCAGAATTTCATGCACTCGCGACAGGCTTCTCGCCCCCTTCTTCCGCATCCCACCATGGGGATTCCCCTAGGTCATCGAATTCATCGTCATCGTCCCATCTACCTTCGAGCACGCGATCAGTCTCATTCTCGTCTATGAATAGTAGGAAGAAGGTGGTGACGAGGGTCAGAGCAGCGCCTATGTAGATTGCTGTTGTGTAGTTGAAGACGGATATCATCCTCTCTGTCAGCGTGTATGCGAAAACGACCGAGGTATTCAGGATGGACATGTATGCTGTGAACTGGGTCCCTCCTACCTTGCTCCATGTTAGCCTCATACACAGAGAAATTATGCAAATCAGGGCTATTCCAGCAACGAAATACTGGCCTATCAGGTATATTGTCATGACCAATGTGTTACCCCACATGGGCTCTAGGAAAGCAAAGGTGGCATTCGCCAGGGCCAGTACCAAGAAGGAGACCATCGCTACTCTGCGAATCCCAAACTTGTCTCCTAGTATCCCGCCGATTATTTGTCCCGAAACTGAGCCGAGCAAGGCAATACCTCCGACTATCCCATTATACTTCTGTTGGGACCAGCCTGCCTCGTTGATGAAGATGTCAACGTAAATCGGGCTGGTGAAGTAATACAGCTCGCCGAGTAGGCCAGCTACAACCAACAGGAAGGCAGACCTGACTGAGAAGGCCTTGGTCAGATAGAAGGATGTTCTTGCTACTGTTTTGCTGACAGACTCTGGATCGAAACGGCCGTTTCCAGGCAGATAATTGGATAGTGCCCCTATTGGAGCGAGGATCAACAATATCGGGTTTGGCATAGCATCCTCGGATTGTGGTGAAATGAACCTTGACCTCCCCAACGAAATCACTGAAAGAATAATCAGCGCGAGGCTAATCCTATTCGTCCCAGACCACGGCCTGAGGTCAAATCCGAGGATTTGTTTTGCCTCTAGGGCAGGGAAGCCTATTCGAACGTTCTTACCGAAGCCCCAGTCTACCGTGAAGACATCCATCACGAAGCCGAATAGCCAGATACAGACTCCCGAAACCGCGAGGAATGAGGAGATTGATACTCTCTTATTGGAAATACTGTAGCCGATTATTCTTGCTACTCGG
>CACKMK010000033.1 GCA_902601345.1 uncultured Candidatus Poseidoniales archaeon
CGCCAGTACCCAGGCATGGGCATTGTAGTGAGTCCTGCTGTCACTTTTCAGATCCGCAGCCATAGAGGCTAGCCCGTATTCCTTCCAACCTACCCAAGCTGCTCCTCCATCCATGAACCCGATATCAGCATTTCCGAACCTTAGAGCCTCGATAATGGCCCCTTCGGACTCTACGTTGTACAGTTCAACTTCCTTCCTATCTTCCCACCATTTTAGTCCGTGTTCCAGCATTCCTAGGTGAGCAACTATGATTTCACCCCCAATCCTCCATGCATGCTCGTTATCCGGATCTAGTTCGACAGCCTTCTTGCTTGCGGCCATGGACTTGGATGACTGTATCATGTCAGGCATCCGCTGCTTCCCTCTAGAATCTACTGGCAGCACCCACTGAGCGATAGCAAACCAAGCATCTGCGTGACTCTCGTCAATAGAAACCACTTCTTCGGCGAGAGATAAAGCAGTCTCCCTATCCCCTGCCTCATTGGCTTCTATGGCATCCAGCCATATCATCTCGGCACTGTTCGTCATAGGATTCGCAGAATACCCTCGATGAAGAATGCTCGGGTGCTAGGCTAACGCCTCTTTCCCCTGCCCTCCCTATTGGGCCCTCTCCTTCTGCCGGGTCTGTTTGACCTCCCTCCCGATTTACCGGAAGTCCTCTGTTTACCCTTGGTCCCTCTTCTGTGGTGATAATTCCCTCTTCCGGAATCCCCTCCCCTCTTACTTTCCCTCGAATTACGTCTCCCTCGTCCTCCAGATTTTCCCCTATGGCTCTTATTGTTCCTGTTTGTTCTACCATAGTTTCCCCTTGGGCGACTCTTCCGTGAATTTTCCCGGGGGGCTATCTCGACGGGGGATCCTACAGATGCCCTCAAGTCTATTCCATCGTAAAGGGGATGTACGTGTATCAGAGGAGACTCAATGGGGCCCAGAACAGTCTCCACCTTTCCCAATATCTTACCGCCCCTAACTCTCATTCTGGCACCGAGACGAGGGGGCCTTCCTTCGAAGGAAATCAGCAGGCCTCCCTCATGAGACTCACGATCCACTCTTCCCGAGAAACTCATTCTAAGATCTCCTTCTGAAGAAAATAGCCATCGATAATGCAATCAACAGTGAGGGGATGCCTAAGGCTGGAAGACTGGTTTCAGAAGGACCACCTTCAGATGGTTCCGTGACTTCTGGGATTTCGACCATTGAAGTGTCTATAGATGTCTGAATAGTAGTGCATTTCCCAGACTGATCACAACCGGTAATCTCCACGTCAATAATCATCTGGTCATACTCTCCACCCAATGCGAGGGGCGCGAGGTCCACCCATTCAGTCTCCCAAGTATTTCCCATGACCTCGATTTGGTGGACGGTATCTGCAATCTCGATTGTGAAAGTTACCACCTCTCCGTCTGGATCGCTGTAGTGACCTTCTACCTTCCACATCCAACCATCGAAAGAAGCCATTCCCAGTGTAAGTAACGGGGGTTCGCTTTCCTTAACAATTCCAAGATCGAAAGTTCTTTTGAATGACCGATCGCCAACTATCACTTCAATCCAAATCTGTACTGGACCAGGGACAATACCTTGCGACGGCATTAGTACTTGATGAGTTCCCGTAATCTGTTCACTATACTCTATTATCTGTCTTGGTTGCCCATCTTGCGACAGAGCAAGACGAACGGTAGTTTCCGGTTCCCATGACCCGGAGCGGGTAATTGTCAGGGGGTGCTCATCATCTAGAAGCAGGCTAGTTGTGGAAATCGAAACAGGTACTCCGATCATCCATGTCCTGTTACCGGAAGTCTTTCCTGAGGAGTCTGAGGCTTGGCAAGTAACCTGAGTGATACCATCAACGTTAACCCACAATGAACCATCAATGCTCTGGGATAGCTCAGTCTGTCCAGAGGTGCAGGAAATCTCCAGACTCGCTACTCCGGATTCGTCATCAAACCAAGATGCAATTTCTTCCCATGTTGACAACTTGTTGGGGCCATCTTCAAAGACTGGGAACCAGGTCCCGTTTGCAGGTGCATTCAGGGTCCATTCAGGGGCTTCATTAGTGGGGACCGGAGAAGTGGTGAAGTCAGCGAAAATGTCTTCGCCCAAAGGCCAATTCTCCCTTGAGAAGTTCGAGTCTAGTGTGTATGTGAGGCTCCCGTCATCATTTGTTCGAAGATCGTAACTTGCTGACCCGTCTCCTATGCAACTTCCTCTGATCGGGGCGGCATCGGATTGTAGGTTGTCCCCTTCTAGTCCTACGAATCTCCCCTCGCACTCCTCCCACATGTCCATCCTTAATTCTGGCATGACCGGGAAGGTGAAGTCTAGTCTAGCATTACTCATATTGGATGAGTTGAATGCTACAGTGAAGTCATTGGGGTCCGAGACTCCATCTATCACCATCGTCGCATTGAGCCATAACTCGATCCTACACTCATCAGTTCCTGAAGACTGGTCAATCTGTATGTCACAATCTCTAGAGCTCGATGGTACAACTGGAACCTCGAAACAACTCTCCTGGCTGAATCCCTGACAGTCTCTAACTTGTGAGTGTCTCTCGGGAACTCCGTTGAAGTGACCTATGTTGGTTTGGTCACTCTCCCATGAAGTGTTCATCCAGTCCACTGCAACTCCTCCTCTATGGGAGGGCCCGTCCCTAATCCCAATTCGAGTGATGCTGTATTCAAGACAGTCCGCGGCAATTGAGACCATGGCCTCAATCTCATCCGATGACAACCAGCCATCACCTCCAGAGGGCACAATCCCCTCTAGGAAAGAATCTAGATCAGATCTGATTTCATCGGCCAGGGACCAGTTTATCCATGCTCTGGCATCCACTTCGGCAGTCTGCCAGTCTTCGTTCACACGAACCTCGAAAATTGCTTGATTGTAAATGAAAATATCCTCGAATGTTATCGAACCGCACTGCTCTTCCAGCGACCCTCCTCCTCCGAACTGCTCCATTCTCTCCGACTGGATATCTAATTCATGCGTGCCTTCCAGAGTTTTTACAGATGCGGAAAATATGATTATAATCACGAGCAACAACGCTCTCGCCGTAGTATTCACTATTTGCCTGAACAGGCAGAAGATCATGATTATATCGGAATTAAATTTTAGTTTAGGTTAACCTAAAATTGATAAGTAAATTTGTTTTCGGAATTTTTAGGGTGACCAAAATGCTTGAAGAAAAGAAGATGGCAGGCTTGATGATGATATTGATGATTAGCGCTTCGCTAGCAGGCTGTGCAGGTGATGATGACGAGGCAGATCCAATCGACACATTGGTGATTGCTTACGAAGTAAGAGATGATTACGCAAACATAGATGAGAATCCCCAGTCTTTCGCTGACTATTTGTCTGAAGTACTAAATTACGATGTCTCTCTCTACAATGTAGATTCTGAGGGTGCGATGCTTGAGGCTCTCAGGTTCGGAAATGCCGACATAGCTCTCATGGACGGAGGATCCGCATGGGTTGGCTGGCAGCAATATGATCTACAGGTCCTTGCGGCGGATCAAAAGTCTGATGGTAGAACTCACTATAGTGCACATGCCTGGGTACTTGCA
>CACKMK010000034.1 GCA_902601345.1 uncultured Candidatus Poseidoniales archaeon
CCGCGGACTCGACCTGCCGGGCGAAGTCCGCCCTCTCCGAGAGGAACCCGTAGCCGGGGTGGATCGCGTCCGCCCCCGTCGACCGGGCTGCCTCGATGATGGCGCTGCCGTTGAGGTAGGTCTGGTCGAGCCCCTCCCCCTCGAGGAGCACCGACTCGTCGGCGGTCTCGACGTGCAGCGACCCTGAGTCGGACTCGGAGTACACGGCGACGCTCGACAGGCCCGCCTCCCTGGCTGCCTGCAGGACCCTGACCGCTATCTCGCCCCGGTTTGCGACCAGGACCTTGGAGTACGGGCTCGGGGCCCCCTGCATCCACTCCGGAGACATGCTCAGCCTTCCTGGTCCTCTTGCCAGGCGGGCTTCCTGCCGTCGATGAACGAGGAGAGCCCCTCCTGGCCCTCCGGCGACCCTCGCATCTCGCTCGTGAGGTCCAGCGTCCACGACCTCAGCGAGTCGTCATCGCCCTCCCAGCGGTCGAGAACCTCGACCATCCGCTTGGCGGAGGTCACGGCCAACGGCCCCGAGGTCATGACCTCGGAGAGGACTGCCAAGATGGAGTCCTCCATGGAGTCTGCCGAGTCGACGACCTCGTCGACGAAGCCGATCCTGAGGGCCTCCTCGGGCCCCACCCTGGAGGCCAGCATGGCGAGCCTGCGGAAGCCTGCGCTGCCGAGCCGCCTGTAGACGTACGGCCCGATGACCGCTGCGGATATCCCGAGCTTGGCCTCGGAGAGCGCTATCCTCGTCCTCGGCTCGGCTATGACGTGGTCGGTGCAAGAGACGAGTCCCGCCCCGCCTCCCAGTGCGACGCCCTGGACGGCTGCGATAGTGAAGCACGGGTGCGACCAGAGGCCGTGGAACAGCCTGTCCAGCCTCTCCGAGTCGGCCCTGTTCTCCTCTGGGGTCTTGCTCCCGCCCTCGCGCATCATGTTGATGTCCGCGCCGGCGCAGAAGTGCTTGCCCTCCGCCCTGATCACGAGCGCCCTCAGGTTGGGGGAGCCGTCCGGCGAGCGCAGCTCGCCGGTCGTGCCGACGGACCTCATGGAGGTCCACTCGAGTATCTCGGAGATGTCGGAGATCAGCTGTGGGTTGAGCGCGTTGAACGCGTCGGTCCTGTCAAGGGTGACGTTGGCCACCGCGCCGTCGACCTCAAGCCTGCACAGCTCGGTCTCCGGTTGCGGGTCGCCTGCCACGTCATCACATCCTGAACACGCCGTAGCGCGTCTCCGGCATCTGGGCGTTGAGGCTGGCGGAAATAGATAGCCCAAGGACGTCCCTGGTGTCCCTGGGGTCGATCACCCCGTCGTCCCACAGCCTGCCCGTCGAGTAGTAGGGGCTGCTCTCCCTCTCGTACTTGGCGCGAATCGCGTCGGGGTCCTCGTTGCCCACCGTCGACAGCACGCTGGCAGCCTGCTCGCCCCCCATCACGCTGATGCGGGAGTTGGGCCACATGAAGAGGAAGCGGGGGTCGTAGGCCCTCCCGCACATGCCGTAGTTGCCGGCCCCGTGGGACCCGCCTATGATCACGGTGAACTTCGGGACCGGCACGCATGACACCGCGGTGACGAGCTTGGCCCCGTCCTTGGCTATCCCGCCGGACTCGGCGTCCCTTCCGACCATGAAGCCGGAGATGTTCTGCAGGAACACCAGCGGGATTCCCCGCTGCCCGCACAGCTCGACGAAGTGCGCGCCCTTCTGCGAGGACTCTGAGAACAGGATGCCGCTGTTGGCCACGATGCCCACGGGGTAGCCGTGGATCCTGGCGAATCCGCACACCAGGGTGTTGCCGTACCGGCGCTTGAACTCGTGGAACCTGGAGCCGTCGACTATCCTGGAGATGACGTCCCTCACGTCGTAGGGCGTCCTGTTGTCCTCGGGGATGATCCCCAGCAGGTCTTCCACGTCGTACGCCGGTGGCTCCGGGGCGGCGGTGTCGAGCCTGTGCTTGGGCTGGACGTTGAGGTTCTCGACGATGTTGCGGACGATCCTCAGCGCGTCCTCCTCGTCCTCCGCGTAGTGGTCGGCGACGCCGGACTCGGACGTGTGGACCTCCGCCCCGCCCAGGTCCTGGGCGGACACCTCCTCGCCGGTTGCGGCCTTGACGAGCGGCGGGCCTGCCAGGAATATCGTCCCGTTGCCCTTCACTATGATCGACTCGTCGGACATGGCTGGGATGTACGCGCCGCCCGCGGTGCAGGACCCGAGCACGGCTGCCACCTGCGGGATGCCCTTGCTGGAGAGTATCGCCTGGTTCCTGAATATCCTGCCGAAGTGGAGCTTGTCGGGGAAGACCTCGTCCTGCATCGGCAGGAACGCCCCCCCTGAGTCGACGAGGTAGATGCACGGGAGGTTGTTCTCCTCGGCTATCTCCTGCGCCCTGATGTGCTTCTTGACCGTCATCGGGTAGTAGGACCCGCCCTTCACGGTGGCGTCGTTGGCCACGAAGACGCACTCCTTGCCGTGGACGACCCCGATCCCGGTCACTATGCCCGC
>CACKMK010000035.1 GCA_902601345.1 uncultured Candidatus Poseidoniales archaeon
TGAACTACGACTCCAGTATCGTTGATGGCGTGAACCTGTCCGTCCCGACAAGCCTCTGGAATCTCACAGAGGAGGAGTGGAGGGGGAAGGTCGCGCTACCGTCGCCCATGTCCAGTAGCCCCGGAAGGGGATTCATGCTCGCGACCCTGGACTACTTCGAGTACACGACCGACTCCTACCACGGGTTCGACACGTGGTGGTCCTCGATGAGGGACAATGACGTGATTATCACACCGGGCTGGAGCGAGGCCTACGAAATCCACTACACCGGAGGCTATGGGGAGTACATGCCCGGATACGTAGGCGATGCGCACATCACTGTCTCATACTGCCACTCACCGGGCGTCGAGGCCTGGTACAACGGGAACTGGACGAAATCCGCATCGCTCGACCTGGACAGGGCCTCCTTCTTCCAAGTCGAATACGCCTCGGTGGTGCAGGGGGGGAATGCCGAGAACGCCGACCTTTTCATCGAGTACCTGCTTTCGCCGGAGGTCAATGCACTCATGCCCACTCAGAACATGATGTACTCGGTCCTGGAGGGGCAGGACTTGCCCGAGGAGGGCGGTTACAGGCACCATTCGATAGTCCCCGATCAGAACGCCAACATTACATCCATGGCAATCTCCCTCAATATCGACGCATGGCTGGATAGGTGGAATTCAGCCATGACCGAGGGTGAATGATTTGGGTCCCGGGACCTACAGGCTGATCCTAGGCATCCGATCTCTCGCCATCGCAGCCTTCCTGCTTCTCATAGCATCCCCGATAGCCCTGGCCGTCTTGAGGCTGATCGGCGTGGCTGGGGCCAATCCGGGAGCGTGGATAGAGACGCTGGACGGGAATTACATGTCAGCAGGGGCGATCGAGTTCACGTTCCTTCAGTCCATCCTCTCGTCCCTAGCCACGATATCGCTCGGCCTGCCAGTTGCCTGGCTGCTGGGGAGGTATGATTGGAGGATGCAATCGATGATCAGAGCCGTTCTCACGGTCCCGTTCGTCATGCCCTCGATCATAGCCGCTATGGGGATACTGACCCTGACTGGGGATTCCGCCCTGGGCATAAGGAGCGACGAGGGCACCTGGTTCTGGACGCTCATAATCGCCCACGCGTGGTTCAACATGTCACTCGTGATCAGGTTCTGCGAGCCGATACTCGCGACCCTGGACCCCTCGATGGAGGAGCAGCTGAGACTCCTTCCGGCCGGGAGGACGATATCCGGGAGGATCAGGCACCTCTGGCTGCCGGTACTCATCCCTCCGCTCAGCGCCTCGTTCTGCATGTCCTTCGTGTTCAGCTTCACCTCCTTCGCCCTCGTCAGGTGGATAACCATCAGAGACAACACCCTGGAGAGCGTCATGGCAATCTCGTCCCCCTCCGCTGGGATAGAGGGTTACATGGCGTTCACCTCTGAGATAGTCCTAGCATCCTCGTTGATACAGTTCGCAGTCCTGTCGGTCTCTCTCTGGCTCGCATCCCGAATCCAGAGGGAGCTCCAGAGGCAGTACCCTATGGCCCCAGCACGGGTGGCGAGGGGCCGTTTTGACTACGGGTGGGTGTTCATGGCGCCCGCGTTGCTGTTCTCCATCGCCCCCATCCTCTCCGTCGCGATCGGCTCGGTCCGCGTCCGTACCGTGGAGTCTGGCAGGGTGGCGGACACCTGGTCCCTTGACGGGTGGGAGGTGGCTAGGGACGGCTCATTCTCGATGGTCCCGCTGTCGGACGCTATGGCCAACTCGATCCTCTATGCCACCATCTCCCTCGTCGTCTCGATGCCTCTGGGTTACTGCATCGCCTCTGCGATTCACAGCCTGGAGAGAACTAACAGGAGACTGTCCGAGGCGCTGGACTTCGCCACAATGGCTCCCTTCGCCTTCAGCGCCGCGATGATAGGGCTAGGGGTGACGCTGGGAGTCACCAAGCTGGACCCGGCGGCATTCTCACAGTTCTGGCCCCTGCCAGCCTTGGCCCACGTCATGCTGACCACACCCTTCGCCATACGCATCATGCTGACCGGCCTCAGGTCCATCGACAGGGAGTACGATGAGACGGCCAGGGTACTCGGAATGGGTCTCCTGGCAAGGCTGACGAGAGTGAGAATCCCCCTGATGAAGGGCCCCATCACCGTGGCGGCGATATTCTGCCTGGCGATGTCGCTCGGGGAGTTCGGGGCGTCGTTCATCGTGGCGACAAACTCCGATTGGGCCACTCTGCCACTCCTGGCGGACAGCTGGCGCGGCATGCCGATGAACCCCCTGGCCGAGGCTGCGTCCAACGCCGTCGCCACGGCACTGGCGGTGATGGCAATACTACTATTCG
>CACKMK010000036.1 GCA_902601345.1 uncultured Candidatus Poseidoniales archaeon
GGTTGTGGGAAGCGTCCTCTCCGGGAATCGCAATTTCGAAGGAAGGATACACCAGAAGATCAAGGCGAACTACCTAGCTAGCCCACCATTGGTAGTGGCCTACGCCCTGGCAGGAACATTGGACATAGACTTCAGCAAGGAACCCCTTGGCCTGGATGGTGCCGGAGAGCCTGTAATGCTGTCAGACATCTGGCCTAGTGATGATGAGATTCACAGAACTGTAGAAGCTGCCATTGGTCCGGAGATGTTCATTAGGCGATACTCAGATGTTCTAAGTGAGCCAAGATGGGATTCGATTCCTAGTGAAGCAAGCGAACTTTTCCCGTGGGACGAGGATTCCACGTACGTGCGACTGCCCTCTTTCTTCCAGGGCATCCAACCCGAACCATCTCCCGTAGAACCGATAGAGGATGCGAGGGTCCTGGTGAAGGTCGGCGACTCGGTTACTACGGATCACATCAGTCCTGCGGGGGCCTTCCCCAGCAGCGGCCCAGCGGGCAAGTACCTGATGAGTAAGGGAGTCGAACCCCGAGACTTCAACTCCTTTGGGAGCCGTCGAGGCAATCATGAGGTTATGATCAGGGGGACATTCGCCAACATCAGGATGAGGAACCAGACTGCACCCGGAACCGAGGGCGGAATCACAACACACTTTCCAACCAACGAGGTAGTTTCCATACACGAAGCCAGTGAGAGGTACCAATCAGAATCCACGCAACTAGTGGTACTGGCAGGCTCTCAGTATGGCTCTGGAAGCAGCAGGGACTGGGCTGCAAAAGGCACCTTCCTTCTTGGCGTCAGGGCTGTTATAGCCAAGTCATACGAGCGGATCCATAGGTCTAACCTGGTGGGAATGGGAGTGCTCCCACTAGCATTCTCTGACGGGACCGATGCAGAATCATTGGGTCTCGATGGCACCGAGCTCTACAGCATCCCTGCATCCGGTGATCTCGATCCGTTCTCTGAAATAATCGTAACAGCGAAGAAGGGGAACGGGACAGTGGTAAGTTTCCCTGTCATTGTCAGATTGGAGACGCCAGTAGAGGTCGAGTACTACAGAAACGGAGGAATCCTGCAAACGGTCCTCAGGAATCTGGCAAAAGATTGAATTCACTCACCCAAAGCATCGAGGTAATAGAATGGCAGAAGACGAATCCGAATCAGAAAATGGACTTCCCGGGCCCCTACCTGATCCGTCCAGAATCCCATCCATAGTAAGGAAGGTCGGTGACCTTAACTTGGCATCGAAGGCCGAAGAGCACGGAATCTCGAAGAAGACGAAGCCAGACATCAAGGCGATAATGGAATTCTTGGACGAGATTGAGGACCCAGAACCCCTCAATAACAATCTGTCCGGGGATCCGATGGCAGAGTCCTGGCTTCAAATTCTCCTAACATTAATCGTGAGGGAGCATGGACACTCGTCGTTGGATGTTGGGACCATAGAGCTCCTTGTAGGAGAGAGAATGAACAGAGAGAGAATCGATCTGGAGATTTTCCTAGACAGGCTTTGGCTAATGGGGAGGCTCGAGAAGGTCTACGGTGGCGAAGAAGTAAGTTATTCGCCTAATCCAAGCTGGCTGGAGATGAAGTAATTCGACGACATTCCCTAATGCATCAAAAAAACACGTCTCGGTAATGCATAAGAGTGGTCGGAAAGTCCGAACTACCATGATGAACGTAAGTATGAATGGAAACCGTAAGCATGGAAGCGGCAGGAGGGCAGTAGGACTGGTGTTCCTCATGCTGACCTCGCTGTTCGTCTCGGCAGTGCCTTATGCTTCTGCTTCCCACACTACTCAATACGCAGTCCAGAGAGATCCCCTCTACATCACGATAGGAGATCTGGACTGCGATGGGGATAATGACATAGGCTCCGGCAGCGGTTTTGGACACTTCATTAGCTTCCTATACAACGATGGAAACGGCGGCTTCGCAGACAGGCAGGATGTCCAGATATCCAATAATGACTCGTATAGGGCAGGTTTCAGAGACGTCGCCGACGGAAATCGAGTGGAGATAGCCGATGTCGACGGTGACGATGTCAATGACATAATCTACTACCAACAGAACGTTAGGTTCGTCGGTGAATCGTTCATCAGACCAGCGAACCTCACTGTTCTCAAGGGAGAATGCGACAAGAGGGTCAACGAATGGG
>CACKMK010000037.1 GCA_902601345.1 uncultured Candidatus Poseidoniales archaeon
CGACCTCTATCCGAACTGGGTCTAGTCCCGAAGGACTTGCATCGTACCTCCAGACCCCAAGAAGCAATCCATCTCGAGCATCTTCGAAAGGGAGGCCGACTCGGACCTCCGCCTGGGGCCCATGATGCCACCAGTAGGTCACTTCTTCGAGCTCTTCTGAGTCCTCCCACTCTGACTCGTCAACCATTCCGTCGCTGTCGCTGTCGTTGTGATAGTTGCCATCGCCATCGTGGTCGCTCCATCTGAAGACCTCTAGATATACCCGCTCCATTGAAGACCTGTCGAGATCCTCGTCGAATGCGTCATACTGTATTGTGGCTCTTGCTCTGAATTGTACCGTATCTGGGTGAAGCCTGTGGGAGGAGTCGTTGGTTATGTGTATGGGTATAAGCAAGTCTGGCCTATCTCCTTGGTGTCCGTCCCATGTGTCGTTCTCACCCCCTCCTGATCCGTTTCCTGTGCTGTTCCAGACTAGGACCTCGTGAGCAAGGGGCTGGAAGAAGACTGGTGTCAGATTGAGTTGGAGCTCTGATGATCCGGGGTTTTCGAATTTGACATCGAATGTCTGAGATTCTCCTGGTGCTATGGAATTCAGATTTGCGTCTCTATGCTTGCCATGGAACCAACCTGTGTTCCATTGGGCAGGAGATGCAGACCACGTTCCGTTCTCTGCGGCTAGGGTCTTGACCGCACGAGAGGCGTTCATCCATCCGCCTCCCTGAACGAAGGACTCGTACCCCCTGTCGTCTGATGTTGATAGAACGAAGTCACGGAGCTCCTGGGATTTGGGATGGTAGCCCCTATTCTCCAGCCAAGCCTCCTCCACCAGAGCCAGGAGTCCAGCCACTACTGGTGTGGCCAGGCTGGTCCCTCCCCATGTCGTCCATGCCTGGTTTGCATTGTCGTAGTTGTTGAGTGGCATATCTCCAGTTGCCGACCAACCGACTGCTACGATATCGGGGTCCATCCGTCCAACGGCGTTTGGGCCCCTGTTCGACCATGGTGCGCTCTGACCCCACGAGTCTGAGGAGCGGCTACTGAACGCGCCCACTGAGAATACCCCATGAGCAGCCCCTGGCACCTTTGTGGTTCCGAAGCCGTGCCCCCCGTTTCCGATTGCTACAGCGTAAGATGCATTTGAGTTGTAAACTCTGGTTATCCAATCCAGGTATAGGGAATAGCCATCGGCCCCAGAGTCGTCAACAGAAGAGTACCCGAAAGAGAAAGACCCTATGTGAGGTTGATCCGGCGTACTTGGATCTCCATCATAACCCTCTGCAATAAATCTCCATGCATCCAACGAGTGCCCTCCTGAGTAGTGGTTTCCAATTGAGGAAATCGTAGCATTAGGTGCCATTCCCAGTACTCTGCCATCATCAACGACACCTTGAGCGGAGATGGCACTGGCGCAAAGGGTCCCATGGGTTCCTGACTCTAGCATGAAAAGAGTCAGGTTACCTGGCCCTGCGATCCTGTCTGAGTACCCGTGCCTGGCAGAGTATGTCCCTCCGTACGGCACCCCGTTCGCTCCGTCAGAAACCCAGTATACGAGTCCCGCTGAGACGTCCCAGAGGCCATCTCCATTAGTGTCCCTACCAGATGTCTCCTCCCCCGGTCGCATGGGAGTCTCGTTGCCGAACCAACCGTCTCTATCCGTGTCGGGCCAAACGGTTTCGTATACCCCCGCTAGTCGGTCATCCACTACCAGAATCGGGACGTCCCCCCCTGCCCTGTCTCGAAGGCGCCAGTCAGGATGTTCTCCCAGGTGATATTCCCCCGATAGGGATTCGTTCACTCCTGTGATGTTCAAACCCGATTCGTCTAGTATCCCGTCGGAGTCATTATCGAAATCTACCGTGGATGTATCGGCATACCAGGTATTTGAGTGAGGGTAGGCCTTTCCATCCACCATCCATGCATACATGCTGTTGTGATCGAACATCAGAGGCCAGCCGTAGTACGAAGAGTTCTGGAATCCGACTCTAGCCTGGGTCCCATTCAGA